>NZ_JAXCFQ010000005.1:0-100915 GCF_056150265.1 Micromonospora desertarenae
GAGCCAGGATCAAACTCTCCAACAAAAACTTGTCGAACAGCAATCCCGACAACAAAAGTGTTGCCAAAGGAATCCCAACCAACCAACCCCCCAAAGAGGATCAGCCAGTCCGGGGTATAAATCAATTGGCACTGGCTTATCAAGCACCCTGTTGAGTTCTCAAAGAACAACCACACACCATCCGAAATCCCACTATCTGGGACCCCGTCTGGGGCAACCTCTCAAACCTACCCGGTCCGTTCCGCACCGTCAACCTCGGTCTGAAGTGATCAGCTTGGCTCGTTCCGGACCCACGCCGACGCACGCCGTTGCCGGCGGTCGTTTCTGTCGTGGGAAGCCGCAGACCGGCCGATCGCCGCTTCGCGGCCATCCGCCCGGCTCCTGCCGGCTTCAGAACTCTACCCGGTCGGCTTCGCGATCGCAACCCCGTTTCTCTCGAGGTCACCCGCACCGCCCGATCCCAGTCTCGCTCGGCGTCTCCGCCACGAGCCTGGCGCCCGTTCTCGGCCGGTTTGCCCGGCCTCCCGCGTGCAGAGAGAAAGTTACGCGGCGGGGTCCCGGAAGGCAAATCAACGCCAGCCAATGGGGCTGGCGCACCGTGCCGGAAGCCCCGGTTCTGGTCCCAACGACAGGGTCCACCCGGGTATTCCGGGCGGCGTCCGTCGCCGGAAGCCCGCCACAGGTCCCAACGCACCCGGCGGTCCAGGTGACCACACGGCGGAAGCCCGCTACGGGCTCCAACACCAAGGCCCACCGGCGCATTCGAGGTGACCCCTGCGGCGCAACGCCCGCTACGGATCCCAACGCCGGCGTCCGCACCGGCATTCCAGGTGAGGCCCGAGGCGGAAACCCGCTACGGCTCCCAACACCGAGGCCCACGGGTGTGTTCCGGGTGACCCTTGCGGCGCAAAGCCCGCTCTACGGGTCCCAACGCCGGAGGCCGCACCGGAAGTCCGGGTGACGCAGGCGGCCCGGGTGCGGCGCCGATTCGGCCGCCACCGGCAGCGCCGGGGTGTTCCGGCCGTCGACAACGACGCGCCTCCGCGCGCCGCTCCCGGTGCCACCCCTGCTGGTGGCTACCCGAGGATCGGAACGCCCGGTCCGGGCGGAGCATGCCCCCGGGCACCGCGCCGGCTCCGGGTACTGGCCGGCGCACCGGTCCCGCGAGCGGCTCCGACGTGCCAGAGTGTTCGGCATGGATGACGTGTCCCGGCCGGCGGCGACGGTGCTCGCCGAAGAGGCGCTGCTCGGCCTGCTGCTGCCGTTCTGGCAGCTGGTCATCGGCGCCTTCGTGCTCTTCGTCGTCCTGGTCTCGGTGGCCCGGCTGGCGCGGCGCGGGCCCTCCCGGATGAGCACCGCCCTGCTCGTCACGGCGGCCGCGATCGCCGGCTTCGCGCTGGTGGGCGTACTGCTGCAGGGGTGACGGGGGTCAGAGCCGGCGGTTGGCCAGGCTCGGCAGCTCCGCGCGGATGGTCCGCAGCCGTTCCAGGTCGAGGTCCGCGACGGCGAAGCCCGGGCCGTCCGGCACCTGGCTGAGCACCATCCCCCAGGGGTCGATCACCATGCTGCGTCCGAAGCAGGTGCGGCCCGGCTCGTGGTCGCCGGTCTGCCCGGCGGCGGCGACGAAGCACTGGTTCTCGATGGCCCGGGCCCGCAGCAAGACCTCCCAGTGGTCCCGCCCGGTGTGCAGCATGAAGGCCGCCGGCACCACCAGCAGATGGGCCCCGCCCTCGGTGGCGAGCTGCCGGTACAGCTCGGGGAAGCGCAGGTCGTAGCAGATCGACAGGCCGACCCGGAGCCCTTCGACGTCGACCACCACCGGCTGGTCACCCGGCGCCACGGTGGCCGACTCAAGGTACGACACCCGCCCGGGGATCTCCACGTCGTACAGGTGGATCTTCCGGTAGCTGGCGGCGAGCGCGCCGGAGCGGTCGAACACCAGTGAGGTGTTCCAGGTGTGCTCCGGGTCGGGGCCGGCCTCGTGGAAGGAGCCGGCGACCAGCCAGATGCCCAGCCGCCGGGTGAGGTCGGCGAAGAACGAGCCGACCTCACCGTCGACCGGTTCCGGCTCGGGCAGCCCGGCCGCCGGGCCAAGGTAGTCGACGTACTCGGGCAGGACCGCGAGGTCCGCGCCGGCGGCCGCCGCGCGCTCCACCAGGGCCGCCGCGGCGGCGAGGTTGGCCTTCCGGTCGTCGCGGGCGTTGAGCTGGCAGACGGCGACACGCATGGCGTTCAGCGTACGGGCGCAGCGGCTACCGCGACAGCGTCGGCTGGCGCGACGGCGTGGTCGACAACCGCCGCCCGGTCGACGGCGGCCGGCCGGTCAGGCGGACTTCTCCTCGCGGTCCCGCCGGGCGCGCCGGCCGGTGAACTCGCGCGGGACGATGGTCGGGTTGACGTTCTCCAGGACGACCTCGCGGGTGATCAGCACCCGGGCGGCGTCCGGGTTGCTCGGCACCTCGTACATCGTGGAGAGCAGGACCTCCTCGATGATGGCCCGCAGCCCTCGGGCGCCCGTCCCCCGCAGCATGGCCTGGTCGGCGATCGCCTCCAGCGCCGGCTGGTCGAACTCCAGCTCGACCCCGTCGAGTTCGAAGAGGCGCTGGTACTGCCGGACCAGGGCGTTGCGCGGCTCGGTGAGGATCCGCACCAGCGCCTGGCGGTCGAGGCTGCGCACGTTGGTGATCACCGGGAGGCGGCCGACGAACTCCGGGATCAGGCCGAATTTCAGCATGTCCTCCGGCATGACCTGGCCGAAGATGTCGTCGGTCGACCGCTCGGAGACCGACCGGAGGCGCGCACCGAAGCCGGTGCCGCCCTGCCCGGTGCGGGCCTCGATGATCTGGTCGAGGCCGGCGAACGCGCCACCGCAGATGAAGAGGACGTTGGTCGTGTCGATCTGGATGAACTCCTGGTGCGGGTGCTTACGGCCACCCTGCGGCGGCACGTTGGCCACCGTGCCTTCCAGGATCTTGAGCAGGGCCTGCTGGACGCCCTCGCCGGAGACGTCGCGGGTGATCGACGGGTTCTCCGACTTGCGGGCGATCTTGTCGACCTCGTCGATGTAGATGATGCCGGTCTCGGCGCGCTTGATGTCGTAGTCGGCGGCCTGGATCAGCTTGAGGAGGATGTTCTCCACGTCCTCACCGACGTAGCCGGCCTCGGTGAGCGCGGTGGCGTCGGCGATGGCGAACGGCACGTTCAGCATCCGCGCCAGGGTCTGCGCCAGGTGGGTCTTGCCGCAGCCGGTCGGGCCGATCAGCAGGATGTTGGACTTGGCCAGCTCGACGGCGTCGCTGCCGGAGCCCGGCGCGCCGGCCGCCTCGGCCTGGATCCGCTTGTAGTGGTTGTAGACCGCGACGGAGAGCGCCTTCTTGGCCTGGTCCTGCCCGACGACGTAGTTGTCGAGGAACTGGCAGATCTCCATCGGCTTGGGAAGCTCTTCCCACTTCACCTCGCCGGACTCGGCCAACTCCTCTTCGATGATCTCGTTACAGAGATCGATGCACTCGTCGCAGATGTAGACCCCGGGGCCCGCGATGAGCTTCTTGACCTGCTTCTGCGACTTGCCGCAGAAGGAGCACTTCAGTAGGTCGCCGCCGTCACCGATCCGTGCCACCTACGTTCTCCCTGCACTCATCGGCCGGAACCCCGGCCCTGACCTGCGGACGCTGTGCTCCGTCCGTCTCCTTCACCCCGCCGGATCCACCGGCGAAGCGGCACAGACCCGACGTTACCCGCTGGCGGGGGTTTCTCCGACCCCCAAAACGGGTGTGTCAGAGGTCGGCCGGGAGCGATCCCCCGACCGACCTCCGACCCGGAACCGGTCAGCTGGCGGCGTTGGCGGCCAGCAGCCCCTTCTTGCGACTGGTCAGGATCGTGTCGACCAGCCCGTACTCACGGGACTCCTCGGCCGTCATGATCTTGTCACGGTCGATGTCCTTGCGAACCTTCTCGATCGGCTGGTTGCAGTGCCGGGAGAGCATCTCCTCCAGCTGGGTCCGCATCCGCAGGATCTCCCGGGCCTGGATCTCGATGTCCGAGCCCTGACCGTAGCCGCCCTCGGTGGCCGGCTGGTGGATGATGATCCGGGAGTTGGGCAGCGCCATCCGCTTGCCCGGGGTGCCCGCGGAGAGCAGCACCGCCGCCGCGCTCGCGGCCTGGCCCAGGCAGACCGTCTGGATGTCCGGCCGGACGTACTGCATGGTGTCGTAGATCGCCGTCATCGCGGTGAACGAACCGCCCGGCGAGTTGATGTACATGATGATGTCGCGGTCCGGGTCGGTGCCCTCGAGCGTCAGCAGCTGCGCCATCACGTCGTTGGCCGACGCGTCGTCGACCTGGACGCCGAGGAAGATGATCCGGTCCTCGAAGAGCTTGTTGTACGGGTTCGACTCCTTGACCCCGTACGACGTGCGCTCGACGAACGACGGCAGGACGTAGCGGTTGTGCACGGCCGCGAACTGGGGCGGCAGGCTCAGATCGGTCATCGTCAGCTCCTCAGCTCAGGGTCCCGGCGCCATCCGGAACCTGGGCGGCCCCGATGATCACCTTGTCGATGAAGCCGTAGTCCATGGCCTCCTGGGCGGTGAACCAGCGGTCGCGGTCCGAATCCGCCTCGATCTGCGCCTGGCTCTGGCCGGTGTGGTGCGCGACCCGCTCCTGGAACATCCGCTTGGTGTAGAGCATCTGCTCCGCCTGGATGGCGATGTCGGACGCGGTGCCGCCCAGGCCGCCGGAGGGCTGGTGCATCATGATCCGCGCGTGCGGCAGGGCGTAGCGCTTGCCCTTGGTGCCGGCGCAGAGCAGCAGCTGGCCCATGGAGGCCGCCATGCCCATGGCGACGGTCGACACGTCGTTGTCGATGAACTGCATGGTGTCGTAGATCGCCATGCCGGAGTAGACCGAGCCACCCGGCGAGTTGATCCAGAGGTTGATGTCGCGGTCCGGGTCCTCCGCGGCGAGCAGCAGCAGCTGCGCGCAGATGCGGTTGGCGACCTGGTCGGTCACCTCACTGCCCAGGAAGATGATCCGCTCCTTGAGCAACCGGTTGTAGACCGAGTCGTCGAGGTTGCCAATGTTGTCGCCACCGCGGGCCTCGATCGCCCGGAGCGGCTTCGCTGGGATGTGCATGTCGGTCATGGCAGCCCTTCGCTCTCCGTACCGTCCTACCCGACACTAACCGCTCGACCGGGCCGCAGAGTCCCGGTCGGGGCACTGTTCGCTCTCAGCGCAGCTGCGCCGAATGCGTACCCCGGAAAGGGTTTCGGCCGCCGTCCACCGCGAGCGGCGGACGGCGGCCTCCGCCCCGACGATCAGTGCTCGTGGTCGTGCTCGGCCTCGTTCGCGGCGCGCAGCGCGTCGAGGGTGACCTCGTTGCCGGCGGTGTCGGTGATCTTGATCCGCTCCATGACCGAGGCCAGCGCCTTGCCGCGCCGGACGTCACCGAAGACCGCGCCGGCCGCGCCCGAGCGCACCAGCTGGTCGTAGTACTGCTGCGGAGCCATCCCGGCGCGCTGGGCCCGGTGCACGATCTCGTGACCGAACTCGTCGTCGGAGACCTGGACGT
Source organism: Micromonospora desertarenae (assembly GCF_056150265.1). Lineage (NCBI taxonomy): Bacteria > Bacillati > Actinomycetota > Actinomycetes > Micromonosporales > Micromonosporaceae > Micromonospora > Micromonospora desertarenae. The sequence goes on from NZ_JAXCFQ010000005.1 coordinate 5,570, forward strand.
CCTCGGCGTCGGCGAGGGTGTCCAGCAGCAGCTGGATCTTCACGCCCTGGGTGGCCGCCTCGGTCAGCTCGGTGTCGATCTGCTCCTCGGTCTTCTCCTCGGCCGCGAGGTACTCCTCCAGCGAGGCGCCGATCCGCTCGAGCTGGTCGACCATCGCCTGCTTGCGGCTCTCGACCTCCTCGCGGACGACCCCCTCCGGCGCCGGCACGTCGGCGGCCTCGACCAGCTGCTCGAGGGCCTTGTCGCGGGCGGCGTAGATCTGCTCGACCCGCTTGCCGCGGGCGACCCGCTCCCGGAGGTCGTCGCGGAGCTCCTGCATGGTGTCGAACTCGCTCGCCATCTGGGCGAACTCGTCGTTGAGCTCCGGCAGCTCCTTCTCCTTGACGGTGCGCACGGTCACCGCCACCTCCGCGTCGCGGCCGGCGAAGTCGCCGCCGACGAGCTGGGTGGTGAAGGTGGTGCTCTCGCCGGCGGCCAGGCCGACGAGGGCCTCGTCCAGGCCCGGCAGCAGCTGCTTGCTGCCCACCTCGTGGGAGATGTTGCTCGCCGAACCGCCCGGCACGTCCTCGCCGTCGACGGTCGCGTTCAGGTCGATCTGGACGTAGTCGCCCTCCTGGGCGGCCCGCTCGACGGTCTTGAGGGTGGCGAACCGCTCGCGCAGGTTCTTCACCTGCTCCTCGATCTCGCTGTCGTCGATCTGCAGCTCGTCGACGGTCACCTCGACGGTGGACAGGTCCGGCAGGGTGATCTCCGGCCGGACGTCGACCTCGGCGGTGAAGTTCAGCGAGTCACCGTCGTTGAACTCGGTGATCTCGACCTCGGGGCGACCGAGGGTCTTCAGGTCGTGCTCGCGGACCGCGGCGAGGATGTTCTGCGGGATGGCCTCCTGCACCGCCTCGTTGAGGACGGTGCCCCGACCCACCCGCTGGTCGATCACGGCGGCCGGCACCTTGCCACGGCGGAAGCCGGGAACCTGGACCTGCTGGCCGATCTCCCGGTACGCCTTCTTGAGGCTCGGCTCGAGCTCGACGAACGGCACCTCGATGGCGAGCCGCACGCGCGTCGGGCTCAGAGTCTCGACGGTGCTCTTCACAGGCGTACTCCTTGACGGATCTCGGTTTGAGTCTGGGCGCAATTAGCCCATCGAGTGTAGGCGAGCCGGCCGGGCACGCCGGCAGCGCCCGGGCACCGCACGAACGGCGGGCCCGGTGGCACCGGCCGCGGACGACAGTCGGGGTGGCGGGATTTGAACCCACGGCCCCTCGCTCCCAAAGCGAGTGCGCTACCAAGCTGCGCCACACCCCGTGGCGACGAGAAGTGTATGCCGTCGCGCCCCACCGGACGTGTCGGGTCCTCCCCCAACCCGCCGAACGCATACCAACCGGACACCGGGCTCGCGTCTCCCGGGCCCCGCCCCGCCCCCCGCGACGGGGCGCGGGGCGGGGCGGGGGCGGGATCTGGCGACAACTTCAGGGAAAGAGTGGCCTCCGCGCGACGGGAGGCCACTCTTTCCCTGAAGTTGTGCGGATCTTGGGGATCGACGCGCGGGCCGCGGCTGCGCGCGCGGTGGAGTGATTGGGTACGCTGTCGGCGCGCCCTGTGCTGTCGGGGCGTACGCGGGCGTAGCTCAATGGCAGAGCTTCAGTCTTCCAAACTGACGGTGCGGGTTCGATTCCCGTCGCCCGCTCCAACGGCCTCCGACCCAGGTCAGAGGTTGCATCCCCCGAACCCGGGCCGGTCGGCCACTCCCCCGCTCCGATCTTGCGGGCCATCCACGGGCCATTAGCTGCTCTGGCCGCCCTTGCGCCGCGCCTGCCGGACGATCCGCCGGTCCATTGCCGAGGCGATTTCGCGGTCCCGCTCGCTGGTCGCGTGCTGGTAGATCAACGCCGCGCGCATGCTCGCGTGCCCCATCCGCTGCATCAGCTCGCGAGTGCTCGCGCCAGAGGCTGCGGCGAGGGTGTTCCCCGTGTGCCGCAGGTCGTGGAAGTGGAAGCCGGGCAGTCCGAGCGCTGCGACTGTTCGCGTCCACTTGACCGCACGGCCGAAGTTGCCGGATCGCAGTAGTGCGCCCTTGTCGCCAGTGAAGACCAGGGCGTCAGCGTCAGCGGCGGTGAACTCGGCCAGATGCTCCCGCAGGGCCTCCACGGCGGCGGCCGGCAGGGCGACGACCCGGACCCCGGCCGCCGATTTGGGCGGCCCGAATTCCAGATGACTCCGGAGCGCGGCGAGCTTGCGGGTGACCCGGACGGTGCCGGCGTCGAGGTCGATGTCCCGGCGGCGAAGCGCGACCAGCTCGCCCCACCGCAGACCGGAGAGTGCCGCGACCACGACGAGCGCCGAGAACCGGGCAGGCATCGCGTCGGCCAGGGCGTAGACCTGGGCGATCGTGGCCGTCGGTCGTTCCGGGGTGTGGTACTGGTCGTAGCCCTTGATCCGGCACGGGTTCTGCCGAATGATTTCGTCCTCACGCACCGCCGTGTTGAGGATGGCCCGCAGCAGCGCATACGCCTTGACCGCCTGGGGCTCCGGCACGCCGGCATCCAAGAGCTTCTTACGCCACGCCCGGATCGTCGCCGGCTTGATCCCGCCAAGCATCAGGTGCCCGAGGTACGGCACCACTTGCCGCGCGAACAGGAACTCGTAACCCTGCCGCGTCCTTGGGGCGAGCTTGCGTTCAGCGATCCACCGCTGCCCGTAGGTCAAGGCGGCCCGCAAGCGGGCCGCGCCGGCCCGGCCCCGGCCTGCTGGCGACCTCCGGCCGGCATCGGCCGGGCCGGCCGGCCACGCTGACGGGACCATAAAGACGAGGGCTGAGGCGGGACGATCGCCGGGCGGGGTTGCTCCCCGTCGACAGTCGGGGCGATCGCTGCCGCGCAGCGGAGCTGCTTGCCCCCGGAGTCTGGTGGGCACCGCCCGCGGTTTGATGACGACGAGGACCAGGGCGTGACCCATCCCCCGGGTGCCCGATCCTCTACGTCACCCGGCCGGCGTCAAGGGCGCTGCGCGTCGGCACGCCGATGGCCTTCGGCCACCCTTGACGCCGACCGGGCGCCGCAGTCCTTGGCACCTATCCGGGGGATGGGGGCAGTCTGGCGGCCACCTTCCGCGAGGGAGGCTGGACGGTCTAGGCCTGGGAACTTGACGCAGGTCATCGTCGCCAGGAGAGGATAAGCGGGTGCGGTCCTCCCTTTCGACGCCACCTGCTATTCCCGCCGGCGCCCTCGCCGCAGGTCCGCAACCGATGCTTTCCGCCCTGGGTGGCCTGCTCTTGCGACCTTGGGAGCCTTCCGATGCTTCGGTCTTTTTCGCTGCGTACCGGGACCCCGAGATCCAGCACTGGCACACTCGCCAACCCGCATCTGAGGACCAGGTCCGTGAGTGGTTCGAACAGTATCGCCAGGCCTGGGAGCAGGAGACGGGCGCGAGTTGGGCGGTGACGCGCGGCGGCGGTGAGGTGCTGGGGCGCATCGCCATGGGCAGTATGAATCTCGATGACGGTGTCGCAGGGTGCGCATATTGGGTGCTCCCGACCGCTCGCGGAGCAGGCGTGGCCTCCCGGGCGCTGACGGCCCTGAGCGTCTGGGCACTCGGCGAGGCCGGTTTCCATCGTCTGCACCTAGATCACTCAACCCGCAACCATGCCTCCTGCCGTGTCGCCGTCAAAGCCGGGTTCCTACTGGAGGGCACCAAACGCAGCGACGCCATCCACTCCGACGGCCGGCACGACATGCACCTGCACGCCCGTATCCGTGGCGACGAGTGATTCGCCTGATCCGGGTTTGCCTCCGCAGTCCAAGGCCGGCATGGGCCATCCGTGGGCCAGTAACCGTGGCGCGCAGCGGGCACGAGCGGGCACGAGACGCAACCCGGCGGACCGCCGGCCGCAGGCGTTTCGGGCATCACGACCGCTTGAGCACGCTCTTCCAAACTGACGGTGCGGGTTCGATTCCCGTCGCCCGCTCCACCTAAGAAGGCCCGGGTAGACCGCATGATCGCGGCACCCGGTCCTCAGCCTGCTAGCCACCGCTGTTGGCACGTGGGCTGGTTCCGTGCACGGCGGCCGTCGCCTCGGTGGCGGGGCCGGTCGGGCTCGGTCGCCTGGTGAGAACGAACAGTCCGGTCAGTAGAAGTGCGAGCCACAGCGGCACCAGCAGGGGAACGAGTGACCACCAGGCGGGCCACACCGGTTCGGCGAGCCCGTCCGGGAACAGGTCGGCCCAGGTGAGGGCGGCGCCCGGGAGCAGGGCGACCGTCACCAGCGTGCGCACCAGCCACGGTACGGGCGGACGTCGCCGCGCCACCGCCCAGAACAGCGCCGCACCGGCAGCAGCGCCGAGGAGGGTGCCGATGAGCGCGGAGGCGAGGAACCTGTCCGGCGCGGCCGGCACGACGCTCAGCGTCGACCAGGTCGCCCGGTGAGTGAGGGTGACCATCACACCGTTTGCCTCGGCGCGCCAGCCGTCGCACGGGTCGCCCGGAACGCGATGGAGATCCTGCCACCCCAGCGATTCGGCGTTGCGCCGTAGCTGGTCGGAGAGCGCACAGTTCGCGCGGCCGCGGTAGTGGAAGTCAGCGCGAGCGGAACCGAGATCATCAGCTGCCAGGAAGACGCCGTACCGGTAGGCGCGGACCACCATGGTGTTGGCGTTCGGCTCGGCCTCGGGGAGCAGCTCTGCCGCCACGGCCCGAGCCCGGTCGGGGCTGAGGGGTACGGTGCCGCGACCGCCGTACCACGAGCCGATGCTCAGGCCGGCCGTGCCCAGGAGCACCGCGCCGAGCAGCAGCATCGCGACGCCCCGCAGCCGATGTCGCACCGACCCTCCCCTGGTGATGGTGCGGCACAGCGTAGCCCTCGAGATCCACACCAGAGGCCCGCGCGAGCCCGGGTCGCCCGTCGTGATCTCGCATTGGCCAGGTCCCCGTGCCATCCGCAGGTCGTGGAGATGGAAGCCGGACAGGCCCACCGAGGCGATCGTCCTGGTCCACCTCACTGCCCGGCCGAGGTTGCCGGAAGGTAGCGGCGCACCCTTCACCGAGCGCCTACCTCCCCGGAACGCCCTCGTCGATGACCTCGCGGCCCGGTTTCGGCTGACCCCGTCCACGGCCCGGTAACCGTGGCAGCGGTCATGGGCGGGCACGAGACGGACGCAGCTCCGCTGCTGGCCCCACGCGTGCCGGCCGATCGACAGCTAGGGTGCCCGCATGCGGCAGTCACCGACGAGCCTCGCGCTCCCACGGGTGTGGCGAGGACTGGCCGCTGCCATGGTCGCAGCCGCTTGGGGCGCCCTGGGCTACGGCCTGATCTTCTCCGCACACGACCAACAGGCATGGGGCGAGCTGGAGGCCGGTGGGCGGTTTGCCGTCAATCTCTTGGTCTATCTGCCCTATTACGCTCTGACGCTGCCCATCGCCGTCGTGGTCACACTTGGGCTGCTGCGCAAGCCCGACCTGCTGTCTCCACTTGCGGCGACGGCAGCTGCCATCGCGCTTTTCGTGTGGTGGGTGGCCGACCAGGGCTCGTTGTTCGATCCTCAACCTCAGCTCTCCGCCGCCCTCATGTGGTGCGTGATCGCCGACGCCGCCGCTGCCGGAGCCCTGGCCGGCGCGTGGGTCATGACAGCACGGCCCGGGAGCGCCGCTTCCCCACTCTGATCTCGGCACGTGCTGGCCCGGCGGTAACAGGATCACGCCGGTGCCGTCTCGCGACCGGGAACGCGGCCCGGCGGCCGTCAGTCGCTCGGTAGGTCGCGGCGGACGGCGACGGCCGCGGCTGTGCAGGCCAGGGCCGTCCAGGCAGCGGCGATGAGGAGGCTGCGCTGATCGCCGGTGCCGCCGCCCAGGAAGGCGGAGAACGGCAGGGGTGCCTCGAACCTGGCGACCAGGCCCTCGACGAAGACGAACCATCCGGCGTAACCCAGGAACAGCCAGGTGGGACGACGGACGACCGCCGCGTTGGCGGCGGCGAACACGGCGATGATCGGCACGACCGTCAGGATGTCCTGGTAGCGGCTCGCCTCGCCCCTGGCGACCACGGTGACGCCGCTGATCGCCGCGAAGCCCAGGGCCACGACCACGCTGGTGACGACCTGGCCGACCAGGACCAGCACCCGTTGTGGTCGGGCCAGGTAGAGCAGGACGACCGTACGGTGTTGATAGTGCTGGGCCACGATCATGACGGCCAGCCCGAAGGCGCCCATCCCGGCCAGCAGTCCCCAGGCGTCGATGTTCAGCGCGCCGAACAGCATGCCGAGCACGCCGAACCCGACGATGGAGATCCGGCTGGACCGGATCGTCAGGGCTCGGTAGAGCTCGCTGCTCACCAGTGCGATCATCAGCCGGCCGCCAGGTTGAGGAAGATCTGTTCGAGGTTCGGCTTGTCCACGGTCAACTCGTAGATCGGCACCCCCGCGTTGAAGGCGATGTCACCCGCGTGCTCGGGGGTCAGTCCCACCACCGCCAGGGTGTGTCCGTCGGTGGTGACGCGGGCTCCGAAGCTCTCGAATGCCTGCCACAGCCGGCGTGGGTCGCGGCCGCGGATCCGCAGTTGGTGCCCGGAGGTGCCGTACAGGCTGGCCAGCGGCGCCTCACACCTGATCGTCCCGTTGGCGATGATGACGACGTCGTCGATGAGCTGCGCCAGCTCGGAGAGCAGGTGGCTGGAGATCAGCACCGTCCCGCCCTGGCGGGCGTGCTCGCGCAGCAGTCGGCGCAGCCAGGCGATGCCCTCGGGATCGAGGCCGTTCGCCGGCTCGTCGAGCACGAGCACCGGTGGGTCTCCCAGCAGCGCGGTGGCCACCGCCAGGCGTTGCCGCATCCCCAGCGAGTAGTCGCCGCTGCGCCGGTCGGCGGCGTGCGCCAGCCCGACGTGGTCGAGCAGCTCGTCCGCGCGCGACCGGCGCACACCCGCCGCGAGGGCCTGGGCGACCAGGTGCGCCCGGCCGGTCTGCCCCGGATGGCTGAGGCCCTGTTCCAGGACCGCACCGACCTGCGCCGGCGGGTTAGCGAGGTCCTGGAACCTGGTGTTGTTGATCAACGCCTTGCCGGAGGTCGGTCGCGTCAGACCGAGCAGCATCCGCAACGTCGTCGTCTTGCCCGCGCCGTTCAGCCCGAGGAACCCGGTCACCCGGCCGGCTCGGGCCGTGAAGCTGACGCCGTCGACGGCCCGCACGCCGCCGTACGTCTTGGTGAGCGCGAAGGCCTGGATCACGGCTACGCGAACCGCAGGTGCCGGCGTTGGCGGAGCCGGACCGCGGCGGCGACGACGACCAGCACGGTGAGCGCGACAGCGAACGCGAGCCCCTGGGTGAGGCCCCGGGTGAGGTAGCCACCGTCGGTGTGGTCGATGGCGTACGTGCCGATCTCCCGGCTGAACCAGAACGGCAACGCCCGGGTGGCGGTGTCGGCCGGGTCCATCACCATCTGCAGGCCGACGATGGTCAGCAGCACCAGCGTGCCCTCCAACTCGCGGGGCAGCGCGGCACTGAGCAGGAGGCCGAACGGGGTGGCGACGGCCACCGTCAGCACCATGATGAGGGCGATCGCGCCGTACCGGACGTCGTGCTGGTCGACCAGGATCAGCACGAAGTACGGCGCGGACAGCAGCGCACCGACCGTCCACAGGGCCAGCAACCGCCCGAGCACCAGGTGCAGGCTGCGGTAGCCGGACAGCCGCAGCCGGGGTTCCATCCCGCGCGCCGCGCTGCCGGCGAAGAGCGCCGCGGTGCTCAACGCCCAGCCCAGCCCGAGACAGACGAACCGGATCGACTGGCCGAGGTGGTCGCCGCGGCGGCTGAGGTAGAAGGCCAGCGGCAGCAGCAGCAGGATGAGCAGCACGGAACGGCGGCGCAGCAGCTCGCGCAGCGCGCTCTCGGCCACCACGAGGATCTTGGTCATGCGCGGGGCTCCCGGGCGGCGGTCAGGTCGAGCACGATGTCGACGCGGTCCAGCTGGTTGAGCAGGTGGGTGACGACGACGATCGCCTTGCCGGCGTCGCGCCACCGCCACACCTCGTGCCAGAAGTCGAGATAGGTCCCCCGGTCGAACCCCTGGTACGGCTCGTCGAGCAGCAGCACGTCCGGTTCACCGAGCTGGGCCAGCACCAGGTTCAGCTTCTGCCGCGTACCGCCGGAGAGGTGCCGGGCCTGGGTGCCGGCCGGCGGGCTCCAGTCCAGCACGGCGGCCCCGGCCCGGCCGGCCCGCCGGGCGGCGGCCCGGTCCAGGCCCCGGCCCGCGCCGACCAGCACGAAGTGCTCGTCCGGGTCGAGGAACTCGGCGGTGCCGCCGGCCTGCGGGCAGTAGCCGAGCGTGCCGTGCACGCGCACGGTGCCGGCGTCCGGGCTCAGCATTCCGGCGCAGATCCGCAGGAAGGTGCTCTTGCCAGCCCCGTTGGCGCCCACCACCGCGGCGATCTCCCCCGCCCGGACGGTGAGGTCGACCCGGTCCAGGACGGTCCGTCCCCGGTAGCGCTTGCTGATGCCCTGGGCGGCGAGCCGGACCAGGCCCGGCTGCCGGTGGGGTGGGCGTTGGTCGGGGCCGCCGAGGCTGTCCGCGACCGCCTGGGCGTACACGTCGGGCGGCCCGAAGACCCGCAGCGGCGGTTCCCCGCTCTCGCGCAGGTGGGTGGCGGCCTCGGCGACGACGTGTCCGGTCAGGTCCGGTCCGACACCGTGCCGGCGCAGTTCGCCGGTGAGGGCGGCAAGCCAGGCGTTGTGGTTCACCGGTTCGGCTCCTCGTGCAGTATCGCGCCGACGCTCGCGGCGAAGGCGGTCCAGTCGGTGGCGGCCGTGCGCAACGCCGCGCTGCCGGCCGGGCTGATCCGGTAGTACTTGCGGGCGGGGCCGGTCTCGCCCTCCCGCCAGTGCGCGGTGAGCAGGCCGGAGCGCTGCAACCGCAGCAGCACCGGGTAGAGGGTGCCGCCCTGCACGGCCCCGAGCCCACTGGTCTTCAGCGCCTGCGACAGCTCGTAGCCGTAGGACTCCCCGCGGCTGAGCAGCCCGAGGACGCAGAGGTCGAGCACGCCGCGCAGCCACTGCGCCCGCCGTTCCTGGTTCATCGCGCGCCGCCGCGGCCCGCTGGCAAGATCACGAAAAGACCCTAGCGCCGCCATCTAGCTAGCGCAACAACCTAGCTGGCGCGCACGTCGCCGGCGCCGTCCAACGGGGCGGATCGGCGGTGCGGGCTAGAGGTCGAGGCGGTACCGCTGTTCCAGGCGACCGCTGCGCGGGTGCGGCGTGGCGTCGCCGTACGGCGACCACCCGGCGCTCTCGTAGAGTGCGACCGCCCGCGGATTGTCCAGGTAGACGGCCAGCTCACCCCGGACGAAGCCGGCGCCGGCGAGCTGGCCCGGCAGTGCCAGCAGCAGGTGCCGACCGACACCCCGGCCCCAACTGTCGGGGCGCACGCCGAGGTAGCGGATCTCGGCGGTCGCCGCGTCCCCCGGCTCGACGGCGGCGAAGCCGACCACCCGGTCACCGGCGTCGAGCGCTACCAGCAGCATCGACCGTGGCGAGCCGTCGAGCACCGCCTGGATGACCGGTCGAGCCTGGTCCAGTGGCGCCGCCTCCGGGTCGCCGTCGCGGGCGGCCGTCGCCTCGGCCCAGATCGTGGCCGCCTCGTCGACGTACTCACCGCGGCGGGCCACCCGTACCTGCGCGTTGGTCACCGGCTCAGTCTGCCCATGCCGGTTGGCGGTGACGACCGGATTCCGCCCGCGCCGGCTCGCCCCCGGGCCGGCGACGCCGACCGCGCCGACCGGGCGCGGGTGGCAGGATCCGGCTCGTGGGTGGGAGACGTGACGTACGGGCCGTGGTCACCGACCTGGACGGCACCATCGTCCGGGCCGACGGCACGGTGAGCGAGGCGACCCTGGCGGCCGGCCGGGCGCTGCGGGCGGCCGGGATCCCGCTGGTGGCCGCCACCGCCCGGACGCCGGCCGGAATCCGGGCGCTGGGCGCCCTCGCGCCGCTGCTCAGCGTCGCCGTCTGCTGCACCGGCGCGATCGGCTACGACCCGGTCGGTGACCGGCTGCTGTGGCGGGAACGGATGCCGCGCGAGACCGTCACCGGGTTGCTCGACCGCCTCTCCGGGCAGTTGCCGGACGCGGAGTTGGCGGTCTACGACGGCCGGGCGTGGTTCATGACCGCGGCCTACCGGGCCATCCGGGGAGCCGACCACTTCGGACCACGAGCGGTGGTGGAGCGCCGGTGGCTGCCCGAGGTCGACGCCTGCGTGGCGGCCGTCTGCCACCCCGGCCTCGATCCGCCCGCGCTGATCGCCGCGCTGTCCGCCGCCGGCACCCCGCCGGTCGCGGCGACCTTCGGCCAGGCCGGCGCGCGCGCCGTCGAGGTGGCGCCGGCCGGGGTCGACAAGGCCAGCGGTGTGCTGCGCGCCCTCGCCGTGCTGGACGTGCCCTCCCAGTGCGCCGTCGCGTTCGGCGACATGCCGATCGACCTGCCGATGTTCGCCGCCGTCGGGCTCGGCGTCGCGATGGCGGACGCGCACCCGGAGGTGCTCGCCGCGGCCGGCGAGAGCACCGGCGGCGTCGAGGAGGACGGGTTCGCCGACTGGCTGCGCCGGGCGCGGGTGATCGGCCCGGCGGACTGAGGCCACGCGCCGGACCGGCCCGCTTTCCCTGCGCCCGCAGGTCGGGCGGGCATCGCGCCGGCGTCCCGCCGGCCCGGTACGCCGGTGGCCCGGCCGCCGACACGACCGGGCCACCGACCCTCGAATCAGCCGCCGAGGCTGGCGGCGGCCGACGCGATGGCCGAGGCGAACGTGCTCACCTGGGCGTAGACGCCGGGGTAGTTGGGCCGGGCGCAGCCGTTGCCCCAGCTGACGATGCCGACCTGGATCCAGGCGTTGGTCGCGTCCCGGCGGAACATCGGGCCGCCGGAGTCACCCTGGCAGGTGTCGACGCCGCCGCTGGCGTAGCCGGCGCAGATCTCCTCGCTCGGGATGATGTCGCCGCCGTAGTAGTTGTCGCAGGTGGTGTCGTCGACGAACGGGACGGTCGCCTTCAGCAGGTAGCGCTGCTGCGGGCCGCCCTCGCGGGCCGCGCCCCAGCCGGCGACGGTGAACGTGCCGTTGTCGTACGCCGTGGTGTTGGCGATCTTCAGGGTGCTGAGCGAGGTGACCGGGGTGGCGAGCCGGATCAGCGCCCAGTCCTTGCCGGCGCCGTTGTAGCCGGGCGCCCGGTAGACGTAGTTGGACCGGACCTGGATCCGGCTCGACGACTGGAGGTCGACCACGCCCAGGGTGGCGGTGATGCTGGTGTTGGTGCCGGTGCGGCCGACGCAGTGCGCCGCGGTGAGCACCAGCCGCGGGCTGTAGAGCGACCCGCCGCAGCCCATCGAGAGCCGGACCATGAACGGGAACTCGCCCTGCGCGGCCCGGGTCCCGCCGACGACGTACGGGGTCATGCCGTCCTCCGGCGCCGCGTTGGCCGGCACGGCCGCCACGAACGTTCCGGCGGTGACCACCGCCAACACGGCCGCCAACCGGCCGACGAGTCTGCGCCAACGCACCATTGGTCCCTCCAAGCCTCGACGGCGCGGCTCGTGACCGCCCCGTAGCTGTGATGGCGGGAGCGTACGCAACTGAATCGATGAATTGCAATATATAGATGTCATCCCGCCTCGGTCATACGACCGGCCGGCGCGCCGGACGACCGGCCGACCCGGTGGCGGCGTGGGCTGCGTACCATGCGGGACCGGGCATCCCCTCGTCCCGCGGAGGTATCGGCAGATGGCAGGCCAGCACGAGGGGTACGCCCTCGGCGTCGACCTGGGCACGTCGAACACGGTGGCGGTGCTCCGCCGCCCGGACGGGCAGACCCGCCCGCTGCTGGTGGACGGCCAGCCGATCATCCCCTCCGGCGTGTACGCCGACGCGGACGGCGTGCTGCACGCCGGCCGGGACGCCCAGCGGCTGGCCCGCACCGAGCCGGGCCGGTACGAACCGCACCCGAAGCGCCGGATCGACGAACCCGCGGTGGCCCTGGGCGACCGCCGCTATCCCCCGGCCGAGCTGCTGGCCGCCACCCTGCACGCGGTGGCCCGGGCCGCGGTCGAGGCGGTGGGCTTCCTGCCTCCGGCGGTGCTCACCTGCCCGGCGACCTGGGACGCGCCGCGCCGTCAGGTGCTCAGCGACGCGCTGGCGCTGGCCGGGTGGCCGTCGGCGGCCGAGCACACGATGTCCGGCCCCACCCCGCCCGGGACCCGGCTGCTGCGCGAACCGGTGGCCGCCGCCCGCTACTACACGCAGGTGCTGCGGCGGCCGGTGCCGGTCGGGGGCGTCATCGCGGTCTTCGACTTCGGCGCCGGGACGCTGGACGTCGCCGTGCTGCGCAACGAGGGCGCCGACCCGTGGGGCGACTCGGGGTTCACCGTGGTGACCGCGGGCGGCGCCGCGGACCTCGGCGGCCTGGACGTGGACGCCGCGCTGTTCGACCGGCTCGGCGAGCTGGTCGCCGGCGCGCATCCGGGCCGCTGGGCGGCGCTGACCCGGCCGGAGTCGACGACCCAGTGGCGGGAGCGCCACCAGCTCTGGGAGAACGTCCGGGGCGCCAAGGAGATGCTGTCCCGGGCGGCGGTCGCGCCGGTCGCCGTACCGGGGGTGGAGGCGGCGGTCCCGCTCACCCGGGACGACCTGGAACGGGTGGCCACCCCGCTGCTGCGCCGGGCCGTGGCGGTCACCCGGGAGGTGCTCGACGCGGCGGGCCTGCACCCGCAGCAGCTCGCCGGTCTCTTCCTGGTCGGCGGCGCCACCCGCACCCCGCTGGTGGCCCGGCTGCTGCACGCCGAACTCGGGGTGGCGCCGACCGTGCTGGAGCAGCCGGAGCTACCGGTCGCCGAGGGCGCGCTGACCGATCTGCCGCTCCCCCGGCCGGCCCGGGTGGCGGCCGGTTTCGGCGCGCCCGCGCTCGCCCCGCCGCCCGTCCCACCCGGGGCCGCCCCGCCGATCCCGACCCCCGTGTCGCCGCCGGGCGACGGGCCCACCGTGCCCGCCGCCCCTCCGGCGCAGACCACCCCGGCGGCACCGCACCCGGTCAGCCCCGCCGCGCCGCCGGCGACGGTTCCGGCGGCGCCGGCCCCCGGACAGGCGCCGCCGACCGTGCCCGCCGCGCACCCGACCAGCCCGGCCACGCCGGCCGGACCGGCGCCGCGGACCGTTCCCGCGCAGCCGACCAGCCCGGCCACACCGCCGGCGGTCCCGGCCGGCGGGGCACCGGCCCAGCAGAGCCTCCCGGCGACGCCGGGCCCGGCCCCGACAGCACCGACCGTGCCGGCGGTCGGGGCCGGCGCGCCGCCCGCGGCAACGCTGGTCGGCCCGCCCCCGCCACCCGCCACGCTCGCCGAGCCGCGGCCGCCGATCGCCGGCGCGCCCGGCGTACCCGCGGCGGGGCCGGGCTGGCCGGGGGGCGTGCCCGTCTCCGCCGCGCCGGTGTCGCCACCACCCGGCGGCCCGGGTCTCTTCCGGCGCCGGGCGGTGTGGATCACGCTCGGTGCCGTGCTCGCGCTCGCCGGCGTCACCGTCGCGGCGGTGCTGTACCTGACCCGGGACCGCTATCCCGGCCTGGAGTGGCAGAACCCGGTCGCCGAGGTGAACCGGGTGCCCGCCGGGGAGGAACGCCCGACGGAGATGTTCACAGCGGTTCTCGACGACCGCGGCTACCTCGCCCACCCGCTGCCCGACGGCCGGTTGGAGGTGGTCGCGATCGACACCCGCACGGGCGGGGAGCGGTGGCGCCGGCAGGTCGGGGGTTCCGGGCAGCGGTGGGACCGGATCGTCGCCCTGCCGGGGGCGGTCGCGGTCTTCGCCGACGCCACCTCCTCCGACACCCCGCGGGATCTGATCGTCCTGGACGGCGCGTCCGGCGACCGGCGGTGGGACGAGCCGATCCGGGGCGACGACGACGTGCTCTTCGCCGAGAACGTCGCGGTGCTCGTGGACCGGACCCTGGACCGGCTGGTCGGGCTGCGGCTGGACGACGGGGCCGAGGCGTGGACCCTGCCCAACCCGCGCGACGAGTACGGCGGCGCCCGCACCAACGTCTACCGGGTCACCACCGACGAGGCGCTGGGCGGGCCGGCGTACCCCAACGGCACCCCGCGCGACCCGTGGCGGGGTGACGCCCGCCGGATCGTGCAGGTCGGCGCGGACCGCTCGGTGCGGCTGATCGACACCGACACCAGGACCGTGATCCGCACCCGCGCCGGGGCGGCCGACCTCGACGACCTGGTGATGGCGCACGGCGACCGGCTCTACGTGGCCGACGACGAGTCGCGCTACCAGCTGCTGGCGTACGACCTGACCAGCGACGCGAAGCCGGAACTGCTCTACACCGCCGGGGACGGCCGGCGGCCGGAGGCGCTGGTGCCCTGCGGCGAGCGGCGGGTCTGCCTGCTCGAGGTGGCCGGCGGCGACGCGAAGACCGCCGAGCTGGTGGCGGTCACCGAGGAGCGGGCGGAGCGCTGGCCGGCGCCGGAGGCGACCGTGCTGGTGCCGCTCGGCGAGCATGTGCTGGCCCGGCGCACCTCGCCGGAGTCGGCCAGCACACTGTTCGGTCCGGACGGCCCGACCGTGCTGAAGGACCGGGACGGGGTGGCCGTGCGGATCGACGCGGGCAACCTGCTGGTCTTCGCCGACCGGCTCAGCTCGGTCGAGGACGACCGCAGCGTGGCCGGGGTGCCGGTGAGCTCGGGCAGGGTGGTCGAGCTGGGGCAGCTCAAGGACGTGCGGAGCGACACCTGCTCGTGGAACACAGCGGTGGTGGTCTGCGGCGCGGAGAAGGACTACGTGCTCTACCGGTTCGCCGAGCAGTGAGCCCGACGCGGCGCCGCCCACCACCCGACGCGGCGCCGCCCACCACCCGACGCGGCGCCGCCCACCACCCGACGCGGCGCCGCCCACCACCCGACGCGGCGCCGCCGGCCGCCCGTTTTGCGGGGGGACGCCCCGGGTAGGGCATCGGCATGGACACGAACACGAAGGCGCACCTGGTCGGCGGGCCGCGCGACGGCAGCACCCACGACGCCGGCGACAGCGCGCTGCTGGAGCTGGAGATCGACGGGATGATCCACCGCTACGTGCGGACCACGAAGCGGCACGGCGAGGACGGCATCCTCTACAACTACGACGGCATGGTGGCACCGGGCGGCGGCGAGCCCGGCGTCGAGGACCCGGCCGCCCGGGTCGCCTCGCCCAAGGCGGACGCCGAGGGGCAGGGCGGCTCGCACTGAGCCATCGATCAGCGACACGGTCGGTGTGGCCGGCCACGGATGATCCGCGGCCGGCCGGGTAAGCAGCGGCCGTCCTGGTGGAGAGACGACCTCGGTCGCGGGGCCCGCGACCGGACGCCCCCGGGCGGGCGGCGGCAGGCCGACCCGCCCGGGGCGTACCGGGGGTGGCTCAGTTGTTGGTGATCCAGTTCCAGGCCGACACGACCCACTCGGTCTGCTGGAGGTAGGCGACGCCGAGGCCGACCAGGAAGACCGCGGTCACCAGGTGCGCGCCGCGGGCGCTGCGGCGTACCCGGCCGAGTTGCCGCTCCAGCACCACCCGGCCGAGCAGCCGGGCGAGCGCGAAGAGCCCGGCCGCCACCAGCAGGCTCAGCACGAAGATCAGGAACGGGCCGGTCAGGTCACCGCCGCCGGAGATCGCCCAGATGCCCCAGCAGACGAAGGCGAAGAGCACCCCGGCGGCGCTCCACTCGCCGCCGCGCCGCAACTGCGCCAGGTGCCAGCTCATCGGCCGCCGCGGCGCCGGCTCGCCCGGCCAGCCGGTGCCGGTCGGCTCCTGGACCACCGGGAACGGCTCGGTGCGGGGCGTGCGGGGCCGGCCGACCGACGCCACCCCGGGCCGGAACGCGTCGCGCTGCGAGGGCACCCCGACGCCGGGCTGCGGCGGCACCCCGGCCCCCGGCTGCGGCGGCACCTCGACGGTCCGCTCCGCCCACGGCTGCGTCTGGTCTGCCATGTCGTCCCCTCCCCTGGACCGGCGGCGGCCCACCGGTCGCCGTCCCGGTTTCGAGGGTAGCCAGCCGGCAAATCGGTCGCCGACCGCGCACCGGTCGGTTAGACACGAGCCGTGACGAACTCCCCGCTGCCCGGCCGTGTCGAGGATTTCCACGAGCTGTCCCGGATGCTCGGTGAGCTGTTCCACAGCGGCTTCGACACCGAGACGCACGAGATCGAGAGCGGCATCTTCGAGCCGGAGCGGGCGCTGCTGGTGCGCGACGGCAGCGACCTGGTGGCCAGCGCCGCCGCCTTCACCCGCCGGCTGACCGTGCCGGGCGGCACCGTGCCGGCCGCCCACGTCAGCATGGTCGGGGTGGTGCCGACCCACCGTCGCCGCGGCCTGCTCACCTCGCTGATGCGCCACCAGCTGCGGCAGCTGGCCGACGCCCGCCGGGAGCCGGTGGCCGTGCTCTGGGCCAGCGAGGGGCGGATCTATCCCCGGTTCGGCTACGGACTGGCCGCGCAGCGGCTCTCCCTGGAGTGCGCCACCGGCGAGCTGCGGCTGCTCGCGCCGCCGCCGGACGCGGGCCGGCTGCGCCTGGACCGCCCGGCCGCGCGCCAGGCCGAGCTGGCCCGGGTGTACGACCGGGTGCGCCCGGACCGGCCGGGCTGGTCGAGCCGGAACGACGCCTGGTGGCGGTACGTGCTCGGCGACCCGGCGACGCAGCGCGGGGGCGCGACCGAGCGGCGGGTGGTGCTGCACGAGGGTCCCGACGGGGTCGACGGGTACGGGCTGTTCCGCACCCGGGCCGAGTGGGACCGCTCCGGGCCGCGCGGGCACACCCTCGTCGACGAGGTGGTGGCCACCACCCCGGGGGCGTACGCGGCGCTGTGGCGGATGCTGCTCTCCATCGACCTGACCCGGCAGCTCACCTTCCGGGCGGCGGCGGTGGACGAGCCGCTGCTGCGGCTGGTGGACGAGCCGCGCCGGCTCGGCGCCCAACTCGTCGACGCGCTCTGGCTGCGGGTGGTCGACGTGCCGGCCGCGCTCGCCGCCCGCCGGTACGCCACCGGCGTGGACCTGGTGATCGAGGTCACCGACGAGCTGCTGCCGGAGAACACCGGCCGGTGGCGGCTGACCGGCGGCCCGGAGGGCGCGGAGTGCGCGCCGACCGACCGGCCGGCGGAGCTGGCCTGCGACGTGCGCTGTCTCGCGGAGCTCTACCTCGGCGGGACGGGGCTGGCCGGGCTGGCCGCCGCGGGCCGGGTCGCCGAGCTGCGCCCCGGTGCCGTGGCCGCCGCCGGACCGGCCTTCGGCTGGCACCGCGCCCCGGCCGGCATGGAGGTGTTCTGATCCCGGGGGCGGTACGGTCGGCTGATGGGGGACGCGGAACGACGACGACTCGGCGACGCGGAACGGCGCCGGCGCCGGCTCCGGCACCAGCCGGGCGAGGCGACGGGGGCCGCCGACGGCCCGAGCGCGACCACCGCCGGGGTGCACGACGGCGGGGATCCGCCCCGCGGGCGGCGGGGTGGCCCGCCCGAGGACCGCGAGGGTGAGCGGGGTCTGCGGGGTCTGGTCGGATCCGGCTCGTCGCAGGTGAGCGTCACCGCCGCGATGCGGGCCCGGGACGCCGCCCGGCCCGGCGAGGCGGACCTGGCCGAGGCCGAGGAGCGTGTGGTGATCGTGCGCCGCAACTGGGTGCCCCGGGAGGACCTGCCGCGCCGCTGAGCCGGTCAGCCCACCGGCGACGCCGCCGCCGTGGCCGGGGGTGGCTGGCCGCGCCCCGGCCGGCGGCGGTCAGGCCGGCAGGGCGGGCAGGGTCCGGGTGTGCTCGTACTCGGCCACCTGGGCGATCCGCCGGGCGTGCCGCTCGTTGCCGGAGAACGGGGTGGCGAGGAACGCCTCGACGATGGCGGTCGCGTCGGCCAGGGTGTGCTGCCGGGCGCCGACGGCGACGATGTTCGCGTCGTTGTGCTCGCGGGCCAGCTGGGCGGTCTCGATGTTCCAGGCGAGCGCGGCGCGCACCCCGGCGACCTTGTTGGCGGCGATCTGCTCGCCGTTGCCGGAGCCGCCGATCACCACACCCAGGCTGCCCGCGTCGGCCACCACCCGGTCCCCGGTGTGCAGGCAGAACGCCGGGTAGTCGTCGTCCGGGTCGAAGGCGTGCGGGCCGACGTCGACCACGTCGTACCCCTGCGTGGCCAGGTGGTTGGCCAGGTGCACCTTCAACTCGAAACCGGCGTGGTCGGATCCCAGGTAGACGCGCATACCGCGCAGTCTGTCAGGCCGCCGCCCCCGGACGCCGCGCGGGCGGCGTCCGGGGGCGGATTCGTCACAGCTGCCCGGCCAGCTCGGCGGCCACCAGGCCGCCGCGCGCCTTCGGGGTGAACCAGGTGCTCTTGCGCGGCATCTTCTCCCGGGCCAGGTTCACCGCCACGAAGTCGTCGACGGTCACCGGGGCGATCAGCACGGCCAGCTCGGCCCGGCCGGCGTCGACCTCGCCGGTGAGCCAGCTCGCCGGGTAGTCGCCGCCGACGTAGGTGATCCGCTTGTCGCCCGGGTCCAGCCCGAGCGCGTCGCGCAGCAGCAGCCGCTCGACCAGGGCGTGGTCGAGGTTCTCCAGCCGGCCGTCGCCGATCCGCGGCAGGGTCACCGCGTACCCCTGGCCGGGGAGCCGGAGGTGCACGGTGCCGCCGGTCGCCGGGACCTCGACCGGGCCGTCGATCGGGGTGACCCGCGCGCCGGCGGCGCGCAACCGGTCGAGCAGCTCCTCCGGCGTGGTGGTCAGCTCGCTGACCAGCCGGTTGTAGGGCTGGATGGCCACCGACGCGGGTGTGGTGACCACCGCCAGGAAGCGCGGCAGCCCGCCGGTCTGGGCGGCCAGGCTGCGGTGGTTGCCGTCGGCGACGACCAGTTCGCCGCCGCCGGCCAGCGCGGTCAGCTGGTCCTGCTCGGGCCCGGGGCCGACCAGCCAGATGGCGTGCGTGCGCCCGGCCTGGTCGGTGTCGGTGGCGGCGGGCGCGCCGGCCGCCTCGGTGGCGGCCGCGAGCGCGGCGTGCAGCTCGTCGCCCCGCCCGGTCTGCAGCAGCAGTACGGGCGAGAGCAGGTGGCCCAGCGCCTCGGCCAGCGCGACCCGCTCCCGCACCTTGGCGATGAAGACGTCCTCGTTGCGGATCACCAGACCGGGCTCGTCGGCCCGGGTGGAGATCTGGTCGGTGTCCACCATCGCGAAGAGCCCGTACGCCGACTCCTCCCCCGGCGCGCTGATCCGGTAGAGCACCACGACCTGCTCGGCGGGGGTGTAACTGCCGTCCGCCTTCGCCTCGGCGAGCCGGGCGACCGCGTCCGGCAGCGCCTCGAGGAAGGACTTGCCGAGGCTCTCCGGCGCCCGGTGCGGCATCTCGATGCCGAGGGCACTGTGCGGGTTCGCCTCGATGATCGCGGTGATCTCCGCGTCGTCGGCGAACTCGTCGTAGTTCTGCGCGCCGGTGCCGCCAGTGGTGATCCAGGCCCGGGCGATCGGATGCACGACCGTCATGACCGCTGACGCTACCGGGGGCGCGGCGGCCGGCGACCGCGGACCCGTACGCGTCCACCAGATGAAAGAGCCGGGCCCCGGCTCAGTCGGTGCGCTCCGCCGAGCCCGCCTGCCGGCGGTGCCGCCCGGTGGAGACCGGCCGGCGGTGGCTGGGGGACGGGGCGTGCGGCCCGCGGCGACCGCCCACCGGGCCGACCGGGTCCGCCGAGCCGATCGGCGAGCCCAGCGGCGCGGGCACGGCCGGCCGGCTGGGCCCGGCCGGCGCGGGCCGGGCGGCCACCGGCGCGGGCCGGTCGGCGGCCGGCGGGGTCAGCCGGGAGGTCGCCGGCACCCGGGCGACGCCGACCACGATCGGCGGGGCGAGCAGGTCGACCACGTCCGGGGGAAGGTCGGGGCGGAGCGCCGGCCAGCGGGAGTCGTCGACCGACCAGTACGCCGCGTCGGGGCTGCCGGCCACCTCCTCACCGCTCGGGGAATCGTCAACGGACGCACGGTGCTTGGCCATCGGGATGCCTCCACGAGCTGCGGGGTGCGGCCCTGCGGGTCGCTGCGGCGGACATGGAGGCCAACGAGCCCCCCACCACCCCGGTGACGCTCCCGGCCAGCCCCAGCCCCCTGCCCCACCCGCTCCCCCTACCCCCTGCCCAGGGCCTCCCCGGCCCCTGCCGTCGACCAGGGGCTCGTGTCCGGTTCCGGCGCGGATCCGACCCGAACCCCTTGGTCAACGCGGACAGGGCGGGAGCGGGGCGGGGGTCAGTCGAAGATGGGGTCGAGGTCGCGGGAGCGCTTCAGCTCGAAGAAGCCGGGGGTCGCCGAGACCAGCAGGACGCCGTCCCAGAGGCGACCGGCGGCCTCGCCCTTCGGAGCCGGGGTGACCACCGGGCCGAAGAAGGCGACCTGGCCGCCGTCCGGGCCCGGGGCGTGGATCACCGGGGTGCCCACGTCGGTGCCGACCGGCCGCATACCCGCCTCGTGGCTGGCCCGCAGCGCCTCGTCGTACTCGGTGCTCCCGGCCGCCTCGGCCAGCGCCGGGTCCAGCCCGGCGTCGGTCAGGGCGGCGGCGTACAGCTCCGGCCCGAGGTTCTGCTTGCCCAGGTGGATCCGGGTGCCGAGGGCGGTGTAGAGCTTGCGCAGCACCTCCGCGCCGTGGCGCTGCTCCGCGGCGATGCAGATCCGCACCGGACCCCAGCCGGTCCGCATCAGCTCCTGGTACTGCTCGGGCAGGTCGCGGCCCTCGTTGAGCACCGACAGGCTCATCACGTGGAAGCGGATGTCCACGTCCCGGACCTGTTCGACCTCCAGCAGCCAACGGGAGGTGATCCACGCCCACGGGCAGAGGGGGTCGAACCACATGTCGACGGCGGCACGCTCGGTCACGGTGAGGTCCCTTCACGACGGGTGACGCCGGGGTTCCGGCGCCTCACCCCGATCTTCGCCCCCGGCGCCGGGGTGTGGTACCGGAACGAGAGCGTGACCTCGACCACCGCGGGCCGCCGGTGCATGCAAGACTCGGATCCGACCGGCCGCCACGAGCGGTCGGCGGACGGGCGCCGCCGCGGCGTACGGCGAGAGTGGGATGGAGACGAACGTGCCGGGAGTGCGCAACCTGACGCAGGTCGAGGCGACCGAGCGGGCCCGCCTGCTCGACGTGACCGGGTATGACATCAGTCTGGACCTGTCGAGCGCCGTCCAGGCGGCCGAGGGCCGCACCTTCCGATCGACCACCGAGGTCCGGTTCCGGTGCGCCGAGCCGGGCGCGAGCACCTTCATCGAGGTGGCCGCCGACTCGGTGCGCTCGGCGACGCTGAACGGCAACCCGGTCGACCTGGGCGACTGGTCCGCCGAGAAGGGCCTGACGCTGTCCGGCCTGGACAGCGAGAACGTCCTGGTGGTCGACGCCGACTTCGCGTACTCCAACAGCGGGCAGGGGCTGCACCGCACGGTCGACCCGGTCGACGGCGAGACCTACCTCTACAGCCAGTTCGAGACGGCCGACGCGCAGCGGGTCTTCGCCTGCTTCGACCAGCCCGACCTGAAGAGCGTCTACACCTGGCGCGCCACCGTCCCCGAGCACTGGCGGGTGGTGTCCAACATGCCGGTGGCGCGCGAGGAGGCGGCCGGCGAGGGCCTGAAGACCGTCCACTTCGCCGAGTCGGCCCGGATGAGCACCTACATCACCGCGCTCTGCGCCGGCCCCTACCACGAGGTGCGGGACAGCCACGACGGGATCGAGCTGGGCGTGTTCTGCCGGGCGTCGATGGCGCAGTACCTGGACGCCGACGACCTCTTCCTGATCACCAAGCAGGGCTTCGACTTCTTCCACGAGAAGTTCGGCGTCCGCTACCCGCTGCCCAAGTACGACCAGCTCTGGGTGCCCGACTTCAACGCCGGCGCGATGGAGAACTTCGGCTGCGTCACGCACGCCGAGTCGCACTACATCTTCCGCTCGCAGGTCACCGACTTCGAGTACGAGCAGCGGGCCAACACGATCCTGCACGAGCTGGCCCACATGTGGTTCGGTGACCTGGTCACCATGCGCTGGTGGAACGACCTGTGGCTGAACGAGTCGTTCGCCGAGTGGGCCAGCCACTGGTGCAACACCCACGCCACCCGGTTCACCGACGCGTGGACCACCTTCCTGTCCATCCGGAAGAACTGGGGCTACCGGCAGGACCAGCTCTCCTCCACCCACCCGGTCTACTGCGAGATGCCGGACCTGGAGGCGGTCGAGGTCAACTTCGACGGCATCACCTACGCCAAGGGCGCCAGCGTGCTCAAGCAGCTCGTCGCGTACGTGGGTGAGGAGCCGTTCCTGGCCGGCCTGCGGACGTACTTCGAGAAGCACGCCTGGGGCAACGCCACCTTCGACGACCTGCTCTCCGAGCTGGAGGCGGCCTCCGGCCGGGAGCTGCGCAAGTTCGCCGCCCAGTGGCTGGAGACCGCGCAGGTCAACACGCTGCGTCCCGAGGTGACGATCGACGCGGACGGCGCGTACCAGCAGGTGGTGGTCCGGCAGGAGGCCCCGGCCGGGCACCCGACGCTGCGGACCCACCGGATCGGCGTGGGCCTCTACGACCTCACCGACGGCCGGCTGGTGCGCCGCCAGCGGCTGGAGGTGGACGTGACCGGCGAGCGGACCGAACTGGCCGAGCTGCGCGGGGTGCGCGCCGCCGACGTGCTGCTGCTCAACGACGACGACCTCACCTACACCAAGCTGCGGCTGGACGAGCGGTCCATGGCGACGGTGGTGCAGCACATCGCCGGCCTCGAATCGTCGCTCGCCCGCGCCCTGTGCTGGACGGCGGCCTGGGACATGACCCGCGACGCCGAGCTGGCCGCCCGCGACTACGTGGCGCTGGTGCTGGCCGGGCTGCCCGCCGAGACCGACATCAACCTGGTCACCGCGACGCTGCGGCAGGCCACCACCACGCTCACCTTCTACGCCGACCCGGCCTGGGCGCCGACCGGCTGGGCGGAGCTGGCCCGTACCGCCCGGGCGGCGCTGGCCGCCGCGGAGCCGGGCAGCGGCTTCCAGCTCGCCTGGGCCCGCGCGTACGCCTCGGCGGCCCGCTCCGCCGAGGACCTGGCCACGCTGCGCGGCTGGCTGGCGGGCAGCGAGGTGCCGGCCGGGCTCACCATCGACACCGAGCTGCGCTGGGCGGTGCTCGGTGCGCTGGTGGCCAACGGCGCGGCCGGCCCGGCGGAGATCGAGGCCGAGCTGGCCGCCGACCGCACCGCCAGCGGCGAGCGGGAGGCCGCGTACGCGCACGCGCTGGTGCCGACGGCGGAGAACAAGGCAGCCGTCTGGGCGCAGCTGACCGGCCCGGAGGCGCTGCCGAACTGGCGGCACCGGGCGCTGTTGCAGGGCCTGACCCACCCGGCGCAGGTCGAGCTGGTCGCGCCCTACCGGGAGAAGTACTTCGCCGCGGTGGGCCAGGTGTGGGCCAGCCGGGACAGCGAGCCGGCCCAGGAGTTCGCGCAGTTGGCGTACCCGGCGTACCTGGTCGAGGAGGACACGGTGGCGGCCACCGACGCCTGGCTGGCGGCCGAGGGCCACCCGGGCCCGCTGCGCCGGCTGGTCGCCGAGGGCCGCGACGGCGTGGTCCGCGCCCTCAAGGCCCGCGCCAGGGACGCCCAGAGCGCCTGAGTCAGCGTGACCGGCCGGGGCCGGCGTGGGCGGGAGCCCACGCCGGCCCCGGCCGCTATCGCTCGGAACCGTCGGGCCGGACGACCCGGTCGAGGTCGCCGAGACCGGGCCGATGAGGTTCGGCCCGGTCTCCAGGCCGCTGACCGAACGGTCTGCTCGACAGCGGCAGCAGCCCGGCAGAGACGTACCCGGGTCGAGCGTGATACCTCAGAGTCATCGATATGACTCTGAGGTATCGCCCGCAACGGCCAGTGCCGAGCCGGTAGCCCGTCCGCGCACGCGACGAAGCCCGGCCCGCGTGGAACGCGGACCGGGCTTCGTCGTACGAGGAGGAATCAGCCCTTGCCGGCGTGGCTGGCGAGCTGGTCCAGGCCGTTGATGATGCCGCCGGCCAGGTCGCCGCCGCCGAACGCCGCGACCATGGAGAGCGCGGCCAGCTTGGCGTACGTGTCCGGGATGCGCTTGCGGGCGTAGCGGCCGGTGACGATCTCCAGCTGGCGCTGGTTGGGCGAGACCGCGATCAGCACCGACTTGTCGGGCTCGGCGAGCTGGCGGTGCAGCCGCTCGGCGTGCTCCCGGATCGGCTCGTCGAGACCGCCGACGAAGACCGAGAAGACCAGCCCGGTGTTCTGGTCGGCCAGCCGGAGCGCCTCGTCGATGCGCAGCAGCTGTCGGGTCGAGAACGGCCCGTCCAGCACCTGGGGCGGATTGTCCGGCCCGGCCTGCTTCTCACCAACGGTCACTTGCGCCTCCGGTTCCACCGGCCGGCGCCATCTCGCCGGCCTGCTCCTGCTTGCGGCTGGTCAGCGCCGGCGCCTGCGCGCCCGCTGCCAGGGCGGTGCCGGCCGAGTCGGCCAGCTGCTCCGGACGGGCCAGGAACCAGACCGGAGTGAAGTCGAAGGGCCGACCCGGCCGGTAGCGCTTGGCGCCGCCACCGCCGCCACGACTACCGGCGTACGCCAGACCGGCGATCACCAGCACCGCGGCCGCCGGGATGCCGACGAAGACCAGCAACGTCTCGGTAACAGACAATCCCAACGCCCCCAGGCGGAAAGAGAGACCAGAGCATCCGGGTCGGGTGGACGATCATGGCGCCGACCGCCCGACTCCGCTGCCATTCACGTTAGCGGAGCCGACGGCCCGCCAGATTGCGGGGTGGCGATCCCACCCGCCACTGGAGTCCTCCAGTTGCGCAGCCGTGGCGATCAGCCGCGCGTCGTCACCGTACCGGCCGGTCAGCAGCACCCCGACCGGCAGACCCTCGGCGGTCACGCCCACCGGCAGCGAGACGGACGGATCGCCGGTGACGTTGAAGATGGCGCAGTACGGCGAGAACCGGCGTTGCCGGTCGAAATCCTCCGCCGGGTCGCCGCCCTCGGTGAACCAGCCCACCGGCGCCTGCGGCGCGGCGAGGGTGGGGCAGAGCAGCAGGTCACAGCCGGCGGTGCGGTGCACACCGAGGCGTACCTGCGCCTGGAGCTCGCCGAGCGTGGTGGTGAGGGTGGCCGCGGAGATCGCCGCGCCGCGGGCCCGCAGGTGGCGGGTCAGCGGCAGCAGTCGGCTCTCCAGCTCCGGCGGCACCGGGGCGAGCGCCAGCACGTACCAGACGATCTCGAACAGCGGCCACGCCGCCGGCCCGAGCGGCGGCGGCACCTCGACCACCTCGTGGCCCGCCGCGGTGAGCAGCGCGGCGGCCCGGTCGACGGCGGCGACGCAGTCCGGGTGGACCGGTTCGTCGGCGAGCATCGGGGCGGTGAACCGGCCGATCCGCAGCCGGCCGGGGGCGGCCTGCCGGGCCGCGGCCAGGTAGCCGCCGGCCGGCGGCAGCGGCGGCAGGTACGGCTCCCCCGGCACCGGCTGCGCCAGCACGTCGAGCAGGGCCGCCACGTCGGCCACGGTCCGTCCGATCGGGCCGCTAGTGGGCAGGCCGAAGGCGCCGAAGCCGAGCGGGCCGCCGGAGACCAGCCCGCGGCTGGGCTTGTAGCCGATCAGGCCGCACAGCGACGCCGGGATGCGCAGCGAGCCGCCGCCGTCGGAGCCCTGTGCCACCGGCACCAGCCCGGCCGCCACCGCCGCCGCCGCGCCCCCGCTGGAGCCGCCCGCGGTGTACGCCAGGTGCCACGGGTTGCGGGCCGGCGGCGCGACCAGCCCCTCGGAGTAGAGCGAACAGCCCAGCTCCGAGGTGGTGGTCTTGCCGAGACTGACCAGCCCGGCGGCGCGCATGAAGCGGACCACGTCGGCGTCGACCGGCGGCACGAAGTCGGCGAAGGCGGCCGAGCCGAAGGTGGTCCGCACCCCGGCGGTGAGGGTGAGGTCCTTGATCGCGGTCGGTACGCCGTGCAGCGGCCCGCGCCGCTCGACCGGCACCGCGTCGGCGGCCCGGGCGGCCGCCCGGGCCAGTTCCGGCGTGACGGTGACGAACGCCCCGACCGTGTCGCCGAGCGCGGCGACCCGGTGCAGGTGGTGCTCGACGAGTTCCACGCTGGACAGCTCGCCACCGGCGATCGCGGCGGCCTGCTCCAGCGCGGTCAGGTCGTGCGGCTCGGCCATCCCCTCATCCTGCCCGCCCACCTGCCGCCGGGCACGCAGACACGACCGGTCAGGCGGACTCTGACCGGCCGAGGAAGCGCAGGGCGTTGCCGCCGAGGAGCTTGTCGCGCTGGTCGGCGGTGAGGAAGTCGGCCCTGCGGACCACCTGCCCGACCGGCCGTTCGCCCAGCGGGTACGGGTAGTCGCTGCCGACCAGCACCCGGTCCTCCCCCATGGTGTCCACCAGCAGCCGCAGCGCGGCCGGCTCGAAGACCACCGAGTCGACGCAGAACCGGTCGACGTAGCTGCTGGGCGGGGCGGTCGAGGAGCCCCGGACCAGGTCGCCGCGGCGGTGCCAGGCGTTGTCCGCCCGGCCCAGCCAGAACGGGAAGCTGCCGCCGCCGTGCGCGAAGCAGATCCGCAGCGTCTCCGGCACCCGGTCGAAGACGCCACCGAGGATCAGCGCCAGCACCGACAGGTGGGTCTCGGCCGGCATGCCGGTGAGCCAGCGGGCCATCCACCGGTCCAACCGGGGGCCGCCGGGCATGTCCCACGGGTGGACGAAGACCGGCGCGCCCACCCGGGCGCAGTGGGTGAGGAACTCGACGATGCCGCCGTCGTCCAGGTCGCGGTCGCCCACGTGGTTGCCGATCTCGACGCCCGCGTGCCCGGCGGCCAGGCAGCGGTCCAGTTCGGCGCAGGCGGCCGCCGGATCCTGCAACGGCACCTGGCAGAACGGCACCAGCCGCCCGCCGCCGGCCGCGGTCACCTCCAGGGTGAGGTCGTTGAAGATCCGGGCCACCTTCGCCGCCTGGTCGGCCGGCCGGTCGTAGCCGAAGAAGACCGGGGTGGGCGAGACGACCTGGAGGTCGACGCCGTCGGCGGCCATGTCCGCCAGCCGGGTCGGCGCGTCCCAGCAGGACGCGCCGATCGGGCGGAACTCCGTCTCGCCCACCATGATCATGGCGGCGCGTTCGGAGTCGACCCGCAGCCACGGCCAGCCGGACCCGCCGCACGCGGCGCCGAGGTCCGGCCAACCCTTCGGTACGACGTGCGTGTGCACGTCCACCACCGGGGACCGGCCCGGCCGGCCCTCGACGGCAGCGGCCATCAGCCCTTCCCCGGATGCAGCGCGCCGCAGTTGTCGCAGGTCCGCGCGTTCTCGTCGGTGTAGAAGGCCTGGAAGACCGGGGGCAGGTCGGCGGCGATGTCGCGCACCTGGAGCTCCACCTCGTGCACCTTGTGCCCGCACTCCTGGCAGTACCACTGGAACTTCTCCAGGGTGCCCTCCTCGCGGACCCGCTCGATCACCATGCCGATCGAGCCGGCCTCCGGCCGCTGCGGCGAGTGCGGGGTGTTGCGCGGCAGCATCCACATCTGACCCTCGCGGACGTGCACCGTCCGCGGCCCCTCCGGGGTCATCAGGTTGACGTGCATGTTGCCCTTGACCTGGTAGAAGAACTCCTCGTACGGGTCGACGTGGAAGTCGGTGCGCTGGTTCGGCCCGCCGACCACCATGACGATGAAGTCGTCGCTGCCCGGCAGCATCTCCTTGTTGCCCACCGGCGGCTTGAGCAGGTGCTGGTTCTCCGCGATCCACCCGGGAAAGCTGAACGGTTCGGCGATCTCGCTCACGACTGACCTCCTGAGGGGAGAAGGGCCACTGCCTGAATCTCGATGAGCAGGTGCGGGTGCGGCAACTGGTGCACGGCGACGGTGGTGCGGGTCGGCCCGGTGGCGTCGAAGAACTCGGCCCACACCTCGTTGTAGCCGCCGAAGTCGTTCATGTTCACCAGGTACGAGGTGACCTGCACCAGGTCGGACAGCTCGGCGCCGACCGACCGCAGCAGGTCGCGGATGTTCTCGATCACGGCCCGGGTCTGCACCCGGATGTCCAGGTTGGTGGTGCCGAACCCGTCCACCTCGACACCGGCGAAGGTGTTGTCCGGCCGCCGGGACGACGTACCGGAGACGAAGACGAACCCACCGGCCACCTTGACGTGCGGAAACGCGCCCCGCGGCACAGCCTTCCCGGCGACGACGCGCGCCTCGACCCCGCTCATGACCAACCACCTGGCAGCGACGCGCGGACGGTGACCACGACGGGGTTCCGGGCAGCCCGCCCGGCGAGGGGACGCGGCCCACCGGCCGACGCGCGGACGGCGACCACGACCGGGTTCCGGGCAGCCCGCCCGGCGGAGGGATCAAGCCTGCTCACCCGGAGCCGGGTGGGCTGCCCGGAACCCCCCACGCCGATCCCGACGCGCCGCCCGATCACGACGCCGCCCGGAGCGAAGCGGTGCCGAGCTTCTCGACGACCGCCCGGACGTGGGCGCCCGGACGCAACGGCACGGCGGCCGTCGCGGCGCCGGCCAGGAAGACCCAGCCGGGCTGCATCCGCACCCCGTGCCGGCCGGCCAGCCGGATCCCCTCGTCCAGCGCCCGGCGGGGATCGCCGAGGATGGCCGCGGTCGAGCCGACCTGCGCCACCCGGCCGTCGATCTCCAGCAGCACGCCGAGGTTGTCCAGCCCGTCCGGCACCGGGGACCACGGGCCGACCACGAACGCGGCGGCCGAGGTGTTGTCGGCGATCACGTCGGGCAGCGAGAAGGTGAAGTTCGCGTAGCGGGAGTCGATCAGCTCGATGGCCGGCGCGACGGCGCGGACCGCGTCCCGGAACTCGCCGACCGGCTCGCCCGGCTGGGGCAGCCGGTCCAGCAGGAACGCCACCTCCGGCTCGACCCGGGGGTGGATGTGGTCGGCCGGATCGACGCTGCCCCCGTCGGGCACCCGCATCACGTCGGTGAGCCGGCCCCAGATCACCTCGTCCACGCCGACCTGGGCCATCTTGGCCTTGCTGGTCAGCCCCATCTTCAGCCCGACCAGCCGCTCGCCCCGGTCGATCCGGCGTTGCAGCAGCGCGGTCTGCACCGCGTACGCGCCGTCGACGTCCAATCCGGTCTCGGCGGCGAGCTGCGGAATCGCGGTGGCGGTGTCGGCGGCCGCACCCAGCTTCTCGGCGATCCCCGCGATGTCCGGCCCGATCACGACTCCTCCTTGGCGGCGAGGTCCAGAGCCACGTCCACGATCATGTCCTCCTGGCCGCCCACCATCCGGCGCCGACCCAGCTCGACCAGGATCGACCGGACGTCCACCCCGTACCTGGCGGACGCCCGCTCGGCGTGCCGCAGGAAGCTGGAGTAGACCCCGGCGTAGCCCAGCGAGAGCGTCTCCCGGTCGACCTGGACCGGCCGGTCCTGCAACGGGCGGACCAGGTCGTCGGCCGCGTCCATCAGGGCGAACACGTCGCAGCCGTGCTTCCAGCCGTGCAGCTCGGCGACCGCGACGAAGACCTCCAGCGGGGCGTTGCCCGCCCCGGCGCCCTGGCCGGCCAGCGAGGCGTCCACCCGGACGGTCCGGCCGTGCGGCGACCCCAGCGGCCCGGCGCCGAGGATCCGGCCGTGTTCCACCGCCACCACGCTGTTGGCCACCCCCAGCGACAGGTTGTGGTGCGCGTGGATGCCGATCTGCGTCTCCGGCTCCAGCACCTGCCGGTACGCGTCGACCCGCTCGGCCACGTCGGACATCAGCAGCCGACCGCCGGAGTCGGTGACGTAGACGCAGTGCGCCCCGTACGACTCCATCAGCTTGGCCTGCCCGGCCAGCCCGGCCGGGTCGAACATGTGCGACATCATCAGGAAGCCCGAGACGTCCATGCCGTTCTCCCGGGCCCAGGAGATGTGCTGGGCCGAGATGTCCGCCTCGGTGCAGTGGGTGGCGATCCGCACGCTGGTCACCCCGAGCGCCTTCGCCGCCTTCAGGTCGGCGATGGTGCCGATGCCGGGTAGCAGCAGGGTGGTGAGTTTCGCGCTGGTCAGCACCTCGGCGGCCGCCGCGATCCACTCGGCGTCGCTGGCCGCGCCGTGGCCGTAGTTGACGCTGGACCCGGCGAGGCCGTCGCCGTGCGCCACCTCGATCGCGGCCACCCCGGCCGCGTCCAGCGCGGCCGCGATGGTGCGGACCTGGTCGACGGTGTAGCGGTGGGCGATGGCGTGCATGCCGTCGCGCAGCGTCACGTCCTGGATGTAGAGATCGGTCATCGCGCGGCCACCTCCGTCGTGCCGGCGGCCCGCAGGGCGACCAGCCGCTCGGCGGTCCGCAGCGCGGCCGAGGTCATGATGTCCAGGTTCCCGGCGTACGCGGGCAGGTAGTGTCCGGCGCCGGAGACCTCCAGGAAGACCGAGACCTGCAGGCCGGTCAGGTGCCGGCCCAGCGTCGGCAGGTAGCTGTCCACCCGGTCGAACTGCACGTCCTGCTTGAGCCGGTAGCCCGGCACGTACTCCTGGACGGTCGCCACCATCTCGGCGACGGAGGCGGCGATCGCGGCCCGGTCGGCGTCGGCGTCCGGGCAGAGGCAGTAGACGGTGTCCCGCATCAGCAGCGGCGGGTCGGCCGGGTTCAGCACGATGATCGCCTTGCCCCGCTCGGCACCGCCGACCACCTCGATCGCCCGGGCGGTGGTCTCGGTGAACTCGTCGATGTTGGCCCGGGTGCCCGGCCCGGCCGACTTTGAGGCGATCGAGGCGACGATCTCCCCGTACACCACCGGGGTGACCCGGCCGACCGCCGCGACGATCGGCACGGTGGCCTGCCCACCGCAGGTGACCATGTTGACGTTGCCCTCGTGCAGGTGCTCGTCGAGGTTGACCGGCGGCACCACGTACGGGCCGATGGCGGCTGGGGTCAGGTCCACCACGGTCCGGCCGTGCGCGCGCAGCACCTCGTGGTGACGCCGGTGCGCGCCGGCCGAGGTGGCGTCGAAGACCAGTTCGACGTCGGCGAACTCGGGCATCGCCACCAGGCCGTCCACGCCTTCGGCGGTGATGGCCACGCCGAGCCGCCGGGCCCGGGCCAGGCCGTCCGACCCGGGGTCGATGCCGGCCATCGCCACCATCCGCAGCGACTCCGACAGCCGGAGCACCTTGATCATCAGATCGGTGCCGATGTTGCCGGACCCGAGCACGGCCACCCCGACAGTCATGCGGTGTCTCCCTCTGTTCGCGACTGCGGGCTCGCGAGCTCACTCCTCGCGCTCACGATGCCCCTCCGAGGACGAGAAACAGGTCCGGACCGAGCCGAGGCCGGAGATCCGGGCCTCGTACGCCGCGCCCGGGGTGACCGGCACCATCGGGCCGAGCGCCCCGGAGAGCACCACGTCACCGGCGCGCAGCGGATCGCCGGAGCGGGCCATCGTGCGGGCCAGCCACTCCAGCGCGTGCAGCGGGTTGCCCAGGCAGGCCGCCCCGGCACCGACCGAGACCGGCTCCCCCGCGTGTTCCAGCACCATCCCGCAGAGCCGCAGGTCCACGTCGGTGAGCCGGCGCGGCGTGGTGCCGAGCACGAACAGCCCGCTGGAGGCGTTGTCGGCGACGGTGTCCACGATGGAGATGTCCCAGCCGGCCACCCGGGAGTCGACGATCTCGATGGCCGGCAGCACGTGGTCGACCGCGCGGGTCAGGTCGGCGGTGGTGACCCGCTCGTCGGGCAGGTCCGTGCCGAGCACGAAGGCCACCTCCGCCTCCACCCGGGGCTGGAGCAGCCGGTCCAGGCCGACCTCCGCGCCGTCGGGCACCGCCATGCTGTCCAGCAGCACCCCGAAGTCCGGCTGGTAGACGCCGAAGCTCTCCTGCACCGCCCGGGAGGTCAGCCCGATCTTCGCGCCCACCCGCCGGTGCCCCCGCTGCAGCCACTGCCGCACCTGGAGCTGCTGCACCACGTACGCGGACGTGACGTCCCCCTCGGGCAGCAGCCGCCCGCGCAGCGGCGGGCAGGGCTTGCCGCTCTCCCGCGCCTCGACCAGTTCCCGGGCCGCGGCCTCGTAATCGCTCATCTCGGCTCCCCGGTGCTGCGCCTGGTGATTCGCTCGCTGCGCTCGCTCATGTCGGCACTCCACTTCGCTCCGTGCCGCCATGAGGCTCCACCGCGCTGCGCCTGGTGATTCGCTCGCTGCGCTCGCTCATGACAGGTCCACGCAGACGTTGGTGAGTTCGGAGTAGAAGTCCAGCGAGTGCAGGCCGCCCTCGCGCCCGATGCCGGACGCCTTCACCCCGCCGAACGGGGTGCGCAGGTCGCGCAGGAACCAGGTGTTCACCCAGACGATCCCGGCGTCCAGCCGGGCCCCGGCCCGGTGCGCCCGGCCGACGTCCCGGGTCCACACCGTCGCGGCCAGGCCGTACTCGGTGCCGTTGGCCAGCGCGTACGCCTCGTCCTCGTCGTCGAACGGGGCCACGTGCACCACCGGGCCGAAGATCTCCTCGCGGTTGGTCCGGGCGTCCGGGCCGAGCCCGGTGAGCACCGTCGGCTGCACGTACGCCCCGCCGTCGCGGGCGTCGCCGAAGCGGGGCGTCCCGCCCCCGGTCAGCACCCCGGCGCCCTCGGTGCGGGCCAGGTCGTAGTAACCGAGCACCTTGTCCCGGTGGGCGTGCGAGATCAGGGGCATGTTCGCCGTGGCCTCGTCGGCCGGCCACCCGTACGCCAGCTCGCCGGCCCGCTTCGCCAACCGCTCGGTGAACTCGGCGAAGACCGGCCGCTGCACGTAGATGCGTTCGGTGCAGAGGCAGACCTGGCCGCCGTTGGTGAAGCTGGACCGCACCGAGCCGGCCACCGCCGCGTCCAGGTCGGCGTCGGCGAAGACCAGCCCGGCGTTCTTGCCGCCCAGCTCGAAGGAGACCGCCTTCACCCCGTCGGCGGCGGCCCGCATGATGGCGCTGCCGGTGGCCGACTCGCCGGTGAAGGTGATCGCGTCGACGTCCGGGTGCCGGGTGAGGAACTCCCCGGCCGAGTCCGGGCCGAAGCCGTGCACCAGGTTGAACACCCCGGCCGGCACCCCGGCCGCGGCCATCACCTCGGCGAGCAGCGTCGCCGAGGCCGGGGTCTCCTCGCTCGGCTTCACCACCACCGCGTTGCCACAGGCCAGCGCCGGGGCCACCTTCCAGGTGAGCAGCAGCAGCGGCAGGTTCCACGGCACGATGACCGCCACCACGCCGACCGGCTTGCGGACCGCGTAGTTCAGCGCCCGGCCCCCGGTCGGGGTGACAGTGGTGAACGACTCGGTCGGCGCGGTCGCCACGATCTCGGCGAAGGCCCGGAAGTTCGCCGCCCCGCGCGGGATGTCCAGGGTGCGGGCCTGCGAGATGGCCTTGCCGGTGTCGGCCACCTCGGCGGCGACCAGGTCGTAGAAGCGGCGTTCCAGCTCGTCCGCGACCCGGCGCAGCACCTCGGCCCGCTCCCGCTCGCCGAGGCGGCCCCACGGCCCGCGCAGCGCCGCCCGGGCGGCGGCCACCGCGTCGTCCACCGTGGACCGGTCGGCCTCGGCCACCTCGAAGACCGGCTCCCCGGTCACCGGGCTGGCCTTGGTGAAGGTCTTCCCGGCCGGGACGAACTCGCCGGCGACGAAGTTGCGCAGCAGGCCCGGCCCGTCCGGCGCCCGCCCGGTCATCAACCGGGGATCCCAGACCACCGTCATCAGCGCCTCCCTCGGCTGACCGCGGCGCCGACCGCACCGACCAGCGCCGCCACCGCACCGGCGGCCACCGCCCCCAGCACCCGGTGCTGCCGGCGCACCCGCCGCCGCACCTCCGCGTACGGGGTGGTGGAGAACGAGACCAGCTCGTACTGCGAAACGTACCGGCCGGGCAGCGCCCGTTCCAGTGCGTGCTCCACCCGCCGCCACAGCTGGAACACCGGCGAGGCGACCTTGTCCCGCATCTCCACGAAGTTGGTCAGCGCCATCCGGGCGATCGCCTCGGCGTTGTCCCGCCGGCGCTCCTGGAACAGCGGCAGCGCCGCCGCCCAGTCGTCGGCGCACTCGTCCAGGCAGCGGTCCAGCTCCACCACGTCCTCGAACGCGCAGTTCGCGCCCTGCCCGTAGAACGGCACGATGGCGTGCGCCGCGTCGCCGAGCAGCCCGACCCGACCGTCCACCTGCCACGGCGTGCAACGCACCGTGCCGAGCACGCCCACCGGGTTGTGCTGGTAGTCGTCGACCAGGTTCGGCGCCAGCGGTGGCAGGTCCGGGTAGTGGATGGCGAAGTGCCGCTCGATCGCGGCCGGGCTGCCCAGCGAGGCGAAGCTCGCGGTGCCGTGGGTGGGCCAGAAGAGCGTGCAGGTGAACGACCGGTCCGGGTTGGGCAGTGCGATCATCATCGAGGTGCCGCGCGGCCAGATGTGCAGCGCCTCGGGGTCGAGGGCGAAGTCGCCGCCCAGCGGCGGGATGGTCAGCTCCTTGTAGCCGTAGTCGAGGAAGTCCAGGCTCTCGGTGAGCAGGCCGTGACCGAGCAGCTGGCCGCGTACCGCCGAACCGGCGCCGTCGGCGCCGAGCACGACCGGCGCGCTGGCGGTCGTCTTGCCCGCCGGCGTCTCGAAGGTCATCTCACCGCTGGCCGGGTCGAGGCCGACCAGCCGGTGGTCGAAGGCGATCCGCACCCCCGGCAGCGCGGCGGCGGCGTCCAGCAGGGCGTTGTTCAGCGCGCCCCGGCTGATCGAGTTGATCGCCAGGTCGCCGGTCGCACTGTAGGACTGGAACTGCGGCTCGCCGTCCACCGGGTGGATCATGCGCCCGCGCATCGGCAGCGCGTCCGCCATCACCTGCTCGGCCAGCCCGATCCGGCGCAGCGCGTCCAGGCCGCGCTCGGAGAGCGCCAGGTTGATCGAGCGGCCCCGCTCCACCCGCCCGGTACGCGGGTCGGGCCGCCGCTCGTAGAGTGCCACCCGGTAGCCGCGCCGGGCCAGGAAGCAGGCCAGCAGACAGCCGGCCAGGCCGGCGCCGACCACCGCGATCTCGTCCCGTTCGGCGCTCATGCCGGCCCTCCGCTCCGCTGCGTGCCACCATGAGGCGCCATCGCGCTGAGCCTGATGATTCGCGCGCTCCGCTCGCTCATGCGGTCACCTCCCCGACGGTCGCGGCGAGCGCCTCGGCGACCCGCCAGCAGTCGTGGTACGTGGAGTAGAGCGGCACCGGGGCGAACCGGACCACGTCCGGCTCCCGGGCGTCGGCGATCACGCCGTGCTCGTGGCGCAGCCGCTTGGTCAGCTCGGCGGCGCTGCCGGCGCCGATCCGCACCGACAGCTGGCAGCCGCGGCGCTGCGGCTCGCGCGGGGTGACCACGGTCAGCGGCCGGGTGGCGGTCACCTCGTCGAGCAGCCGCTCCAGGTAGCCGGTGAGCCGGATGCTGCGCTCGCGCAGGGCGGGCATGCCGACGGCGTCGAAGATCTCCAGCGAGGTCCGCACCGGGCCCATCGCGAAGATCGGCGGATTGGAGATCTGCCAGGCCTCCACGGTGGCCGGTGGCCGGGAGACCGGGGTCATCTCGAACCGGGTGGCCGCGTCGGTGCTCCACCAGCCCTCGAAGCGCGGCAGGTCGGGGTCGCCGAGGTGCCGCTCGTGGACGAAGACGCCGGCCAGCGCGCCGGGGCCGGAGTTGAGGTACTTGTACGAGCACCACGCGGCGAAGTCGACGTCCCAGTCGTGCAGGGCCAGCGGCACGTTGCCGGCGGCGTGCGCCAGGTCCCAGCCGACCGTCGCCCCGGCGGCCCGGCCGGCGGCGGTGATCGCCGGGATGTCCATCAGCTCGCCGGTGAGGTAGTTGACCCCGCCGAGCAGCACCAGCGCCACCCGGTCCCCCTCGGCGGCGAGGTAGCCGGTGACGTCCTCGGTGCGCAGGGTGTCCTCGCCGGGACGGGGCCGGAGCCGGACCACCGTCTCGTCCGGGTCGAGCCCGTGGAACCGGGCCTGGCTGCGCACCGCGTAGCTGTCCGACGGGAAGGCGCTGTCCTCGATGACGATCCGGGTGCGGGCGCCGGCGGGCCGGTAGAAGCTGACCATCAGCAGGTGCAGGTTGACGGTGAGCGAGTTCATCACCACGGTCTCCGCGGGCCGGGCGCCGACCAGTCGCGCGGCCGGCCCGGTGAGCAGTTCGTGGTACGGCAGCCAGGGCCGCTCCGCCTCCAGGTGCCCCTCGACGCCGAGCCGGCCCCAGGCGTCGAGATCGGCGAGCAGGTCGGTACGGGTGGCCCGGGGCTGCAGTCCGAGCGAGTTGCCGGCCAGGTAGGCCACCTCGGGGTAGCGGCCGCCCTCGGCCGGCGGCACGTGGAACAGGTGGCGGTGGCCGCGGTCGGCGGCGTCGAGGCGGCGCGCCTCGGCCTCACCGGCGGCGAGGGGTGCGGGGGTGTCCATGTCTCGTTCTCCGGTTCACATCGCGGTCCGGGCCGACCACAGCTCGGGGAAGACCACCCGGGCCATGCTGCGCTGCAGCCACGCCAGACCGGCGGAGCCGCCGCTGCCGACCTTGGCGCCCATTGTCCGCTGTACGGCCTTGACGTGGTGCTGCCGCCAGTCGCCGAACTGCTCGGCCACCTCGGTCAACGCCTCGCCCAGCAGGCGCAGGTGGTTCTCCGGCCCGGCGTCGGCGTAGACCCGCACCCAGGCCGCCTCCACCGCGGGGTGCGGCTCGTGCTCGACGGCCACGTCCCGCTCCAGCAGCTCGGCCGGCAGGTCGTGGCCGTGCCGGGCGAGCAGGGCGAGCACGTCGTCCCAGACGCTCGGCGCGGCCAGGGCGGCGGTCAGTTCGGCGTACACCTCGGTCTGCCGGCGGAACGGCCGGATCAGCGCCGGGTCCCGGAGCCCGAGCAGGAACTCCAGCTGGCGGTACATCGCCGACTGGAAGCCGGAGCCCTCGCCGAGCAGGTTGCGGAACCGGTTGAAGTCGGCCGGGGTCATCCAGCGCAGCCCCTTCCAGGCCGCGTTCAACCCCTCCAGGTGCAGGGCGGCCCGGCGCAGCGGGGCCAGTGCGTCCCACACCCGGTCGGCGCGCAGCAGCCGCTGGGTCTCCCGCAGCTCGTGGCAGGTGAGCTTGAAGTACAGCTCCATGATCTGGCTGACCACCAGGAACGACATCTCGCCCGGGTCGTCGCTGAGCGGCTCCTGCAACCGGTGCAGGGTGCTGGCCCGGACGTACGCGTCGTACGGCACCCGCTCGGCGAACTCCAGCGTCGGCTTGCCACCGTTGCGCTGCGCCCGAGCGGCCCGCTGCTGCGGGGTGGTGGGGCGCACCACCGCGGCCGGCGCGGGCGCCGGCAGCTCCGTCTGCTTCACCTGTCGTCTCCTCCGTGAGCCGGGTGGCGACATGATCTCCCGGTCACAGCGGCGAACGGAATGCCTGTTCAACGGCGCTGCGCCGGGACGACCTGCCGTCGCGAAGGCGGTTCGGCGGTTCCGGTTGGAGAACGTAAGGTCTGCTCATGGACGACATGGACTGGGCGCTGCTGCGGGAGTTGCAGGCCGACGCCCGGCTCTCCTTCAGCGAGCTGTCCCGGCGGGTGCACCTCTCCCCGCCCGCGGTGGCCGAGCGGGTCCGCCGGCTGGAGGAGTCCGGCGTGATCACCGGCTACCACGCGCACGTCGACCTGACCCGGGCCGGACGCACGGTGGTCGCGCTGATCCGGATGTCCTGCTACGGCGCCCGGTGCATCCTGCACGACCCCGAGGTCGCCGGGTGGCCGGAGATCCTGGAGATCCACCGGATCACCGGCGACGCGTGCAGCATGCTCAAGGTCGCGGCCGGTTCGATCGACGAGTTCGAGGCGGTGATCGACCGGCTCGCCCCGTACGGCCAGCCGTCCAGCACGATGGTGCTCTCCACCCCGCTGGACTGGCATCCGGTCACCCCGCTGCCGCCCGCCGACGGCCCCGCCACCCGGCGCCGCTGACCGGCCCGGTTAGCCCCGCACCCAGGGGGAAAGCACGCCGGGTCGCCCCAGCAGGACCGGTACACCGGTGCCGGGAGGGAGGATCATGCGGGGTCTGCGACCGGACGGAGGCGTGCTCCACGCCCCGTCGACCATCATCCGGCTGCTCGGGGTCTTCGTCGTGATCGGGGCCTTCGTCCTGGTCGGCGCGACGCCGGCCCGGGCCGCCGAGAACGTCTTCGTCGAGGTGACGCCGAACAGCGCACAGGCGGGCACCCGGGTGAGCATCCGGGCCGGCTGCGACAACGGCAACAACCGGCAGGCGGAGGTGCACTCCGACGCGTTCGGGCGGGTGGTGCTCCGACCGGACAACGGCTTCCTGACCGGTCAGGCGACCATCCCGGCCAACAAACAGCCCGGTGACTACCCGGTCGACCTGCGCTGCCAGAACGGCAAGACCGCGACCACCACGCTGACCGTGCTGAACATGGAGCAGCCCAGCAAGGGGCCGGCGACCGGGGGCGGCGCCACCGCCGGCGGCCGGGGCACCGGCTCGCTGCTGCTGGTCGGCGGCGTCGCCGTGGTCGCCGTGGTGGTGGCCTTCGGGGTGTTCGGCAACCGCCGTCGGACCGGGGCCGGCTCCTGACCCCCCGCCGCCATGGCCGGTTCTCGCGCGCGCACCCCGCGACCGGGCCGGGCGGCCGCCCGCCGGGCGCTGCGGGCGTCCGGACGGGCGGTGGTGGCCACCACCCGGCGGCTGCGCCGGGTGGCCGGCGAGGCCGTCTCGGCCAGCGTCGCCACGCCGGACCCCGCCACCCGGCCGTTGCCGGCCCGACCCCGGCACCGCTGGGCGCCCGGTCGACGGCTGGCCGCGGCCAACCCCGGCCTGCCGGTACTGGTGATCGGCACGCTGATGGTGCTGATCGTGGCGATGCTCGGGGTGGAGCGGGTCACCGGGATCAGCATGCTGCCCGACCGGTTCACCGCCAGCCTGCGGCCGCCACCGAAGAAGTTCCCGGTGCTGCCGGCGAGCCGGCCGGTGGGCATCAGCAGCCAACCGATCGACCTGGCGGCGCCCGTGCACAACGTCGGCATCGCCCCGGACGGCAGCATCGCCGTGCCGGACGCCGACCGCGCCCAGGAGGCCGGCTGGTACGACCAGGGCCCGACCCCGGGCCAGTACGGGCCGGCGGTCATCGTCGGGCACGTCGACACCAGCACCGGGCCGGCGGTGTTCCACCGGTTGCGTCAACTGCGCGCCGGCGACCCGGTCGAGGTCAGCCGCGAGGACGGCTCGGTGGCGGTCTTCGAGGTGGACTCGGTGGAGCGGTTCGACAAGGAGCGGTTGCCGGTGGACGAGGTGTACGGCGACTTCAGCCGCCCCAACCTGCGCCTGATCACCTGTGGCGGCCGCTGGGTCGGCGGGGAGACCGGCTACGCCGACAACGTGGTCGTCTTCGCCACCCTGGTGCGGGCGCGCGACGGGTGAGCGGGGCTCAGGCCGCCTCGGGCTCCCGCAGGTCGAGCCAGTCGGCCCAGCGCGGGTCGGGCGCCCGGTGGCCCAGCACCCGCCAGGCGACGCCCTTCGGGGCGGCCGGCAGCGCGTGCAGCCGCCAGCCCAGCTCGGCCGGGGTCTTGTCGCCCTTGGTGTGGTTGCACTTGGCGCACGCCGCCACCACGTTCTCCCAGGCGTGCCGGCCACCCCGGCTGCGCGGGAAGACGTGGTCGATGGTCTCCGCCGGCCCCCGGCAGTACGCGCACCGCCAGCCGTCGCGGGCGAAGATGGCCCGGCGGGACAGCCCGACGTGGGTGCGGTAGGGCACCCGGACGAACCGGGTGAGCCGGACGACCGACGGCACCGGTAACGCGTTGCGGGCGCTGTGCAGGACACCGTCGCCGTCGGCGACGCAGACGGCCTTGGCGGAGAGCACGAGGATGGCGGCACGACGGACGGACACGACACACAGCGGCTCGTAGGTGGCGTTGAGGACCAGCGCGCCGGAGCCCACCGTGGGTCGTATGTCAGGCATCGCGCTCACCCTCCCGGTCCAGCGGCCCCACTCGCCACCGTCGACCGGGATCGGGCACAGCGCTCACCGCGGCCGACGCCGGCCGGATCACCGACATCCGTTGCGCCAATAGTCCCTGATCGGAACCGGGATTGCACGTACTAATCTCTCATCTGGTAGAGAGATCATCCGGACTGCGGCTGATCGCCGTGCCGACCTGGGTGAACTCTTCCGCCACGGGACAGCGGTCGACGGCCCCCTGCCGGTGTCAGGTGCGCCGGATCCGGGCCCGATGATCTTTCGCTCGCCGCCCTGCCGTCCACGACAGGCCAGGGGGCTCGAAGATGCCGATGACCCCGGACAGAACGATCCCCGACCGGACGGCCGCTGCGATGATCAGGCGATGACCGACCAGCCGGACTGGACCACCCCCATCCGGGCGGTGCACGTGCGGCACGGCACCCAGACGGCCTGCGGCGGGATCGCCGTCGTGCTCGCGGACGTCGAGCCACATCCGGCCTACGCCTTCACCGCACGGTTCGAGGGACGACCACCCGGCCCGGCCGACCTGCGCCAGGAGTGCGTCGACGGCTTCGCCGACGGGATCCGGACCGAGTTGGTCCGGCTCTGCGGCGGACAGCCGCCCCCGGTCCGGGTCGTGCTGCGCCGCATCCTGGTCCACGACGTCGACTCGTCGGCGGCGATCAACCGGGCAGCCGGACGGCTGGCCGCCGCGGAGGTGCTCCGGCGCGCCACCGACGGCCGGCGGGCACCCTGACCAGCCGGCGGCGTGCGGGTGAACCGCCAGCGCGCCCCCGGGGTCACCTCCCGGGACCGGTCCCGCACCGACCGCTGATCGACCGGTGGCGCCCTCGACGCACCGCTGCGCGCCGTACCTCGACGGCCCCGGCCCGGGTCGGGCTCGCGTGGCCGGGGCCGGGTATCCAACCTTCCGCATCTACCAGCGCGAGCGCAGCCGCACCCTGGAGTATCCGAGGCGGGGGTGACAGCGATTCGCGACCGACAGGCGGCGCCACCGGCACGGTGAGCCCGGCCCGGCGCAGAGCGGGCCCGGCCGCCGGCGCGGCGCTACGACCGCCCATCACGCCGATGCTCGCCGTGGCGGTCGACGCCGTACCCGAGGGCGCCGGGCTGGCGTACGAGCCGAAATGGGACGGCTGGCGAGCGCTGGCCTTCCGCTCGGCCGCCGGCGTCCACCTCCAGTCCCGCGCCGGCCGCGACCTCAGCACCTACTTCCCGGACATCACCCGGGCGGTACCGGCCGCCGTACCGCCCGGTGTGGTGCTCGACGGGGAGCTGGTTGCCTGGGAGCGGGAGAGGACGAACTTCGCTCTGCTGCAACGTCGGGTGACCGCGGGCCGGCAGCTGCTCGCCACCGCCCGCCGCCACCCCGCTCACTACGTCGTGTTCGACGTGCTCAGCGCGCCGCCGGGTGGGCCGCTCCTCGACGTCCCGCTCGCCGATCGTCGTGCCCTCCTGGTCGACCTGCTGGCGGGAGCGCCCCCGGCGATCACCCTGTCGCCGCAGACGACCGACGTGGCCCAGGCGGCCGAGTGGCTGGGCAACTGGACAGCGGCGGGCGTCGAGGGCGTCATGATCAAGGAGCTGGACGGACGCTACGAGGCGGGCCGGCGGGGCTGGCGGAAGTTCCGGGCCTACTGCACCACCGAGGCGGTGATCGGCGGTGTCACGGGGACGATCGACGCTCCGGAGAGCGCGTTGGTGGGGCGCCTGGACCGGCGCGGGCGGCTGCGCTACACCGGCCGGACGCACCCCCTGGGCGAGGGGCAGCGCCGCGAGCTGAGCGCCCTGCTCACACCCCCGCGGGCGCGGCGTCCGGGCGGCCCGGTGACCCACCCGTGGCCACAGCCGCTCCCCGCCGCCTGGTCCGGCCAGCTCGACCGTCCCGAGCCCCTGCGGTACACCCAGGTGGAACCGATCGTGGTGGCGGAGATCGAGGTCGACACGGCGTACGAGCATCACCGGTGGCGGCACGGGGTCCGGTACCTGCGTCCACGGTTGGACCTGTCCGTCCACGACGTGCCGCTGCTGCTCGACGAGCCGGGGTAGGGATCGGCGGCGCCGGCCGGTCGGTGGCGGCGGCGTCGCACGCGCCACCGCACGAGGCGAGGAAGCCGGCCACCGCCGCCTCGACGGCGCCGGTCCCCCGGTGAGGCTTCCTCCGCGCCCGCCACGATGACCGGTTTCGCACCCGGCGGGCGGGCGTACCGGCGGCACCGGTCACCCCGGCGGTGGGTCGGCGCGGAGAGCCCACCCGGGGTGCGGTACGAAGACACGGTGAGTTCCGTCAGCCTGTTCCTCGCCGAACCCGCGCCGAGCCCGGACCCGACGCCGAGCCCCCAGTGCCTGGAGGAGGCGCTCTGCAAGGCGGCCTGGGAGATCACCAACTCGGTCTGGTTCGCCGAGGGCAGTTACTGGATCCTGCTCAAGCCGCTGCGCGTGGTGCTGATCCTGCTGCTGGCGGTCGCCGCCCGGTGGCTGGTGCACCGGACGATCCGCCGGCTGGTGCGCACCACCACGGCCGCCGGGGTGCCCACCATGCTGCGGCCGCTGCGGGAGCGGATCCCCACCGCCGCGGCCGAGCCGGGCGAGTTCGTGCCGGAACGGCGGCGCCAGCGCGCCGAGGCGATCGGGTCGGTGCTGCGCAGCCTGACCACGGCGTTCATCTTCGGCATCGCGCTGCTGATGGTGCTCAAGGAGTTCAGCTTCGACCTCGCCCCGCTGCTGGCCAGCGCGGGCATCGCCGGGGTGGCGCTCGGCTTCGGCGCGCAGAGTCTGGTCAAGGACCTGATCGCCGGCCTGTTCATGCTCATCGAGGACCAGTACGGCGTGGGCGACACGGTCGACCTGGGCGAGGCGACCGGGGTGGTGGAGTCGGTCGGGCTGCGGGTGACCACCGTCCGGGACGGGCGCGGGGTGCTCTGGTACATCCGCAACGGCGAGATCGTCCGGGTCGGCAACAAGAGCCAGGGCTGGGCCCTGGTCGTGGTCGACCTGCCGATCGGCTTCGCCGGCACCGAGGAGGCCACCGCGGTGCTGCGCACCGCCGCCGCGTCGGTGGCGGTCGACCCGGAACTGTCGCCGGAGATCGTCGAGGCGCCCGAGGTGCTCGGGGTCGAGCAGATGACGGTGGAGGGCGCGGTGATCCGCACCGTCGTCAAGACCACCGCCGACGGGCAGTTCGCGGTCGGCCGCGAGCTGCGCCGCCGGCTCACCGAGGCGCTGGAGAACTCCGGGATCACCGCCCGGATCGCGGCCGCCCGCCTCTACCCGGGAATGGCCGCCGGCGGCCCCGGCGAGACCGGTCAGGGCGGCGCCACCTGAGTGGCCGGGTGACCGAGCAGCATGGGGTCGCGGGCCGGCCGGCCCCTCGGGTATCGTCCGTTCGTTCAGTCGGGGATGCGACGATCAAGCCGTTCGCCCTAGCCAGTTGTCAGACGATCGGGCAGAATCCGGGGCACGCGTTCCCCCCGGAACGTGATCACGTCCTCGCTGATCCGTAGATCTGACGACGGTTTCCCGGGCGCGTACGCCACGAGCGGTTGCACCCGGGAAACGATGGAGGCGACGGTGTCCGACGAGCGACCCTCTCGGGAAGGGCCGGCCACCTTCCACGAGGTGTTCGCCCAGCGCGAGTATCGGGCGATCTTCGCGGCGAGCGCGCTCTCCTGGGTCGGCGACTACATCGCCAAGGCGGCCGTCACCCTCCTGGTCTACCGGGAGACCCGCTCGGTGGCGCTCTCCGCCGTCGCGTTCGCGATCAGCTACCTGCCCTGGCTGGTCGGCGGCCCGCTGCTGTCCACCCTCGCCGAACGGCACCGCTACCGGCAGGTGATGGTCGCCTGCGACCTGATCCGGATGGCCCTGATGGCGGTCATCGCCATCCCGAACATGCCGGTCAACGCGATCCTGGTGCTGCTCTTCGCCGCCACCCTGGCCAACCCGCCCAGCCAGGCCGCGAAGTCC
Organism: Micromonospora desertarenae; assembly: GCF_056150265.1. NCBI lineage: Bacteria > Bacillati > Actinomycetota > Actinomycetes > Micromonosporales > Micromonosporaceae > Micromonospora > Micromonospora desertarenae. The sequence continues at coordinate 49,509 of NZ_JAXCFQ010000005.1, forward strand.
GCGCTGATGCCGCTGGTGCTCACCGGCGACCGGCTCGTCCTCGGGCTCTCCCTGAACGCCAGCGCCGGCCAGGCCGCGCAGGTCGTCGGCTACCTCGTCGGCGCGTCCGTGGCGGCGTTCAACCCGGCCGTCGCCCTGCTGATCAACGCGGCGACGTTCGCCGTCTCGGCCGCGCTGACCCGCTTCGGGGTCTCCGACCGGCCGCCGGCGATGACCGCCGCGCACCGCAGCCACCTGCTCCGGGAGACCGGCCAGGGGTTCCAGATCGTGTTCGGCACCCCGGTGCTGCGGGCCATCGCCGTGCTGGTGTTCAGCGCCATGCTCTTCTCCATCGTGCCCGAGGGGCTGGCCGCGGCCTGGGCGAGCGAGCACGGCGGCGAGGGGATGGACACCGGCGTCGCGCAGGCCGTCATCATGGCCGCCAACCCGGTCGGCTTCATCCTCGGCGGGCTGGTGGTCGGCCGGGCGTTCGGGCCGGACCGGCGGCTGGCACTGATGCGGCCGCTCGCGGTGCTCGCCCCGGCGGTGCTGGTGCCCGCCCTGTTCGACCCGCCACCGGCGGTGGTGGCCCTGCTCGCCGGCGCCTGCGGGTTCGCGGTCGCCGGCATGCTGCCGATGGCCAACGGGCTGTTCGTGCGCGCCCTGCCCAGCGGCTTCCGGGCCCGGGCGTTCGGCGTGATGGCGAGCGGGGTGCAGGTGATCCAGGGCGTGGCGGTGCTGGCCACCGGGCTGCTCGCCGAGCGGTTCCCGATCCCGGCGGTGGTCGGGTGGTGGAGCGCGGCGGGCGTCCTGCTGATGGCCCTGGTGGCGCTGCGCTGGCCGAGCCGGGCCAGCGTCGACGCGGCGGTCACCGCGGCGGAACGGGCGAGCGGCGCGGCCGCCGAGCCGGCCGAGGACCCGACCGTGGAGCAGACCGGCGGCGCGCCGGACCGGGGCGAGGGCGGGGCGGGCGAACGGCCGTCGGACGGGGGCGGCGGTCCGGTCGCCGGCCGGCCCGGCGAACCGGGGCGGCCCCGGCACGCGGTGAGCTGACTTACACCCGTACCCCGGTCCCTCCCCCGGGTTCGGCCCGGGGGCACCTGGCAGGATGGAACGGTGAATCCCGCTGCTGAGTCCGACCGTCCCCGGCCCTCGGTGACCCTCTTCGAGGCGATCGGCGGTGAGCCCGCCTTCCGCAAGCTGGTCGACGAGTTCTACGCGGGGGTCGCCGACGACCCGCTGCTGCGCCCGATGTACCCGGAGGAGGACCTGGGCCCGGCGGCGGACCGGCTGACGCTGTTCCTGATGCAGTACTGGGGCGGCCCGAACACCTACTCGGCCCAGCGGGGGCACCCGCGGCTGCGGATGCGGCACGCGCCGTTCCGGATCGGCGCGGCCGAGCGGGACGCCTGGCTGCGGCACATGCGCACGGCCGTCGACCGCCTCGACCTGCCGCCGGAGCTCGCCACCGCGCTCTGGGACTACCTGGAGCGGGCCGCGTACTTCATGGTCAACGTGATGGAGGACCCGGCCGCCGGGACGCCGTAGCCGTCGGCACGGCGGCGGGCACGCCTCGCGACCCGGCAGCCACGCCCGGGTAGGCCAGCCGGCGGGCGGCCGGCCCGGTAGACAGGCGACCACGCCCGGCGGACCGCGGCCCGGGCGGGCGGGCGGTCAGAGCAGGGCGCCCTCGTCGTGCAGCCAGTCGACGAAGCTGGTGGCCACCGCGGCGCCGCAGTCGAGCATCTCGACCAGGAGCGCGTCGTGCGTCCCGGCACCGAAGGGCACCTGGAGTTCGGCGTAGATGGGCAGCTGGCCGCGCTCGGTGGGGTCGCCGACGTAGGCCTTGCAGAACCGGCGGGTGTGGTTCCACTCGTTGACCACCCGGTAGGCCCGGTCGGCCCAGTCGGGCGGGACCGTCGCGTGTGGACGCGCCCGCATCACCAGGATCTCGTCCTCCGGGCCTTCGAGGGTGACCAGCACCGCGTGCCGCTCCCACATGGCCAGCAGGTTGCCGTCACCGTCGGCCAGGTAACGCACGTCGAGCAGGTCGAGCGCCTCGCAGACCCGGCCGAGGGTGACCGGCTCGACCGTGGCTCGCATCTCCGGGATGGCGGGCCGGTCGACGGCCGGGGAGTCGTCCTCCGGCTGCCGGGGGGTCGGTGGCCCGACCCGGACGGTGCCCTCCACTGTGATCCCGCTTCGAGTTTCCGGATCGCCGCCGTTGGCGGGACCGGGGCGCCATGACCACCACGGCATCGCTCGCGCACCTCACTCCCCAGCGGATCCAGTCGCCTACGGTGCGTTGGATCCGAGGATGGACGGTACCCGGACAGCCGGGTTGAAGCATCCCCCCAACGGGAGCCCCAAACCAGAAGAATGACCAGGGGTCAGCCGAACGGATGACCACCAGAGGGCCGTACGGCAAGATCAGTGGCCGTCTGCGACCAGGTCGCTCCGTATGGTCCCACCAGGCCGACCCAACGTCCGGCCGTACGCACCTGGACGTCGGTGTCGCCGGAGCCGCCGCCCGGCGCGCCCAGGAAGCCCATCCGGACCAGCCCCTGGACCAGCCGCTGGGTCACCTCGACCGGCTCGCCCGGCGGGTCGTCCGGGGTCACCACGACCGGCACGTGGTCGAGCAGCGCGTCGCGCAGCGCCCGCTGCCCCACCGCCCGTCCGGCCACCCCGTGGGTGCTGGCGGCGCGCAGCGTGCCCGCCGCCGCCTCGGCGATCCGGCGCAGCTCACCACCGGGCAGCGTCTCCACCCGGCGACTGGCCGCCGGCGGCAGCGGCCACCGCCACTGCGCGTCGCGTCGCGCCGGCAACTCCCCCCGCCCCTCGGTGAGCGCCGCCAGCAGGTCGCCCGCGCCCACCGTGACGTCGCCCGGCGCCGTGCCGGCCACCGTGCGCACCACCAGCACCCCCCACGGCAGGCGGGCCCAGAGGGCGGTACGCCCCGGCGCGCCGGCCGGCCGGAGCCGGACCAGGGCACCCCGGTCCAGCCGGACCAGCCGGGCGAGGAAGGCGCCCGCGTCGGCGACGTCGGCGATCCCGTGCCCACCGGCGTCGACCGGGTGACCGGCCGCGGTCACGCCGCGCCCTGCGGGGCGTACGCCAGGAGGAACTGGCGCTCCTCGGCGGTGACCCGGCGCGGCAGCTGCCGGTCGAGGTCGAACGGGACCAGCACCGAGCGGGCCCGGCTGGCCAGCACCTCGCCGTCGTACAACTCGTAGGCGACGGTGAACGAGGCGGCCCGGATCTCCTCCACCCAGAGTTCGATCCGGACGGTCGGCGCCGTCTCCGCGGTGGCCCGGCCCAGGGCGTAGTCGACCGGGCGCAGGTAGTCGACCTCGTGCCGGCGGATCACCACGCCGTCGGCGAACGAGCCCACTCCCCACGCCCGGCCGCCGGCGAACATCAACGCCACCCGGGCCTCCTCGTAGAGGGTGAGGAAGCGCGAGTTGTTGACGTGGCCGTACGCGTCCAGGTCGGACCACCGCAGGGTGCAGTGGTAGACGAACCGGTCGGCCACGTCAGTCGCGGGTCAGCTTGCGGTAGGTCACCCGGTGCGGCCGGGCGGCCTCGGCGCCGAGCCGGTCGATCTTGTTCTTCTCGTACGCCTCGAAGTTGCCCTCGAACCAGAACCACTTCGCCGGGTTCTGGTCGTCGCCCTCCCAGGCCAGGATGTGCGTGGCGACCCGGTCGAGGAACATCCGGTCGTGCGAGATGACCACGGCGCAGCCGGGGAACTCCAGCAGCGCGTTCTCCAGGCTGCCGAGCGTCTCGACGTCGAGGTCGTTGGTCGGCTCGTCGAGCAGGATCACGTTGCCGCCGATCTTCAGCGTCAGCGCCAGGTTGAGCCGGTTGCGCTCGCCGCCGGAGAGCACCTTGGTCGGCTTCTGCTGGTCCGGGCCCTTGAACCCGAACGCCGCGATGTACGCCCGGGACGGCATCTCGACCTTGCCGACCAGGAGGTGGTCCAGCCCGTCGGAGACGGTCTCCCAGACCGTCCGGTCACCGGCCAGCCCCGCCCGGCTCTGGTCGACGTACGACAGCGAGACGGTGTCGCCGACCTTCACCGAGCCGGAGGTCGGCTCCTCCAGCCCGACGATGGTCTTGAACAGGGTGGTCTTGCCGACGCCGTTCGGACCGATCACGCCGACGATGCCGTTGCGCGGCAGCGAGAACGACAGGTCGTCGATCAGCACCCGGTCGCCGAAGGCCTTGACCAGGTTGTTGACCTCGATCACGGTGCTGCCCAGGCGGGGGCCCGGCGGGATCTGGATCTCCTCGAAGTCCAGCTTGCGGGTCTGCTCGGCCGCGGTGGCCATCTCCTCGTACCGCTCGAGGCGGGCCTTGGACTTGGTCTGCCGGGCCTTGGCGTTGGAGCGGACCCACTCCAGCTCCTCGTCGAGGCGCTTCTTCATCTTGGCGTCGCGGCGGCCCTCGACGGCCATCCGGGCCGCCTTCTTCTCCAGGTAGGTGGAGTAGTTGCCCTGGTAGCCGATGGCTCGGCCGCGGTCCAGCTCCAGGATCCAGCCGGCCACGTTGTCCAGGAAGTACCGGTCGTGGGTGATGGCGATCACCGTGCCGGCGTACTTGGCCAGGTGCTGCTCCAGCCACTGCACGCTCTCCGCGTCCAGGTGGTTGGTGGGCTCGTCGAGCAGCAGCAGGTCGGGCGCCTCCAGCAGCAGCTTGCACAGCGCCACCCGGCGGCGCTCACCGCCGGAGAGCTTGGTGACGTCGGCGTCCGGCGGCGGGCAGCGCAGCGCGTCCATGGCCAGTTCGAGCTTGGAGTCGATGTCCCACGCGTCGGCGTTGTCCAGTTCCTCCTGGAGCTTGCCCATCTCCTCCATCAGCTCGTCGGAGTAGTCGGTCGCCATCTGCTCGGCGATCTTGTTGAACCGCTCGAGCTTGGCCTTGATCTCGGCGACCGCCTCCTCGACGTTGCCGAGGACGGTCTTGGCGTCGTTGAGCGGCGGCTCCTGGGCCAGCATGCCCACGGTGTAGCCGGGCATCAGCCGGGCCTCGCCGTTGCTCGGCCGGTCCCACCCTGCCATGATCTTGAGGAGGCTGGACTTACCGGCGCCGTTCGGGCCGACCACACCGATCTTGGCCCCCGGCAGGAAGCTCAGCGTCACGTTGTCGAGCACGACCTTGTCGCCGTGCGCCTTGCGCGCCTTTTCCAGGACGTAGATGTACTGGGCCACGGTGCGGGCTACCTCCGTAGGTTGCGACTGGGAGCCGGCGGGCGAGGGCGCGGGCTGGTCGTCACCCGCGGCCGCCGGCCGGGGCCGGCCGCACGCACGCCGCTGTCAATCCTGACAGGTACGCGTCGCGACGCCCACATCACCCCGCCGCGGGCGTGCCGGCGGGCGGTCCGCCGGCCGGTCTGTTGACAAGATCACCTCCAGGGTTCGGCGCCGGTGGGACGGGTAGGGAACTCCGGCACGGGGCCCCAGACGCCGCAGCTACGCTCAGTACGCTCATGCGGTTGACCCGTCAGCACCCGGAGGTGGCCGAACGTGACCGTCCGCAGCTCCTTTGTCGTAGTGGCGAACCGCTTGCCGGTCGACGAGGTGAGCACACCCGAGGGACGCCAGTGGCGACGCAGCCCCGGCGGGCTGGTCACCGCCCTGCACCCCGTCCTCGCCGAGCACCAGGGCACCTGGGTCGGCTGGGCCGGCGGCACGGGCGCCGCCCCGGAGCCGTTCGACCTGGAGGGCATCCGGCTGCACCCGGTGCCGCTCAGCGCCGAGGAGCTGGAGCGCTACTACGAGGGGCAGTCCAACGCCACGATCTGGCCGCTCTACCACGACGCCGTGGAGACGCCGGCCTACAAACGGCGCTGGCGGGAGGCGTACCGGCTGGTCAACGCCCGGTTCGCGGAGGCCGCGGCGGACGTCGCCGCCGAGGGCGCCACGGTCTGGGTGCAGGACTACCAGCTCCAGCTGGTGCCGGCCATGCTCCGGGAACTGCGCCCGGACCTGCGGATCGGCTTCTTCCTGCACATCCCGTTCCCGCCGATCGAGCTGTTCATGCAGATGCCGTTCCGCACCGAGATCCTGCGCGGCCTGCTCGGCGCCGACCTGGTCGGCTTCCAGCAGCGGCTGGCCGCGCAGAACTTCGTCCGGCTGGCCCGGCACCTGCTCGGGCTCCGCTACGAGGGGCAGATGATCCAGGTCGACGGGCGCCAGGTGAAGGCCGGCGCCTTCCCGATCAGCATCGACACCCGGGAGATGGAACGGATGGCCGCCGACCCGGCGGTGCAGGCCCGGGCCAAGGAGATCCGCGAGGAACTGGGCAACCCCAAGACGATCATCCTGGGCGTCGACCGGCTCGACTACACCAAGGGCATCGAGTTGCGGCTCAAGGCCTTCCGCGAGCTGCTGGCTGACGGAAAGCTGACAGTCCCGGAGGCCGTCATGGTGCAGGTGGCCACGCCGAGCCGCGAGCGGGTCGAGCACTACCAGGCACTTCGGGTCAAGGTCGAGCGCGAGGTTGGTCGGATTAATGGCGAATTCGGCAGGGTCGGCGTGCCGGCGGTGCATTATCTGCATCAGTCGTACAGTCGCAGTGAACTGGCCGCGATGTACGTCGCTGCCGACGTGATGATGGTGACCCCGCTGCGAGACGGAATGAATCTGGTGGCCAAGGAGTACGTCGCATCGCGCGCCGACCAGGGCGGCGCGCTCGTGCTCAGTGAGTTCGCCGGCGCCGCCACCGAGCTGCGCCAGGCGTTCCTGTGCAACCCACACGACCCGGACGCGGTCAAGGACGCGCTGCTGCGGGCCGTGCACGTGGAGAAGCCGGAGGCCCGCCGCCGGATGCGGATAATGCAACGCCACCTGCGTACCCACGACGTGGGTCACTGGGCCAAGTCGTTCCTCACCGAGCTGGGTGTGCCCGAGGCGGAGGCCGCGTGAACGCGTCCGTCAGCGACGCGGCGCCCATCGTCACCGGGGTGATGGACGCTGAGCTGCGCACGGCCATCGGCCGGATCGCCCGGGTGCCGCAGCTCCTGATCGCCTGCGACTACGACGGCACGCTGGCGCCGATCGTCGAGGACCCGAGCAAGGCCGTACCGCTGCCCGAGTCGGTGGCGGCGGTGCGCGCGCTCGCGGCGCTGCCGCAGACCACCGTGGCGGTGGTCTCCGGCCGGGCGCTGCGCGACCTGGCCGCGCTCTCCCGGCTGCCCAGCGAGGTCCACCTGGTCGGCAGCCACGGCTCCGAGTTCGACATCGGTTTCGTCGAGCGGCTCTCCCCCGAGCTGATCGCGGTACGCACCCGGCTGCGCGACGCGCTGCGCGAGATCGCCGCCGCCCACCCGGGCATCCGGCTGGAGCGCAAGCCGGCGAGCGTCGCGGTGCACACCCGCGGGGTGGACCCGCAGGTCGCCGCGGCGGCCATCGAGGCGGTCCGCAGCGGCCCCGCCACCTGGGACGGCGTCACGGTCACCCAGGGCAAGGAGGTCATCGAGCTGTCGGTGGTGGCCACCCACAAGGGCACCGCCGTCGACCAGCTGCGCACCCAGCTCTCCGCCAGCGCCGTGCTCTTCATCGGCGACGACGTCACCGACGAGAACGCCTTCGGCAACCTGCACGGGCCGGACGTCGGCATCAAGATCGGGCCCGGCGACACCCAGGCGCAGTTCCGGGTCGCCGAACCGATCGAGGCGGCGCGGGCCCTCGGGCTGTTGCTGGAGACCCGCCGGCACTGGCTCTTCGGCGAGCGGGCGGTGCCGATCGAGCGGCACTCGATGCTGGCCAACGGCCGCACCGTCGCACTGCTCACCCCGGACGCCAAGGTCACCTGGCTCTGCCACCCCAAGCCGGACTCGGCGGCCATCTTCGCCGACCTGGTCGGCGGCAGCCCGGCCGGATACTTCAGCGTCGCGCCGGAACGCGGCGGCATCCCGCTGGGCCAGCGGTACCGCTCGGGCACGATGACGGTGGAGACCCGCTGGTCTGGCCTGACCGTCACCGACTGGCTCGACACGCCGGACAGCGAGACCACGCCGGACGGCCCGGTCATCGTCAGCGGCGACTCCACCCTGGTCCGGGTGCTCACCGGCACCGGCCGGGCCCGGATCGAATTCGCGCCCCGGCCCGAGTTCGGCCAGGTGGCCGTGCAGCTGCAACCGCTCGGCGACGGCCTGCTGGTGCTCGGCTCCAACGAGCCGGTCGCGCTCTACTCCCCCGGCGTCGAGTGGGAGGTGACCGGCGACGGCGTCTACGAGACCGCGAAGGCGGTCGTCGACCTGCGTGCCGCCGGCGGCCAGGTGGTGCTGGAGATGCGCTTCGGCACGCAGAGCCTGGAACACCACCGGCTGCCGATCCACGAGCGGCAGGCCGCGGCCGAGCAGCCGTGGAAGGACTGGGTCGCCTCGCTGCGGCTGCCGAACACCGCGCGGGACCTGGTCGCCCGCAGCGCGCTCACCCTGCGCGGGCTCTGCCACCAGGCCACCGGCTCGATCCTGGCCGCGGCCACCACCTCCCTGCCGGAGGAGCTGGGCGGGGTCCGCAACTGGGACTACCGGTACTGCTGGCTGCGCGACGCGGCGCTGACCGCCCGGGCGCTGGTCGACCTCGGTTCGACCGAGGAGGCCGAAGGGCTGTTGCGGTGGATCGACGGCGTCGTCGAGCGCACCGGCGGGCACCCCGAGCGGCTGCACCCGCTCTACACCGTGGACGGCTACGAACTGGGCGCCGAGGCGGTCATCGACACCCTGCCCGGCTACGCCGGCTCCCGCCCGGTGCGGGTCGGCAACCTGGCCAACCACCAGCTCCAGCTGGACGTCTTCGGCCCGGTGGCCGACCTGATCGCCGCCGTCGCCGACGCCCGCGGCTCGGTCCGCGAGGACGAGTGGCGGGTGCTGGAGAACATGGTCGAGGCGGTCCGCCGCCGCTGGCACGAGCCCGACCACGGCATCTGGGAGGCCCGCCTCCCGCCGCGGCACCACATCTTCTCCAAGACGATGTGCTGGATGACCGTCGACCGGGCGCTGCACGTGGTCCGCCAGCACGGCGGCGACGACCGGCCGGAGTGGGTGGAACTGCGCGACCGGATCGGCGCCAACGTGCTGGAGTACGGCTGGCACGAGCACGCCGAGGCGTACAGCGTCGCGTACGGGGATGAGGACATGGACGCCTCGTCGCTCTGGATCGGCCTGTCCGGCCTGCTCCCCGGCGACGACCCGCGCTTCCTCTCCACGGTGCTCAAGATCGAGGCCGACCTGCGCAGCGGCCCGGTGGTCTACCGCTACCACTGGGACGACGGCCTGCCCGGCCGCGAGGGCGGCTTCCACATCTGCACCGCCTGGCTGGTCGAGGCGTACCTGCGCACCGGCCGGCGGGACGACGCCGAGGAACTGTTCGCCCAGATGATCGACACGGCCGGGCCGACCGGGCTGCTTCCCGAGCAGTACGACCCGCTGGCCGAGCGCGGGCTGGGCAACCACCCGCAGGCCTACAGCCACCTGGGCGTTATCCGCTGCGCCCTCCTGCTGGACAACATGCTCAAGCAGTGACCTGACGGTTCCACCCGACGGCGGCCGGAGACCCGATCCTCCGGCCGCCGTCGGCGTCGGCGGTGACAGCTGTGCTCAGTCGGCGGGGCCGCCGACGGCCCCCGGCGAGAGCACCGGGACGACGTCGCCGACCACCACCACGGCCGGCGGCCGCAATCCCGCCCCCGCCACGTCCGCCGCGACCGAGGCGAGGGTCGACCGGAGCACCCGCTGGGCGCCGGTGGTGGCCTCCTGCACCACCGCCGCCGGCGTCGCCGCGGGCCGGCCGTGGGCGATCAGCGTGGCGGTTATCTCGGCCAGGTTCTTCAGACCCATCAGGATCACCAGGGTGCCGCGCAGCCCGGCCAGGTGCTCCCACCGCACCAGCGAGGCCGGCGAGTCGGGGGCCACGTGCCCGGAGACCACTGTGAACTCGTGCGCGACCGCCCGGTGGGTGACCGGGATGCCGGCCACCGCGGGCGCGGCGATCGAACTGGTCACCCCCGGCACCACGGTCACCGGCACGCCGGCCGCCGCGCAGGCGAGCAGCTCCTCCCCGCCCCGGCCGAAGACGTACGGGTCGCCGCCCTTGAGCCGGACCACGAACCGCCCGGCCAGCGCGCGGTCCACCAGGATCCGGTTGATCTCCTCCTGCGCGCGGGCCGGGCCGTACGGGATCTTCGAGGCGTCGACCAGCTCCACGTCGGCGCGCAGTTCGTCCAGGAGCAGCCCGGGGACCAGCCGGTCGGCGACCACCACGTCGGCCGCGGTGAGCAGCCGCCAGCCCTTGACGGTGATCAGCTCCGGGTCGCCCGGCCCGGCGCCGACCAGCGCCACCCGGCCGGCCGCGGCACCGGCCGCCGCTCCGGTCGCGGCCGGTTCGATCCGGGCGGTGAGCAGGTCCCGCACCGCGTCCCGCACGCTCATCGCCCGGCGCGGGTCACCGCCGCCGAGCACGGCCACGGTGACCGGGCCGTGCCGGGTCACCGCCGGGGTCCACGCGGTGGCGGCCGCCCGGTCGTCGGCGCGTACGCAGAAGATGCGCCGCTCGGCGGCGGCCGCGCTGACCGACGCGGCGGCGATCGGGTCGTCGACCGCGACCTGGACCAGCCAGGCCCTGTCCAGGTCGTCGGGGGCGAACCGGCGCGGCACCCAGTGCAGCCGGCCGGCGTCGGCGTGCGCCCGCAGCGCCGGGGTCAGCTCCGGGGCGACCAGCAGGACGTCCGCGCCGGCGTCGAGCAGGGCCGGCACCCGCCGGGTGGCCACCGCCCCGCCACCCACCACGACCACCCGCCGCCCCGCCAGCCGCAGCCCGAGCGGGTACGGGTTGCCGCTCACCGGGTCCCGCCCCGGGGGCGGCACGCTGCCCAGCGCGTTCACTTCTCGGCCACCCCGGCGGAGTCGAAGGTGGCCACCTCGTGCAGCACCCGGACCGCGCCGGTGACCACCGGCAGCGCGAGCAGCGCGCCGGTGCCCTCGCCGAGGCGCAGCCCGAGGTCGATCAGCGGGTCGAGACCGAGCCGGCGCAGCGCGACGGTGGCGCCCGGCTCGGCGGAGCGGTGTCCGGCGACCATCGCCCCGGTGGCGTCCGGCGCGAGGGCCGCGGCGGCGAGCGCGGCGGAGACCGCGATCACCCCGTCCAGCAGCACCGGCGTGCGGCGGGCGGCGGCGCCGAGGATCAGCCCGGCGAGCGCGGCGTGCTCCAGGCCGCCGACGGCGGCCAGCACGCCCAGCGGGTCGGCCGGGTCGGGCCGGTGCCGGCGCAGCGCGTCCCGCACCACGTCGATCTTGCGCTGGTACGTCGGGTCGTCCACCCCGGTCCCCCGGCCGGTCGTCTCCGCCGGGTCGATCCCGGTGAACGCGGCGATCAGCGCGGCGGCCGGGGTGGTGTTGCCGATGCCCATGTCGCCGGTGAGCAGGATGCCCGCCCCGCCGTCGATCAGTTCGCCGGCCACCCGGATGCCGGTCTCCACCGCGGCCCGGGCCTCGTCGCGGGTGAGCGCGGCGGTCACCGCCAGGTCCCGGGTGCCGGCCCGGACGTTCGCCGCCACCAGCCGGGGCGCGCCGGCGTCGCTCGCCGGGGCGGCGGGCACCGGGGTGGCCACGCCGACGTCGACCACGGTGACCGAGGCGCCGGCCTGCCGGGCGAACGCGTTCACCACCGCCCCGCCGGCCAGGAAGTTGCCGATCATCTGGGCGGTGACCTCCTGCGGCCAGGGGGTCACCCCCTGGGCGTGCACGCCGTGGTCGCCGGCGAAGATCGCCACGGCGGCCGGCTCGGGCAGCGGCGGCGGGCAGGCCCCGGCCAGGCCGGCGAGGCGTACCGAGAGCTCCTCCAGGGCGCCGAGCGAACCGGCGGGCTTGGTCAGCCGGCCCTGCAGGTCGCGGGCGGCGGCCATCGCCGGCTCGTCCAGCGGCCCGATCGCCGCGATCGTGGTCTCCAGCATCATGCCTCCAGGATCCGCGCCAGTACCTCGGTGAACGCGTCGGTGGTGGCCGGGTCGCGGACGGCGACCCGCAGCCAGTCGGGGCCGAGGCCGGGGAAGGTGTCGCCCCGGCGTACCGCCCAGCCGCGCTCCCGCAGGGCGGTACGCACGGCGGTGGCGCCGGGCAGGTGGACCAGCACGAACGCGCTGGCCGGGCGGCCGGCGACGCGTACCCCCGGCAGTGCCGACAGGCGGGCGACCAGGTGGTCGCGGTCGGCCGCGAGCCGGGCGGCGATGGCGCGCTCGGCCTGGACCGCGGCGGGGCCGGCGCAGGCGGACGCGGCGGCCAGCGCCGGCGTGGAGACCGCCCAGAGCGGCTGGACGGCGGCGAGCCGGTCGAGCAGCTCGGCGGCGCCGAGCAGGTAGCCGATGCGCAGCCCGGCCAGCCCCCAGGTCTTGGTGAGGCTGCGCACCACCAGCAGGCCGGGCAGGTCCCGCCGGGCGGCCAGCGACTCCGGCTCGCCGGGTACGCCGGGCGCGGCGGTGGTGTCGGCGAACGCCTCGTCGACCACCAGCACCCGGCCCGGGCGGGCCAGCGCGGCCAGGTCGGCGGCGGGGTGCAGCACCGAGGTGGGGTTGGTGGGGTTGCCGATCATGACGAGGTCGGCGTCCGCGGGCACCCGGGCCGGGTCGAGCCGGAAGTCGTCGGCGGGGTCGAGCAGCACCCGGTCGACCCGGTGGCCGGCCGCCCGGAGCGCCGCCTCCGGTTCGGTGAACTGGGGGTGCACCACGACCGGCCGGCGGACCCCGCGCAGCGCCTGGGCGAGCAGCACGAAGCCCTCGGCGGCGCCGGCGGTGAGCAGCACCTCGGCGGGCGGGCGGCCGTGCCGGGCGGCGACGGCGGCCCGGGCGGGCGCGGGGTCGGGGTACCGGGCGAGGTCGGCCAGCGACGCGGCGATCGGCTCGGCCAGCCAGGCCGGCATCGGGGCGCGGCGGACGTTGACGGCGAGGTCGACCAGACCCTCGCCCACCTCCGCGTCGCCGTGGTGGGCGAGGTCGGGCTCGTGGGCGGGGTCGGGCCCGACGCCGGTGGGCGCCCCGATCGGCTGACCGCGCATGACCGCGATCCTGCCGGGAAGCCGGCCCACGGGACAGCGTGTCCGGGCGTGGGGCGCGTCACCACCGGTGGCGTTCATGAATACTTCTCATGGATGAATCGGAAATGTCATAACTTGGCCGTGTGAGCAACCGACCCCTTGCTGCCGCTGGTCGTCTCCTTCCCCTCCTCCGCGCCGGGCTGATCGCCGGCATCGTGGTCGCCGCCGTGGCGTATCCGGTGGCCGCCGCCACCGGCATCGGCGCCAAGGTCACCGCGCACGCGCTGGAGCACAAGACCAAGATCCTGACCAGCGCGTTGCCCGCCGAGACGTCGTACCTGTACGCGCCGGACGGCCGCACCGTGCTGACCATGTTCTACGAGGAGTACCGGCAGTACACCAAGCTGTCGGACATGTCGCCGAACATCCAGCAGGCGATCGTCGCGGCCGAGGACTCCCGCTTCTACCAGCACCACGGCGTCGACCCGAAGGGCGTCGCCCGCGCCTTCGTGGCCAACGCCCGCTCCAGCGGCGTCTCCCAGGGCGCCTCGACGCTGACCATGCAGTACGTCCGGATGGCGCTGCGGGACAGCGCGAAGACCCCGAAGGAGGTCCAGGAGGCCACCCAGCAGACCAGCCTGCGCAAGATCCGCGAGATGCGGATGGCGCTCGACCTGGAGAAGGAGCTGAGCAAGGAGGAGATCCTCGAGCGCTACCTGAACTCGGCGTACTTCGGCCACCGCGCGTACGGCATCTACGCGGCCAGCGAGATCTTCTTCTCCAAGACCCCGAAGGACCTCAGCCCGGTCGAGGCGGCCACCCTCGCCGGCCTGGTCAAGTCCCCGTCCGAGTACGACCCGGCCAGCTCGGACCAGAAGGACGCCACCGCCCGGCGCAACTACGTGCTGGACCGGATGGCCCAGCTCGGCTACCTCTCGCCCGACGACGCGGCGCAGGCCAAGAGCGAGCCGATCCGGCTCAAGCTGAGCTACCCGCCGAACGACTGCGCCTCGATCCCCGAGAAGTGGAACAGCTGGGGCTTCGCCTGCGACTACCTGAAGAACTGGTGGAGCGCGCAGCCCGCGTTCGGGGACAACCGGCTGGAGCGGATGGACAAGCTGCGCCGGGGCGGCTACCGGATCGTGCTGAGCATGGACCCGAAGATCCAGGAGGCGGCCGAGAAGAACGTCGGCGCCAAGGAGAACACCGGCAGCCCGTTCGCCAACGGCATCGTGGTCTCCGAACCGGGCACCGGGCGGGTGAAGGCGATGGCGGTGAACCGGACCTACTCGCTGGACCTGGCCGAGAACCCGCCCAGCTCCAACCCCGAGGCCGACCCGAAGATGAAGGCGAACTACCCGAACACGGTGGCGCCACTGCTCGGCGGCGGCGACCTGCCGGGCTACCAGGCCGGATCGACGTTCAAGATGTTCCCGATGCTGGCCGCGCTCAACGCGGGCATGCCGCTGTCCACCTCGTTCAACGCCCCGCACCGGTACCGCTCGGAGGTCTACGACGGCTGGGCGCCGTCCAACGCCAGCGGCGCGATGTCCGGCACCCAGACCATGTGGTCCGGCTTCGGCAAGTCGGTCAACACCTACTTCGTCTGGCTGGAGGAGCAGGTCGGCGCGGACAAGGCGGTCCGGCTGGCCGAGCAGCTCGGGCTGCGCTGGCGTACCGACGTGGACCGGGAGCAGGCGTCCCCGGACAAGGCGAAGAAGTGGGGCGCGTTCACCCTGGGCGTCTCCGACGCCACCCCCCTGGAGATGGCCAACGCGTACGCGGCCATCGCGGCGGACGGGCGGTACTGCGAGGCGATCCCGGTGCAGTCCATCCACAACCGGGACGGCACGCCGACCACGTACCGGACCGCCGGCGGGATCGAACGCGAGGTCGCCAAGCCGCGCTGCCGGCAGGTGGTGAGCGCGGACGCGGCCCGGGCCGCCACCGACGCCGCCCGCTGCCCCACCGGCGACACCCCGGCCCGCGGCAGCTGCGGCGGCTGGTCGACGGCGGACAGCGTGCGGGGCACGGTCGGGCGGCCGGTGGCCGGCAAGACGGGTACCACTGACAGCACCCGGTCCGCCTGGTTCGTCGGCTACACCCCGGAGCTGGCCGCGGCGAGCTTCATCTCGGACCCGGACAACCCGTTCAACGCGGTCGGCGACGGCCAGTCGCAGATCCCGATCGCCGCGGTCGCGGAGACCCTCCGCGACGCCCTCAAGGGCAAGCCGACCCGCCAGTTCACCCCACCCTCCGACCGCATGGTCGGCTGACCACCTCGGGGCCGGGTCGGCCACGGGGTCCGAGCCCGAGACCGCCCGGCCCCTCGACCACGGCGGCGGGCCCGCCTGGCCCGCGACCACGGCGGCGCCGGCCGGCCCGGCGGCGGGGTCAGTGGAGGTCGGCGGTCACGAAGGACCAGACCTCCAGGTCGACCCGGCCGCCGCGGGCGTAGCCGGCGTTGCGGAGCAGGCCCTCGTAGCTGAAGCCGGCCTTCTCGGCCACCCGGCGCGAGGCCAGGTTGCCCGGCGCCACCCGCAGCTCGACCCGCTGGAAGCCGTGCTCCAGGATCAAGGCGATGGCCAGCGCGTCGACCGCCTCGGCGGCCAGGCCGAACCCGCGGGCGTGCGGCGCCATCGCGTAGGAGATCTCGGTGCACCGGGCACCCCAGTCGGTACGCCGGGTCCAGAGGCAGCCGACCACCCGGCCGTCCTCCCGGCGGACCACCCCGTAGTGGTCCCCGTCGCCGCTGTCCCGCCGCTGCCGGGCCAGGTCGGTGCACCAGGCGTGGCCGTCGATCTGGCCCGTCGAGTCGGCCAGCGGCAGCCAGCGCTGGGTCTGCTTGTCGGCGAAGACCTCGTCCGCCGCGGGCGCGTCCGCCGCCGCCAGCTGGCGCACCTCGGTACGCGGGGTGGAGACGGTCAGCGCCGGGAACCGGCGGATCGCCACCTGACCGATCACGCCGGCACCCCGCCGGGCCGGGCCCCCTCGGCCGCCGGCTCCGCCGCCGCGGCGGTCACCAACCGGGCGGCGATCGCCGGATCCGCGGCCCAGTGCACCACCAGCTGCGAGGCGTGCACGCCCCGCCAGACGAAGCCCTCCGGGGAACCGCCCGACCAGCTCCAGACCGGACGCTGCCCGGCCCGCGGGGTGAGCACCGCCCGGTGCGCCTTGTGCCCGGCCACCACGGCCCCGGCCGGCGCGACCACGCTGCCGGTCACCGCGGTCGCCTCGCGGTAGCCGACCACCATGCCCTCCCGGCTGGCGCCGACCGCGTCGAGCACCCCGCACATCGGCAGCCCGTCCAGCTCCCGGGCCAGCCAGAGCAGGCCGGCGCCCTCGGCCACCACCGGCCGGCCGGTGCGGGCCAGCTCGGCGACCGCTATGCAGAGCCGGCGGTTGGCGGAGAGCTGCTCCGCGTACGACTCGGGCAGGCCGCCGCCGACCACCAGCGCCCGGCTGCCGGCCGGCAGCGCCTCGTCGCGCAGCGGATCGAGCGTGACCACCTCGGCCCCGGCCGCCCGCAGCAGCTCGGCGGTCTCGGCGTGGCTGTAGCTGCCGCCCGGCCCGCCGGCGAGCGCCACCACCGGGCGCTCCCCCGCCGGCGGCTCGCCGGCCGGGTTCGGCGACCAGGGCGCGGCGGGCAGCGGCGGGGCGGAGCGGGCCAGCCCGAGCAGCCGGTCCAGGTCGACGGTGGCGGCGACCGCCTCGCCGAGGCGGCGCACCGCCCGGGTGGCCTCGCCGGAGCCGGACAGCGCGGGTACGGCACCCAACCGGCGTGCCGGCAGCACCGGGGGCAGGTCCTGGCGGCGCAGCGCGCCGTAGACCGGCACGCCGATGTCGTCAAGCGCCTCGCGCAGCAGCGCCTCGTGCCGGGCCGAGGCGACCCGGTTGAGGATCACCCCGCCCAGCCAGATCTGCTCGTCGTACGACCGGAAGCCGTGCACCAGCGCGGCCACCGACTGCCCGATGGCGGCCACGTCGACCACCAGCACGACCGGGCTGCGCAGCGCTATCGCGACGGCTGCCGTCGACTCGGTCTCCGGGCGGCCGGCGAGGCTGTCGTAGAGGCCCATGCTGCCCTGCACCAGAGCGAGCGCGGCCCCGGCGGCGCCGTGCCCGAGCAGGGGGGCGATCCGGTCCGCGCCGACCAGCCGGGGGTCCAGGTTGCGCCCGGGCCGCCCGGCGGCGAGCCCGAGGTACGCCGCGTCGACCTGGTCCGGGCCGACCTTGAACCCGGCGACCGCGTCGCCCCGGTCGGCGAGTGCGGCGAGCAACCCGATCGCCAGCGCGTTCTTGCCGTGCCCGGAGGACGGCGCGCTGAGCACCAGGCGCGGCACCACGGTCATCATCGACTCCCTCGCGGCGGCGGGTACGCGGCCACGGACCGCAGCCGCGGCCCGCCCGCGTGACGATAGCCGAACCGCCGCGCGGGCGAGCGCCGCGCGACGGACGGGTCGCGGCGGCACCCGGTCCGGCGCGGGTGGCCCGGGTCATACGGGTAGCCTCGTGGGGGTGTACCGGTTCCTGCTGACGCCGCGCTGGCTGGGCATCCTCGCGCTGACCCTGGTGGCCGCGACGGTGATGGTGCTGCTCGGCAACTGGCAGCTGGACCGCTACCGGGGTCGCACCGAGATCAACGAGCGGATCGACGCCGGCCTGCGGATGGCCCCGGTGCCGCTGCGGGAGGCGGTGCCCGCGCCGACCGGCGGCAGCGGCACGGCCGGCCCCGCGCCGGCCGAGGAGAAGACCTGGACCCGGGTCACCGTGACCGGCCGGTACGACACCGCGAACGTGGTCCTGGTCCGTGGCCGGACGGCGGAGAACCGGGTCGGCTTCGAGGTGCTCACCCCGCTCGTCCTGGCCGACGGCACGGCGGTGCTGGTGGACCGGGGCTGGATCCCGCCGGCCCCGGGTGGCGCCGTCGCCCAGCCGCAGGTGCCGGCCGCCCCGCCCGGCGAGGTCACGGTGGTGGGCCGGGTGCACGCCAGCGAGAGCGGCTCGGTCGGGGTGTCCCGGCGCGAGGGCCGGCTGGAGACCCGGCGGATCGGCGTCCCCCAGCTCGCCCGCGAGCTGCCCTACCCGGTGCACGGGGCGTACCTGCTGCTGGACGAGCAGACGCCGGCGGCCGACCCGGCCTTCGTGGCGGTGCCGGTCGGGCACGCCAACAACTGGCAGAACTTCGGCTACGTCGTGCAGTGGTGGCTCTTCGCCGGGATGACGCTGTTCGGCTACGTCTGGGTGGCCCGCCGGGAGGCCCGCCGGCTGTCCGGGGCGGCGCCGCGGCGGCCGGTCGACCGGGCCGCCGAGCCCGCCCCGAGCACCTCGGCCTGAGCGGCACGCGGGGTTCCGCCCGGCGGGCCGGGCGTCAGCCGGTGGCCCGGCCGGCGTGGATGGCGCGGACCGCGTCGATGGTGTCGGCCTCGGCGGCGGTCTTGTCGTCGCGGTAGCGCACCACCCGGGCGAAGCGCAGGGCCATGCCACCCGGATAGCGGGAGCTGGTCTGCACCCCGTCGAAGGCGATCTCGACCACCTGCTCGGGCCGGACCCGCACCACCCAGTCGCCCTTCTCCACGGCCAGGTCGAGGAAGCGCTCGGTCTGCCAGCGCAGCAGCTCGTCGGTGAGGCCCTTGAACGTCTTGCCGAGCATCACGAACTCGCCGGTGCGCGGGTCGCGGGCGCCGAGGTGCAGGTTCGACAGCCAGCCGGTGCGCCGGCCGCTGCCCCACTCCACCGCGAGCACCACCAGGTCGAGGGTGTGCCGGGGCTTCACCTTCACCCAGGCGGAGCCGCGCCGGCCGGCGTCGTAGGGCGCGTCGGGCGACTTGACCACGACGCCCTCCTGGCCGGCGTCGACCGCCGCGGCGAACGCCGCGCCGGCCCGCTCCGGCCCGTCGACCTCCATCCGCCCGACCAGCAGCGAGGCGTCGACCGCGCCGGCCAGCGCGGCCCAGCGCTCCCGGCCGGGCAGGTCGATCAGATCCGCGCCGTCGAGGTGCAGCAGGTCGAAGAAGTACGGGGTGAGCACCGGCTGGCCGGTGGTCTCGGCGGCGGCGAGCACCGCCGGGGCGACCGGGGTGCGCCCGGTGGTGCTCGGGGTGGTGCGCCGGGCGGCGCGGCTGGCGGTCTCCTGGAACGGCAGTGGCCGCCCGGCCGCGTCCAGCCCGATGGCCTCGCCGTCGAGCACCAGCTCGCGACCGGGCAGCGCCCGGACGGCGGCGACCACCTCGGGCACCCGGGTGGTGATGTCGTCGAGGCTGCGGCTGAACACGGCGATCTCCGACCCGGAGCGGTGCACCTGGATCCGGATGCCGTCGAGCTTGACGTCGACCACGGCCGGCGTGCCGGTCGCGGCGAGCGCCTCGTCGACCGAGGGTGCGCTCTGCGCCAGCATCGGCGCCAGCGGGCGCCCGACCCGCAGGCCGAAGGTGGCCAGCGCCGGGGCGCCCCCGGTGAGCGCGGCCACCGCCACGGCCCGCAGGTCACCGGCGAGCAGCAGGGCCCGCCGGACGGCGGTGAGCGGCACCTCGGCCGCCCGGGCCACCGCGTCGGCGAGCAGCCCCGCCTGGGCGCCCTGCCGCAGCTCGCCGCCGAAGAGCGCGGTGAGCAGGCGTTGCTCGTCGGCGGTGGCGGCGGCGAAGAGCCCTCCGAGCAGCGCCCGACGCCGGGCCTGCGAACCGGGACCGTGCACCGCGGCGATCTCGTCGATCGCCGCGTCGACAGCGGCCACGGTCAGCGTGGGCTGCTCGGCGGCGGGCGGCAGGTCGCGCAGGCTCGCCCAGCCCACCCCGGTCTGCCGCTGGCGCAGCTCGCCGGCGAGCCAGCCGGCGCCGGCCGCGATCTCCGCCGGGTCGAGCCGGCGCAGGGCGTCGGCGAGCAGCTCCACCTTGGCGCGCCGGCCGCTGGTGGCGGCGACGGCGGCGGAGGTGGCTGCCAGGTCGATGAACCGCACGGATTCATCCTGCCAGCCACCCCCGACACCACCGCGGCATTGCCGTGCCCGGCCGGCGCGGCCCCCAGGACCAATCGCCACGCCGGCCGGGACACCCACCGCGCGGACCGGCGGGCCGGTCAGGCCGAGACGGGCTCCTCGATGCGCAGGCCGCGGGCACGGACCTCGTCGGCGACCCGGGAGAGCACCGCGTCCAGCGCGACCAGGGCGGCGGAGAGCTCGCCGAGCTGTTCCTTGAGCGTGTCCTCGGGCCACGCGGAGACGTCGACGTCCCCCAGAGCGCTGACGGCGGCCCCCAGCCGGGCCATCACCTCGTTCGTACTCATGTTCGAAAGGCTATAACAGCCCGGCGCCCGACACACCGCAAACTCCCACATCAACCGGGAAGTTACGGTTCCGACGCCTACCGGCCCTTCGTGCCCGCCTCGGCCACCTTGGCCAGCAGCAGCGTCTCGGCCAGGCAGACCCGCGCGAACTCGCCCAGGTGCAGGCTCTCGTTCGGGCCGTGCGCCCGGGCGTGCGGGTCCTCCACACCGGTCACCAGGATCGCCGCCTGCGGGAACATCTCCTGGAAGGTGGCGATGAACGGGATCGACCCGCCGACGCCGATGTCCACCGGGTCGGTGCCGTCCCAGGCGGTGCGGAAGGCCGACCGGGCGGCGTCGAACATCGGACCGGCGGCGTCGATGACGCACGGGAAGCCGTCGTGCTCGAAGCTGACCTCCACCCGCGCCCCCCACGGCACGTGCTTCTCCAGGTGGGTGCGCAGCGCCGCGTACGCCCGCTTGGGGTCGTCGCCCGGCGCGAGCCGGATGCTCAGCTTGGCCTTGGCCGCCGGCACCAGGGCGTTCGGCGCCTCGCCGGTGGCCGGCGCGTCGATGCCCAGCACGGCCAGCGCCGGCTTGGTCCAGAGCCGGTCGGTGATCCGGCCGGTGCCGATGAACGACACGCCCTCGACCAACCCGGCCTCGGCGCGGAACCGGTCCTCCGGGTAGTCGACCGTGGCGCCCTCCCGCCCGACGAGGCCCTCCACCGCCACGTCGCCGGCGTCGGTGTGCAGGGTGGCCAGCAGCCGCACCAGGGTGGTGAGCGCGTCCGGCACCGCGCCGCCGAACATCCCGCTGTGCACCGCGTGGTCGAGCGTGCGCACCTCGACGAAGCAGTTCACGATGCCGCGCAGCGAGGTGGTCAGCGCCGGTACGCCGATGTCCCAGTTGCCGGAGTCGGCGATCACGATGACGTCCGAGGTGATCTCCTCGCGGTGCTCGGCGAGCAGCCGCTCCAGCGAGTCGGAGCCGTACTCCTCCTCGCCCTCGATGAAGAGCACCACGCCGACCGGGAGGGCGTCGCCGAACGCGCGCAGCGCCGCCACGTGCGCCATGATCCCGGCCTTGTCGTCGGCGGCGCCGCGACCGTAGAGGCGGCCGTCCCGCTCCACCGGCTCGAACGGGTCGGACTCCCACAGCGACAGGTCGCCGACCGGCTGCACGTCGTGGTGGGCGTAGAGCAGCACCGTCGGCGCACCGGGCGGGGCCGCCTTCTTCCCGATCACGGCCGGTTGCCCGCCGGAGCGCACGATCTTCACGTCGAGGCCGCAGCCGCGCAGCAGCTCGGCCACCGCCTCGGCGGAACGCTCGACGTGCGAGTGGTCGAAACCCTCGAACGCGATGCCGGGGATACGCACCAGGCGCTCCAGGTCGGCGCGGACGCCGGGCAGTTCCCGCTCGACGGCGGCCCGCAGGTCGGACTCGGACATGGTCGGTGTGGTCATGACCGGCATCGTATGCCGGCCTTACCGGCCCGCACCGCCCGAGGCGGTGCCGACGCTGGTCAGCGCAGCCGCTGGTAGTAGCGGTCACGGTCGTGCGGCAGCCTCGGCGCCCCGTCGACCACCAGGTCGGCCCGCGCCCGGGTGCGGTCGGCGGCGAAGTGCGCCCGCTCGCCGGCGTGCCAGCGGCGCAGCTCCGGCAGGATCTGCGCGCCGTCGCGCTCGACCGCCCGGGCCAGCCGCAGCGGCGCCGGGGCGGTGACGAAGACGGCGAGCGTGAGGTCCGGCCGGGCGGCCGCCCGGGCCGCGCTCACCCCCTCGACGAGCAGCACCGGCGTCACCGGCACCGGCACCGGACGCGGCAGGAAGCGCTGCCGTACCCAGCTGTACCGCTGGTAGGCGCCCGGCCGGCCGGCGCGCAGCGGCGCCAGCACGCACGCCTCCAGCCGGGGCCAGAAGGTGAGCTGGTCGGCCCAGCCGTCGAGCAGGTCGTCGGTGTGCACCACCGGTGGTCGCCCGCCGCCGGGGAGCGCGGCGAGGGCGTCCGCGAGACGCGCCGCGAAGAAGCTCTTGCCCGCGCCGCTGGGCCCGTCGACGGCCACCAGCCGGGTCCGTCCCAACCGCGCCGGCGCGGCCAGCACGCGGCGGGCCAGTTGGGCGTACGCCTCGACCACGACCACCGCCACCCGCCGACGGTAACCGGCCCCGCGGGCCGGCCCGCCGCCCGGGCCGGCGGCCCCCGGTTCCCGGCCGGCGTCGGTGCCGGTGCGGACCGCGGTGCCGGCGGCACGGTGCGGATCGCGGTGGCGGTGGCGCGCGGGTCGCCCGTTCGGGCGGTCGTGGCACGGACCGGGGCCGTTCCCCGGCCGGACGCCCGGACGGGACGGGATGATCGGCTGGTGTCCCACAGCGTGATGAGTCCGGGCGTCGACGCCCTGCTGGAACAGGCCCGCGCCGGGGTACGCCGGCTGACCCCGCACCAGACCGTCGAGGCGGTCCGCACCGGGGCCCTGCTGATCGACACCCGCACCGAACGGCAGCGGCAGGAACAGGGCGAACTGCCCGGCGCCATCGTCGTCGACCGCACGGTCCTGGAGTGGCGGTTGGACCCGGCCAGCGCCTGGCGGATCCCCGAGGCCACCGGGTACGACCTGCGGATCGTGCTGGCCTGCCGGCACGGCTACAGCTCCAGCCTGGCGGTGGCGAGCCTGCGGGCGCTGGGACTGCACCGGGCCACGGACATGATCGGCGGGGTGCAGGCGTGGCTGGCCGCCGGGCTGCCGATGTCCGACCGGCCGGCCGACGTCCGCTACTGACCGGATCCCCGGCGGCGGTGCGGCTCGGCTCGGCGGGTCCGCCGGCTCTCGCCGCCGGGGGTCAGTCGCCCACCGGGTTTCCGGCGGGTGCGACCCTGGCGAGCCAGGCCGCCGCGTCGGCGGCGCCGAGTTCCCCGTCCACGGCCAGCGAGCCGCGCACGGTCGGATACCGGCGGACGTTCTCCCAGCTGCGGGTGTAGGACGGCGGATCGAGCACGACGACCCGGACTCCGTCCAGCAGCGGGATGTCGGCCGGGAGTCCCTCGTTCCAGATCCACGCGCCGTGGCCGTCGACCAGGTTGAAACTGCCGGTCACCAGGCCGCCGAACCGCTCCGGTGGCGCGTCGGTGGCGACCGCGACCCACGCCGGGTCGACGGTGAGCCCCTCGATCCGGCCCGGTTCGGCCAGCGCTGCGGCCAGCAGCGTGTGCAGCTGGAAGTTGTCACCCACGCCGTCGACGGTGACCCACCAACCCCGCCCGGTCTCCCGGTGCAGGACGAGCAGCCGCTCGGCGTCGAGCAGTCGCAGCAGCCCGAGCATGCAGTCCAGGTCGCCGCGGACGTCGGCCAGCCCGCTGCCCAGCTCCCGCAGCCGGGCCCGGTGCGGGAACGTCTCCCGCAGGGCCGTCGAGTGCTGCAGCAGCGTCGTCGCCGGCATCGCCCAGTTGCCGGCCGAGAGCCAGCCCAGCGCCGCCCGGAGGGCGCCGCCCTCGTCGTCGCCGGCCGCGGTCATCGCGGCGACCGCCGGCTCCAGCGCGGCCGGGTCACCCGGCTCGGGCAGTTCCTCGTCGGGGTGGACCCGTTCCCACCCGGCCCGGAACCGCTCGGCCTCGGTGAGCGCGTCCAGCAGCCCGTCGGCGACGGCGCGGACCAGCGGGTCCGGTCGGGCCCCGAGCTCCACCAGCGCGCCGCAGAGCACCGCGAACTGCCCGCCCGCGCTGATGCCCAGCTCGGGCAGGAGCGCGACGCAGCGGGACAGCGTCTCGTCCAGCTCGGCCGGCGTGGCCTGCTGGGCTGCCTCCCACAACCGCGGTACGGCCTCGGTCATCCGGGCACTGTCGTGCGCCCGCACGGCCGCCTCCACCTCGGCGCAGCGATCGGTCAACTTTCCGGAACCATTCAAGAACACCGGCGCACTCTAACGATCCCGCCGCCGCGGTGGTGTCCCGTCGGCGTCCGCGCCGGCCGTCGCCGCCCTGGTCGCCGCCCCGCCGGCCACCGCCGGTCGCCACCGGGCCGGTCAGTGGTCGGTGCCGGGTGGCGCGCCGGGCGGGACGAACGGCAGGCCGGGCGGCGGGCCGGACTCGACCAGCCGCCAGAGCGCCTCGGTGTCCAGGTGCTCCTCGACCAGGTCGCCGAGCAGGTCGAGGGAACGTTCCCGGGCGGCCGCGAACGCGGTGTCCGGCGCGACCCGGAAGCCGTGCCGGCCGGCCAGCCGGGCGGCCTCGGTGAGGAAGCGCCGGCGGAACTCGTCGGACTCGAACGCGCCGTGCCAGTGGGTGCCGTGCACGGCGCCGACGACGGCCCCCTCCCCGGTGCCGTCCGCGTAGGTCAACAGCGGGGTCAGGGCGGGGTCGGCCGCCGAGACGTAGCCGTGGTGGATCTCGTAGCCGCGCACCGGCACGCCGGGGCCGGCCGTGCCGGTGGACTGCCGGACGGTCTTGCGCGGGTCGAAGGTGATCTCGACGGGCAGCAGGCCCAGGCCGGGCACGCTGCCCCGCCGGCTCTCCACCGGGTCGTGGATCGCCCGGGCCAGCATCTGGAAGCCACCGCAGATGCCGAGCAGCGGCTTGCCCGCCGCCACGTGCGCCAGCACGGCGTCGGCGAGCCCGGTCTCCCGCAGCCAGGCCAGGTCGGCCACTGTCGACTTCGAGCCGGGCAGCACCACCAGGTCGGCGGCGGCCAGCTCGGCCGGTTCGACGGTCAGCCGGACCCGTACGCCCGGCTCGGTGGCGAGCGCCTCGACGTCGGTGGCGTTGCTGATCCGGGGCAGCCGGACCACTGCCACGTCCAGCCAGTCGGTGCCGTGCGGGGCGGCCGGCCGGCCGAGCACCCGGCCGTAGGCGAGGGAGTCCTCCGCGTCCAGCCACAGGTCGAGCGACCAGGGCAGCACCCCGTACGTCGGGCGGCCGGTGACCCGGCGCAGCATGTCCAGCCCGGGCTGGAGCAGCCCGCGGTCGCCGCGGAACTTGTTGATCACGAAGCCGGCGATCAGCGCCTGGTCGGCCGGGTCGAGCAGGGCCAGGGTGCCGAACATCGAGGCGAAGACGCCGCCCCGGTCGATGTCGCCGACCACGATGGTTGGCAGGTTGGCGTGCCGGGCCAGCCCCATGTTGACGTAGTCGCCGCCGCGCAGGTTGATCTCCGCGGGGCTGCCGGCGCCCTCGCAGACCACCACGTCGTAGCTGGCCCGCAGGTCGGCCAGCGCCGCGTACGCCGTCTCGGCGAGCCGGGGCCGCAACTGGCGGAAGTTGCCGGCGGTGACCGTGTCGACCGCCTCGCCGAGCAGCACCACCTGACTGGCCAGGTCGCTGCCGGGCTTGAGCAGCACCGGGTTGAACCGCAGGTCGGGGGCGAGGCCGCAGGCGGCGGCCTGCATCGCCTGCGCCCGGCCGATCTCGCCGCCCCGGCCGTCCGGCCCGACCACCACCGCCGAGTTGTTGGACATGTTCTGCGCCTTGAACGGCGCCACCTTGACACCCCGGCGGTGCAGCCACCGGCAGATGCCCGCGGTGAGCACGCTCTTGCCGGCGTCCGAGGTGGTGCCGGCGACCAGCAGCCCCCCGCTCACGACGCGCTCCCCCGCCCGCCGCCGAGGACCCGGCGCCCGGCGGCGCTCACCAGCCGACCCACGGTCAGCGGGTACGCGACGGCCAGCCCCAGCGCGGCCAGCCCGACCGCGCCGGAGATCCGGGCCGCCCGCTTCAGGTGCCGGCCCTCGGGGCGGGGCCCGTCACCGAGGAACGGGCGCACCTCCGAGCGCCCGAAGTAGACGTTGCGCCCACCCAGCCGCACGCCGAGCGCGCCGGCCATCGCCGCCTCGCACTGCCCGGCGTTCGGGCTCGGGTGGTCGTTGCGGTCCCGGCGCCAGACCCGCCAGGCCCGGTCCCGGTCGCCGTGCCCGCTCGGTGCCAGCGCGACGGTGAGCAGCCCGGTCACCCGCGCGGGGACCAGGTTGAGCAGGTCGTCGAGGCGGGCGGCCGGGGTGCCGAACCGGGCGTAGCGCGGCGAGCGGTGGCCGACCATCGCGTCGAGGGTGTTCGCCGCGCGGTAGCCGAGCAGCCCGGGCAGCCCGGCGACCGCGCCCCACAGCAGCGGGGCGACCACCGCGTCGGAGGTGTTCTCGGCGACCGACTCGACCGTGGCCCGGGCCAGTTCGGGCTCGTCGAGCGCGGACGGGTCCCGCCCGCAGAGGTGGCCGAGCCGGTGCCGGGCCGCCGGCAGGTCACCGTCGCGCAGCGCCCGACCCATCACGGTGGCCTCGTGCCGCAGGGTGCGCCCGCCGAGCACGGTCCAGGTGCCCGCGGCGACCAGCACCGCCCGGGCCACCGGGTGGCGTCGGGTGGCGATCGTGGCCGCCGCACCGAGCAGCACCGGCGCGCCGACCGCCAGCGCCGCGAACGCGGCGCCGGCCGACCGGTCCGGTCGGTACACCCGCCGTTCCAGGGCGCCCGCGGCGCGGCCGAAGCCGGCCACCGGATGCCACCGCCTCGGGTCGCCGAGGAGCGTGTCCAGGGCGTATCCAGCGGCCAGTCCCACCGCGTTCGCCACCGGCGCAGCCTGCCGCACCCGTCACCACCTCCGGCCGGCCAGCCTAGACCAGGCCCACGCTCCCATCCCCGCCCCGCACACCCGCACGGCACGCTCCCGCCGCACGCGACCTCCCGCGCTCGGACCGCGACTTCCGGAACGGTGTGGTGTCCGGCGGCGCCGGGCACCACTACGTGCCGGAAGCTGAGCGTTCCCGGGCTGGGCGGGCGGCGCGGAGGTGCGGCCGAAGCGGGGTGGCGACGGCGGACCGCCGGCACTCCGCCCCCGTCGTCGGGACACCTCCGCGCCCGGCGCTCACGCCGGCTGCGGCACCCGGCCCCGACCCCGTCGACCGCGCCCGCCGGGGGCCGTCTCCGGTGCCTGCGGCGCCGGCCCCAGCTCGCCGTCCGCCGTCTCGGCCGCGCCGCCCAGCGGCGCCAACTCGTCGGCGTCACCGGCCAGCCCGTCGTCCGCGCCCAGCGGCCCCGTACCGCCCGTGCCGCCGCCCAGGCCCTCGACGGTCAGCTCCACGCTGTCGGCCGCCGGACCGTCGGCCGTCGACCCCCCGTCGCCGAGTCCGTCGTCATCGTCGTCCGCCCGCTCGTCGAAGGGGT
This sequence comes from Micromonospora desertarenae, assembly GCF_056150265.1. Lineage (NCBI taxonomy): Bacteria > Bacillati > Actinomycetota > Actinomycetes > Micromonosporales > Micromonosporaceae > Micromonospora > Micromonospora desertarenae. The sequence goes on from NZ_JAXCFQ010000005.1 coordinate 76,925, forward strand.
CGAGCGGGCCGGCGAAGGCGGCGTCGGCCGGCAGGTCGCGACCGGACCGCGGGGCGGCGAAGCCGGGCAGCTCGAAGTCGTCGTCGAGCGGGCGGTCGTCCGGCCGGACCGGAGCCTGGCCGGTCGGCACCGGCTCGGTCGGCTCGCCGTGCACCCGCTGCTCCGCCTCGGCGTCCTCGACGGTGCTGGTGGTCAGGCTGGGCCGGTTGCGCAGGAAGCGGCCCCGGCCCCGGGACAGGTCGTGCCCGACCGCGACCGCCTCCAGTTCGTAGAGCGTGCGGTGGTTGCCGGCGTCGTCGGTCCAGTCGCGGGTGTAGAGCCGGCCGCAGACCACCACCGGGTCGCCGACCATGACCGAGGCGGCCACTCCCTCGGCCAGCTTGCGCCAGCAGTTGACGCGGACCCGCAGGCTGTTGCCGTCGACCCAGCGGCCGCTGTCGCGGTCGAGCCGGCGGGCGGTCGAGGCGACCTTGAAGTTGGCCACCAGGGTGTTGCTCTGGGTGGTCCGGCGCCACTCCGGCGCGGTCAGCACGTTGCCGACGATCGTGACGTACGTGTCGAACATCGTCCCTCCAGGGGAGATCGGGCTTGGCTTGGCGAGTCGACTCGTGCCGAGCCTGGGCCGGCGGCACCCCCGACGCCAGCCCGTGCCGCCGGCCTGTGGACAGCCCGACCGGCTGTGGACAACGCCCTGATCAAGCAGCCGATGTGCTACGTCACCCCACCGGTCGCGCTCGACCCGGCGTGCGCCCGCCCGGGCACGCCACCCGCCGTCGATCAAGGGTCGAGCGGCCCGGGTCCGACGCCCGCCCGGCCCTGGGCCGGCGGTGATCACGGCCGGAGGATCGAGGTGCGACAAGCGTCGCGTTCCGGACGGGACCCGGCTGGGTAGGGATTTGATCAACCGCACCGCCGACAGCACGACGTCGAACGAAAGGGTCAGCGCCATGATGACGACCACCACCCGTTCCGCCCACGTCCTCGGCCAGGTGCGGCGATGAGCGCCGTCGCGAACCCCGCCACGGTGGCCGAGTGCCTGCGCGTCGGCGCCGGGTTCTCCCAGGGTGACCGGAACTGGATCGTGGAACAGTTCGCCACCCTCGACGCCCGGCTGGCCGCCTTCCACGCCGACGCCACCGAGCTGGAGGTGTCGGTGAAGGACCGGGACTCCCGGGGTCAGAAGGTCACCCTGGAGTGCTGGATCGCCGGCCGGCAGAAGATCGTCACCACCTCGGCCGAGGAGGACCTGCGGGCCGCGCTCAACGACGCCCGCGACGACCTGCGGCGACGGCTCAACGACGCGAAGACGAGGCAGGAGCCGCGGCACAACAAGCACGTGCGGGAGATCGGGCAGCCGGCCCAGCGGGCCGGGGAACCGGCGGGCGACGTCGACCCGGCCCGCGCCGACGCGGAGACCGCCTGAGGCGTACGCCTCCGTGTCCCCGTCCGTCGGTGCGGGCGGACGGGGACGCGGACGCACCGCAGGGCTACCGCCGGGTAGCTTCCGGGCGTACCGTCACCGACGTGGAACCGGACGTGCTGGGCCCGCCGTACGAGCGGCAGACGATCGACCTGGGCACCGACGACGAGGGGCCAGTGGTGGCCACCCTGGTCCGCCGCCGGGCCGACCGCCCCACCGGGCGCGCCGTGCTCTACACGCACGGCTTCACCGACTACTTCTTCCAGGCCCACCTCGGCCACTTCTTCGCCGAGCGGGGCTGGGACTTCTACGCGCTCGACCTGCGCAAGCACGGCCGCAGCCTGCTGCCGCACCAGACCCCGAACTTCTGCCGCGACATCGCCGACTACTTCCCCGAGCTGGACGCCGCGGCGAGGATCATCCGCGCGGACGACGGGCACGACACCCTGCTGGCCATGGGGCACTCCACGGGCGGCCTGGTCATGCCGCTCTGGGCGCACGCCCGGCGGGACGCCGGGATCATCGACGGGGTCTTCCTGAACAGCCCGTTCTTCGACCTGAACGCCCCCTGGCTGCTGCGCCGGCCGGTCGCCGCGGCCGCCGCGCGGCTGGGCCGCCGGGTGCCGCGCCGGGTCCTGCCGTTCGGGCTCGGCACCGTCTACAGCGAGACGATCCACGCCGACCGGCGCGGCGAGTGGCAGTACGACCTGGAGTGGAAGCCGCTCGCCGGGTTCCCGGTCCGGGCCGGCTGGCTCAACGCGATCCGCACCGGCCAGCGGCAACTGCGCGCCGGGCTGGACATCCAGGTACCGGTGCTGCTGGCCTGCTCGACCCGCTCGTTCAAGGGCACCCGGTGGCACGAGTCGGCCGCGCTCGCCGACGCCGTGCTGGACGTCGAGCACATGGTCCGCTGGGCGCCCCGGCTCGGCCGGCACGTGACGGTGGCGCGCTTCGACGGCGGCATGCACGACCTCACGCTCTCCGGCCCGGCCGTACGGGAGAAGGTCTTCGCCGAGGTGGGCCGCTGGGCCGAGGCGTTCCTCGGTGCCGGACCGACCGACGTACGCCCGACGCCCGGCGACGCCGGCGTGCCCGGCGGCCGGCGACCGGCGGACGAACCGGACCCGGCGGACGCGACCGCGCAGGGCGGCTGACCGCCCGGGCGGACCGCCGGATCCGGGTGGCTCAGGCGGCGCCGGGTGCCGCCGGGATGGCGGCCCGGATCCGGTCGAACGTCGCCACCGGGTGCCCGCCCACGGTGGCCGGCAGCACCAGGCCCAGGCAGTGCAGCGCGACCTCACCGGCGGCGTCGGCCTGCACGCCGAAGACCGGCGCGCCGACGTAGCCGGGCGGCAGCTCCGTGGTGATCCGGACGGCGTCCCCGGCCCGCACCACCCGCTCGATCGCCACCTCCAGCGGCCGGGATCCGTCCTCCCGGACCCCGTTGGCCAGCACGAACGCGGACCCCGGCGCCGCGCCGATCCGGGTCACCACGTCCGAGCCGGCCGCGACGCCGTCGGTCACCTGCTGGGTACGCCACCGCCAGCCGGCCCGCCGCGCGTCCTCGTGCAGCCCGGCGGTGGGCAGGATCGCGACACCGATCTCGGTCCGGTGCAGCCACGACTCCGGCGCCGGCACGACGTCGCCGGCCGCCCCCGCCGGCTCGGTCAGGCTCGCCCGCAGGCCGAGTTCACCCAGCGGCGCGTCGGTGAGCGCGTCGGCGGTCAGCAGGTACTCCCCCACCGGGTCACGGAAGAAGAACGCGGTGCCCGCGGTCGCCGGGACCTGCCCGATCCCACGGAACGGCAGGATGGCGCGCCCGACGAGCTGGCACAACTCGTAGGCGACCTCGTTCTCGGCATCCGGGTCAAGCAGCACGAGGCCGAGGGTACGGACCAAAGGCGCCGCGGTGGGCGGCGGGCCGGAATCCGGGTGCCACCGGTCGGCAGCACGTGCGACGCTGATCCGCGGCGTGACCAGCCGGGCACCCGTTCCACCGCTGCCGGCGGGGGCGGCGGTACCCTTCTGGCGCGACGACCGCACCATGCGCCCGTAGCTCAGCGGATAGAGCAGGGGACTTCTAATCCCAAGGCCGCAGGTTCGAATCCTGCCGGGCGCGCCTCCACTTCCCAAAGTTGATCGGCTCGCGTGGGTGGCTGGCCCGGCCTGCCCGCTGATCCGAGGAGCGTGGCGGACCCGCTCTCACCCGCCTCGCCTCCCAGCTGGCACCCGCGGACGTTCATCGCCCGTCATGCCCGCTCGCGCAGCAGCGCGTCCCCGGTCCGGTAGAGCTCGACCAGCAGCGGGCGCAGCTCGGTACCGGCACGGGTGAGGCGGTAGCAGGTGCTCGGCGGGAAGGTGCGGGAGCGGTCACGCTCGACCAGGCCCTGCCGGGTCAGCGCCGCGAGCCGCTCGCTGAGCACCTTGGCGCTCAGGTCGGGCAGCGCCGCCTGAAGCTGGCCGAACGATCGGGGGCCGTGCATCAACTCCCGCAGCACCAGGGTGGCCCACCGGCCGCTCACCGCGGCCAGGGCGACCTCGACGGGGCAGCCAGGCTCCGGCCGGCGGGTCGCGCCGCGCTGGTCCGGCACCAGGTCGCGAGCCCAGCCGCCGCTCACCGTTTGGTTACCTGCGCGAGCAGCACCTTGACTGTCAGCATGTCTTCCGATCTCCACACCCACTCCACGAGTGTCCCGCTCAGCGACAGCGCGGCCCAGCACCCGTCGGTGTTCGCCCGCGCCTTCAACTCCGGGGACGTCGCGGCGGTCGAGCAGGTCTACGAACCTGGAGGCCTACTGGTCACCGTCCCGGGCCAGCCCGTCACCGGTGCCGCCCGGATCGCGGCCAACCAGCGCTTCCTCGACCTCGGGCTCCCCATCGAGGTGCGGCCCCGGCACGTCTACGTGGCCGACGATGTCGCCCTGCTCATCGTGGACTGGACCATTGACGGCACCGATCGCGACGGCCGACCCGTGCACATCGAAGGCACCGCCACCGATGTCGCCCGCCGCGGTCCCGACGGCCGCTGGCGGTACGTCATCGACAACCCGTTCGGCACCGCCGAGCCGGAGATTCACCACGGTCAGCGGTAGCGCACCTACGTCCCGGCCCCGGTGCCGGTGGTGCTGCTGACCAGAGCGACCGTAGGGCCGGTGAAGCGCTGCCTGGAGAGGATCTCCTCGTCGGGCCGGCGCCAGACCGTCCAGCCTCCCCGGGCGGGGACAAGGTGGAGCGTCCTACCGGAGGTACGACCTTGGCCCCGTCCGGGAAGGCGGGTAGCCCTTGTGGTGCCCGTCGAGGTGCGTACCCAGGGTTGGCCCAGCTCCGTTACTGGCTGTGTCCGGTCGTAGAGTGCTCGCCATGGCGCACATCGAACTCGCTACGCCAGAGACGCTCCCGCAGCCCAACGGCTACAGCCACGTGGCCACCATCGGCCCGGGCAGCCGGCTGATCTGGACGTCCGGTCAGGTGCCCATCGCCGCGGACGGCACCGCGGCACCCGCCGGGGACTGGGCGGCTCAGACCCGCCAAGCCATGCGGAACGTCGGTGCCGCGCTGACCGCCGCGGGCGCGACGTGGGACGACGTCTTCAAGCTCACCTTCTACGTCGTCGATACCTCGGCGCTGGCCACCGTACGGGCGGTACGGGACGAGTTCGTCAACGTGGAACGGCCGCCGACCAGCTCACTGGTCCAGGTGGCGGGCCTGTTCCGACCGGACCTCCTGATCGAGATCGAGGCGGTCGCGGCGATCGCCGAGCACTAGGCCAGCTACCGGTTGCCCACCGGCGGCGGTCTGGGATGCTTCGCCCATGCCTTCCTTCCCGCCCACCTTCGCCGACCAGGTCGTCGCACTGCCAGCCCGGGCCCAGTTCGAGGCGTTCCTCGACGAGCACCGCGGCGCGCTCAACGGCTGCCTGGACGGGCTGACCGAGGAACAGGCGCGCCGGTCGCTGGTGGCCTCCCGGACCACGCTGCTGGGTCTGGTGAAGCACGCGACCTTCGTCGAGAAGGTCTGGTTCGACGAAGCCGTCACGGGCCGGTCGCGCGCCGAGATCGGCATCCCCGCGTCGTCGGAGGAGTCGTTCGTCCTCGATGACGACGACACGATCGCCACCGTCCAGGCGGCACACCGCGAAGCCTGCGAAGCATCCCGCCGGGCGACCGCGTCCCTGGAGCTGGACGACATCCTGCACGGGCACCGGCGCGGCCCGGTTCCGCTGCGGTGGGTGTACCTCCACGTGCTGCGCGAACTCGCCCAGCACTGTGGGCACGCGGACATCCTTCGAGAGCAGCTTCTCGACGAGTAGTGGCGGATCTCGACCGGCCATCCGGTCGATCACGCAGGCTGCCGGCGCCGCCGCCATTCCTACCCGACCGCGCTGACCAGCGGCAAACCGATTACGCAGGTCAGCCGCCCGCCACACCGGCGGCGGACCCACCCGTCGAGTGGGTGCGCACAGGTCGCCACGCGCCGCGAGCCCTACGATGAGGTGCACGCGTTGATCTTCACCAGCACGGGGGCCACTGTGACCGATCCTGGCGACTCGACGCAGGCCGGAATGCGCCGGTGGGCGCAGCAGGCGTTGGCGCGGCTCCGCGCCGAAGCCGCCGCCGAGCCGCCCATCCCGTTGCGCCGCTACCCGCTGCCGCAGTCGTGGGGAATCCCGCTGTACTTCCGGGACGAGTCCCTGCGTCCCACCGGAAGCCTCAAGCACCGGGTGGTCCGGCGGCTCGTGGAGGACGCGGTCGCCCGGGGCGACATCCGGCCGGGCATCACTGTCGTCGCGGCAACCGCCGGAAACGCCGCGGTCGCCACCGCCTACTTCGCCCAGCTGATCGGCGTGGCGTTCGTCGCCGTCGTGCCGGGGAAGACGGCGCCGGCCAAACGAGCGCGGATCGAGCGGTACGGCGGCCGCTGCCACCCGTTCGATCCGCCCGCGGCCATCTACGACGAGGCCGTCCGGCTCGCCGCCGAGCTCGGTGGTCACCACCTCGACCACTTCGCCGCGGCGGCGCAGGCGGAGGACTGGCGCGCCCCGGACAGCGTCGGGGCGGCCCTGTTGGCGCAGGTCCTGGAGCAGGAGGGCCGGGCGCCGGCGTGGACGGTCGTGGGTGCCGGCACCGGATCGACCAGTGCCACGGTGGGACGCCACATCCGCTACCACGGCTACCCCACCCGCCTCGCGCTGGTGGACCCGGAGAACTCGGCGTACTGGCCGAGTTGGGTCACCGGCTACGACGGCTACGGCACCGGAATGCCGTCCCGGATCGAGGGCATCGGCCGACCCCGGGTCGAGCCGGCGTTCCTGCCCGGGGTCATCGATCTGGCCATGCCCGTACCGGACGCGGCGAGCCTCGCCGCGATGCGGCACCTGGCGGCGACCACCGGATGGTCGGTGGGCCCCTCCACGGGCAGCAACTTCTGGGGCGCGCTGCGCATCGCCCACCGCATGCGCGAACAGGGCGAATCCGGCAGCATCGCCACGTTGATCTGCGACGGCGCCGACGCCTACCGCGGCACCTACTACGACGACGGCTGGATCCGGGAGAGGTCACTCGACCCGGGCCCGTACACCGGGACGATCGACCGTTTCCTCACCGCCGGCCGGTGGATCGAGCCCTCCTGACCGGGCCCGCCCGGTGCGCGGATCGGTCGTGATCCGCGCACCGGGCGACCACCGTCGGCGGCAGGGGGTTTCCCGTCAGTCGTCGCCGTCGAGGACCGCGCGCAGCCTGCGGGCGAACGCCTCCGGCTGGCCGGCGTAGCCGAACTCGCCGCCGAGGAAGCCGCCGTGGTGGCTGGGGAACACGCTCGGCCGCTGGCCGAGCAGCTCGGCGGTGGCCACCGTGGTCCGTCCGGTGAGGACGCCGGCGGACTCCTCACCGACGGCGACCACGATGCGGGTCGGTGCCGCGGCCAGCGCCTCCAGGTCCGGGCGATAGCTGCTGACCGCCCAGGACCGGTCCGACAGGAGCGGATCGTCACGCGAACCGTCGTCCTCACTCGGCATCCCGAACTGGCCCGGGTCCGGCGCGGGCTGGGCGAAGTAGTCGGCGGTGAACTCGCCCTGCCAGGAGGTCATGGCGATGAAGGCCGCCATGCCCGCGTTCGATCCCTTGGCCTGGTACACGTCCCGGATGTCGGCGCGGGCGCGCTCGGCCGCCTCGGCGTCGGGCAGCAGCGAGAGGAGGGGTGGCTCGTGGGCCACCAGGGTGGTCACATCGTGGGGATAGGCCGCCACCAGCGCCAGCGCGGTCACCGCGCCGCCACTGCTGGCGAACATCTCGACCGGCCCGACGCCCAGCGCCTCGATGACGGCGTGCACGTCGGCGGCCTGGACGGTGGGCGCGTGGTCGACCCGGCCGTCCTTGCGGCGGCTGCGGCCGAGGCCGCGCGGGTCGTAGGTGACCACTGTGCGGTCGGGCAGGTACGAGGCCAGGGTGGCGAAGCCGGCGGCCTCCATCGGCTGACCGATCATGAACAGCGGTGGGCGTCCGTCGGCGGTGGGCAGCGGGCCGCGCACGTCGTAGACGATGTCGGCCTCGGCGGTCTCCAGCGTGTGCGTGTTCGTCATGACGGTGTTGACCCCTCCCGCGGTGGAAACTCATCGGACCCGGCGCCCACGCGCCGGTATCGGTGTCCCGGTCCGGCCCCGCCGCACCATCGCCGGCCGGCCAACCGACTCGCGGCGCGAACCGTCAGGGACGTTACGCGCTCGACCCGAGTATGGCGGCCGGTCGCCGGGGACGGTGCCGGTCGCGAGCCGGGCGAGGGTCGCACCCCGGGCGTAACGTGCCCGGTATGGACGTCGACTGGAACCACGAGCTGGTCGAGCAGCTCGACTGGCACTGGCGTCAGCAGGCCCGGCCGCGCCTCGACGGGCTGACCGACGCCGAATACCACTGGGAGCCGGTGCCGGGCTGCTGGGGCGTACGGCCACGCGGCACGAGCAGCGCGCCGATGGCGGTCGGGCAGGGCGACCACCTGATCGACTTCGCGGTCCCCGAGCCCGACCCGCCACCGGTCACCACGATCGCCTGGCGGCTCGGCCACGTCATCGTCGGCGTGTTCGGCGCCCGCAACGCCGCCCACTTCGGCGGCCCGCCGGTCGACTACGGCTCCTTCCCGTACGCCGGCACGGCCGCCGCCGCGCTGCGCCAACTCGACGAGGCGTACGACCGCTGGCTCGACGGCGTGCGCGGCCTGGGCCACGACGGGCTGGCCCGGCGGTGCGGCCCGGCCGAGGGCCCCTACGCCGACCTCCCGCTGGCGTCGCTGGTGCTGCACATCAACCGCGAGGCGATCCACCACCTCGCCGAGGTCGCCCTGCTCCGCGACCTCCACGCCCACCGCGACGCGACCGGCGCGGGTACCCGCGACGGTGACGCCGGCCGGCCGGGGAGCGCGCGAGGGTAAACCGGGTGACGGGTCGACCGGGCTCGTCCACCATCGACGGATGCCGGAGCACCGACCTGCCGAGCCCGACGTCGTGCGGTACTACACCGACGTCTTCGTCGAGGCGGACCGGCTGTCCCGGTCGCCGCACGGACGGCTGGAGGCGCTGCGTACCCGCGACCTGCTGGCCCGGCTGCTGCCGGCGGCACCGGCAACCGTGCTCGACGTCGGCGGCGGCCCCGGCGCGCACGCCGGCTGGCTGGCGGACGCGGGTCACCGGGTGCACCTGGTCGACCTCGTTCCGGCGCACGCGGCGGCGGCCCGGCAGGCGTGCCCGGCGGTGACCGCGACGGTCGGCGACGCCCGCCGGCTCCCACTGGCCGACCGGTGCGCCGACGCGACCCTGCTGCTCGGGCCGCTCTACCACCTCACCGACCGCGCCGACCGGATCGCCGCACTCGGCGAGGCGCTGCGGCTGACCCGGCCGGGTGGCCTGGTGGTCACCGCGACGATCAGCCGGCACGCCCCGCTGCTGGACCTGATACGGCAGGGTCGGGTCGACGACCGCACCCGTCCCGCCCTGCTCGCCGCCTACGCCTCCGGCGTCAACGACCCGGTCTCCGGTTTCACCACCGCCTACTTCCACCGCCCGGCGGAGGTGGTCGACGAGTTCCGGGCCGCCGGGCTGCCCCGGCCCGAGCTGTACGGCATCGAGGGTCCGCTCTGGCCGCTGCTGCCGCTGGCCGGCCGCCCGGAGGCCGACGGCACGCTCTTCGCCGAGGTGCTGCGCTGCGCGGCCCTCTTCGAACGCGACCCCGAGGTGCTCGGCACCAGCGCGCACCTGCTGGCCGCGGCGCGGACGCCGGCATGATGACCGAGCAGCGACACGCCGCACACTGAGGGTCACCCCGCCGAAAACGCGTGTTATTCTCCGGCGTCTATCTCCGCAGCGCGGGCCCGGATCGGGTCGTTGTCGCAAAGGACTTCTCCCCGATGTCGGCCGTTCCCACTCCGACCACGCCCCCGGCCCTGCTGGACAACCCGGCCGGCGGCGCGTTCGCGCTCATCTTCACCACCCTCCCCGCACTGCTCCGGCTGACCTGCGGGCTGGTCGGCGCGGCGGTGGCGCTCGCGGTCCGCACCCCGCCCGTGGAGCCGGCGCTGCTGGTCCCGGCCGTGGCCGCGCTGACCGCCTGGTCCCTCTGGTACGCGGTGCGGGCGCTGCGGCACGGCGTCACCGGGCCGCTGGTCGCCGGGGACGTGGCGCTGACCGCCGCCACCTGCCTGGCGATCCCGGTTCTGGTGGCACCGGAGGTGCTGCCCGGCGAGGGGAGCTGGGTCGCGGTGCTGGCCAGCACCACCGTGATCAACACCCAGGCCACCGCGCCGGCACGCTGGTCGGTCCCGGCCGGGCTGCTGGTCACCGCCGCCTACGCGGCCGGCGCGCACACCGCCGGCAACCCCGACGAGGCGACCGCGCACGCGGCGACCCTGCTGGTGCAGACGGCCTGCACGGCGATGATGACAGCGGTGATGCGCCGCCGGATCGGCCGGGCCGACCGCGGCTTCGCCGAGCACCAGCGGTTGACCCGGGACGCGCTGGTGGCCCGGACCGCCCGGGACGCCGAGCGGCGGCAGAACCGGGACCTGCACGACACCGTGCTGGCCACCCTCACCATGGTCGGGCTCGGCGCGGTGGCCGGCCCCTCGCCGCGGCTGCGCGAGCGCTGCGCCGCCGACCTGCGTACCCTCACCGCGCTGGCCGACGCGCGGTCGGCGCCGGACGACGGGCCGGCGCCGCTGGCCGACCGGCTCACCGCGGTGCTGCACCGGCTGCCCGAACTGCGGGTGACCGCCGAGCTGACACCCTGCGCGGTGCCCGGGCCGGTCGCCGAGGCGCTCGCCGAGAGCGCGTACGCCGCGCTGTCCAACGTGGTCCGGCACGCGCCCGGCGCCACCGCCGCGCTGCGGCTGGACCGGGTGGCCGGCACCGTCGCGGTGGAGGTCGCCGACGACGGCCCCGGCTTCGACCCGGAGCGCGTGCCGGCCCACCGGTACGGCCTGCGGGAGTCGGTCCGCGGCCGGATGGCCACCGTCGGCGGGCGGGCCGTGGTCGAGTCCGCACCCGGCGCCGGCACCCGGATCCGGCTGGAGTGGCCCGGTGTCCACTGAGACCGCCCGCGCCACGACCGCCGGACCCACCGGCACGGGGTCCACGGTGGCCGGGTCCACGGTGGCCGGGCCGGTGGCGGTCGAGGCGCGACAGGCGGCGGCGGCCGTGGCCAGCGTCTCCGACCGGGGTGCCCGGATCGTGGTGGTGGCCATCGCACTCGCCTGGCACACCGCGATCGCGCTGCCCGCCGTGCTGGCGGCCCGGGCCGACCTCGCGGCCCCGGCGGTGGCGGCGGCCGGCTGGCTGGTCGTCGCGGCGACCGGCGTGCTGGCCGGCGTACGGCTGCTGCGCGGTGCCCCGCTGCCGGCCTGGCCGCTGGCGATGCTGCTGCTGGTGGTCGACGCGGCGGTCTTCGCGGCGGCCGGCGGGGAGCAGCTCTTCACCGCCGCCAACTGGGGGTGGGGCACGCTCGGCTGGTTCTTCGTGCTGGTGCTCTGGGGGCGGCGGGTGATCGGGCTGCTCGCCCTGCTGGCCGCGCACTCGCTGATCGCGCTGGTCGCCGTGCTCGGTCACGGCGCGACCGCCCCCGCCGACCTGGCCCGCTACGCGATGTACGTCTACGGCACCCTGTCGCTGCCGGTGGCGGTCTTCGTGGGCGGCGCGGTGATCGCCACGCTGGCCCGGCAGCGGGCCGCCGCCGCGGCGACGGCGCACGCGATGGCGGCGGAGCGGGAGGCCGCCGAGCGGGCCCGCCGCGACCGCCGGGAACGGTTGGCGCTGGTCAGCGGGACCGCCGAGAAGGTGCTCGCCGAGCTGGCGGACGGGCGGGCCGACCCGGCCGACCCGGACGTGCAGCGCCGCTGCGTGCTGGCCGCGGCCCGGCTGCGCCGGCTCATCGCCGAATCCGACGACGTGCCGGACCCGCTGCTGCACGAGCTGCGGGCGGCGGCGGACCTGGCCGAACGGAGCGGCCTGCCGATCGACCTGGTCACCATCGGCACGCCCCCGCCGCTCCCGGTGGAGGTTCGCCGGCGGCTGGTCGACCCGCCCACCGCCGCCCTGGCCGGCGCCCGCGACTGGGCCCGGCTGACCGTGGTCGCCGGGCCGGACGAGGTGGTGGTGAGCCTCGTCGCGCCGGACCGGGACGGCCCGGCCGGCAGCGGGCCACCGACGGCCTGCGACGACGACGGCGACGGCCGGGTGGAACTGCTTCACGAACACGACGGGGAGATCAGATGGACGCAGACCCGGTGGCGCCGGTGACCGGCGAGCGACCGGTGGGCGTGGCGATCGTCGACGACCATCCGGTGGTGGTCGAGGGGGTACGGGCCTGGCTGGCCACCGAGCCGCGGCTGACCGTACTGGCCACCGGCGACGATCCGGACGAGGTGCTGCGGGCCGCCCCGGCCGCCGACGTGGTCCTGCTCGACCTGCGGCTGCACGGCCGGATGGCGCTGGACAAGCTCGCCGAGTTGAGCGCGGCCGGCCGGCGGGTGGTGGTCTACTCCGAGCACACCGACCCGCAGACCATGCTCGCCGCGCTGGACGCGGGGGCGGTGGCGTTCCTCGCCAAGCACGAGGGCCGGGAGCACTGCGTGGCCACCGTGCTGGCCGCGGCCAGCGACCGCCCGTACGTGCCGCCGGCGCTGGCCGGGGCGATCGTCGGCGACGCCCGCCCGGACCGGCCGGTCCTGTCGGACAAGGAACGCGAGGCGCTGCTGCTGTGGTTCCAGTCGATGTCGAAGGCGTCGGTGGCCCGCCGGATGCGGATCAGCGAACACACGGTCAAGCAGTACGTCGACCGGGCGCGGATCAAGTACACCCGGGCGGGGCGACCGGCCGCCACGAAGGCGGCACTGCTCGCCCGGGCGATCGAGGACGGCCTCATCCGGCCGGAGGAGATCGGCATCTACCGGTCACAAGCGTCCTACGACCGGCCGACCCCCTAACGGGTGTCATGACACCGTGGCCCGGTTCGGCGACGCTCGGTGGGTAAGGCCGTCTGCTCCGGGAGATCCTGACCATGCATGACGACGCGTCCCCCTTCTTCATCGGTCCGCACCGGTTCGACGCGCCGGACGACGACGTCGCCCCGGTGCTCGACCGGCGCCACGAGCTGGTGCCCGACCCGGGTGAGCGGGTGCTGTGGCGGCACCGGCTGCACGCCGCCGGCTACCTGCTCGGCCCGACCGAGGCGTGGCAGCGGTGGGCGCTGCCCGCCGCGGTGTCGGTGACCGTCACCGACCGGCGGATCGCGTACGCGGGCAGCGGGTGGCAGCTCGCCGTGGTCGGCGGGGCGCGGGACAACGCCCGGCACCGCCGCCGCGCCCGGACGCCGGGCCTGGTCAGTGGTCAGATCCGCTGGCAGTGGCCGTCCCGGCTGGAGCTGGTGCCGGCCGGACCGGACCGACCGGCCCGACTGCTGGTGGTCTGCGACGCGCTGCGCACCATCTGGCAGCCGGCACTCGCCCTGGCCGGCCCGGTCGACGAGGTCACCGAGCTGGCCCGGCAGGTACGCCGGTCGGTGGCGACCTTCCGGCTGACCCGGCCGCAGCTGGTCGACCTCTCCCCGGCCGAGCGGGACGTCTTGCGGCTACGCGCCGGAGGCGGGCCGCTGGCCGGCGACGGGCGGATCACGCTGCCCGGGTCGCTTCCGGTGGAGTTCCGCTCCCGGGACGACTACTACCACCCGACGGGCTCGGGCTCCGGTTCGCGCGGGCCCGCAGCCGGCGCAGCATGCGGGCGTCGGTGAACCCCACGGTGCGGGCCGCGGCCTCCACCGTGCTGCCGTGCCCGATCAGGTGCTCGGCGCGTTCCACCCGCAGCAGCTGCTGGTAGCCGAGCGGGGTCAGCCCGGTGGCCTGGCGGAACAGCCGGGTGAGGGTGCGCTCGGCGACCCCGCCGGCGGCGGCCAGCTCGGCCAGCGGCAGCGGCTCGGCGAACCGGGAGTCGATCAGGTCCTGCACCCGGTGCACCGCGTCGGACAGGTGCGAGCGGTGCCGCATCATGGCACTGGCCTGCTGCTCGTGGCCGTTGCGCCGGGCGTAGACGACCAGCGTGCGGGCGATCCGGGCGGCCGCCGCCGGGCCGTGCCGGGTGGCCACCAGGTGCAGCGCCACGTCGATGCCGCTGGCGATGCCCGCCGAGGTGACCACCCGGTCGTCGACCACGTAGAGCACGTCCCGGACCACCCGGGCCGCCGGGAACCGGCGGTCCAGGTCGTCCTGCACGTCGTGGTGGGTGGTGCAGCGCCGGCCGTCGAGCAGGCCGGCCCGACCCAGGGCGTACGCGCCGGCGCAGACGCTGGCCACCGTCCCGCCCCGGGCGTGGTGGTCGGCCAGCCGCCGCAGGCCGTCCGGGCCGACCGGCCCCTGCGGGCCGTGCGCGCTGGTCCGCCACCCGGGCACCACCACCAGGTCGTCGCGGGTCAACTCGGGCCAGTCCAGCCCGGCCACCAGCGGGACGCCCTGCACGGTCGGCACCTGCGGCCGGTCCGCGACGTAGTGCAGGCGGTAGTCGTACCCGAGATCGGCGGCGGTGGAGAAGACCTGGGCCGGCCCGGCGAGGTCCAGCAGGTGCACCTGCGGGACGAGCAGGAAGACGACCCGGGCCACGGCTCAGCCCCGCGCGCCGGCCGGGACGGCGCCGGTCACCTCGGCCACGGTCCGGACGGTGGCGAACCGGCCGGCCAGCGCGTACTCGGTGCGGGCGATCATCTCGTCGGTGGAGAGGGTGCGCGGGTCGGCGAGGATCTCGGCCAGGGTGGCGGTCTCCGGCAGGTCCCGGTGCGGGGTCGGGAAGGTCACCGTGGCGTCGGTCACGAAGGTCATCTCGTAGCCGAGGTCGCAGCCGACCCGGGTGGTGGTCTCCACGCACTGCTCGGTGCGGATCCCGCAGACGGTGATCTCGCGGATGCCCGCCAGGGTGAGCATCTGCTGGAGGTTGGTGGTGGTGAACGCGTTGTGCGACGTCTTCACCAGGGTCGGCTCCCCCGCCGCGGGGGCCAGCCCCTCGATCAGCCGGACGTGCCCGTGCGCCGGGTCGAAGACGCCGCCGCTGCCGGGTTCGGCGTGCAGGACCCAGACCACCAGGTCGCCCCGGTCGCGCGCCGCGGCGACCAGCCGGTCGACCGCGCCGACGATGTCGGGGTTCGAGGCGTACGCCCAGATCGGGCGCTGCCGGAAGGACTCCTGGACGTCGATGACGACGAGTGCTGCTCTGCTCATGCCCTGAATCCTGGCTGGCCGGGGGTCGTGCCGGCAGACACCATCCTGCCCCGCTGCGGAACGATCCGGCCACCCTCCCACCCCACCCCACCCCAGCCCACGCTTCCGCGATCTTGCACTTTCCGCCCCTTCTCTGGGGCCTTTGCCGCGTTTGCCGGGGCACCGAGTGCAAGATCGCGGGGAGGTGGGTCAGGCCGGGGAGGTGCGGCGGGGGCCGGCGTCGAGGGCGGCCGCCTCTTCCGGGGTGGGGGCGGTGCCGCCCAGGTGGGCGGGAAGCCACCAGCTGTCGTCCGGGCCGGCGGGCGCCTCCGGATACTCCCGCTGGGCCCGGTCGACCAGCGCGGCCAGCCGGTGCTTCAGCTCGGCGGTCATCGCGTTCGCGTCCGGGTAACCGGCCGGGTCCATCGGCTCGCCGACCAGGATGGTGATCGGGGTGTGCCGGCGGGTGAGCGTACGCGGGCGGCCCTTGGTCCAGAGCCGCTGGGTGCCCCAGAGCGCCACCGGCAGGACCGGCACGCCGGCCTCCTGGGCCATCCGGGTGGCGCCGCTCTTGAGCTCCTTCACCGTGAACGACCGGCTGATCGTGGCCTCCGGGAAGACGCCGACCACCTCACCCCGGCGCAGCGCGCTGACCGCTGTCGCGTACGACCCGGCGCCCGCGCGGCGGTCCACCGGGATGTGTCGCATGCCGCGCATCAGCGGGCCGGACACCTTGTGCCGGAACACGGACTGCTTGGCCATGAAGCGGACCAGCCGCTTCGCCGGGTGCGCGCCCAGGCCGCAGAAGATGAAGTCCAGGTAGCTGACGTGGTTGCTGGCCAGCACCGCCCCGCCGGTACGCGGGACATGGTGCGCGCCCTCGACGGTGATCTTCAGGTCGAGGACGCGGAACATCGTCTTGGCGGCGGCGATCACAGGCGGGTACACGAGTTCCGGCATCCGCAGACGGTACCCCGCGGAGCTGTGAGTCACGCCAGGGTCGATCGACCCGTCGGCCCGTCTGCCGTCGGCATACCGGGTGGGCGGGCCCGGCCGGGCCGGGGCAGGCTGGCGGGATGACCGAACGTGCGGTGCTGCTCTGGATCCACGGCGGCGGTTGGCGGGCCCGCTCGACCGAGGACGGCGCCGCCCTGGCCCGCCACGGCCTGCGCGTGGTGCCGGCCACCTACCGGCTGGTCGACCGGGCGCACTGGCCGGCCCAGCTCGACGACGTACGCGCGGCGGCCCGGCAGGCCCGCGCGGCGGCCGAGGGTCGTCCGCTGCTGGTGGCGGGTGACTCGGCGGGCGGCATGCTCGCCCTGCACCTGGCGCTGCGCGGGGTGGACCGGCCGGACGACGTGACCGCCGCCCTGGCCTACTGGCCGCCCGTCGACCCGCTGGCCGCCGACTGGCGGCGGCTGCGCCGCCCCGACGACCCGTGGGCCGGTCTGCTCGGCCATCCGCCCGCCGCCGGCGACCCGGCGACCGTGGACGCGACCGTCGGCACGCACGCCGGCAACCGGGTGCCGGTGCTGCTGGTACACGGCGTCGACGACCGGTCGGTGCCGGTCAGCCAGTCGGTGGACCTGGCGGCGGCGCTGCTGGCCGCCGGGCACCCGGTGCACGCCTGGATCACCCACGGCGGGCACGCGCTCGACCTGCACCGCCCGGACCTGGCCGCGGTGGCCGGGGCGTTCCTGGACACCGTCCTGCCACCCGCCTGACGCCGGTGAGCGAGCGGAGCCGCCGGCGGAGCAGACCCGGTCCGCCGGCGGCTGGACGCTCCGGTCAGCCGGCCGGCTCCTCGATCTCCATCCGGCCCCGGGCGAACGCGTCCACCCGGCCCCACCGGCCCGGGATGTCCAGCACCTCGATGCGGCCCATCCCGACCGGCAGCCGCGGCTCCACCGCGAGGTGCCCCTCGTGCGGTTCCAGGCCGAGCATGGTGCGCAGCAGCAGCATCGGGGTGCCGGTCGACCACGCCTGCGGGCTGCACGCGGTCGGGTACTCGACCGGGAACTTGGTCAGCTCGCGCGGGTAGCCGCCGAACGCCTCCGGCAGCCGGCCCTGGAAGTAGCGGGCGGCGTCCAGGATGCCGCTGGCGATGATCGCCGACTCCTCGGCGAAGCCGTACCGGCGCAGGCCCCAGGCGATGAAGGAGTTGTCGAACGGCCAGATCGTCCCGTTGTGGTAGCCGATCGGGTTGTAACGGACCTCGCCCTCGGCCAGCGTCCGCACCCCCCAACCGGAGAAGAGCCGGGGCCCGACCAGATGCTGGGCGATCTTCTCGGCCCGCTCGTGGTCGACGATGCCGCTCCACAGCAGGTGCCCGATGTTGGAGCTGAGCACGTCGCACTGCCGGCCGTCCGGGTCGAGGGCGAGCGCGTAGAACTCGCCGTCCTCCACCCAGAAGTCCCGGTTGAACCGCTCCTTCAACTGCGCCGCCTCGCGCTCCAGCCGGTCGGCGTACTCGGGGTCGTCCCAGAACTCGCGGGCCAGCCGCGCGGCGCGCATCTTCGCGTCGTACGCGTACCCCTGCACCTCGCAGGTGGCCCGGGGGAACGGCGGCAGCTTGCCGTCTCGGTAGGAGACCGAGTCCCAGGAGTCCTTCCAGCACTGGTTCTCCAGGCCGGTGTCGCTGTTGCGCCGCTCGTACCAGATGTAGCCGTTGCCGACCAGGTCGGCGTAGTCGTCGACCCACTTCAACGCCGCCCGCGACTCCTGCTCCAACTCCTTGACCAGCGCGGCGTCCCCGGTCCACTTCTCGTACTCGTCGAGCAGCACCACGAACAAGGGGGTGGCGTCCACCGAGCCGTAGTACGGCGTGTGCGGCTGCTCCTCGAAGGCCGCGGTCTCGCCGTAGCGCATCTCGTGCAGGATCCGCCCGGGGTCCTCGTCCCGGAAGTCGTCGAACCGGGTGCCCTGCAACGCGGCCAGGATCCGCAGCGTGGTCTGGGACAGCTGCGGCGTGAAGGGAAGCGTCTGCAGGCAGGTCAGGATGCTGTCCCGGCCGAACATGGTCATGAACCAGGGCAGGCCGGCGGCCGGCAGGGTCGCCCCGCCGAGGGAGAGCGGCGAGAAGCGCAGCGCCGCCAGGTCGATCAGGCTCCGCCGGTAGGTGCTGGCCAACTCCTCGTGCTGGGTGTTCACCTTGGGCGCGTTGCGCAGCCACTCCTCCAGGTCGTGCTGGAGGGCGAGCCGCTCGTTGCCGTGCGCCCGCAACCCCATCCGCAGGTCCCGGCCACCCGGCCCGACCGCCATCGTCTGGACGTCGATCCGGGTGTCCCACTGCTCGTTGGGTTCCAGGTGGACGGTGTACGCGAGGCCCTGCCGGTCGTAGCGGGCCGGCACGGACGAGCAGATCACCGTCTCCCGCTTGAAGTTGCCCCGCCGGTAGCCGAGCCGCAGCCGGTCCGGCTCCGCCTCGGAGTAGAGCTCGCCCTTCTTGTTCAGGATCTCGTCCTTGACCTGGAACAGGTCGGCGAAGTCGGCCGCCGCGTCAATCCGGATCTCCAGGTCGACCGGCTTCTCGTCGTGGTTGAGGATGGTCAACTGCTCGCGGAAGCTGCCGCCGACCGCGCGTTCCCGGATCACCGAGAGCTTGGCGTCGATGTAGTGCGTCGCCACCCCGGGCACCAGGAAGAACCGGGCCTCGTAGTACTGGAGATCGTCGTAGGAGAGGGCGTTGAGCCGCTCCCCGTTGATGGTCAGTACCCAGGTGGACAGGTACCGCATGTCGAGGGAGAAGAGGCCGGTCGGCTCGGTCGGCGTCGCCTCGATGTCGCCGGTGTCCTCGGAGACCACGAAGGTGTTGCCGTCCAGGATCCGGATGGTGCTGCTCTGGCTCATCGCTGCATCCCCCTCTCGAAGCGCCGGCGCGGCCCGCGACTGTCCGGCGGGCCGGGGAAGAGCCGTTCGACCTGCACCACCAGCCGGGCGTCACCGGTCACCGTCATGTCCCCGCGGAACAGCGCCGCGATCCCGTTCTCCCGCCCGGTGGCCAGGTCCTCGAACAACTCCGGCGTGGTCCCGACGACGGTGTCCGCCTCGGCGTCCTCCTGGGTCACCTCGACCCGGCCCCGATCCATCCGCAGCAGCCAGTGCGTGGTCTGCGCCCCCTCGTGCAGATCGAAGCGCAGGGTCCCCTTGGTCTTCGCCAGCACGGGTTCGAACCCCCGCCGGTCGAGATCCTCGAAGAACCTCGTGGTCGCGTCCACCATCGGGCCCTCTCCTCCCCGTCGGTCGGTCCCGGCTCCCCGCCGGCCCGGGTGGGGGCGTTGTGCCACGTACGTCCCACCGTCCGGCGTTCGGCCTCGGTGCACCGGGTCCCCGGCCGGAGCGGCGTCAACCTCGCCCGGATCGGGTGAGCCGGCGCCCGGTTCTCCCGGCCGGGCAGTAGCCTCCGGGAAAGCCGGGCGCAGGAGCCCCGGGAGAGCCGGGGTGGAGGTCGGGAGGTCGGATGGCCAGGGGCGGGACGGAGGTCAGCCGGGAGCAGGTCCTCGCCTACCGGGCGGCCGCGCAGGAGCTGCACCGCCCGGGGCGCGCCGCGGCCGACCTCGCGGTGCTCGACCTGGGCGTGCAGGACACTCCGTACGGCTCGGCCCGGCTGGCGCTCGCCGCCCGGGGCGCGCCCACCGGCGACGACCGGCTGGAGCTGGTCTGGTCGATGCGCGGGGCGCCGCACCTGCACCGGCGCGCCGAGCTACCCGAGCTGGCCGCCGCGATCTGGCCGCTGGACGACGCGGACGCCACCCGACGCCTGCCCGGCCGCATCCGCGAGGGGGCCCGGCTCGGGCTGGCCGCCTTCCGGGTCACGGCGGACGCGTTCGCCGCCGTGGTCACCGCGCCGATGGCCCGCGGCGACGTGAGCCGCGCGGTGAGCGACCGGGTGCCGGCCGAGCTGACGTACGACTGCGAGCCGTGCGGCGCCCGGCACATCTCCGGGGCGCTCTTCCAGCAGGCCGGCCTCGCCGGCGGGGTACGCCTGGCGGTCTCCGGGCGGTCGGCGACGCTCGCCCCGCTGTCCGGCTGGACCGGCCCGCCGGAGCGCGCGGCGGGCACCGACGCGCTGGTGCTGGCCTACCTGCGGTTGCTCGGCCCGGCCGCCCCGGCCGAGGTGGCCGGCTTCCTCGGCACCAGCGCCGGCGCGTTGCGCGGGGTGTGGCCCGAAGGGCTGGCCGAGGTGCGGGTGGCCGGGCGGCGGGCCTGGCTGCCGGCCGACCGGCTCGACGCGCTGCGCGAGGCCCGGCCGGCGCCGGGAGTCCGGCTGCTGCCGCCCGGTGACCCGTTCCTCCAGGCCCGGGACCGCGACGTGCTGGTGCCGGAGAAGGCCCACCAGAAGCAACTCTGGCGGATCATCGGCAATCCCGGCGCGCTGCTGGTCGACGGCGAGGTGGCCGGTGTCTGGCGGGCGAAGGTGGCGGGCCGGGGCGCTCTGGAGGTGACGGTCACCCCGTTCGACGGCCGCGCGCTGCCGGGCCGCGCCCGCCGCGAGCTGGAAGCCGAGGCGTCCGTCGTGGCCGCCGCGCGGGGCGCCACCGAGGTGCGGGTGGGCGTCGAACCGGCCTGACGTCCCGCACGCCGCGGGGCCGCGCCGACGCCACCCGGGCGCGGCGGGGCGCGGGCTCACACGGCGCCACGGAACGCCGCGAAGCCGGCTCCCCGCACCGGAGAGCCGGCCTACCGCGGCGGACAGGTCAGTTGTTCGGGTCGTCGGCGCTGATGTCGGCGAGCACCGACTGGGGCTCCCGCTCGACCGCGAGGTCGCCCATGGACACCAGCCCGACCAGGCGCCCGTCGTCGACGACCGGCAACCGGCGCACGGCGTAGGTCCGCATCAGGTCCGCGGCGGCCACCGCGTCGTCGTACTGGCTCACCGTGATCACGTCCTTGCTGGTGATCCGGTTGAGCGCGGTGGTGTTCGGGTCCAGGTTCTCCGCGACGGCCCGGACCGTGATGTCCCGGTCCGTGACGATGCCGACCACGTTGTCGCCGTCGGTCACCACCACGTCGCCGATGGCGCTGTCACGCATCTCCTGCGCCGCCGCGGTGAGCGTGTCGTTGCCGTCCATCGTCACCAACCGGGTCGTCATGAACTCTCCGACCGTTGTCATGGTGCTCCCCTCTCGGTTCGGCACCGGCGGTCTACCCGCCGCCCCGCCGGGGTAACGCCCCGGCCCCGCGCCCGGCTAGCGTGTCGGCGTGGGTCGGGACGAGCGGGAGCTGGGCGAGCTGGTCCGGGGCAGCCCGTGGGTGCTGCGGGCGCTGGCCGTGGTACGCGACTCGGGGTTGCCGGACGCCTGGATCGGCGCGGGCACCCTGCGCGACCTGGTCTGGGGCGAGCGCTACGGGGACGGGTTCGATCCCGGGGCGGTCCGGGACGTGGACGTGGTCTTCTTCGACCCCGGGGATCTCAGCCGCGACAACGACCACCGGGCCACCGCCCGACTGGTGGCGGCCTGGGCCGAGCCGCCCTGGGAGGCGCGCAACCAGGCCGCCGTGCACACCTGGTACGCGGACACGTTCGGCGGTGACCCGATCCCGCCCTACCGGAGCGTGGCCGAGGCGGTGGCCACCTGGCCCGAGTACGCCACCGCGGTGGCGGTCCGCCTGGACGCGACCGACCGGCTGGAGGTCTGCGCCCCGTACGGGCTGGCCGACCTGCTCGGCGGGGTCTGGCGGCACAACCCGGTCCGGGTGGACGTGGCCCGGTCGCGGCAGCGGCTGGCCCGGCACCGCCCCGCCCAGCGCTGGCCCGGTGTCACGGTCGTCGAGCCGGGCTGACGCGCCAAGCACCCGACGGATCCGACCCGTTGTGCCGGGCGGATCGGCGCGGGCGCGGTCCGCGCGGGTCAGCCGCGGGGCGGGGCGCCGTAGACGCGCTCGACGTGCAGCCGCAGCACCAGCCGCCGTTCGGCGACCATCGCGCGCCGGTAGTCGTCCCAGTCCGGATGCTCGCCCTGGATCGACCGGTAGAGCCCGACCAGTTCCTCGACGGTCGCGTCGGCCGGGTCGGCGGCCACCGGGGTCAGCTCGGCGCGCGCCTCCGCGACCGCGTACGCCCAGCCGTCGTCGCTGCTCACGTGGAAGCTGGCCCGCGGGTCCCGGCGGAGGTTGGCCGTCTTGGCCCGGTCGTCGGTCACCGACACCCGGATCAGGCCGCGCTCCCGGTCGAAGGCGTAGACCACGGTGGACAGCTGCGGCCGCCCGTCCCGGCGGATGGTGGCCAGCACCCCCATCCACCGGCCGGCGATCAGGTCGGTCAGCGCTTCCTGGGTACGGTCGTCCGGCACCGCGTCCTCCTCGTCGAGTCGCCTCGCCCCGTCATCCCCGCTCCGGGTCAGCCCAGCTCGGCGGCCACCAGTTCGGCGATCTGCACGGCGTTGAGCGCCGCGCCCTTGCGCAGGTTGTCGTTGGAGCAGAACAGGGCGAGACCGTGCTCGACGGTCTCGTCGGCCCGGATCCGACCCACGTAGGTCGGGTCCTGCCCGGCGGCCTGCAGTGGGGTGGGCACGTCGCTGAGCGCCACGCCGGGCGCGTCGGCCAGCAGCTCGCGGGCCCGTTGCGGGGTGATCGGCCGGGCGAACCGGGCGTTGACCTGGAGCGAGTGGCCGGTGAAGACGGGCACCCGGACGCAGGTGCCGGAGACCTTCAGCCCGGGGATCTCGAGGATCTTGCGGCTCTCGTTGCGCAGCTTCTGCTCCTCGTCGGTCTCCTCCGAGCCGTCGTCGACGACCGAGCCGGCCAGCGGGAGCACGTTGAACGCGATCGGCTGGGCGAAGGAGCGCGGGGCGGGGAACTCGACGGCGGCGCCGTCGAAGGTGAGGCCGCTGGCGTGCTCGACGACCTTGCGGACCTGCTCGTCCAGCTCGGCCACGCCGGCCAGGCCGGCGCCGGAGACCGCCTGGTACGTCGAGACGACCAGGCTGACCAGCTCCGCCTCCTCGTGCAGCGGGCGCAGCACCGGCATCGCGGCCATCGTGGTGCAGTTCGGGTTGGCGATGATGCCCTTCGGGCGTACGGCGGCGGCGTGCGGGTTCACCTCGGCGACGACCAGCGGCACCTCCGGGTCCATCCGGAACGCGGACGAGTTGTCGATCACGACCGCGCCGGCGGCGGCGACCCGGGGTGCGAGCTCCTTGGCGGTGCCCTTGCCGGCGGAGAAGAGCACGATGTCCAGGCCGGTGTAGTCGGCGGTGGCCGCGTCCTCCACGGTGATCTCGCCGTCCCGCCAGGGCAGCGCCCGCCCGGCCGACCGGGCCGAGGCGAACAACCGCACCTGCTCCGCCGGGAACTCCCGCTCGCCCAGCACCTGCCGCATCACGCCACCGACCTGGCCGGTGGCCCCCACAATGCCGATCCTCATGCCCGCGAGGCTACCCAGCCCCGGCCCCCGACCGGGAACGCTTTCCCACCGCCCGGGCCCACGCCACACCAGGCCCGGCCGGCGCCGCCCGCGCGCCGGAACGGCCCGCCGGCCGCAACGACCTCGCCCCTACGCGCCCCGCTCCGGAAGATTCGCGGACCACCGCCACCCCCACCGCAGCATCCCCACCGGTCCCACGCCCGGCGCCCCCGCCAACCCGCCACCCCGCCGAAGCCCACCAGCGACCCACATCACAGCCGGCTTGATCCCACTCAAGGTCCCCGAAGTTGCGCCATCCGCCGCCGGACACCCCCATATCCCCGACCCGGTGTGGATCAAGGAAGCATGGCGCTGTCTCGTTCCCGGCACCCCTGGACGCACCCGGCCCACGACGGGGTGTGGCCCGCCGTGACCGGCGCAGGGATCAAGCCTGACCGCCCCGAGCCGGGCACGGCGGGCCACACCCCCGGCCGACCCCCACGGAGAGCGC
>NZ_JAXCFQ010000005.1:100925-164439 GCF_056150265.1 Micromonospora desertarenae
CCCCCCCGCGGGGGGGGGGCCCCCGGGCCCGGGCGCGGGCACCCCCCCGCCCCGCCGGCCCCGGGCCCCGCCGGGCCACACCCCAGGCCGACCACGACGGAGAGCGCGCCGGGCGCGACGGCCAGGCCGGCCGGGTCAGGGGGCGGCGTCGACGATCTCGCCGAGACCGGTGGCCACCAGTTCGTCCCGGATGACCGCCGCGTCCCCCTCCACCACCAGGGTCAGCGACTCCGGGTGCAGGTGCGCCGCCGCCGCGGCGGAGACCTGCTCGACGTCGGCGGCGAGCAGCGACTCCCGCAGCCGCGCGTGGTAGTCGTCCGGCAGGTCGTGCACCACGAGCGTGGTCAGCGCGGAGGCGATCGCCCGCGGGCTCTGCAGTTCGACCGAGAGCTGGCCGGCCCGCCAGGACCGGGCCACCGCCAGCTCGTCCTCGGTCACCCCGCCGGCCTGGGTACGGGTGATCTCGCCGACCGCCTCGACCAGGGCCGGCGCGGTCACCGCGGTCTGCACCCCGGAGCTGACCGCGAACCGGCCGAACCGGCGGGACGAGGCGAAGTCACCCCGGATGCCGTACGTGTAGCCACGCACCTCGCGGATCAGGTGGTTGAGCCGGGAGGTGAACGCCCCGCCGAGCACCGTGCCGGCGAGCGTCATCGGCACGTGGTCGGGGTGGGCCCGGTGCGGCGACGGGTGGCCCAGCCGCAGCGTGGACTGCACCGAGCCGGGGCGGTCCACCAGGATGATCCGCCGGCCCTCCCGGATCGGCACCTCGATCGGGCCGCCCCGGTCGACCGGGCCGCCGCCGGTGCCGGCGAACGCGGCCGCGCCGAGCGCGTCCAGGTCGAGCCGGTCCAGGTCGCCGACCACGATCAGCGTGCCGGGCCGGATGAACCACTCGGAGTGGAAGACCGTGACGTCCTCCGCGTCGAGCGCGGCGACCGAGGCGGGGTCGCCGTACATCGGGCGGCCCCAGCGGTTCTCGGCGCCGAACAGGTCGGCGCGCAGCGCCGCGTCGGCCCGCGGGCCGGGGTTGGCCCAGTCCATCCGCAGCGCGGTCGCCTCGTCGTCGCGGACCCGGCGCACGTCGGTCGGGTCGAGCCGGGGCGTCCGCACCGCCTCGGCGAGCAGTTCCACGGCGGCGCTCAGCCGGTCCACCGGCACCTGCACGCTGACCTGGAAGGAGTCCCAGTCCAGCCCGGTCACCAACTCGGTGCCGAGGGCCTCGATGGCCAGCGCGTACGCCGTGGCGTCGCGCTGCGCGGTGCCCTCCTCCAGGGCCTTGGCCAGCACCCCGGCGAGCCCCTCCTTGCCGACCGGTTCGCGCGCCGCGCCGGCGTCGAGCAGCAGCAGCGCGACGGCGAGGTTCTGCCCGGGCAGGTGCGCGGCGACGACCTGACCACCGGCCACGGCGCGGCGGACCACCGGCGGGAACCGGTACGGGCGGGCGGCGCCCGGGCCGGGACGGTGGGTGATCAGCGTCATGACGTCTCCTCCGGCAGGTAGGTCAGGGTCACCCGGTCGGCGGCGCCGAGCACCTCGGCGGCGGCCTCGGCGATCTGCTCGGCGGTCACCGCGAGCCAGGCCGGCAGCCGCTCGCCGGCCTTCGCCGGGTCGCCGAACTGGGTGGCGTAGCGACCGAGGGTGTCCGCCCGGCCGTCCACCGTGGACATCTGCCGCCACCACGCGGTGGTCAGCAGCGCCTTGGCCCGGTCCAGCTCGGTCGCGGTGACCGGCACGGTGGCCAGTTCGTCGACCACCTCGGCCAGCCCGGCGGCCAGCCGCTCGCCGGTCACCCCGGGCCGGGCGGTGGCGGTGGCGATCAGCGGCGCGGGGGCGTGCGCCAGGTCCACCCCGTACGCCCCGACCAGGTCCGGCTGCGCGATCCGCTCGCCGTCGGCGAGCCGCTGGTAGAGCCGGCTGCCCCGGCCGCTGCCCAGCACGGTGGCCAGCACGGTGAGCACGTCGTAGCCGGGGGTGCCGAAGGGGTAGGTGCGGTGGGCCACGTACACCCGGGGCGCCGGCACGTCGCCGGTGATCGTCTCGACGGCGGGCCGGCCGGTCGCCGGGACGACCCGGCCGTCCGGCGCGGACGGGATGTCGGCCCGGGCCGGGATGGCGCCGAAGTACTTGTCGGCCAGCGCGAAGACCTCGGCGGCGGAGGCGTCGCCGACCACCGTTAGCACGGCGTTGTTCGGTGCGTAGTACGTCCGGTGGAAGGCCTGGAAGGTGGCCAGGTCGGCGGCGTTCAGGTCGGCCATCGAGCCGATCGTGGCGTGGTGGTAGGGATGCCCGGGCGGGTAGAGCAGCGGCAGCAGCCGCAGCCAGGCGTCGCCGTACGGGACGTTCTCGTAGCGCTGCCGCCGCTCGTTCTTCACCACGTCGCGCTGGTTGTCCAGGGTCTCCTGGGTCAGCGCCGGCACCAGCCCGCCCATCCGGTCGGCCTCCAGCCAGAGCGCCAGCTCCAGGTGCTCGGCCGGGACGGTCTCGAAGTAGTTGGTGCGGTCCGGGTTGGTGGTCGCGTTCAGCGACCCGCCCGCACCCTGCACCAGCTTCATGTGCTCGGTCTTCGCCACGTTCATCGAGCCCTCGAACATCAGGTGCTCGAAGAGGTGGGCGAAGCCGGTCTGCCCCTCCGGTTCGTGACGCGAGCCGACGTCGTACCAGAGATTCACCGCGACCGCGGGGGCGGTGCGGTCCTCGCTCACCACCACGCGCAGGCCGTTGTCCAGTCGGGTCGTCTCGATGGGCCAGGGGTAACCGCTGTCGGGCATGGCTCGACGCTATCCGATCTCGGGGGCGGAATCGCGACGCGCCGTCCGGGGAGGTATCGACCGCAAGCGGCCGGGTACCGCAGGGGCATGTCCGCCCCGACCGGCACCACCGCCCGGGCCGGTGCCGCCCTGGAACGGGCCACCGCCGCCCTGACCCGGCTGCGCCGCGCCCGCCTGCTGCATCCGCTCGGCCGCTCGTTCACCGGCGAGGTGACCATCTGGGGCGTGGCCGGGCCGCCGACCGGCGTCGGGATGCTCGACCGGCCCGGCCGTTACCCGGCCACGGTCCGGCTCTCCCGCGGCGTGCCCACCCCGGACGGCTGGCCGGACGTGCTCGGCCTGGCGGTACGGATGCACCGGGCCGGGGACCGCCCGTTCGACCTGCTGGTCAGCTCCAGCTGCGCCGCGCCGCTGCTGCGCCACCTGCCGCTGCCCCGGCGGCGGTTCGCCGGCACGTACAGCTCGATCATGTCCTACCGGGTGGACCGGCGGCGGCTCTGGCTGGCCGCGCTGGCCGACCCGGAGTCGGTGGACCTGGGCCGGAGCCTGGCCGAGGTGGCCGCGGCCACCCGCGCGGACGCGCCGCGCCTGGTGCTCGCGGTCGCGTCGGCGGTCGGGCCGTGGCGGCCGGTCGGCCAGGTCGCGCTCGGCGACCAGCTCAGCGCCCGGACGGACGCCGAGCTGGCCTTCGACCCGATCGGCAACCTGCCGGCGGGGCTGCGCGCGGTCGGGCCGCTGGCCTGGGTACGCGAGCACACCTACCGGGGCTCGCGCCGGGCCCGCGGCGCCCGGGTTCAGTCCGGCGGCTCGCTGGGCGTCACCGTCTGATCCGACGTCCGCTGTTCCAGCACGGTGTCCGGGGCGGCGTTGCGGTCCTCCTCCCGGATGTCGGACTCGTCGAGGATGGCGTCCGCCTGCGCCACCGGATCGTCGCTGCCCACCGTGGCCTCCTCCGGCAGCAGGTGCGCGCGGGACTCCACCCGTTCCTGGTCGCTCTGCTCGTGCGTCATGCCGAACCCCATACCCCGGGCGCGGACCGGGCACGCCCGGCGGTCCCGCCCACCACGCCGGTGCCGCGGCGGCCGGGACCGCCCGGTGGCGTGGGTGACGCCGCGACGAGCCCGGTGCCACCGGCCGTCGCGTCGGGTAGGCTTGCCGGCGTGACGCGGTCGTATCGATGGTTTAGGCAGCCGGCTCGCCAGCCGGTGACCTCACCATGATCTGACGTCACCGCACCACGAGCCGGCCGGGCAGGAGCATCGAGTTCCTGCCCTTTCGCATGCGAGCAGCCGGCTCGACCCCGGGCACCGGCACCGGGCGCGGTCGGCGGAAGGATGCCCACCGTGACGACCCCGGAGACCGATCGGGTCAGCGATCAGCGGATCGACCGCGTCGTGCCGTTGACCACCCCGGCCCTGCTGCACCACGAGCTGCCCCTGGACGACGCGCTCGCCTCGGCCGTGCTGTCCGGCCGCCGCGCTGTCGGTCGGGTGCTGGACCGCGCGGACGACCGCCTGCTGGTGGTGGTCGGCCCGTGCTCGGTGCACGACCCGGCGGCCGCCCTGGACTACGCCCACCGGCTCCGCGTCGCCGCCGACCGCCTCGACGACGACCTGCTGGTGGTGATGCGGGTCTACTTCGAGAAGCCGCGCTCCACGGTGGGGTGGAAGGGCCTGATCAACGATCCGGGGCTGGACGGCTCGGGTGACGTGAACACCGGACTGCGTACCGCGCGGGCGCTGCTGCTCGACGTGCTGCGGCTGGGTCTGCCGGTGGGTTGCGAGTTCCTCGACCCGATCACCCCGCAGTACATCGCCGACACGGTGGCCTGGGGCGCCATCGGCGCGCGCACGGTGGAGAGCCAGGTGCACCGGCAGCTCGCCTCCGGGCTGTCGATGCCGATCGGGATGAAGAACCGCCCGGACGGCAGCATCGCCACCGCGGTGGACGCGATCCGCGCCGCCGGGGTCCCGCACGTCTTCCCCGGCATCGACGTCTCCGGCACCCCGGCGATCATGCACACCCGGGGCAACGCCGACGGGCACCTGGTGCTGCGCGGCGGTGGCGGCCGGCCGAACTACGACGCCGAGTCGGTGGCCGGGGCGCTGGAGCTGCTCCGGGCGGCCGGGCTGCCCGAGCGGGTGGTGGTGGACGCCAGCCATGCCAACAGCGGCAAGGACCACCGCAACCAGCCGAGGGTGGCCGCGGACGTGGCCGGCCAGCTCGCCGCCGGCCAGCGCGGCATCGTCGGGATCATGCTGGAGAGCTTCCTGCTCCCCGGCCGCCAGGACCTCGACCCCACCCGGGAGCTGACCTACGGCCGGTCGGTCACCGACGCCTGCATCGGCTGGGACACCACCGAAGAGGTGCTGGCCCACCTCGCCACCGCCGTCCGCACCCGCCGCCGCACCCCCACCCCCACCCCCGCCTAACCCCCACCCCCACCCCCACCCGATCCCGTTGATCATGAGGTTGACGGCGAAGTCGATCTCCAACACCGCGGCCAACCTCATGATCAACGGGTGGTGGGGGTGGGGGTGGGTGGGGTGGGGTGGGGTGGGTTTGACCGGATGGGGGGCGGGTAGCTGGGCGGGGTGACCGAGGACGTACCCGTGACCGACGCGCCCGTGACCGACACGCCCGTGGCTGACACCTCCGTGGGCGACGCGCCGGTCGGCGACGAGCCGGATATCCGGCGGCTCGACGACCTGCTCGAGGACCTCTACCACGGCCAGGAGCGGATCACCCAGGCCACCATCTACCGCCGGGCGGTGGCCGCCGAGCTTCCCGCCCGGCTGCTCACCCGGATCGCCGCGCTACCCGAGGGCGAGTACGCGGTGGACGAGGCGGCGGACCTGCTCGGCGGGTCGGTCACCTGAGGTCCCGGCGCGCCCCCGGAGAGGAGAGCGAGATGTCCCACCACGAGCAGCAGCACGAGAAGGTCCCGGCACTGGGCCAGCCCCCGGAGGGGCTGGACACGCTGCCCGACCCGGACTTCGCCAACGAGCACGACAAGACAGCGGTGGACCGTGACGTGATCACCGGCGCGGACGAGGACGAGCGGGAGCCCGAGCGGTCCCGCGGCTGGGCCGGCCAGAACCACGGCACGACCCCGACCTGACGGGCGGTCGACACGACAGCGGGGGCCGGCGGATCGCCGGCCCCCGCTTCCGTCGGTACTGGTCAGTCCTCGTCCCCCTCGGCGGCCTGCTGGGCCACCGCGTACGCCATCTGCAGGAAGTCCGACGCGGCCACCGCGGTCAGCGCGGTCGCCACCAGCCGGGTCAGCCGCGGGGCGAGCACCAGGCCGCCGGTGAGCCCGGTGGCCACCCAGACGGCCAGGCAGAACGGGCAGCTGAGCAGCTCGCCGATGGCGTGCCGGGTGGAGCTGCCCGAGTCGCGCACCTGCTCCATCACCTCACCGCTGCCGATGGGCTTGTCGTAACGGGTGAACGGGGCCCGCAGCGGGCTGGTCACCGCGTCCTTGGAGAGCAGCCGGCTCAGCTTGTGGGTGGCGACGCAGAGCAGCACCACGTCCGCCGTGGCCGGACGCTCCGGCACCGGCCGGCCGGTCAGCCGGACCAGGCCAGCGATCGCCCCGGTCACCCCGACGTAGGTGCCCATCGCCCCCAGGTAGCTGCCCAGCGGCCGATACTCGTTCGGCGCGTACGCCTGGCGCAGCCGCGCCACCTTCTCCTTCAGGTCGGTCACCCGATCTCCCTCGTGCTCCGCGCCGGCTCAGCCGGCCTGCAGGTTGTCGGCCACCTCGCGGGCCAGGCTGTCCAGGGCCTCGCCGGCCAGCCGGTCGGCGTCGGTGGCGCCGGTCAGGTCGAGGTGGATCCGGGCGCCGCCGGCGTCGCCCGGGTCCACCCGGAGCTCGGCGCTCCAGTCGCCCGGGGCGGTCCAGCGCGCCGACAGCTCCTCCACGTCGGTGTGCTCGGCGGGAGTGCCGTCGGCGCGCAACGGCTCGGGCAGCCACGCCGACGCCCGGTCGGGGTCGACAGCGGTGCTGAACACCACCTCCGGCGGCGCGGACACCCCGCGCTCGGCGGAACCCATCACTCGTCCCGCAGCCGGCTCGGGTCGACCTCGCGGCCCGGGTGCCGGGCGAGGTACTCGGTCTCCAACTCGGCGGTGCGGCGCAGGTGGTGCGCCAACGCCGAGTCGGACGCGTGCCGCAGCGTGTCCAGCCGGGTGCGGTGCAGGCTGTGCATCTCGCGGATGAGGTCCTCGTCGGCCAGCTCGGCGGGGTCCACACCGAGCAGGTCGCCGTCGTCGTCCGGGCCGGTGGACGCCACGTCGTGGACCTGGTCGCCACCCCACTCGGGCATCCGCTGCTCGGGGCTGGGGAACTCGTCCTGTCGTATCGATCCGGTCATCACGCCCCCTGGTGGAGTTTTGGGCTGGCGTCTAGACGGATGCCCACACCGGGTCGCACCAAACCATTGCGGCCCGGGCGGACTACGACACCGCGTCGGAGAACGCTGCCGGCACCGGTACCCTCGATGCCATGAAGCGGCTCTGGACCCCGGCGTGGATCGTGCGCCACGTGGCCATGGTCGTGCTGGTCGTCGGCTTCCTCGCGCTGGGCTGGTGGCAGATCGGGCGAGCCGCCTCCGGCAACGGGCTGAGCTGGGCGTACGCCTTCGAGTGGCCGATCTTCGCGGGCTTCGTGGTGTTCGTCTGGTGGCGTGAGGTCCGCCACGCCCTGCGCGGCCCGGAGGCGCCGGAGCCGGCCCCGGCCCCGCCGGCACCGTCCGGGGCCGCCACCCGCCCGGGCGTACGCCGGCCGGTGCGGGTCACCCGGGTGCCGGTGCCCGCCGCCGACGGCGAGGACGCCGACCTGGCCGCCTACAACCGCTACCTGCAATGGTTGAACGCCAATCCGGGCGCCCGGCCCGGTGACTACCCCGGCTGACGCCGGGTCTCGGAAGGACGGACGAAGGTGGGCGCAGCCCTTACCCGGTACCGCGTGATCGCCTGGATCGTGGGCGTGGTGCTGATCCTGCTGGTGGTGATCGGCATGCCGCTGAAGTACGGCTTCGACAACCCGGTCGTGGTGGAGACGGTGGGCCCGGCGCACGGTTTCCTCTACATGGTCTACCTGGTGGCCGCGTTCGACCTGGCCCGCCGGGCCGACTGGCCGCTGAAGCGGATGCTCGCCGTGATGCTGGCCGGCACCGTGCCGTTCGTCTCCTTCTACGCCGAGCGCCGGGTCAGCTCCTGGGTCACCGGCGGCCGGGCCGAGCCGGCCGCCGAGCCGGCCGTGCCCGCCTCCCGCTGACTCCGGCGCGGCTCCACACCGGGCGACGGCGGGCGGCCGGCCCGGGTACGGACCGTCCGGCCGCCGCCGGTGCGGTCACCGCATCGGTCGCCACGGGTCCATCGAGGCGAGCGGTTCCTCCCAGCCGCCGTAGCGGTTCATCTCCCGGGCCCGGCGCAGCGCCCGGGACACCTGGCCGAACTGCCGCTCGTCGTCGCTGCTGAACAGCAGGACCTCGGTGCCCCGGTGCCACCCCCACAGCTCGTACGCCGGCGGCCGCCACCGGTCGCCGGCCGCGGCGAGCAGCACCGGCAGCAGGAACACCACCCCCAGGGTGAGGTACGCCCCGGCGGTGAGCCGCTGGAGCCCGCCGGTGAAGCCGAGCAGGAGCCCGACCGCGCCGATCACCGCACCGCTGGCGGCGACCGCGCGCATCGCCACCCGGTCGTGCGGCCCCCGGGTGGTGTGCAGGTGGGTCAGCTCCGCGACCCGCCAGGTGTTGCGGCCGACGGTGAACCGGTCGACCGTGACGATGATCCCGGGCCGGGCGTAGAGCAGCGTGTTCTTCTTCTCCGCGCTCACCTTGGCGGGTCGGGGCGGTCGCGGCGGTCGGGTCGTGGCGCCATCGTGGTTCACGGCTACCTCCCACGGCTGGTGCGCCGGGTCGGCCGCCGCCGGCACGGGCATCAATGCCCGCCGGCGGGATTCCCGGCTCCGCGCTTCATTGTGTTGCCGCCCCGCCAGCCCGGACTGTCGTTTTCGTTGCCCGGGCGGCGCTGGTCACCTGCGTTCCGCCAGATAGAGCCATCCAAGTCCGTCTTATCGGTTATAGCGACCCGACAACCGGCGGCATACGCCTGGAACGACGAATCCGACACATCACCCGGTAGCCCGAAAAGGCCGACCAACGCCGGGCGCGAGGCGGCGATCGGCCCCGCACGCATCGTGACGGCACGTCCGCCCTTGCCGCCCCTTTGCCAACATTCGCCCCGGCTTTCACTGCGGACCACTCCCGCCCCGGGTTAGGTTGGGCGGGCCCGGCCCGGTTGATCGCCGTCCACCCGGATGGCGCCGGCCCGGGTGCCGCCCGGGGCCTCAGCAGCCCTCGGCGGCCGGTGGGAGAGGAGCCTTCCGCTCTTGTCGTCCCTCAGGAACACGCTGCGCGGCCTGGCCGTCACGGTGCTCTCGGCCGCGCTGCTCGCGCCGGCCACGGTGGCCCGGGCGGAGCCGTCGGCCGGGGAACTGAACCGACGGATCGAGAAGGCCTCGACCGAGCTGGAGCACGTGGTCGAGGCGTACAACCGGCTCCGCGAGCAGATGAAGGAGAACCGCACCGCCGTCGCCGCTCTGCAGGAGCGCATCGCGCCGCTGGAGCGGCAGAGCGAGCAGAGCCGGGCCGACGTCGGCGCGCTCGCGGTGACCGCGTACAAGACCGGCGGCGATTTGAGCACCGCCGACGCGCTGCTGCGGCCCGACTCGGCCCGCACGCTGCTGGACCGGCTCGGCGCCCTCGACCAGCTCACCCGGCAGCGGCAGCAGCGGATCGCCGGCTTCACCGCCAGCCAGCGCGCGCTGCTCGACGAGAAGACCCGGCTGGACGTCACGCTCAGCCGGCAGGCGGCCCAGGCCCGGGAACTGGAGGCGGGAAAGAAGCGCATCGAACGCGACCTGGCCCGCCTCTACGAGCTGCGCCGCCAGGCGTACGGCCGGGCCACCGAGCAGCCCGCCGCGCGGCCGGGCAGCGCCGACGACGCGCCGGCCGTCTCCGGCCGGGCCGGGGTGGCCGTCCGCTACGCGTACGGGGCGCTGGGCAAGCCCTACCGGTGGGGCGCCGACGGCCCGGACGGCTACGACTGTTCCGGCCTCACCTCGGCGGCCTGGCGGGCGGCCGGCAAGTCGCTGCCGCACAACACCCGGATGCAGTGGGGCGTGGTGGCCCACATCAGCCGGGCCGAGCTACGCCCCGGCGACCTGGTGTTCTACAGCGGTCTCGGGCACGTGGCGCTCTACGTCGGCGGCGGCCAGGTGATCGACGCGCCCAGCGCCGGGCGGAACGTGCTCAAACGGGGGATGAACCTGATGCCCATCCAGGGCTACGGCCGGGTCCGCTGACCCGACGACCACGCGGGCAGCGGCCCGCACGCACCCCGCCCCGGACATGACGAACGGCCGGCGTCCCCCTATCGGACGCCGGCCGTTCCTTTCGTCATTACTACCAGCTCAGGCTGCCTGCAGCCCCTCCGCGCGGGCCAGCTCGCGGAGCCGGCCGAGCGCCTGGATCTCCAGCTGCCGGATCCGCTCCCGGGAGAGCGAGAACCGCGAGGCCACCTCGGTGAGCGAGTGCTCCCGGCCGTCCTCCAGCCCGTACCGGGCCCGCATGATCCCGGCCGACCGGTCGTCGAGGTGGTTGAGCAGACCCTCGATCCGCTGCCGCTCCAGGCCGGTCAGCACGATCTCCTCCGGCGACGGGGCGTCGCTGTCGGCGACCAGGTCACCGAGGTTGGTGTCCCCGTCGTCGCCGACCGGCGTGTCCAGCGACACGGTGTCCTGCGACCACCGGACCAGCTCGTTGACCCGCTCGACGGTGACCCCGAGGGCCGCCGCGATCTGCTCCGGCTCCGGGTCGCTGCCCAGCTCACGGGTGAGCTGCCGGGCCACGTTGCGCATCCGGTTGACGTCCTCGACCAGGTGCACCGGCAGCCGCACGGTGCGCTCCTGCTGGGCGATCGCCCGGCTGATCGCCTGGCGGATCCACCAGGTCGCGTAGGTGGAGAACTTGTAGCCCCGCTCGTAGTCGAACTTCTCGACCGCCCGGACGAGGCCGGTGTTGCCCTCCTGGATCAGGTCCAGCATGGGCATCCCGGACCGCACGTAGCGTCGGGCGATCGACACCACCAGGCGCAGGTTCGCCCGGATGAACAGGTCCTTGGCCCGCTCCCCCTCGGCGACCAGCCGCTCCAGCTCGTCCCGCCCGACACCGGCCGGGACGCGGTCCTCGGCCAGCAGGTGCTCGGCGTAGAGGCCGGCCTCGATCGCCTTGGAGAGATCGACCTCCTTGGCGGCGTCCAGCAGCGGCGTCCGGGAGATCTCGTGCAGGTAGACGCCGACCAGGTCACGCTCCTCGGCGACCTCGTCGGTTCGCATGCCGATGTTCTTGTCCACGTTCACGGTCCCCTCGCTAGCGCCGGTTGCCCGGTTCCTTGCCATCCCCACCCGGTTCCTTGCCGTCCCCACGTCCATCAGCCCTCCCCCGTAACTTCTGCCGTGCCCACCGGTGCTGACACCTACACAACAGATGAGACGTGTCGGGGATTCCATGTCGTGAGTCGAAAGTGTCACGAATGCCTGATAATCAGCTGAGAGCGCGGTCCATGTTTGCTGTCAGCACCCCCGTCGGGCTGCTCGTCGGTGGGCACCACGCACGGGTTACGGATCGACGGAGGCCGTCCGCCCGGTCCATGGCAACACCGCCCGTCCCGGGAACACAGCGACCCGGGTCACCGCCGCGCTGCGATCCTGGTCACTGCCACATACGCGCGGGCGGCCGGGCCGGTTCATCCACGCCCATGGTGATACCCCACGGCAGGTTGAACAATCCGGGGCCTCCGGTTATGCCCGGCGCACCGCGCCGGTTCGGAACGTGTCGGACGACACGTCCGGTGCCGCCCCCGGCGGCACGTCCGGCCGGGACGGGGTGACCGGGCCGCGCGGGAGGGTCAGGAGGCGAGCAGGGCGAGCGCGCCGCGTACCTGGTCGGCGGAGCGGGCCAGGGCGGCCCGGGCGACCGACACCTCGGCCCCGGAGACGAGCGAGACCAGGGCGGTCTTCAGGTCACCGTCGGCCTCGTCGAGGGCCCGCCGGCAGATCTCCTCCGCGCACCCGGTGGCCTCGACCAGGATCGAGATCATCCGGCCCCGCAGCTTGGCGTTGGTGGCCACCATGTCGATCATGAGGTTCGAGTAGACCCGGCCCAACCGCACCATCACGGCCGTGGAGAACGTGTTGAGCACCAGCTTCTGCGCGGTGCCCGCCTTCATCCGGGTCGACCCGGTGATCACCTCCGGGCCGGTGTCCACGCCGATGAAGACGTCGACCGACCGGGCGGCCTCGGCCTCCGGGTTCGCGCAGAGCAGCACCGTCGCGGCCCCGGCGGCCCGGGACGCGGCGAGCGCCCCGAGGACGTACGGGGTGCGCCCGCTCGCGGCCAGGCCGACCACCACGTCACCGGAGCGTACGCAGCCGGCCGCCTCGGCGGCGCCGGCCGGCTCGTCGTCCTCGACGTTCTCCACCGCCTGCCACATGGCGTCCGGCCCGCCGGCGAGGTGGGCGCAGAACCAGTGCCGCGGGGAGTTGAAGGTGGGGGCGAGTTCGGCGACGTCGAGCACGCCCAGCCGGCCGGAGGTGCCCGCGCCGAAGTAGTGCACCCGACGCCCGGCGCGCAGGGCGGTCACCGCGAGGTCGACCGTCTCGGCGATCTCGTCCAGGACGGCGGCCACCGCGCCCGGCACCCGCCGGTCCGCCTCGTTGATCACCGAGAGCACCTCGCGG
Source organism: Micromonospora desertarenae (assembly GCF_056150265.1). Lineage (NCBI taxonomy): Bacteria > Bacillati > Actinomycetota > Actinomycetes > Micromonosporales > Micromonosporaceae > Micromonospora > Micromonospora desertarenae. The sequence continues at coordinate 113,508 of NZ_JAXCFQ010000005.1, forward strand.
GTCGACATCAGGTCGAGGTCGACGCTGAGCGGGTTACGGCGTTCGGTGGGCGCGCCGACCCGGATCGCCGGGCCGGCCGCCACCGAAAGCGCCTGCTCGTCCGGCTCCACCGCGGTCATGCCCGCCTCCGGCCCGAGCCCACCCGGTGCGACTGGACCGCCTCGGCGGTCGCCTCCAGCGCCTTCTTGGCCCGGGCGCGGTTGCGCGCGGCCACCCCGACGAAGAGACAGTCGACCACGGTGAGCTGGGCCAGCCGGCTGGCCATGGCGCCGGACCGGTAGGTGGTCTCGCGGGCCGCCGTGGTGAGCACGAAGTCGGCGACCTCGGTGATCGGTGAGCGCGGGAAGTTGGTCAGCGCCACCGTCGCCGCACCCCGGGCCCGCGCCTGCTCCAGCACCTCCACCACGTCGGAGGTGGTGCCGGTGTGCGAGATGCCGACCGCGACGTCGCCCCGGCCGAGCAGCGCGGCCGAGGTCAGCGCGGTGTGCACGTCCGGGAAGTAGAAGGCGGTCCGGCCGATCCGGTGCAGCTTCTGCTGGAAGTCGGAGGCGACGAAGCCGCTGGCGCCGGCGCCGTAGACGTCGATCCGGCCGGCGTTGACGATCGCGTCCACGACCTGCTCGCAGACCGCCGGGTCGAGCTGCTCGGCCGTCTCCTCGACCGCGCGGGCGTCGTTGAACGCGATGGTCGCGATGATCTGGGCGAGGTCGGCGCCGGGCGGGATGTCGCCGCCGACGACCCGGGCGTCCGGCGGCTCGACCCGGCGGGCGGCCTCGGCGGCGAGCCGGATCCGCAGCTGGGGGTAGCCGTCCATGCCGACCGACCGGCAGAACCGGATCACGGTCGCCTCGGACGTCTCGGCGGCGGTGGCGAGGTCGGTGATCGTCCGGCGGGCCGCGTCGGCCGGGTCGGCGACGACCAACCGGGCGACCCGCTGCTCGGCCGGGGACAGCGAGGGGAGCAGGCCGCTGATGTGGACGATCAGCCCACCCGGCTCGTGACTCGCAGAAATCTTCGGACTCTTCGCCACGGATGAAACTTACTTTCATGAGGCGTGAGCGTCAACCATGACTCCGCGTGTTGGCGAAAGTACCGCCAATCGGCGCGCTCCGCTTGACAGCCTGCCACCGCGGAGCACCCTGCCAGGGTGCCACCGCCCCGGTGACCGGCGCCTCCGCCACCGGGACGGACCGGCCTGCCGGTCGGTCGCCGGTCGACTCCCGGGCGGGGGCCATGCCCCGCCGATCCGCCGCTAGCGTGGGCGGCATGGCGGATCGCAGTGTGCTGGTGACCGGAGGCACGGGTGGGCTCGGCGGCGCGGTCACCGCCGCCTTCGTCGAGGCGGGCTGGCGGGTGGTCGTACCGCAGCGGACGAGCCCGGCCACGACGGCGGACGGGCCGGTCCGCGTGGTGGCCGACCTGACCGGGCCGGCCGGCGCGCAACACGCGGTCGAGGCCGCCGCCGGCGATCCCGCGGCGCCGCTGCGCGCGGTGGTCAACCTGGTCGGGGGGTACGCCGGCGGCGGCAAGGTGCACGAGACACCGGTCGACGAGTTCGAGCGGATGCTGACCGTCAACCTGCGCCCCACCCACCTGGTCACCCGGGCAGCCCTGCCGCACCTGATCGCGGCCGGCGGCGGCGCGGTGGTCTGCGTCTCCTCCCGGGCCGCGGTCGCCCCGTTCGCCGGGGCCGCCGGCTACGTCACCGCCAAGGCCGCGGTGCTCGCCTTCGCGGCCGCGGTGGCCGTCGAGTACCGGTCCGCCGGGGTGCGCTGCAACACGGTGTTGCCGAGCGTCATCGACACGCCCGCCAACCGGGCCGCCCAGCCCGACGCCGACCACTCCCGCTGGGTGGACCCGGCCGAGATCGCCCGGGTGATCCGGTTCCTGGCCTCCGACGAGTCGGCGCCGACCAGCGGCGCCAGCGTTCCGGTGTACGGCCGGGCCTGAGCCGAGGTCGTCGCGGGGCATCGCCGGCCGGCGACGGCGGGCAAGGCGCGCCCCTACGGCACGACCCGCGCCGGCAGCCGACCCGGCGGCGGGTGCTCGACCGGCCGGGCGGCCGGACCGGCGTCGGTGGGCGGCGGGGCGTCCGGCCGTGGCTCGGCCGCCGACAGCCAGCCGGCCAGGTGGTCCTGGATCTGTCGGGACACCTCGTCCGCCGGCCGGCCGGCGTCGACCAGCACGAACGTCGGGTACTCGGGCAGCGTCCGGTAGGCGGTGTCCGCCGCGGTGAGGTAGCGCATGCTCTCGTGGTCGGTGCCGCGCCGCTCGATCCGCCGGTACGCCTCGGCCGGGTCCACGGCCAGCAGGAAGGTCACCTGCGGCGCCGGGAAGAGCCGGTAGCCGACCCGGGCCAGCCGCTCCCAGCGGTGCCCGCCGTGCGCCCGGATGCTGGCGTACTGGCAGGCGGAGTAGCGGTCCATCACCGCGACCCGGCCGGTCAGCAGGCAACTGAGCAGGGCGGCGGCGATGGCCAGCCAGCGCAGCACGGATTCCACCGCGAGCAGGCCGTTGCGCCCGACGAGCCGTTGCGCGTCCGGGCGGCCGAGCCGCTGCGCGACCCGGCCGAGCCAGCGTCGGCCGCCGGCGTTGCGGTGGTAGGTGGCGGGGCGGCCGGCCGCGGTGAGCGCGTCGGCGAGGCGGTGCGCCTGGGTGGTCTTGCCCGAGCCGTCGATGCCGATCAGGGCGACGGCGCGCAATCGGGCCCTGCCGCGCCGCGTCCGCGTTGATCTGGCCACCCGACACAGGCTATCCGACGCACGCTCGGCCGCCGGGAGATTTGTCCGTCATGCTCCCGGTTGGCGCCCACCCGCGACCCGAGCAGGTGTGGCCGACCGGAATGCCGGGTATCGAAGTTCGATCCCAACCGCCTGTCCACCTCAACGACGACGGGAGATCCAGATGGCCGAGCGCGGAGACGAGACCCTGGTAACCACCTTGAAGAAGGTCGCCGCCGTGCTCAAGCAGTCCGAGATCCCGTTCGCCCTGGGCGGCAGCTTCGCGGTCTACGCGCACGGTGGCCACTCCAGCGAGCACGACGTGGACTTCCTGATCCGCGGCGAGGACGTGGACCGCGCCCTGGAGGCGCTGGTCGAGGCCGGCTTCACCGCCGAGCGCCCGCCGGAGGACTGGCTGGTGAAGGTCTACGACGACGGGCGGATGGTGGACCTGATCCACCGGCCGATCGAGACCCCGGTGACCGAGGAGACCTTCGCCGACACCGTCGTCCGGCCGGTCGACGCCATCCACATGCCGGTGCTCTCGGCCACCCAGTTGATGGTGCACAAACTGCTCAGCTTCTCCCAGCACTACTGCGACTTCGCCCGCGGTCTGCCGCTGGCCCGCTCGTTGCGGGAGCAGATCGACTGGGAACGGGTACGGAAGGAGACGCAGCACTCGCCGTACGCCGAGGCGTTCCTGGTGCTGCTCGACCGGCTGGACGTGGTGCCGTACTCCGGCACCCCGGAAGGGAAGGGGACACCGTGACCGTGCATCGCGGCGCCGGGCCACCCGACGAGTACGTCGAAGCGGAGATCCAGCGGATGCTGACCGAGGATCCGGACGTGGCCGAGCAGGGCATCACCGTGGTCCGCCGGGAACGCGCACTCGTGCTCTCCGGCGAGGTGGAGAGCCCGCACCGGCGCGAGGAGATCCTGCGCCGGGTGGCCGAGCGCTTTCCCGACGTGCCGATCACCAGTGACATCGGGGTGATCCGCACGCAGGCGCCCACCCAGGTCGAGGAACTGCCCTGAGGGAGGTTCGATGGTGATCCGGATCGCCGCCGTGGGCGACGTGCATCTGGACGAGGACGTGGTCGGCCGGTTCCGGCCGGCCCTGGAGGAACTGCCCGAGCACGCCGACGCGCTGCTGCTCGCCGGGGACCTGACCCGGCACGGGACCGAGTCGGAGGCGCGCTGCGTGGCCCAGGAGTTCGGTGGACTCGGCGTCCCGGTGGTGACCGTGCTCGGCAACCACGACCACCAGTGCGACCAGGTGCCGCAGGTGGTGCGGGTGCTGGAGGACGCCGGCATCACGGTGCTGGAGGGCAACGGCGTGGTGCTGGAGTGCGCCGGGGGCCGGCTCGGCATCGCCGGGGTGAAGGGGTTCGGCGGCGGGTTCGCCGGGCGCTGCGCCAGCGACTTCGGCGAGCCGGAGATGAAGTCGTTCGTCCGGACCACGACCGACAGCGCCGACCGGCTGGCCGAGGCGCTGCGTTCGCTCGACTGCGACGTGCTGGTGGCGCTCACCCACTACTCGCCGGTGCCGGACACGCTGGCCGGCGAGCCGCTGGAGATCTACCCCTTCCTGGGGGCGTACCAGCTGGGGCAGGCGATCGACTCGGCGCCGACCGCGCTCGCCCTGCACGGGCACGCACACGCGGGCACCGAGCGCGGCACCACCCCGGGCGGGGTGCGGGTCCGCAACGTCGCCCACCCGGTCATCAAGCAGGCCTACAGCGTGTTCCACCTGGGCGACCACCTCGATCAACACCAGGTTTCCCGGATCGGAAGCTCGGGTATGGAGCGGTCATGGAGCTGATTCTCTGGATTCTCGCAGTCGTACTCGTGGTCGCCGGCATCCTGGCACTGTTCCGCCGGCAGATCCTGTGGGGCATCGTCCTCATCGTGGTCGGGCTGTTGGTGGGCCCGGGTGGGGTCAGCATCTTCAATTGACCTCGCCGTCGTACGCACCCGGACCCGCCGGGGTCGTCGCGGCCGGAGCTCCGTCCTCCCGACAGGAGCACCGGACGTGACGACCCCGGCGTTTCGCGTTCCGGCCCGGTCGGGGAGGTTTGTCCCCCCGCTTCGGGGGTGATATCTCGGCCATGGAGATATCGGAGCGTGCCCGGCACGGCACCCGGCAGTGGTGGGCCCTGCTCGGGTTCGCCGCGGCGGTCTTCGTCGCGGCGGCGATCGGCGGGCTGGGCGTCCGCGGCACCGGCGCGGAGTACGCCGCCCTCGAACAGCCCGCCTGGGCGCCGCCGTCGTGGCTCTTCGGGCCGGTCTGGACCCTGCTGTACGTGCTGATCGCGCTGGCCGGCTGGCTGGTCTGGCGACGGGTCGGCAACGGCGCGGCGCTCGTCGCCTGGGCCGTGCAGCTGGTGCTGAACGCGGTCTGGACCCCGCTCTTCTTCGGCGCCGGCCGGTACGGGCTGGCGTTCGCCGAGATCGTGCTGCTCTGGCTGGCCATCGGGGTGACGGTCGTGCTCTTCGACCGGGTCTGGCGGCCGGCCGCGGTGCTGCTGCTGCCGTACTGGGCCTGGGTCACCTTCGCCGCCGCGCTCAACTTCGCCATCTGGCGGCTGAACAGCTGAGCGGCGGGACCCCGCGGGCGCGGGATCCCGCCGCCGGGATCAGCAGCGCGGCACGTTCGGGATGTAGCCGTCGTGGCCGGTGTAGACGTAGGCGTCGCTGATGAACCGGTCGGTGCCGATCCGGTCCCAGATCGTGCTGGTGCCGTACGTGCCGGTGACGCTGGTGCCGCTGGTCTGGCAGTAGATCGTCACCTGGGCGCCGTCGGCGACGGTGCCGACCGCCGCGTAGCCGGTGCCCGGGCCGGAGCGCACGGTGAGCGCGGTGCCGCTGGTGTTCACCGTGCCGGAGCCGGTGGAGCTGCCGCAGCCGTTGTCACTGGTGTAGTTCTTGGTGCCCCAGTAGAGCGCCAGCGCCCCGTTGAAGCGGACCTGGATGTCGCTGCCGTTCAGCCGCTGCTCGTAGTGCAGGTGCGGGCCGGTGGAGCCACCGGTGCTGCCGACCCAGCCGATCACCTTGCCGTAGCCGACGCTCTGCCCGACCGAGACGTTGAAGCCGTTCAGGTGGGCGTAGTAGGTGTGGTACCCGCCGGCGTGGCTGATCCGCACGTACTTGCCGTAGCTCGTCCCGCCGAGGTCGGTGACCCGGTCGACGGTGCCGGGGGCACTCGCCACCACCGGGTCGCCGAGGTCGTCGGTGCGGTTGAAGTCGACGGCGTACGCGGGGCTGTGGTTGGTCCGGGTCTGCCCGGACCAGGTCTGCCCGCAGGGGAACGGGACCTTGAACGTCGGGGCGGCCATCGCCGGGGCCGCCGGCAGGGTGATCCCCACCACGAGCAGGCCGGCAGCGATCAGGCCGAACCACCGCTTACCCATCCAGCACCTCCAATGTCGAAATCCTTCGATCACCTGCCCCCAGCCTGACAGAAATCGCCATCGATCGAAAGAGGTGAAAATGCAGGATGGGAGCGCGCCCATCGGGAGGCGAGCGGGTTTCCGGATTGTTACTCGGTCGTGTCCGGCGGGGGCTGGACCGGACCAGATGCAAGCGCTTACATGTGGGGACGCCCATCGGACCGGCGCCAGGTCACGCCCGTGGCCGCGCCGGCAAGGAAGGAGGACGGCATGGCGGTCTTTGCCAGACCACGCCAGGCCTTCGTAATCGCCGGCGTACTGGGGCTGGCGCTCAGCGCCACCGCCTGCGGCACCGGCGGCGACGACGACAAGAGCAGCAACGCGGGCTCCGCGGAGTGTGCCGCATACGAGAAGTACCAGGGCCACGAGGGCAAGAAGGTCACGATCTACTCGTCGATCCGGGACATCGAGGCCGACCGCCTGGAGCAGTCCTGGGAGCAGTTCACCGAGTGCACCGGGATCGAGATCGACCACGAGGGCAGCGGTGAGTTCGAGGCGCAGCTCGGCGTCCGGGTCGACGGTGGCAACGCCCCCGACCTGGCCTTCATCCCGCAGCCGGGTCTGCTGAAGCGCTTCGCCGACCAGGGCAAGCTCAAGCCGGCCGGCGCCGACACCAAGGCGATGGCCGAGCAGAACTACCCGGCCGACTGGCTGAAGTACTCCACCGTGAACGGCACCTTCTACGGCGCCCCGCTCGGCTCGAACGTCAAGTCGTTCGTGTGGTACTCGCCGAAGATGTTCAAGGAGAAGGGCTGGACCGTCCCGACCAGCTGGGACGACCTGATCAAGCTCAGCGACACGATCGCCGCGAGCGGCACCAAGCCGTGGTGCGCCGGCATCGAGTCCGGTGACGCGACCGGCTGGCCGGCCACCGACTGGATCGAAGACCTGATGCTGCGGACGCAGACCCCCGAGGTCTACGACCAGTGGACCACCCACGGCATCCCGTTCAACGACCCGAAGGTCGCCGAGGCGCTGAACCGGGCGGGCCAGATCCTCAAGAACGAGAAGTACGTCAACGGCGGCTTCGGCGGCGTGAAGAGCATCGCCACCACCTCCTTCCAGGAGGCCGGCGTGCCGATCACCACCGGCAAGTGCGCGCTGCACCGGCAGGCGTCGTTCTACGCCAACCAGTGGCCCGAGGGCACCAAGGTGGCCGAGGACGGCGACGTCTTCGCCTTCTACTTCCCGGCCATCGACCCGTCGAAGGGCAAGCCGGTGCTGGGCGGCGGCGAGTTCGTCGCGGCCTTCGCCGACCGCCCCGAGGTGCAGGCGGTGCAGACCTACCTCGCCTCCGGCGAGCACGCGAACAGCCGGGCCAAGATCGGCGACTGGGTGTCGGCGAACAACAAGCTCGACCTGGCCAACGTCGCCAACCCGATCGACAAGCTCTCCGTCCAGATCCTCCAGGACAAGAGCACCGTCTTCCGGTTCGACGGTTCCGACCTGATGCCGGCCGCGGTCGGCGCCGGGACCTTCTGGAAGGGCATGGTCGACTGGGTGAACGGCAAGGACACCGCGGCGGTGCTCCAGGGCATCGAGAGCACCTGGCCGAAGTGACCTGAGACGGTGGGCCGGCCCGTTACCGCGGGCCGGCCCGCCTGCTTCGCGGACACCCCTGGGAGGGTTGATGAACTTCGACTTCGCCGACGAGTCGCCGAAGCTGATGATGTTGCTCTGGGGACTGGTCGCCTTCGTCGCGGTGGTCGGTGGCCTGCTCCTGCTGCTCGACGTGGTGCCGTCCTGGTTCGCCCGGCGCCGCGAGGCCCAGCTGATCGCCGCCTCGGCCAGCGGCGCCCCGCTCCCTGCGCGCACCAAGCCCCGTGAGGGCCTCTTCGCGCTCTTCTTCCTGCTGCCGACGGTGCTGCTGCTCATCGTCGGCCTGGTCGTCCCGGCGATCCGCACCACGCTGCTGTCGTTCATGGACGGCAACAGCCAGAACTGGGTCGGCCTGGACAACTACGTCTGGATGTTCACCGAGAACTCGATCGTCCGGGTGCTGCTGAACACCCTGGTCTGGGTGCTCCTGGTGCCCCTGGTGGCCACCGCGATCGGCCTGCTCTACGCGGTCATGGTGGACCGGGCCCGGTTCGAGGCGCTGGCGAAGTCGCTCATCTTCATGCCGATGGCGATCTCGTTCGTCGGCGCCAGCATCATCTGGAAGTTCGTCTACGCCTACCGCGGCGACGAGCAGGAGCAGATCGGCCTGCTCAACCAGATCGTGGTCAGCCTGGGTGGCGAGCCGAAGCAGTGGCTGCTCGACTCGCCGCTGAACACCCTGCTGCTGATCGTGATCATGGTGTGGATCCAGGCCGGTTTCGCCATGGTGGTGCTCTCCGCCGCGATCAAGGCGATCCCGGCGGACATCGTGGAGGCCGCCCGGCTCGACGGGGTCAGCCCCTGGCAGATGTTCTGGCAGATCACCCTGCCGAGCATCCGGCCGGCGCTGATCGTCGTGGTGGTCACCCTCTCCATCGCCACGCTGAAGGTCTTCGACATCGTCCGGACCTCCACCAACGGCAACTACGACACCAGCGTGATCGCCAACGAGATGTACAACCAGGCGTTCCGGTACGGCCAGAACGGGCAGGGCTCCGCGCTGGCGGTCTTCCTCTTCGTCCTGGTCATCCCGATCGTGATCTACCAGATCCGCAACCTGCGTCAGCAGCGGGAGGGCTGAGATGACCACCACCACGCCCACGCTCGCCACCGGCACGCAGGCGACCGACCAGCCGAAGACCCGGGTCGCCCGGGTACGCAAGCGGTTGAACAGCCGTACCGCCACCCTGGTCTCGATCGTCATCGCGCTGGTCTGGACCATCCCGACCTTCGGCCTGTTCATCTCCTCGTTCCGGCCCGAGGACCAGATCAAGACCACCGGCTGGTGGACCTTCTTCACCAACCCCCAGTTCACCCTGGAGAACTACCAGGAGGTGCTGTTCGGGCGGTCCTCGTCGTCCGGGCAGTTGGCCAGCTACTTCATCAACTCGCTGGCGATCACCATCCCGTCGGTGCTGTTCCCGCTCGCCTTCGCGGCCCTGGCCGCGTACGCGCTGGCGTGGATCAACTTCCGCGGCCGAGACTGGGTCTACATCGCGATCTTCGCGATGCAGATCGTGCCGCTGCAGATGGCCCTGGTGCCGCTGCTCAGCTTCTTCTCCAACGGGGTGACCCTGGCCGGGGTGACCCTGCTGCCGGCCTGGGACCTCGACGGTGCGCAGAAGTTCGCCCAGGTGTGGTTCGCGCACACCTGCTTCGCGCTCCCGTTCGCCGTGTTCCTGCTGCACAACTTCATCTCGCAGCTACCGCGGGACCTGATGGAGGCGGCCCGGGTCGACGGGGCCACCCACCCCAAGATCTTCCGCACCATCGTCCTGCCGCTGATCACCCCGGCGCTGGCCGCGTTCGGCATCTTCCAGTTCCTCTGGGTCTGGAACGACCTGCTGGTCGCGCTGATCTTCGCCGGTGGCGGCGACGAGACCGCCCCGCTCACCGTCCGGCTGGCCGAGCTGGCCGGCACCCGGGGCAACGAGTGGCAGCGGTTGACCGCCGGTGCGTTCGTCTCGATCGTCGTACCGCTGCTGGTGTTCCTCTCCCTGCAGCGCTACTTCGTGCGAGGCCTGCTCGCCGGCAGCGTCAAGGGCTGACCCGCAGCTCCGCCGCCGCCGGGCGACCGGCGGCGGCGGGCGGGGGGGTGGGAGCGCGGAACCGTGACGAAGATTGATGATGTCGCCCGGTTGGCCGGGGTCTCCACGGCCACCGTCTCGCGGGCGCTGCGGGGCCTGCCGACGGTCTCGGCGGCCACCCGCCGCCGGGTGCTGGCCGCCGCCGAGCAGCTGGAGTACGCCGTCTCCCCCAGCGCCTCCCGGCTGGCCGGCGGCCGGACCGGAACCGTCGCCGTGGTGGTCCCCCGGATCACCCGGTGGTTCTTCGGCGTCGTCGTCGAGACCGTCGAGGAGTTCCTCCACCAGGCCGGCTACGACCTGCTGCTCTACAACCTCGGCGGGCGGGAGCGGATCCGCCAGCGGGTGCTGCGGACGGCCAACCTGCACAAGCGGGTGGACGGGATCATGCTGGTCGCCACCCCGCTGCGGGCCCCCGACCTGACCGCCCTCGCCGCGCTGGACCTCCCCGGGGTGATCGTCAGCTCCGGCACCGGCGTGCCCGGCTGGCCGTGCGTCCGCATCGACGACGTGGCCGCCGCGCGGACCGCCACCCGGCACCTGCTCGACCTCGGCCACCGCCGGATCGCGCACATCTCCGGCGACCCCGACGACGAACTCGCCTTCACCACCCACCTGGACCGGCGCCGGGGCTACCAGGAGGCGTTGCGGGCGGCCGGGCTGCGCCCGGACCCGAGCCTGGACGTCGAGTCGCAGTTCACCATCGACGGCGGCACCCGGGCCGCCGAGGAGTTGCTGCGCCGGGGCGACCCGCCCACGGCGATCTTCGCGGCCTGCGACGAGATGGCCATGGGTGCCATGACGGCGCTGCGCGAGGCCGGGCTACGGGTGCCGCAGGACGTGAGCGTGGTCGGCATCGACGACCACGACCTGGCCGGCGCGCTCGGGCTGACCACTATCGCGCAGCCCGCGGCGGAGCAGGCCCGGCTCGCCGCCCGGCTGCTGCTCGACCCGCTCGGCGGCCCGGTCCTCGATCCGCTCACCGCCCCGACCGGCGACGGCCCGCCGGGATTCCCGGTGATCCTGCCCACTCGGCTGGTCGTGCGCGAATCGACCGCCCCGCCCCGGGCACACTGAACGGCAGCCGTCCCGCCCCGGCGGGCGTCCACCGCACCGACGACCGGCTCGACGCACAGGAGAACGCCCTGAACAGCAACCCGACGCAGCAGGAATCGTCCACCCCCGGCTGGTGGACCGAGGCCGTCATCTACCAGGTCTACCCGCGCTCCTTCGCCGACTCGGACGGGGACGGGATCGGCGACCTGCCGGGCATCACCGCCCGCCTCGACCACCTGGTCGAGCTGGGCGTGGACGCGCTCTGGCTGTCGCCGTTCTACCCGTCGCCGCAGGCCGACGCCGGGTACGACGTGGCCGACTACCGGGACGTGGACGCGCTCTTCGGCACGCTCGCCGACGCGGACAAGCTGATCGCCGAGGCGCACGCCCGGGGGCTGCGGGTGATCGTCGACCTGGTGCCCAACCACACCTCGTCGGCGCACCACTGGTTCGCCGCCGCGCTGGCGGCCGGGCCGGGCAGCCCGGAGCGCGACCGGTACGTCTTCCGCGACGGCCTCGGGCCGGACGGCGACCAGCCGCCGAACGACTGGCAGAGCGTCTTCGGCGGGCCGGCCTGGACCCGGGTCACCGAGGCCGACGGCCGCCCCGGCCAGTGGTACCTGCACCTGTTCGACACCGGGCAGCCGGACCTGAACTGGGACAACCCGGAGGTGCGCGCCGAGTTCCTGGACGTGCTGCGGTTCTGGCTGGACCGCGGGGTGGACGGCTTCCGGGTCGACGTGGCGCACGGGCTGGTCAAGCAGGCCGACCTGGCGGACTGGCAGGAGCCCCAGGAGATCCTCTCCGGCAACGAGATCGACAAGCCGCGGCCGCCGATGTGGGACCAGGACGGCGTGCACGAGATCTACCGGGACTGGCGCCGGGTGCTGGACGCCTACCCGGGCGGGCGGATCCTGGTCGCCGAGGCCTGGGTCGAGCCGGCCGAGCGGCTGGCCCGCTACGTCCGCCCGGACGAGATGCACCAGGCGTTCAACTTCGAGTACCTGCTCGCCGCCTGGACCGCGCCGGCCCAGTACGCGGTCATCACCCGGTCGCTGGAGGCCACCGACTCGGTGGGCGCCCCGACCACCTGGGTGCTCTCCAACCACGACGTGGTGCGGCACGCCTCCCGGCTCGGCCTGCCGGTCGGCGCGCCCCGGCCGAACGGCATCGGCATCGGCGACCCGCAACCGGACGCCGCGCTCGGCCTGCGCCGGGCCCGGGCGGCCACCCTGCTGATGCTCGCCCTGCCCGGTTCGGCGTACCTCTACCAGGGCGAGGAGCTGGGGCTGCCGGAGCACACCACGATGCCCGACGAGGCCCGGCAGGACCCGACCTGGGAGCGCAGCCGGCACACCCAGCGCGGTCGGGACGGCTGCCGGGTGCCGATCCCGTGGGAGGCCGACGCCCCGTCGTACGGCTTCGGGCCGACCGACGCCAGTTGGCTGCCGCAGCCGCCGAGCTGGGCCGAGTACGCGCTGGACCGCCAGCGCGGCGTCGGCGGCTCCACCTACGAGCTGTACCGCTCGGCGCTGCGGCTGCGGCGCGCGCACGGCCTGGGCCGGGGCACCCTGAGCTGGCTCGCCTCCGGCGACGAGGTGCTCTCCTTCCGCATCGCCGGGCTGAGGGTGCTGACCAACTTCGGCGACGCCCCGGTGCCGCTGCCGGCCGGCGGCGAGCTGGTGCTCGCCAGCGCGCCGCTGACCGAGGACGGCGCGGTCCCCACCGACGTCACGGTCTGGGTCCGCGACTGACCGGCGTCCCGGCCGCTCGGACCGGGTGCTCCCCGTGGAGCTGATGTCGTTGACGATTCACCACGTGCGTCGTCGACGGCATCGGCTCCGCGGGGCGTGGCGACCACGGGCGGCGCGGACGCCGGCGGCCCCCGGCCCGCGGCGACCGACGTGACGGACGGACCGGGCCGGCCGCCGCTCACAGCCGGTCGGCGCGCGCGGTGAGCAGGTCGTGCACCTCGGTGATGTCCTTCGGCGAGGTGCGGGACGCCAGCCAGTACATGATCCCGGTCGGGATGAAGAAGAGCTGGAACGCGGCCAGCCCGACGGCGTAGTTCAGCGGCGGCGGAAACGCCCCCCGCAACCCCTGGAAGGCCACGCCCACCAGGAAGTTGCCGCCCGCCCGGCCCACCCCGTTGACCAGGTTGCCGAGGCTGTAGACGGTGCCCCGGTGCTCGGGCGGGTTGACGTCGGCGATCAGCGCGAACCAGTTCGGCGAGTTGGCCGAGGTCAGCGCTAGCGCCAGCACCGCGGTGAGCAGGCTCAGCCCGACGGTCGGCTCGGTGAACACGCTGGCCAGCACCGCCCGCACCACCGCGCCGTTGGCGGCGCCGTCGGGCACCTCGATGCGGATCGGCACGAAGAAGAGCACCAGGTAGAACGGCAGCGCCGCGAGGATGCCGATCGCCGCGACCAGGGCCCGGCCCCGGGGCGTACGGCGGTGCAGCGCGTCGCCGGCCAGCCCGCCGACGATGGAGAACACCCCGCCGAGCTGGAACAGGGTGGCGAAGACGCTGCCCACCACCACCGCCGTCGACTCGGAGTAGCCCTGCGCCTCGGCCCGTTCGGAGAAGAGCACCGGCAGCCAGACCAGCGAGCCGAAGGCCGCCTGCGCGGTGAGGCCCTGCAGGACCAGCCAGCGGTTGGTCCGCCGGTCCAGGATCCGGGGCAGGTCGGCCCGGCTGATCCGGTAGTCGTACTCGGCGCCGGTGGCCAGCGCGTCGGCCAGCTCCGGCTGGCTCTCGCCGCGCGGGATGTCGTAGGTGAACAGGTACGCCGCGGTGGCGACCAACCCCACCACGGTCAGCACCAGGAACGGCCGCCGCCAGTCGGCGGCCCCGAGCAGCCCGCCGACCAGCGTGCCGGCCAGCGTGCCGACGCCCTGCGACAGCCCCCAGAAGCTCATCACCAGGCCCCGGCGGCGGGGCGAGATCAGGTCGGTGACCACCGAGAAGCCGACCGAGCCGACCGCGCCGAGACCGACCGCGGCGAGCAGTTGCGCGGCCAGGAAGGCCGGGTAGTTGCCGGCGACCGCGCTGCCGCCGGTGCCCAGCGCCCAGATCAGCGTGCCGATCATGAGCAGCGGCTTGCGGTTGCCGCGGTCGCCGACGTACGCCCAGGCCACCGCGGCCACCGCGCTGGTCAGGAAGCTCGCCGCGGTGACCAGGCCGAGCAACCGCTGCGGCACCTCGAAGGCCTCGGCGATCGACCCGTACAGCGGGGGCACCAGGCCGATCGCCACGTTGTCCAGCGAGGCGAGCAGCACGAAGACCACCACGCTGTAGAACCGGTGCGCGGCCGTACCGCCCCGGGCCCGCGTCGGCCCACCGCTGGTCAAGGTCATGTGCGGCAGCCAACCAGGATCAGATCACGAGCGGGTGAAGGCACGCGGGCGGGCTGGGCCGGCTCACAGGTAGCCACCGACGAGCACCGGCGGCTCCGCGACGACCGGCGCGCCGGCCCGGTGCGCGTACAGCTCGGCGAGGGTGGCGCCGCCGGCCGGCGCCCCGGCCGCGTCGCCCAGCCAGCTGGTCGCCTCGGCGTACGACAGCGGGCCCACCTCGATCCGGGCCAGGCACCGGCCGGGCCGGACGACCGCGGGGTGCAGCCGGGACAGGTCCTCGTTGGTGGTGATCGCGACCAGCACGTTGCGGCCCTGGCCCAGCAACCCGTCGGTCAGGTTGAGCAGCCGGGACAACGCCTGCCCGGCGGTCTGCCGGGCCTCGCCCCGGATCAGCTCGTCGCAGTCCTCCAGGATCAGCAGCCGCCACCGCCGCTCCGGGCCGTCGTGCTCGTCCTCGTCCTCCGACTCGCCGACCGCGACCTCCGACAGGTACGCCGGGTCGGCGAACAGCTCCTCCGGATCGAGGACGCAGTCGACCTGGCACCACGCCCGCCACTGCTGGGCCAGCGCCCGCAACGCGGTGGTCTTGCCGGTGCCGGGCGGCCCGTGGAGCAGCACCAGCCGGCCCGCCACGTCGTCCGGGGTCAGCTCCATCAGCCGGGTCAGCTCGGCCCGGGCCCCGGCGGTGTAGTTCGACCGGATGGACGTCCAGGTCGGCGCCTTGATCCGCCGGCTGTCCCGCCGTGCGCCGCGCCGCTGGTCGGCGTGCCAGAAGCCGATCGGCACCGTGCCGGCCCCGACCGGTTCCGCGCCGCCCCGGACGATCTCGTCCAGCACGCTCGCTCCGGTCTCGGCGTCGACAGCGGTGACTGTCACCTCCGCGCCCCGCCCCCGCCAGCTCACCACCCGCACCGTCCACCCGTCGCCGCTGGCGAGGCGCGCGACCTTGTGACGTTCGATGGCCGTCCGGATCAGGCGGGCCCGCTGCGGCACCAGTTCCGCTCCGGGGCGGAGCTTGGCCAGCCGCGCGGTGCGCGCCCAGGGATGCCGCCCGCTGACGAAGTCGGCGAGCAGCAGAGCGTCCACCACGTCGGTGGGACTGTCGACGTCGTCGTACTGCATCACCGGCAGCGGGGCGACGCCGGCCGGGGCTGCGGGCGGTTCGGGCGAGGCAGGCACGTCGATGATCATCGCCAACCGGCGGAGCGCGCGTACAGCGGTTTACCGGCCACCGGCGACCGGGAGAGGCTCCCCCGGTCACCGGCGACCGGTCAGCGCTCGACGACGTGCTCCCGGGCGGCCGCGTACCGTTCGCGGACGGCGGGGACCGGCTCGGCCTCGTACACCTCGGTGCCCTCTACCGCCCACTCGGGCGCCACCGGGCCGCCCAGGGCGACCCAGGCGGCCTGGCGGGCCGCGCCGTCAGCCACGTACTCGCCCGGCGGGGGCACCACCACCGGGCAGCCGAAGACCTGCGGCGCGATCCGGCGCACCGCGGCCGACCGGGCACCACCGCCCACGAGGATCACCCGACGCGGGGTGACGCCCTGCGCCACGATGGCGTCCAG
The DNA here is from genome assembly GCF_056150265.1 of Micromonospora desertarenae. Lineage (NCBI taxonomy): Bacteria > Bacillati > Actinomycetota > Actinomycetes > Micromonosporales > Micromonosporaceae > Micromonospora > Micromonospora desertarenae. The sequence goes on from NZ_JAXCFQ010000005.1 coordinate 129,341, forward strand.
GCCGTCGGCGAGGGCGCAGAGCATGCCCTCGACGGCCGCCCGGGCCAGGTGGGCCGGGGTGGAGGTGCGCAGGGTCAGCCCGTGCACCGCGCCGGTGGCCAGCGGCCGGTTCGGCGTCCGCTCGCCCTCCAGGTAGGGCACCATGACCAGCCCGTCGGCGCCGGCCGGGGCGGAGAGCGCCAGTTCGGCGAGCTCGTCCAGGCCCACCCGGAGCATCGCGGCCGCGGCGTCGAGCACCCGGGCCGCGTTGAGCGTGCAGACCAGCGGCAGGTACCGGCCGGTCGCGTCGGCGAAGCCGGCGACGATTCCGGTGCCGTCGGCGGCCGGGGCGTCGGCCACGCTGAACACCGTGCCGGAGGTGCCGATCGAGACCACCACGTCGCCGGGGCCGGCCCCGACGCCGAGCGCGGCGGCGGCGTTGTCGCCGGTGCCGGGGCCGAGCAGCGGACCGTCGCCGGTCCACGCCCGGCCGGGTCCGGGCGGCCACGGCAGCCCGGACGGCTCGCCGGACGAGATCGCCGGCGCCGCCCGGAACGCCGCCGGGTGCAGGACCCCCGCCGGCTCCGCCGGCCCGAGCACGGTCGGCACGTGCAGCCGCCGGCCGAAGGCCCGCTCCAGCAGGTCGAGCCGGTAGTCGCCGGTGGCCGGGGACCAGTAGCCGGTGCCGCTGGCGTCGCCCCGGTCGGTGCGCAGCGCGTCCAGCCCGGCGGCGCCGGCCAGCCGCCAGGTCAGCCAGTCGTGCGGCAGGCAGACCGCCGCCACCTGGGCGGCCTGCGCCGGCTCGTGCCGGGCCAGCCAGCGCAGCTTGGTGACGGTGAAGCTGGCCACCGGCACGCTGCCCACCGCGTCGGCCCAGAACCGCCGGCCCGCCTCGTCGCCGCCGGCCTCCTCGACCAGCTCGGCGGCGGCCTCGGCGGAACGGGTGTCGTTCCACAGCAGGGCCGGCCGGACCGTCCGGCCCGCCTCGTCGAGGGCGACCATGCCGTGCTGCTGGCCGCCGACCGAGACGGCCGCGACGTCGGCCAGCCCGCCGGCCGCCTCGACGGCCGCGCCGAGGGCGCGCCACCACGCCTCGGGGTCGACCTCGGTGCCGTCCGGGTGCGGCGCCCGGCCCTGCCGCAGCAGCGCGCCGGTCTCCGCGTCCCGGACGACCACCTTGCAGGACTGGGTGGAGGAGTCCACCCCGGCGACGAGGGTCACCGCCGGCCGCCTCAGCGGGCGCCGAGCAGGTGCTCGACGGCGAGCTGGTTGAGCCGGACGAAGCCGAAGCCCCGGGCGGCCACCGCGTCGACGTCCAGCTCCTCGAACGCGGAGCGGTCGGCGAGCAGGTCGGCGTACGTCTCGCCGGGGGCGAGCGTGGGGGTGCTCAGCTCGCCCACCTTCGCGGCGGCCAGCGCCTCGGCCACCTCCGGGTCGGCGCGGAACGCCGCGGCCCGCTCCTTGAGCAGCAGGTAGGTGCGCATGTTGGCCTCGGCCGAGGCCCAGACGCCGGTGACGTCCTCGGTGCGCGACGGCTTGTAGTCGAAGTGCCGCGGGCCCTCGTAGGCGGGCGCGCCGCCCGGGCCGCCGTGCTCCAGCAGGTCGACCAGGGCGAACGCGTTGAGCAGGTCGCCGTGACCGAAGACCAGGTCCTGGTCGTACTTGACGCCACGCTGGCCGTTGAGGTCGATGTGGAACAGCTTGCCCTGCCAGAGCGCCTGGGCGATGCCGTGGGCGAAGTTGAGCCCGGCCATCTGCTCGTGCCCGACCTCGGGGTTGAGGCCGACCAGCTCCGGGTGGGCCAGGGTGGAGATGAAGGCGAGCGCGTGCCCGACGGTGGGCAGCAGGATGTCGCCGCGCGGCTCGTTCGGCTTGGGCTCCAGCGCGAAGCGCAGGTCGTAGCCGCGGTCGATCACGTACTGGGTGAGCAGGTCGACCGCCTCGCGGTAGCGGTCCAGCGCGGCCCGGACGTCCTTGGCCACGTCGTACTCGGAGCCCTCCCGGCCGCCCCACATGACGAACGTCTTGGCGCCCAGCTCGGCGGCGAGGTCGACGTTGCGCAGCACCTTGCGCAGCGCGTAGCGGCGCACCTCGCGGTCGTTGCTGGTGAAGCCGCCGTCCTTGAAGACGGGGTGGTTGAACAGGTTGGTGGTCACCATCGGCACCACCAGGCCGGTCTCGTCCAGGGCCTTGCGGAACCGGGTGATGTGCTGGTCGCGGGCGGCCCCGTCGACGCCGAACGGCACCAGGTCGTCGTCGTGGAAGGTGATCCCGTACGCGCCGAGCTCGGCGAGCCGGTGCACCGCCTCGACCGGGTCGAGCGCCGGCCGGGTGGCGTCACCGAACGGGTCGCGGGCCTGCCAGCCCACCGTCCAGAGGCCGAAGGAGAACTTGTCGGCGGGGGTGGGACGGGGTGCCATGACAGACCTCCGGGGGTGTCGTCCGCTATTTGTTCAGTGGTTGAATTAAATGCCGCACCTGTGGCAGTGTCAAGGGGTGCGCCGACCCGACACCACCGCCGGGGCGGTCCGGCAGGGCAGCCTGCGCGAGCTGAACCTCGCCGTGGTGCTGGGCCGGATCGCCGCCGCCGAGCGCCCACCGTCCCGGGCCGAGCTGGCCGCCGAGACCGGGCTGACCCGGGCCACCGTCTCCGCCGTGGTGGAGGATCTGGTCAACGGGCGGCTGGTCGCCGAGGCGGAGCCGACGCCGCGTACCGGGGCCGGCCGACCCGCCCGCGGCCTGGTGCTCGCCGACGACGGCCCCGCCGGGCTCGGCCTGGAGATCAACGTCGACTACCTGGCCGCCTGCGTGGTCGACCTCGCCGGCCGGGTCCGCCACCACACGGTCCGCCGGGCCGACCTGCGGCCGGTCTCCCCCGCCGAGACCCTCGCCCGGCTGGTCGAGCTGGCCGGCCGGGCCCGGGCCGACGCGGCCGACCAGGGGCTCACCCTGGCCGGCGCGGCCCTCGCCGTGCCCGGCCTGGTCGACGACGCCGGGCTGGTCCGCCTCGCGCCCAACCTCGGCTGGCGGGACGTGCCGGTCCCGGCGCTGCTCGCCGGGCACCCGCCGCTCACCGAGCGGATCGACGGGGTGCCGCCCCTGGTCGTCGACAACGAGGCGAACCTCGCGGCGCTCGGCGAACTGCACGCCGGGCCGCCCGGGCCGGCCAGCTTCCTGCACATCTCCGGCGAGGTCGGCATCGGCGCCGGGATCGTGCTCGACGGCGACCTCTTCCGCGGCGCGCGCGGCTGGAGCGGCGAGATCGGGCACCTCCCGGTCCGCCCGGAGGGCCGGCCGTGCCGGTGCGGCGGCCGCGGCTGCCTGGAGCGGTACGCCGGCCAGGAGGCCGTCCTGGCCGCGGCCGGACTGGCCGGGGCCGACCTGCCGGCGGACACCGCGGCGGCCCGGCTGGCGGAGCTTGCCTCGGCCGGCGACCCGGCCGCCCTGCGCGCCCTGCACGACGCCGGCACCGCCCTCGGCGTGGCGGTCGCGGCCGTGGTGAACCTGCTGGACCTGGACACGGTGGTGCTCGGCGGCGGCTACGCCCCGCTGGCCCGCTGGCTGTGCCCGCCGGTGCTCGCCGAGATCTCCGGTCGGGTGCTGACCGCCGCCTGGTCACCGGTCACCGTCCGGCCGGCGACGCTCGGCCCGGCCGCCGCGGCGGTCGGGGCGGCCGGATCGGTGGTCCGCCGGATCGTCGCGCGCCCCGGTGGCTGGCTGGCCCGGGCCAGCTGACCCCGCACCGCCGCCCCGGCGCACCACCGGCCGCCTCGGTACGCTTGCCGCAGGCAGCGACCCCCACGCGAGGAGTGCCGGACCAGCATGTCCACAGGTCGACAGGCCGCAGCGCCCGGCGACCGGCGGTGACCACGACCCGACCGGACGGCGGCGCCGGGGCGGTGCCCACCGCCGCCGGGCCCCGTGGCGGGCGGCTCCCGGCCGATCCCCGGCTCGCCCGCGAGCTGCTCGACGGGCTGGCCGAGGCGGTGCTGACCACCGGTCCCGACCAGGTGGTCACCCTGGCCAACGCGCTCGCCACCGACCTGCTGCCGGAGGTCACCCCCGGCACCGACCTGACCCGCTGCGCGGTGCCGGCACTGGCCGCGGCCACCCGGGACGGGACGGACGGCTTCGAGACCACCCACCACGGGCGGCGGCTGAGCGCTACCCGGCGGATCCTCGGCGGCGGCCGGTGCGTCTGGTACGTGCGGGACATCACCGAGGAGCGGGCGCGCGCCGACGCGCTGCGCGCGGAACGTACCCGGACCGCCTTCCTGGCCGAGGCCGGCGGCCGCCTCGGGCTCTCGCTGCACCGCGACCAGACGCTGCGTGCCACCGCCACCCTGCCCGTGCCCTACCTGGCCGACCTGGCCCTGGTGCTGTACCGGCCGCCGTCCCCGGCCGACCAGCGGCCGCGCTGGATCCGGTACGCCGCCGGCGACCCGTCGCCCACCGAAGGCCCGGTGCCGGCCGGGCTGCCCGGCCTGGCCGCGGCGCTGCACGGCGACGCCGTGCCGGACCCGTGGCGGGACGCCGATCCGGCCGCACTGGCCGCCGTGCTCCCGCCCGCCTTCGCCGACCCCGGCCCGGCGCTGGTCTGCCCGATGCCCGGCGCGGGCCGCCCGGCCGGCGCCCTGATCCTGTTGCGCCGGCCGGGCCGGGCCGGTTTCGACCGGCGCGACGCCGAACTGGCCCGGGAGTACGCCGCCCGGGCCGGAGCCGCCGTCGGCGCCGCCGAACTCTACGGCGAGCAGGCCCACCTGGCCCGGGTGCTGGAGCAGAGCCTGCTCCCGCCGGAACTGCCCACGGTGCCCGGCGTCACCCTCGCCGGCGGCTACCGCGCGGCCGGGGACCGGCTGCGCATCGGCGGTGACTTCTACGACGTCTCGCGTATCGGGCAGGGCGCGCTGTTCGCCCTCGGCGACGTCTGCGGCCGGGGCGTCGGCGCGGCCGTGCTCACCGGGCGGGTCCGCCAGTCGTTGCAGACGCTGCGGCTGGTGGAGCGGCGGCCGCTGGAGCTGATCCGGCTGTTGGACCGGGCGCTGCTGGACACCCCGCAGCCCGCCCGGCGCAGCCAGTTCACCACCCTGCTGCTCGGCACCGTGGAGGGCGAGCCGGCCGGCGGCGTCCGGGTCCGGGTGGCCGGCGGCGGGCACCCCGACCCGCTGGTGGTGCGCGCCGACGGCACGGTCGGCCCGGTCCGGGTCGGCGGGATGCCGGTGGGTGTGCTGGCGGCGGCCCGGTTCGCCGAGACCGAGATCCGGCTCGCCCCGGGCGAGCTGCTGTTCGCCTACACCGACGGGGTGACCGGGGCCCGCGGCGGGCCGGCCGGCGACGAGCTGTTCGGCGAGCGGCGGCTGCGCCGGGCGCTCGCCGACGCGGCCGGCCTGCCCCCGGCGACGCTGGTCGACCGGCTGCTCCGGCTGGTCGACGACTGGCTGGCCGGGCAGAGCCAGGACGACATCGCCATGCTCGCCGTCACGGCGGCGGAAGGCTGACCCCCCGGGGACGCGCGCCGGCCGGCGGGCCGGGATCGAAGCCGGTTGGCCGGTAGCGCGAGTCGGTAGGCCGGTGTCGGAGCCGGCGGCCGGTACCGCGGCGACTGGGCCGGCATCGGAGCCGGTTCACCGCTGGCGGGAGTTGTCGGAGCCGGCGGCCGCCCCGGGAGTCAGGCGGGATCGGGGCCGGCGGCGGTCAGTCGGTCAGGCCGTGCGGGCCACCGACTGGTCGCCCGGCCAATCGGGTGCCGCGCCGAGCGCGCGCTCCGCCGCGGCCGTCTCGGGCGACCAGGGGCCGACCGGTTCGACGGAGCGGACCGAGGCGTCCCGCCGGCGGGCCGCCTCGTCGAACTCCCGCATCCCGTTCAGCAGAGCCTGCCGGCCGGCGGGGGTCATGTCGGCCAGGATCGCGGCGAGTTGCTGGCGGCGGTCGTCGCGCAGCTCGGCGAGGAGCCGGCGGGCCTCCTGGGTGAGGTGCAGCGAGATCTCCCGACGGTCGAACCGGCCGGGCTCCCGCTCCAGCAGTCCGGCGGCGACCAGCCGGTCACAGAGCCGGCTCGCCGAGGAGAGCAGCATGTCCAGGCCGGTGGCCAGCCGGCGCAGGTTGATCCCGTCCTGCTGCTCGACCACCATCACGGCGCGCAACTGGGCACCGGAGATCCGGCTGGTGGTGCGTTCCCGCGCCGCCTCCCATACGGTCAGCAGGGCACCCGCCGCCGCGTCCAGCTCGGCAGCGATACTCGTGTCGGGTCCGGGTGGACCGTGCAGTTCCGCCATGGTGGGCCCGAGACTACTCCGCCTCAGCTGGTCTTTGTGCTTGTGATTGGAGCGACGATGAGCGAACCCGTCGACCGGGCCCGGCGTGCGCTCATCGAGTCTCCCGCCGACCTGCTGGTGGACCGGGTCGCCGCGGTGCTCGCCGAGTCGTACGGCGTGACCGGCACCGAGCTGTTCCAGGTCGACTACCGGCTCTCCGCGCTGCTGCCGCTGCACGACGGCGACCCGATCACCACGCCGGGGCATCCGGCCTGGCGCTGCTTCGACCACCAGACGCCGGTCGTCGTCGACCAGGTGGGCTACCTGCCGGTCTCGATGCGCGGGGAACGGCGCGGGGTGCTCCGGATCACCCCGGTGCCCGTCCCCCCGGCGGCGCTGGACGGGCTGGCCGAGGTCGCCACCGCACTGGCCCACGAGCTGGCCGCCGTCTCGGCCGGCACGGACGTCTACCGGACCGCCCGGCGCAGCCGGCGGCTCACCCTCGCCGCCGAGATGCAGTGGGAGATGCTGCCCGGCCGCAGCCGCTCCCGCCCCGCGTTCCGGTTGGCCGGCCAGTTGGAGCCGGCGTACGCGGTGCGCGGCGACAGCTTCGACTGGGCCGACGACGGCGACCGGCTCTGGCTCTCCACCATCAACGGCTCCGGCGAGGGTGTCGAGGCGGCCATGCTCACCACGCTCGCCACCCACGCGCTGCGCAACGCCCGGCGGGCCGGGCTGAGCCTGGCCGACCAGGCCGCGCTGGCCGACCAGGCCGTGTACGACCTGCACCGGGGCGGCCAGCACCTGGCCGCCCTGCTGATGCAGCTGGAGCTGCGCACCGGAGTGCTGACGGTGGTCGACGCCGGCTCACCCCGGCTGGTACTGCTCCGCGACGGCGAGGTGAGCGAGCAGCCGCTGGAGCAGCAGTTCCCGCTCGGCATGTTCGAGGCGACCGACTACCGGGAGCAGCGCCTGGAGCTGCGCCGCGGCGACCGGCTCTTCGTGGTCAGCGACGGTGTGATCGACGCCACCGGGCAGAACGTCCGGTACGGCGAGACAGCGCTGGACCGGTTCCTGCGCCGGACCGGCCGGATGGAGCCGCTGGACGCCGTCCGCTCGCTGATCGGCGACCTGCGCGCGTTCGTCGCCGGCGACCTGGTGGACGACGCCGTGGTGGTCTGCCTGGACTGGACCGGCCCGCAGCCGTGACCCGCCGCCGGGTCAGTACGCCCCCCGGCTGCGCAGCACCGCGCCGAAGGTCTTCCACAGGATGGTCAGGTCGGCCGCGAGCGACCAGTTCTCCACGTAGTAGAGGTCGAGCCGGATGCCGTCCTCCCAGCTCAGGTCGGACCGGCCGCTGACCTGCCAGAGCCCGGTCATGCCCGGCTTCACCAGCAGCCGGCGGGCCACGTCGCCCTCGTAGCGGGCCACCTCGGCGGGCAGCGGCGGGCGGGGGCCGACCAGGCTCATCTGCCCGAGCAGGACGTTGACCAGCTGCGGCAACTCGTCCAGGGACCACTTGCGCAGCAGCCGGCCGATCCGGGTGACCCGGGGATCGTCGCGCATCTTGAACATCAGGCCGTCGGTCTCGTTGCGGGCGGCCAGCTCGGCTCGCAGGGCGTCCGCGTTCACCACCATGGTGCGGAACTTGAACACCCCGAACTCCCGGCCGCCCTGGCCGACCCGGATCTGCCGGAACAGCGCCGGCCCCCGGCTGTCCAGCCGGATGGCCAGCGCGATCAGCCCCAGCACCGGCAGCAGCAGCGCCACGGCCAGCGCGGCGGCGGACCGGTCGACGAGGCCCTTGACCAGCTTCCGGACCCCCCGGAACTCGGGCGCCTCGACGTGGATCAGCGGCAGCCCGGCCACCGGCCGGGTGTGGATGCGCGGGCCGGCCACGTCGGTCAGCGCCGGAGCGACCACCAGGTCGATCCCGGTGCCCTCCAACTGCCACCCCAGCCGGCGCAGCCGGGTCGCGGTCAGCTCGCCGGAGGCGGTGACGGCCACGGTGTCCGCGCCGATCGCGGTGGCCGCCTCGGGGATGCCCCGGAACGAGCCGACCACCGGCACGTCGCCCAGCCGCTGCGCCACCGGGGCCAGCAGCGCGTCCGGGATGCACGCGCCGACCACGTGGTAGCCGGCGTACGGCTCGCGGCGCAGCGTGTGCACCAGTTCCAGCACGTGCGCGGTGTCGCCGACCACCAGCACCTTGCGCGACCAGCCGGCGCCCCGGGAGCGGGCCCGGTGCAGCCGCTTGCGGGCGGCGAACCGGGCCACCTCGAGCCCGAGGGTGCCGACGGCGAAGGAGACGGCCAGGAAGCCCCGGGAGATGCCGACGTCGGCGACGTAGCCGGCGATGGCGACCCCGCCGGCCAGCCGCAGGCTCGCCGCGCCGACCCGGCGGTACTCGTCCGCCCCGTAGCCGAGCACCCGGTCGTCGTAGCAGCCGAGCGCCTTGAGCGAGACCAGCCAGGCGAGCACCACCCCGGGCGCCACCAGCACGTACGGGATCCGGGAGCCGGTCGGGACGTCCTCGCCGAACCGGGCGACGTAGCCGACCAGCACCGCGACGGTCAGGATGCTGGTGTCCAGCACCACCAGGACGCGGACGTAGGCCCGCTCGTCGGCGCGGGCCACCAGGCCGGACGGAGGGCCGTCCGGTCGCGCCGGCGTCCGTGCGGGGGTCATCAGCGTCGCCGAGGTCACCGAACCTCCCACATCGGTCGCCGGCGGCCCCCGGGCGGCGGCCGGCCCGGATCGCGGGTCCGGCGGTGCGGGAGCACGAACGACATCCTGCCCCGACAACTATGGTGGCCGATTGCTTCGGACGTATTGCCGTCACTTTTCCCGACCGGGCCGCGATCGGGAAAGGGCCCGCCGTACCGGATGCGGCGGTACGACGGGCCCTTTCAGGCTGTCCGAAGGCTCAGGCGGGCGCCTTGCGCAGCGCGATGGCCCGGAGGAAGATCTCGCCGATCTTGGTCGGGTCCTCGGTGACGAACGCGCCGCCGCCGGTGACCTTGGTGATCGACTCCAGCTCGGCCTTGCTGACCGCGTTGCCGATACCGATGATCACGACCTGGATCGGCCGCTCCGGGTCCTTGATCTTGTTGAGTTCGGAGAGCAGCTTCTGCTGGGAGATGCCGTTGGCGTCCTCGTTCTTGCCGTCGGTGAAGAGCACGATCGAGTTCACCCGACCCGCCTCCCAGCCGTCCTGGACGTTCTTGTAGGCGGCGAGCATGGTGTCGTAGAGGCCGGTGTCACCGCTGGAGGACCGGATGCCGCCGAGCGCCTGCTCCAGTTGCCCGCGCTTGCTGGACAGCCGGCCGATGGGCACCAGTTGCCGGTAGTCGCGGCTGCCCTCGAGGTTGGTGGAGAAGGTCCAGAGCCCGATCGACCAGGAGTCGTCGAAGAGGGTCAGACCCCGGCGCGCCGCCTCGACGGTGACCTGCTGCCGGGTGGCGTTGTTGGCGCTGGGCACCTCGGCCTTCATCGAACCGGAGACGTCGATGACGGCCAGCATCCGGCCGGACTGGGTGGCGATCGCCCAACTCGAGACCGCGCTGCCGATCGCGGCGGCGTCCAGCCCGCCGGCGGCGGTGCCGCCCGCGGTCGGGGGCGCCGGCGCGCCACCCGCCGGGCTGGGCGCACCCACCGGCGCCTCGAAGCCGTCGCCCCAGTTGCCGTCCGGGGCGCGCAGCGACTGCGCCGCCAGCCGGTTACGGAAGGTGGAGGTGGTGAGCACCTCGAAGAGCACCCGGGCCGCGGACGCCTTGGCCGGCTCGATGCCGGGCAGCACCGCGTACGGGTAGTCCAGCGGCATCGGCGCCGGCTCCAGGTAGAGCGCGGCCAGCGGGACCGGCGGCTTCTTGCTGTTGTACTCGATCACGTCCTCTTCGGAGAGGGGTGCGGCGCCGAGGCCGCTGGCGATCGTGGTGGGATCCGGCGAGGTCGGGAACCGGGCGAGCAGGTCCTGACGCAGTGCCGAGCGGCTGTTGGCCAGTGCGCGCAGCGCGCCGACGGTGTCCCGCTGCGCGTCCGCCCCGCCGGCGCTGGCGGCCGCGGCGGTCAGCGAGAGCAGCCCGGAGAGCCCGGCGGCGTCCTTGGTCGGCTCGACGATCCCGGTGTTCAGCGGCTTGTCGCTCTTCAGCTCACCGAGCAGCCTGTTCCAGGTCAGCTTCTGGTCCGGCCAGCCGAGCCGGGAGGCGATCGGCTCGGGCATCGCCACGACCACCGGGCTGCGCGCGATGGACGCCCCGTTGGCCGGGTCGAAGGCGGTCGCGCCGCCGTCCTTGAGTCGGGCCAGCCAGGTGGAGGAATCCGGGATCCAGACGTCGGGGCTGACCGCGGTGCCGCTGGCCTGGCCGACGCCGGCCAGCACGGCGCCGTGCTTGGCCGCCACCGTCGCGGCCACCTCGACCGGGTCGGAGGCCGACACCGTCACCGCGATGCAGGTGCCGCCGACCGCCGCCCCGTCCTTGACCCACTGGTCGGCCGCGCCGCTGACGGCGGGCGCCAGCTCGGTGGCCACCGCGACGGAGAGCTCGACCTTGCCCGAACAGTCCGGCCCGGAGAGCTGCTGATAGCCGAACCACCCTCCCGCGGAGACGACGAGCACGCCGACCGCTGCTGCGGCGGCGGCGCCGTTGAGATTCGAACGCATGCGATGGCGGCCTGCTGACACGCAGACCATCTTGCGTATCCGAAGGGGGGACTGCCATAACCGTTCGGACGAAAGTTACGGAGGAGATACAGTTGATCACCATTTGGTGGCACTGAGTGATTGCTCAGCCTCAAGGCGTTGCCGAACAAGGCTTTCCGCCCGGTCAGCCCAGGACACAGGTGGGGCTGGGCAGCGGCACCGGCTCGCCTACCGGGACCGGTACGCCGCTGCTCGGATCGACCCGGAACACCCGGACCATGTCGGCCCGCTCGTCGGCCACGTAGAGGTGCGCCCCGATCAGCGCGAAGTGCCGCGGCCACTCGCCACCGGTGTCCACCTCGGCGACCTGCTCCGGCAGCTCGCCGGCGAGGGCGAAGACGGAGACGGTGCCCACCCCGCGATTGGCCACGTACAGGAAGCGCCCGTCCGGCCCGACGGCGATCTCCGACGGCTGCACGTGCCCGGTCCGCTCGCTGGCCTCGACCCGACCCCGCTGGTGCAGCGCCCCCTCGGCGGTCAGCTCGTACGCGGTGACCGAGGCGTCCAGCTCGCCGGCCAGGTAGCAGCGCCGGCCGTCGGGGTGCCGGGCCAGGTGCCGGGGGCCGGCCCCGGGGTGGGTCCGCACCCGGGGCGCCCGGGGCACCAGCCGGCCGGTGGCGGCGTCCAGGTCGTACCGGTAGACCGAGTCGGTGCCCAGGTCGACCGCGAGCAGCGGCCCCCGCCCCGGGCCGGGCGAGACCATGTGGGCGTGCGCCCGCTCCTGGCGCTCCGGGTCGGGGCCGTGCCCCTCGTGCTGCACCAGGTCGGTGCGCTCGCCGGGCACCCCCTGCTGGTCGAGCGGGAGCACCGACACGCTGCCGTCGCCGTAGTTGGCCACGAACAGGTGCCGCCCGTCCGGGGCGACCGCCAGGTGGCAGGGCTCGACGCCGCCGCTGAGCCGGGAGCCGAGCGGGGTGAGCCCGCCGTCCGGCCCGACCCGCCAGGCGCTGACCTCACCGGTGGGGAGCTCGTTGACGGCGTAGAGCACCGGCAGCTCGGGGTGCCGGGCGAGGAACGACGGCGACGGGGTGACCGCGACCGTGCCCAGCGGGGTGAGCGCCCCGGAGTCCCGGTCCCGCCGGGCGGCCACGATGCCCGTGGCCCGGCCGCCGCTGTGCTCCGTGTAGCCGCCGACGTGGACGATCGCGTCCTGACCTGTCACCGGTTCCACCCTCCGCCCGCTCCTGCGTCGATCCAACCAGAGGGTTCCCGCAATGCCGGATCCTTAGCCACGATTCGCCGCCCCGATTCCGCCCGCTCGTCCGGTCTACGCCCACGCCGCCGGGTGCCGCGCCGGCCGCGCCGCCGGGTGCCGCTGGCCCGCCGCCGGGTCAGGCCGCCGGCACCGGCTCGCCGCGCTGCCGGGCCACGTGCTCGACCAGCTCGATCAGCACCAGCTTGCCGGACTGCCGGTCCCGGGCGTCGCAGAGCACCAGCGGCACCTCCGGGTCCAGGTCGAGGGCCTGGCGTACGGTCTCCAGGCTGAACCGGCGGGCGCCGTCGAAGCAGTTCACCCCGACCACGAACGGGATGCCGCGCTGCTCGAAGTAGTCGATCGACGGGAAGCAGTCGGCCAGTCGCCGGGTGTCGGCGAGCACCACCGCGCCGAGCGCGCCGAAGGCCAGCTCGTCCCAGAGGAACCAGAAGCGGTCCTGGCCGGGGGTGCCGAAGAGGTAGACCTGGAGATCCTCGTTGATGGTGATCCGGCCGAAGTCCATCGCCACCGTGGTGGTCGACTTGGTCTCCACCCCGGAGAGGTCGTCGGTACCGACGCCGGCCCCGGTCAGCACCTCCTCGGTCTGCAGCGGCCGGACCTCGCTCAGCGCGCTGACCAGCGTCGTCTTGCCGGCCCCGAAGCCCCCGGCGATGAGGATCTTCAGTGCGAGCGGGATCCGGGCCCGCTCACCGTCATAACGCACGGAGTCCACTGACCACCGCCTTGAGGATGTCGTTGTCGGGCAGGTACGCGGTGCGCGGCGGCTGGTGCACGGCGACCACGCCCCGGGCCAACAGGTCACCGAGCAGCACCCGGACCACGCCGACCGCGAGGTCGAGGTCGGCCGCCAGCTCCGCCACCGGGACCGGCCGGCCGGCCAGCTCGACCAGTCGGCGGTGCTCCGGTTGCAGCTCCGGGTGGGCGGCCAGGTCGGCGCCCGGCTCGGCCAGGACGAACGCGACCAGGTCGAAGCCGCCGACGGCCGAGCGGACCCGCCCGCCGGTGAGCGTGTACGGCCGCACGACGGGGCCGGCGTCGCCGTCCAGCCACTCGTGCTGCGGCCCGGGCGACTCAGTCCGCATCGGCCGCTCCCGCCGCCGACCGGGCCGGGGCTGTCAGGTACTCGCCCACCCGGGTCACCAGCATCGCCATCTCGTACGCCACCAGGCCGATGTCGGCGTCCGCCTCGCTGACCACTGCCAGGCAGGCGCCCTGCCCGGCCGCCGTGACCAGCAGGTACGCCGACTCCATCTCCACCACGGTCTGCCGCACCGGCCCGCCTGCGACGTGCCGGCTCGCCCCGCGAGCCAGGCTGGACAGGCCGGAGGCGAGCGCGCACAGGTGCTCCGCGTCCGCCCGGTCCAACCCGGTGGAGGCGCCGAGCAGGAGCCCGTCCGCCGACAGCACCACCGCCTCGCGGGCGGATGGCACCCGGTCCACCAACTCGTCGAGCAACCAGTCGAGATCGGCAGTCTGCCTCGTCGGCTGCAGCATCAGGCGTCCCTCTCAGTCGCGGTCAGGGATTCGGTGGCCGCCGGCAGGACGACCGTGGCGTCGTCGTCCACCGGCCGCCCGCCCGCGGCTCCGGCGCCGTCGGTCGGGTCCGCGGTGCCCGGGGCGACCGCCGACGGGTCGCCGCCGGCGGGTTGGACGGGAGCACCCGCTGGCGCGGAGCCGTTGGCGGCGCCAGCGGTGCCCGGAGCGACCACCGGCGCGTCAGCGCCGCCCCGCCCACCGGGAGCGACGGCCGGTCCGGCCGGAGCGCCGGCCGCGTCGGCGGGAACGGCCGGTTCGGCCGAACCGGCGGGTCCGGCGGGTCCGGCGGCCGGTGCGGGGGCGGTCTGATCCGCGTCGCGGCTCGCCGCGGTGCCCTCGGCCGCCCGGCGGCCCCGAGCGGTGCCGGCCTGCAACGCCGACATGAACCGGCGCGCCTCCTCCGGGGTCCGCGACCGCGGCACCTCGGCCACCGGTTGCGGCAGGGTCGGACCGTCCCCGGCCGGCTGCCGCACGGGCCGGGCGTCCACCGCGGGCCGGCCCCCGGGCGCCGCCGGGCTCACCGCCTCCGCCGCCCGGGCGCTCGCCGCCGACTCCGTCGCCGGGCGGGCGGCGTCCCCGGCCCGCGGGCGGGCGGCCGGCCGCCGGCGCACCCGCCGGGGCAGCCCGTCGATCTCGCCGGCCGGCGCGGCGGGCGCCGGGCCGCCACCGGGGCGGGACGGCTCGGCCGCCCCGTCGGGCACCGTCGGGGCGGGCCGCGGCCGGGTCGTCCGGGCGGTCCGGGGCCGGGGCAGGCCGGCCAGCCGGTCGGCCCGGTCCAGCTGGCGCCGCCCGGGCGTCGCACCGACCCGCGCCGGCTCGGCGTCGACCGGGCCGGGCAGCGGGGACGGCTCGGCGGTGACCAGGTCGGCCGGCAGCAGCACCACGGCGGTCAGCCCGGTGGGGTCGGCCGGGCGCAACCGCACCCGGACCCCGTGCCGGGCGGCGAGCCGGGCCACCACGAACAGGCCGAGGCGGGCGGTCTCGCTGGGATCGAACTCGGGCGAACGGGCCAGCCGCCGGTTCGCGTCCTCGATCGCCGCGGCCGACATGCCCAGCCCCCGGTCGGTGATCTCGATGGCGTAGCCCTTGGCCACCCGCTCCCCGGCGACCTCCACCCGGCTGTCCGGCGGGGAGAAGGCGGTGGCGTTCTCGATCAGCTCGGCGAGCAGGTGGATCACGTCACCCACCGCCCGCCCGAGGGTGCCGGCGGGCTGCACGGTGGTGATGTCGACCCGGTCGTAGGACTCGACCTCGGAGATCGCGCCGCGGATCAGGTCGACCATGGCGACCGGGTTGCGCCAACCCCGGCCCGGCGCCGCGCCGGCCAGGATGACCAGGTCCTCGGCGTGCCGGCGCAGCCGGGTGGCGAGATGGTCGACCCGGAACAGCTCGGCCAGCTCGTCCGGGTCCTCGGTGTGCCGCTCCATCCGGTCGAGCAGGGCGAGCTGCCGGTGCACCAGCCCCTGGCTGCGTCGGGCGATGTTCAGGAAGACCTCGTTCAGCCCGCGGCGCAGGGTCACCTCGTCGACCGCGGCCCGCACCGCCGTCCGCTGCACCTCGTTGAAGGCCCGCCCGACCTGGCCGATCTCGTCCGCGCCGTACTCCAGCGGGGGCGCCTCCCGGGCCACGTCGACCTGCTCGCCCCGGCGCAGCCGGGCCACCACGTCCGGCAGCCGGCGCTCGGCCATCTCCAGCGCGGCAGTGCGTACGCCGGTCAGCCGTTGCGCGAGGGAACGGCCGACCCGCAGCGCCACCACCACCGCGACCACGACGGCGGTCAGGCCCAGCAGGCCGGCGGCGGCGAGCCGGACCAGGACCCGCACCGCCAGCGGCACCGACCGTTCGGCCAGGCCGTCGGCCTGGGCCAGCTCGAAGTCCCGCAGCGCCTGCTGGACGGCCTCGTAGTTGGCCTGCCACGCCGGCCCGTCGACCGGTGGGCGGGCGGACCGGTCGGCCGCCAGCAGCGTGTCCTGCAGGGCCCGCAGCCGGCCGAACGCCGGCCGCTCGGTGAGCCGCTGGTAGCCGGCGCGGTCGGCGTCGGGCAGGTCCGCCACCGCGGTCTCGGCCAGGAACCGCTGGTTGCCGATGGTCTGCACCAGCTGGGCGTGCTCCCCCTCGGCGAACCGCCCGGCGGCCAGCGCCCCGGCCAGCAGCGCGTCGGTCTGGCCGAGCAGCTCACGGGAGCGACCGAGCGCGGTGACGGCCAGCGCCTGCCGGTTGAGCTCCTGGTCGGGCAGGGTCGCCATGGCGGCGAAGGTCTGGAAGGCCGACGAGATCATCCCGCTGTAGAGGTTGAGCGCGCCGACCCGGTCCACCTCCCGCCGGTCGATGAACCCGCGGCCGGCCGGCAGCCCCTCCAGAGCGGTGACCAGCTGGTCCAGCCGGGCGTCGAGATGGTCGTCGGTGGCGTCGCGGAGGTCTTCGCCGCCGGTCCGGCGGCGCAGCTCGGTCAATGCCCGGTCGGTACGCGCCCGCTGCTCGGCCAGCGCCGGCAGCGACTCGGACCCGGCGAGCTGGATCACCGAGAGGCGGCGTTCCCGCTGCAACTCGGCCACCACCGCCTCGCCGGGGCGACCCAGGTCGTAGAGGAGGGTGCGGGCGGAGAGCAGGTCGAGGGCGGGGCCGAAGGTGAGCGTGGTGGCGAAGATCCAGAGCGCCAGCAGCGCGGTGACCGGGACGACGACCAGCGCGGTCAGCTTGGACCGGATCGGCCAGTCGCGGGTGTTCAATCAGACCTCGCCCGGAAGGATGGCGGCAGGGGCAACCGACGCCGACCGGGTGGCTTCCGGCCGGCCGGGGCCCGGCCGCGGCGCCGGCAGGGCGCCCTCGGCAGGATACGTAATCCGCGCCCGAAGCACTACCGTCCGTCGCGCCCTCCACCGTGGACCCGGACGGACGACGAGCGCCCCGCCGGTCGGCCGGCGGGGCGCTCGGGAAGCGGACGGGGATCAGACGTTGGCGGCGAGGCCGAGCCCCTCGGCGACCCGGCGACCGTAGTCCTCGTCGCACTGGCTGAAGTGCCAGACCATCTTCTCCTGGATGTGCTTGTCGCACTGGGCCAGGTTGGTGACCAGGTTGTGGATCAGGTCGTCCCGCTCCCAGTCGGCCATCTCGCGGTAGCGGCGACCGGCCTGCGTGTAGTTGTTCTGCCGCTCGATCGGGGCCTTCATGATCTGGCCGGAGACGAACGGTCGGTACTCGCGGTAGGACTCGTCGGCCTCCTGGAGCCCGGCGACCGAGGACGGCTCGAAGTTGACGTGCGGGTTGGCGCCGCGGTTGTCCACCCCGTACGACATCGCGCCGCCGGTCTGGTTGGTGCTGACCACCACGTCCTCGCGCGGCCGGTTGATCGGCAGCTGGAGGTAGTTCGGGCCGACCCGGTAGCGCTGGGTGTCCGAGTAGGAGAAGGTCCGCCCGACCAGCATCTTGTCGTCGGAGAAGTCGATCCCGTCGACCAGCACGCCGGTGCCGAAGGCGATCTGCTCGTTCTCGTTGTGGTGGTCGGTGATGTTGCGGTTGAGCGTCATCATGCCGACCGGCAGGTAGGGGAAGTCCTCCTCGGGCCAGATCTTGGTGTCGTCGAGCGGGTCGAAGTCCAGCTCCGGGTGCTCGTCGTCGCTCATGATCTGCACGTTGAGCTCCCACCGCGGGTACTCGCCGCGCTCGATCGCCTCGTACAGGTCCTTGGACGCGTGGCCCAGGTCGGTGGCCTGGATCGCGTCCGCCTCGGCCTGGGTCAGGTTGTGCTCGCCCTGCTGGGACAGCCAGTGGAACTTGACCAGCACGCCCTCGCCCTCGGCGTTGACGAAGCGGTAGGTGTTCACCCCGGAGCCGCGCATCGTCCGGTAGTTCCGCGGGATGCCGTACGGGGAGAAGAGCCAGGTCAGCATGTGCATCGACTCGGGCGTGTTGGACATGAAGTCGAAGATCCGGTTCGGCTCCTGCCGGAAGGTCACCGGGTCCGGCTTCAGCGCGTGGATCACGTCCGGGAACTTGATCGCGTCGCGGATGAAGAAGATCTGGAGGTTGTTGCCCACCATGTCCCAGTTGCCGTCCTCGGTGCGGAACTTCACCGCGAAGCCGCGCGGGTCGCGAGCCGCCTCGGAGGAGTCCCGGCCGCCGATGACGGTGGAGAACCGGATGGTGACGGGGGTCTTCTTGCCCTTGGTCTGGAACAGCTTGGCCCGGGTGTACGTCGACGCCGGCTGGTCACCGATGGTCCCGTACGCCTCGAACTCGCCGTGTGCGACGAAGCCGCGGGCGTGCACCACCCGCTCCGGGATCCGCTCCCGGTCGAAGTGGCTGATCTTCTCCAGGAAGTGGTAGTTCTCCAGCGTCGCCGGGCCGCGGGAACCGACCGTCCGCTGCTGCTGGTTGTTGTGCACCGGGTGGCCCTGACGGGTGGTGAGGATCGGCTTGCTGGCCTGCGGGTCGCTCATCGCTCTCCTCCTGATCGGTGTTGCGGCGTGCCCCCCGGACGCGTCGGCGGCGGTCGGGGCGGGACTGCTGGCAGTCGGGGGGCGGCGGGGCGCTCGGGGTCGGATCCGACCGACCGCACCCAGCCAATCGCGTTTTCTGGAATGAGTCAAGTTTTGGCCGGCCATCACTCTGTGTGACTCGTCATGTCCGCGCGCCGGCGTGCCGACCCGCCGGGATCCCGCCGGATCGGTCAGGAAAGTGCCGCGCAACGGGATTGGCGATCAGTGAGCCGAGGGAATACCACCGGGCGAAGGAGGAGGCCATGTCGCCCACGCAGGTAATCGTCACAGTCCTCGTCATCCTGGTGATCGCGGCGCTGGTCGCGGTCGCCCTGGTGGCCGGCCGGCGCCGGGCGCTGCGGCGCCGCTTCGGGCCGGAGTACGACCGGGTGGTCGCCGAACGGGACAGCCGCACCGCCGCCGAGCGGGAGCTGCGGGACCGGGAGCGCCGGCACGCCGAACTCACCCTGACCCCGCTCTCCGCCGAGTCCCGGGCCCGGTACGCGGCCGCCTGGGAGGAACTCCAGGTCCGTTTCGTCGACTCGCCGGGCGAGACGGTGGGCGACGCGGACGAACTTCTCACCCGGCTCATCGCCGAACGCGGCTACCCCACCGGTGACTTCTCCGACCAGATCGCCCACCTCTCCGTCGAGCACGCCCGGACGCTCACCCGGTACCGGGACGCACACGAGATTCACCTGCGCAACTCCCGCGGGGAGGCCAGCACCGAGGAGCTGCGCCAGGCCGTGGTGCACTACCGGGCCCTCTTCGCCGAACTGCTCGGCGAGGAGCCGGTCACGCCCCGCCCGCCCGAGCAGCGCCACCCGGACACCCCGCACGACGTCACGAACCGCTGAGGAGACCACCATGCGCCAGGAAGAGCAGCGGGCGAGCAACGAGCACCCCGAGGCCGTCCGGTCCACCCCGGTGCCGGTTCCGCCGGCCGAGGACCGGGCCGACCGGGCCGACGTACCGGAGGACGTGATCTCCGACCGCGGCACCTTCGACGACCCGACGGTCGCCGGCGAGCGCCGTACCGCCGACCGGCCGGACGGCGCCGACGCGGCCGACGACCGGACCGAGTTCCACGAGCCGGGTCCGGTACCCACCGCGTTCGGCGCCACCAGCGTGGGTGGCGCGGTCGCCGCGTCCGCCCTGGCCAGCCCGCGCCCCGAGGACGAGCCGGACCCGCGGACGGAGTGGACCGCGCGGCCCGGCGACGGTGCCGCCGACGGCCCGCGCGAGGGGCGGCGGGCCGACCCGACGGCCGAGCTGCACGGGCCGCGCGGCACCGCGGAACAGCGGCCCGGCGGCGACCCCGAGGAACCCTCCGGCGCCCCGGTCGGGCGGCCGGACACGGCCGGGGGCGACCCGGACCGGCGGGCGGACCTGATCGACCGGGGCGGCGACCCGGACGCGACCGGGGCGGCCGGCTACGGCAGCGCCACGCCGGTCATGGTCGACCCGGACACCGCCAGCCCGGAGGCGGGGGCCGCGGTCGGCGGGCAACCCGCCACCACGGTGCCCGCCGAGCCGGCCACCCTCTTCGAGGCGGACGTCGCGCAGCGGTTCCGGGACCGCTGGCGCGACGTCCAGCTGCGCTTCGTGGACGATCCCAGGGCGGCCGCCGGCGAGGCGCAGGCCCTGGTGGACGAGGCCATCCAGGCCCTCGCGTCGGCGCTGTCGGCGCAGAAGAGCCGGCTCGGCGCGTGGCAGGACGCCGGCTCGGCGGACACCGAGCAGCTGCGGATGGCGGTCCGCCAGTACCGCGACTTCCTGGACCGGGTCCTCGGCCGCTGACCGACCCCACGGGCGCCCCCGGCCGGACCGGCCGGGGGCGCCCCGCGTGCCGGCCCCATCGGGAGGGCCAGGCGTGAAACTTCGCACCTGGGGTAAATGGGGGCGCGCGTGCGACCGGCGCGCAACGGCGGACGAAGGGTGACGGGGATGGACGGCGGCGGCCTCCGGCTGAACATGAACGTCCTGGACTACGGCATCCTGGCGCTCTACTTCGTCACCGTGCTCGGGGTCGGCTTCGCGGCCCGACGGGCGATCCGGACCAGTGTCGACTTCTTCCTCTCCGGTCGCTCCCTGCCCGCCTGGGTGACCGGCCTCGCCTTCGTCTCGGCCAACCTCGGGGCGTTGGAGATCATCGGAATGGCCGCCAACGGCGCCCAGTACGGCGCGATGACGCTGCACTACTACTGGATCGGCGCCGTCCCGGCGATGGTCTTCCTCGGCATCGTGATGATGCCCTTCTACTACGGCTCCAAGGTCCGCAGCGTCCCCGAGTACCTGCGGCTGCGCTTCAACCGCCCGACCCACCTGCTGAACGCGCTCAGCTTCGCGGTGGCCCAGGTGCTGATCGCGGGGGTGAACCTCTACGCGCTGGCGCTGATCATGCAGGCGCTGCTCGGCTGGCCGCTCTGGGTGGCCATCGTGGTCGGCGCGCTGATCGTGCTGGCGTACATCACCGTGGGCGGGCTCTCCGGGGCGATCTACAACGAGGTGCTCCAGTTCTTCGTGATCGTCGCCGGCCTGCTGCCGATCACCATCCTCGGCCTGGTGAAGGTGGGCGGGGTCGCCGGGCTGATGGACGCGGTGCGCGACTCCAAGCTCGGCGAGGCCGGCCTGCACACCTGGCAGGACACCGGCACCACCGCCAACCCGCTGGGCGCGCACTGGATCGGCATCGTCTTCGGCCTCGGCTTCGTGCTCTCCTTCGGCTACTGGACGACGAACTTCGCCGAGGTGCAGCGCGCCCTGTCGGCCAAGAACATGAGCGCCGCCCGGCGCACGCCGATCATCGCCGCGTACCCGAAGCTGCTCATCCCGGTGGTCACCGTGATCCCCGGCCTGGTCGCCCTGGTCACCGTGCAGGGGCTGGGCGCGGAGAGCGGCGACCTGGTCTACAACAACGCCATCCCGCTGCTGATGCGCGACCTGCTCCCCAACGGCGTGCTCGGCGTCGCGGTGACCGGCCTGGTCGCCTCGTTCATGGCCGGCATGGCGGCCAACGTCAGCGGCTTCAACACCGTCTTCACCTACGACATCTGGCAGTCGTACATCCGCCGGGACCGGCCCGACGAGTACTACATCCGGATCGGCCGCTGGGCCACCGTCGCCGGCGTGCTGATCGGCATCGGCACCGCCTTCATCGCGGCCGGGTTCAGCAACATCATGAACTACATCCAGGCGCTCTTCTCGCTGTTCAACGCGCCGCTGTTCGCCACCTTCATCATCGGCATGTTCTGGAAGCGGATGACCGCCGCGGCCGGCTTCCTCTCCCTGCTCCTGGGCACCCTGGCCGCCCTGGCCACCTACCTGCTCTACAAGGGCGGGGTGGTGCACTTCAACTCCGACCTGGAGGAGAGCTTCTGGGGCGCCGGCATCGCGTTCGTGACGGTGGCGGTGGTCGCCGCGATCGTCACCCCGTTCACCAGGCCGCGGCGGGACGAGGAGCTGCGCGGCCTGGTGTACGGCACGGGCGGGATCGACCTGAAGGGCGACGTGCTCACCGGGGACGCTGTCTGGTGGCGCTCCCCCGTCGTGCTCGGCGTGATCGTGCTGACCCTCTCGCTCCTCCTCTACGTGCCGTTCTTCTAGGAAGGGTGCTCGGCCATGGCCATGGACAACCTCGACCCGCACGGGCACGACCACATGGTGGCGGCCACCGAAGAGGCCCGGCGCCGGTCCGCCGCCGCCCGGCTGTTCGACATCCGCCGGGTGATCGGTGGGCTGTTCACGGCGTACGGGGCGATCGTCACGCTGGTCGGGATCTTCGACGGCGCCGCCGCGGTGGAGAAGGCCGAGGGCGTACGGATCAACCTCTGGGCCGGCCTCGGCATGCTGGTGTTCGGCGTGCTGATGCTGCTCTGGCAGTGGCGCAACCCGGCCGAGCCCCCCGAGTCCCAGGAGCAGGAGCCGTCCTGACGAACCGGACGTACCGCCCGGCACGAGCCGGGCGGCCGCGACCCGGCGGGCATGCCCTCCGCCTCCCGGGGTAGGCCAGGGGGATCAGGGAACGCGCCTGGGACAGGAGGGCAGCGACATGACGGACCGTGACCGTGACCGCCCGCTGGAGGAGAGCCCGGAAGTGGCCGCGGCGGTGGAGGACGACACCGGCGTCCCGCAGCTGATGACCGGGGGCGGCGCCGACCGGGACAATCCGACCTTCGTGGGGCCCGGTGACCGCGGCGAGCGGAGCGCCGGCGAGAACCTGATCGGTGACCCGTACGCGGCCGGCACCGGCGCGACCGGGACCGGCACTGGCGCCGCCCCGGACAACATCCGCACCGGTGGTGAGCAGCCGTGGGACCCGGAGGACCTGGTGATGGCCCGGGGCCAGGACATGACCCCGGAGAACCTCGAACGGGCCCGCCGCGACCTCGCCGAACTGGGCCGGGCCGCGATCGAGAAGACAGTGCCCTGACCCCACACCCCGCACTCCCCCGGGCCCGCGCCCTCGGGGACGCGGGCTCCGGCACGGACAGGGAAAGAGTGGCCTCCGGGCGTCGGGAGGCCACTCTTTCCGGGAGAGTGCGGGGATGTCGAGCGGGTGGGAGCGCGCGAGGGGGCCCCCGGCCGACCGGTGGCGGTCGGCCGGGGGCCCGGGGAACCTGCCGCTGGAGCACCTCACCTACTGCCAGCGGCCGGTGGGCGTCGGCTCAGGAGAGCGGCGGGTAGGCGTTCTGCATGAGCTGCGCGAACTGTGCGGGGAACCAGGCGCCGGAGATCGGGGCGTCCGGCAGGGCCCCGGTGGGGTTGTTGCCGTTGCGCGCGTTGCCGGTGTACGTCGGGTCGCACATCCGGTCGAAGCCCTTGCCCTCGTTGTTCGGGATCTCCCGGCTGGAGCCGTCCGACTCACCCGGCGGCTTGACCCAGACGTACGCGTCGATGCCCGGCTCCGGCGCGGCCTTCGGGCGCTCGCCCAGACCGGCCCCGGACTGGTTGCACCAGTTGCCGGCGTGGATCCGCCGGTCCACCCGGCCACCGTTGACGTAGTCGTTGACGTTGGTCATCGGACCCGGGCCGGTGGGCCGGGCGGAGCCGCCCCAGCCGTTGCGGGAGGTGTCGATCAGCATGCCGATGTTGCTGTCGAAGCCGACCTGGACCAGCTTGTTCCGGAACGCCTGGGCGAAGGACAGTTCGTCGACGTACTGGTTCCAGTCGATCCAGGTGGACTGCCGCACGGTCTGGCCGTTCACCGTGTCGGTCACCTTGACGTACGGCTCGCGCAGGGCCGAGTAGTTGGCCGTGTTCACGATGAAGCCGTGCACGTTCGCCACCGTGCTGCCGGAGGCGACAGCGGCGCTCTTCAGCATGTCGGCGGTCGGGCCGAAGTTGCTGTCCCAGCCGATCCAGCCGTGGTGCGCGGCGTCGATGTAGTTGTAGACGTTGCCGATCGCGCCGAGCTTGGCCAGCGCGTAGCCGACGCCGTTGACGTACGCGCCGTTGGCCTTCACGGTGTCGCACATCGTGGTGCCGCCGGGCTGGCCGGAGGTGTTGGTCACCAGGTTCGGCAGTGAGTCGATCTCGATGATGTTGATGATCCGCAGGTTGGCGTACTTCGGGTCGCCCTGGATCGCGGCGATCGGGTCGATGTACTCGGCCTTGTACTTCGGCAGCTCGTCCGGGCCGAGCTCACCGTTGGAGGCGAGCGCCGCGCAGTCCCGACCGGGCAGGTTGTAGATGACGAACTGGATGTAGTTGGCGCCCTGGCGCAGCGCCTCGTCCAGGTGGTCCCGTACTCCCATGGCGCCGTTGGAGCTGCTGTCCGGCGTGCCGTTGATGGCGGCGATCCGGTCCAGCCAGACCGCTGTGGGGTTGTTGGAGACCCGGTTGCCGCCGGCGACCGACTCGGCCTTGGCCTTCCACTCCGGGTTCACGTAGCCCCGGGCGTTCAGGTACGGGTTGTCCACCCGGTTGCCGGGCGGCGGGGTCGTGGGGGGCGGGGTGGTCGGCGGCGGCGTGGTGGTGGGCGGCGGGGTGGTCGGGTTCGTGCCGCCGTTGCAGGTCACCCCGTTCAGGGTGAACGAGGTCGGCTTCGGGTTGCTGCCGCTCCAGGCCCCGTTGAAGCCGATGCTGATGGTGGCCCCGCTGGCCAGCGAGCCGTTGTACGACTCGTTCTGCGCGGTGACGTTCTGGCCGGACTGCGCCCACCGGGCCGACCAGCCCTGCTGCACGCGCTGGCCGCCGTCCGGGAACGTGAAGCCGAGCGTCCACCCGTTGAGCGCGTCGCCGATGTTCCTGATGTTGACGGTGGCGGTGAAGCCGCCTGGCCAGTCGTTGGTCGTGTACGTCACCGCACACTGGGTCGCGGCGTGGGCGACGGTGACCGGAAGGGTCACCAGCCCGCCCGCGACCAGGGTGCCCGCGCCGGCGAGCGCGAGGGCCCGGCGTGGGCCGGACATCCTTCTCCACACGTTCATGCCACTGATCTCCTTGGGCGAGACCGGACCCGCGAACGGCCCGGCACGGTGGCCCGATGGGCGTCCTGCGCGGACGACCGCCGGCGCCAACGGGATTCCTTCGGGGGGCGCCCGACCCGGACGGGCGGTGGTGGTGGTGCGATGACCGGCGACCGCCGGCCCGGGCGGGACGTCGTCCGGCGGACCGGTGCCCTCGACTCCTGCCTGCTGCGCGGTGTGGCTTTCCGAACCGCGTGCCGCCGATTCTTGCATGGGAGCGCTTCCATGGCAATGCCTCTATGTCTCCCGCTCGACCGCCCGCCGGGTCCGGCGCCCGGAGCCCCGCCGGGCCGGACGATGGCGGCGGCCACCCCGGCGACGGTCCGGTTCCGCACTCCCCCGAACCCGGACGATCCCGCCGACTCACCCCGGCGAGCGCCGGACGGACCCCTAGCGCGCCAGGGGTCGGGAACCCCGCGACGCCCACCAGTCGGCGGCACATGCGATGAAAGCCGCTTACCACCCCGATAGCCCTCATCCCCGTCAAACTCTTAAACACGAATCTTTCCTCTCATAGGTCGTGAAACGGTCTAACGTCGGTCCTAGCTCGGATGTGGCCGAGCCGAGGACAACAGGGGATGGAGTGACGCAGGTCATGGGTAAGAAGATGCTCGGAAAGGTCGTCGCGGGCGCCGCCCTCGGCGGTGCCTCGCTGCTGGTGTTCTCGCCGGCGGTCGCGTACGCCGACGGTCACCACGACGACAAGGACGGCAAGGTCTTCGCCAAGCCGCACGTGGTCAAGCCCGGGGACGAGGTCAAGCTCCTCGAGGTCTGCGAAGAGCCGCAGAAGCACGCGTACGTGTGGTCCAAGGTCACCGGCAAGGTCAAGCTCAAGCCGGTCGACGGGCGCGAGGACCACCGTGACTGGCGTGGCGGGGAGGAGGACCGTCGCGACGAGCACGGCAAGGACCACGACAAGGGCAAGGACCACGAGGACAAGGGCAAGGACCACGACAAGGGCAAGGACCACGAGGACAAGGGCAAGGACCACGACAAGGGCAAGGACCACGAGGACAAGGGCAAGGACCACGACGGCCGCGGTGACGAGACCGGCAAGCCGCAGCCGAACGGCCAGGGCGGCGGCGCCGCGGACTCCGGCCGCGAGGAGGACCGCAAGGACTGGAAGGGCGACGAGCACGGCCAGGACGCCGAGCACGGCAGCGACTGGAAGGACCGCGAGGAGTCCGGCCGCGACGGCGACAAGAAGGACCACGAGAACAACGACCACGGCGACTACGGCGACTACGGCGACGAGTCCGACCGGGGCGACCACGGCTCGGACTGGAAGGGCCACGACGAGAACGGCAAGGACCACGAGGACGGCAAGGACCACGAGAACGGCTGGTCCGACGAGGAGTCCGGGGACTACGGCAAGGACGAGGACCGCTGGGAGCACAAGCGTGACTTCGTCTACTACGGCGAGGCCAAGGTGGACCGGCACGCCAAGCCGGGCCGCTACAAGCTCGAGGGCTCCTGCGGCAAGGGCGAGCTGGTCGTCCTGCCGCGTGGCGGGGTCGACGGTGGTGACGGTGGCGCCGGCGCCGGCACCGACCGCGAGCTGGCCGCCGCGGGCGCGAGCCTGATCGGCGCCTCCGCGCTGGGCGGCATCGTGCTGCTGCGTCGTCGTCGGACCGATGCGTCCTACGCGTGACGTGACGGCGACCCGGGCCGGCGGCCGCCACGGGATTCCGTGGCGCGCCGCCGGCGCGGCCGTCGTCGTCCTGCTCGCCATGGTGGGCGCCGGCCTGGTCGGCGCGTCGCTCAAGGGCACGCCCGCTCCCCGCCCGCCCCAACCCCTGGCCCAGGCGGCGGCCACGCCGAGCGCCACGCCGTCGTTCGACACGTACGACGAGGCGCCGGCCGCCGCCGGGCTGCCCCGCTCCACCCCCACCACGATCACGATCCCCCGGATCGGGGTCGACGCGAGCATCATCTCGTTGGGCACCAACCCGGACGGCACCGTCCAGGTCCCGCCGCTGGAGCGGGCCGAGCTGGCCGGCTGGTACCAGCCGGGACCGAGCCCGGGCGAGGTCGGCAACGCGGTGATCGTGGGGCACGTCGACTCGGCCAAGATCGGGCCGGCGGTCTTCTTCTCGCTCGGCGCCCTGCAACCCGGGGACACCATCACCGTCGCCCGCGAGGACGGCCGGCCCGCTACCTTCACCGTCGAGTCGGTCCAGCGGCACCCGAAGGACGCGTTCCCC
Organism: Micromonospora desertarenae; assembly: GCF_056150265.1. Classification (NCBI taxonomy): domain Bacteria; kingdom Bacillati; phylum Actinomycetota; class Actinomycetes; order Micromonosporales; family Micromonosporaceae; genus Micromonospora; species Micromonospora desertarenae. The sequence goes on from NZ_JAXCFQ010000005.1 coordinate 156,180, forward strand.
ACCGAGCTGGTCTACGGCCCCAGCGACAAGCCCAGCCTGCGGGTGGTGACCTGCGGCGGGGTCTTCGACCAGGCCGCCGGCAGCTACCCCGACAACGTGATCGTCCTGGCCACCATGGCGGAATGACCAGGCAGAGCAGAAAGCGGTCCGGCCGGTCGGTTTCACCGACCGGCCGGACCGCTGGGTGGATCGCTCAGGCCGCGGCCGAGGTCCGCACCAGCGTGCGGATCTGGCGCAGCAGCACCGACAGGGCGGCCAGGTCCGCCCGGGACTCGTCGAACTCGCCCATCGCCCGCTCGGCCCGGTGGATCGAGGTGGCGTTGGACTGCTCCCACTGCAACACCCGCTCGTGCGGGGGCAGGCTGTCCGGCGTGGAGTCGAGCACCTCCGCGGTGAGCGCGGCCAGCGCGGCGTACAGGTCGTACCGCAGCGCCATCCGGGCCAGCGTCTGCCAGCGGTCCTCGCGCGGCAGCAGGGAGATCTTCGACAGCAGCGAGTCCACCCGGAACCGGTCGGAGAGCACGAAGTAGACCGAGGCGACCTCGCCCACGTCGCGCCCGCTGCTGGCCGCCGTCTCGACCACGTCGAGCAGGCCGAAGCTGTACATCAGCCGGGTCGCGTGCTCGGCCAGGTCACGCGGCAGCCCCCGCTCGGTCATCGAGTCGATGTGCGCCGCGATCGCCTCCCGCTCGCTGCCGTAGAAGAGGTTCTCCAGCCCCGGCAGCAGCCGGGCCACCCCGTCCCGCAGCCGGGCGATCTCCGCCGGCACGTCGATCGGCGAGCGGCGGTTGGTCACCAGCCACCGCACCGCGCGGTCGAGCAGCCGGCGGGTGTCCAGGTAGACGCTGGTCTGCAGCTCCGGGGCGACCTTGTTGTCCAGCGCCTCCACCGCGTCCCAGAGCGCGCCCAGGCCGAACACCTCGCGGACCACCACGTACGCCCGGATCACGTCGGCCGCGCTGGCCGCGGTCTCCTCGACCACCCGGAAGACGAACGAGATGCCGCCCCGGTTGATCGCCTCGTTGACCAGCACCGTGGTGACGATGTCCCGGCGCAGCCGGTGCCGGCCCATCCGGTCGGCGAACCGCTCGCGCATCGGGGTCGGGAAGTAGTTGACCAGGACCTCGGTGGTCCAGTCCTCGTCCGCCAGCCCCTCGTTCAGGATCTCCTTCTCCAGGACGATCTTGACGTACGCGAGCAGCACGGCGAACTCCGGCGCGGTGAGCCCGGACTCGCTGCGCACCGCCAGCTCCTCGTCCGGCGGCAGCGCCTCCAGGGCCCGGTCCAGCGCGCCGGAGCGCTCCAGCTCGGTGATCATCCGGCGGTGCACCGGGAGCAGCGAGGCGGCCTGCGCCTGGGCGTTGTTGATCGCCCGGGCCTGGTCGTAGTTGTCCCGCAGCACCAGCTCGGCGACCTCTTCGGTCATCTCGGCGAGCAGTTCGTCCCGCTCCGGCACGGTCAGCTCGCCGTCGGCGACCGCCGTGTTGAGCAGGATCTTGATGTTCACCTCGTGGTCGGAGCAGTCCACCCCGGCCGCGTTGTCGATGAAGTCGGTGTAGATCCGACCGCCGGTCAGCGCGTACTCGATCCGGCCGAGCTGGGTCCAGCCCAGGTTGCCGCCCTCGCCGGCGACCCGGCAGCGCAGGTTCTTGCCGTCCACCCGGATCGCGTCGTTGGACTTGTCGCCCACCTCGGCGTTGGTCTGGCTGGACGCCTTGACGTAGGTGCCGATGCCACCGTTCCAGAACAGGTCGACCGGCGCGGTGAGGATCGCCTTCATCAGCTCCTGCGGGGACAGCTGCGCCACGTCGTCGTCCAGGCCGAGCCGCTCGCGGACCTGCGGCGAGATCGGCACCGACTTGGCGGTACGCGGGTAGACGCCACCACCAGTCGAGATCAACTCTGGGTTGTAGTCCTCCCAGGACGACCGGGGCAGCTCGAACAACCGCTTCCGCTCGGCGTACGAGGTGGCGGCGTCCGGGTCCGGGTCGAGGAAGATGTGCCGGTGGTCGAAGGCGGCCACCAGCCGGATGTGCTCCGACAGCAGCATCCCGTTGCCGAACACGTCGCCGGACATGTCACCGACGCCGACCACCGTGAAGTCCTGGGTCTGGGTGTCGTGGCCCAGCTCGCGGAAGTGCCGCTTGACCGACTCCCAGGCGCCCCGGGCGGTGATGCCCATCTTCTTGTGGTCGTAGCCGGCGGAGCCGCCGGAGGCGAACGCGTCGCCGAGCCAGAAGTTGTGTGCCGCGGAGATCTCGTTGGCGATGTCGGAGAACGTGGCGGTGCCCTTGTCCGCCGCCACGACCATGTACGGGTCGTCGCCGTCGTGCCGGACCACGTCCTCCGGCGGCACGATCTCCCCGCTGAGGATGTTGTCGGTGACGTCCAGCAGCGCCGAGACGAACTCCTTGTAGCAGGCCACCGCCTCGTCCCGGTCGCCCGGCTTCTGCTTCAGCACGAAGCCGCCCTTGGCGCCCACCGGCACGATCACGGCGTTCTTCACCATCTGCGCCTTGACCAGGCCGAGCACCTCGGTGCGGAAGTCCTCCCGCCGGTCCGACCAGCGCAGCCCGCCCCGGGCCACCGGCCCGAACCGCAGGTGCACGCCCTCGAACCGGGGCGAGTAGACGAAGATCTCGAACTTCGGCCGGGGTGCCGGCAGGTCCGGGATCGCCTGCGGGTCCAGCTTGAAGGCCACGTACGCCTTCGGCCGCCCGTCCGAGCGCTTCTGGTAGAAGCTGGTACGCAGGGTGGCCTGGATCAGCGTCAGGTACGAGCGCAGGATGCGGTCCTGGTCGAGGCTGGCCACGTCGTCCAGCGCGGCCCGGATCTCGGTGACCAGCTCGCCGCTGCGCTGCTGCCGCTGCCCGGCGTCCATCGCGCCCGGCACGAACCGGACCTCGAAGAGCTCGACCAGCAGCCGCGCGATCCGCGGGTAGGCGATGAAGGTCGACTCCATGTAGTCCTGGGAGAAGACCGTGCCCGCCTGCCGCAGGTACTTCGCGTACGCCCGCAGCACGACCACCTGGCGCCAGGTGAGGCCGGCGCGCAGCACCAGCTCGTTGAAGCCGTCGACCTCGGCCTCGCCCCGCCACGCCGCCGCGAAGGCGTTCTCCACGTGCGGGCGCACCTCGGCCAGTTCCTGGTGCCCCTCGGGTAGCTGGAGCCCGAAGTCGTACAGCCAGATCCGGCCGTCGACCCGCTCCACCTCGTACGGGTGCTCGTCGACCACCCGGACGCCGAGCGAGTGCAGCACCGGCAGCACGGCGGAGAGCATCATCGGCTCGCCGTAGCGGTAGACCTTGAACCGCACGTCCATCGGCTCGGCCTGCTCGGCCTCCGCCGGGCGGGCCCCGGGGCGGGGCGCCAGCTGCTTGCGGAACAGGTGCATCTCCAGCTGGCCGGGCTCCTCCAGCAGCTCCAGCTTGGCCAGGTCCTTCATCGCCTCGTACGGCGTGTGCCCGTCCTTGTAGCCCTCCGGGAAGGCGTCGGCGTACCGGCTGAACAGGTGCTTGGCCTGCTCGTCGCCGAGCTTGCGCTCCAGCACCAGCCGGTAGTCGTCGTCCCAGAGCCGGGTGGCGTCGGCCAGCTCCTCGGCGAGCAGGTCGGCGTCGATGTCACCGGGCGGGCGGTTCGGGTCGGTCCGGACGATGAAGTGCACCCGGGCCAGCATCGACTCGGTCACCCGGGTGGTGTAGTCGACACCCACGCCGTTCAGCTCGCGCAGCAGGATGTCCTGCATGCGCAGCCGGTTCTGGGTGGTGAACCGGTCCCGGGGCAGGTAGATCAGGCAGGAGATGAACCGCCCGTACGCGTCCCGGCGCAGGAAGACCCGCAGCTGCCGACGGCCGGCCATGCGCAGCACGCCGATCACCGCGTGGTAGAGGTCGTCGGTCTTGATCTGGAACAGCTCGTCGCGCGGGTAGGTCTCCAGGATCTGGAGCAGGTCCTTGCCGGAGTGGCTGCGCTGGCTCAGACCGGAGCGGTCGAGCACCTCGGCCACCTTGCGCCGGACCACCGGCAGCTCCCGCACGCTGGTGCGGTACGCGGCGGTGGAGAACAGGCCCAGGAAGCGCCGCTCCCCCACCACCTCGCCCGCCTCGTCGAACACCTTGAACCCGATGTAGTCGAGGTAGGCCGAGCGGTGCACGGTGGCCCGCGAGTTCGCCTTGGTGATGATCAGCAGGCGCTTCTCGGTGACCCGCTCGTGCGCCTCGGGCGTCATCGACGACAGCGACCGGGCCTCCGGCGAGTCCTGGCGCAGGATGCCCAGCCCGGTGCCGAGCACCGCCTCCAGCGCCTGGCCGCCGTCCGCAGCCCGGGTGAGCCGGTACTCGCGGTAGCCGAGGAACGTGAAGTGGTCGTGCGCCAGCCAGCGCAGCAGCTCGACCGAGTCGGTGATGTCCTTCTCCGGCACCGGCGGCCGGTTGTCGCTCGTCCGGGCGGCGGCCAGCTCGTCGGCGAGGGAGAGCGCCCGCTGGCGCATCTTCGGCCAGTCCTCGACGGCCTCCCGCACGTCGGTGAGCACCCGCTGCAACTCCCGGCGCAGGGTGTCCCGCTCGGCCGCGTCGCGGACCGGGTCGATCTCGATGTGCATCCAGCTCTCGACCAGGTCGCCGGCGATCGCGTCGTCCGGCTCCACGTCCGCGCAGACCTCGGTCAGCCGGCCGAGCGGCTCGCGCCGGACCACCACCAGCGGGTGGACCAGCAGGTGCACGTCGAGGTGGTGCGAGTTGAGCAGGGCGGTCACCGAGTCGACCAGGAACGGCATGTCGTCGGTGACGATCTCGATGACGGTGTGGTGCTGGTCGGCGTCGGGTTCGTGGATCCGTAGCTTCAGCTCACCCGGGACGCGCTGCCGGGCCAGGTCGCGGTGGGCCTGGGCCGCGGCGAGCATCTCCTCGGCGGTGAAGCCGATCAGCTCCTCGTCCGGGGCGAACCGCCAGAAGCGGCTGACCAGGGTCGCCGCGTCGTGGTCGTCCCCGGCGAGCGCGACCGCCTGGGCCACCAGGCGCTCCGCGTTCGGTACCGGTTCGTCGAGCTCGGTGTCCTCCACGTCCCCCGCCAGCGAATCCGGCGACAGGCCCAGGTCGTAGATGGTGTCGATGCTCGAACCGGTCATCCCGGTCACTCCTGTGTCGAGTCGGCCGAAACCGTCCCCGTCGGTCGCCGAATCGAAGCTGTCGTCCCGGCTGGTGTCATCCTGCCGGAGGTCGGGTCCCGGTTTGATCGCCGGACGCCGGTCCATCGGTGCCACTCCCCTCGACCCACCGCGTTGTGGGTCACTCTCCCGCCCAGCCTAGGCCCTCCCGCTTTGGCGCTTCCGCGGCGGACCTCCGGCCGGACGTCCGGATCGGGACTCTGTCCTTTCACCCGTTGCGGGTACGAGGTTGGCCGGCTCAGGAGTACCCCGCCGCGCGATGTTCATCACACCGTCACGGGTCCGTCTTCCCGCCCGTCCGCCCCCAACCGGGGACGATGCGGACGGCGGGCGCGTACTAACGTGCAGGCAGTGGAAGATCCAAGGAGCTGCGCCATGCGTCCGTCGTACCCCCGTCGTCACGGCCGGTCACTCGCCGCGCTGGCCGCGATCGTGCTCGCGGCCGGCGGCCTCACCGCCTGCTCCGACAGCGACGGGCCGGAACGAAGCGTGGACGCCTTCCTCGCCGGCTGGCGCTCCGGCGACCTGCAGGCGGTCGGGTTCGTCGACCCGACCGGCGCGAAGGTGCCGGCGGCCGACGTCGCCCGGGAGATCAAGGAACTCTCCGGCGAGCTGGCGGCCACCCCGCCGGCGCTGAGCCGCCGGGGCGAACCGAAGATCACCGCGGACACCGCCACCGCGGTCGTCAAGGTCGAGTGGACCCTGCCGGGCGACACCCGCTGGGCGTACGACCGGTCGATCCGGCTGACCCGCGGCGGCGACGACCAGTGGCAGGTGATCTGGGAGCCGAAGGTGGTGCAGGAGCAGCTCAGCCGGGGCGACCGGCTCGGGCTGCGCCGGCAGACCGGACCGCGGGCCGCGGTGCTCGACGACGCCGGCCAGCCGATCGTGGCGCCCCGACCGGTGGTCCGGGTGGGGGTGCAGCCGAGCGAGGCGACCGACGTCCCGGGCCTGGTCCGCAAGCTGGACGCCGCGTTCCGGGCGATCCGGCCGGCGATCACCCCGCCGGTCGACCTCTCCGGCCTGCCCAAGCGCCTCGCCGACGCCGACCCGGGCGCCTTCGTCGAGGTGGTGACCCTGCGGGAGGACGCCTACCGGCAGATCAAGTCGCGGATCTACGACCTGCCCGGCACCAAGTTCCGCTCCGACCGGCTGGATCTCGCCCCCACCCGCGAGTTCGCCCGGGCGGTGCTCGGCTCGGTCGACCCGGCGCAGGCCGACGACCTGGCCCGGCACCCCGACCGGTACGCCGCCGGCGACCTGGTCGGCCACGGCGGTCTGCAGGGGCGCTACGACGAGCGGCTGCGCGGCACGCCGGGGCTGAGCGTGATCATCGAGCGGCCCGGGCCGGACGGCACCATGACGCCGACCGACACCGAGGTGTTCCGCCGGGACCCACAACCCGGCAAGCCGCTGAAGACCACCCTCGACGTGGCGACCCAGAACGCGGCCGACGCGGCGCTGCGCGGCGAGCGGCGGCGCGCGGCGCTGGTGGCGCTGCGGATCAGCGACGGGGCGGTGCTCGCCGCGGCGAACGGCCCGGGCGCGGCCGGCGAGAACCTCGCCTTCACCGCCCAGGTACCGCCGGGATCGACCTTCAAGATGGTCAGCGCGCTCGGGCTGCTGGACCGCGGCGCGGTCACCCTGGACGGGCGGGTCGACTGCCCGAAGACGTTCACCGTCGACGGCCGGGCGTTCAAGAACTCCGACAACTTCGTGCTCGGCTCGGTGCCGTTCCGCACCGACTTCGCGAAGTCCTGCAACACCGCGTTCACCGCGCTGGCCCCGAAGCTGGGTGCGGACGGGCTCGCGGTGGCCGGCCGGTCGCTGGGCCTGGAGGGGCAGTGGGACGTCGGCCTGGACGCCTTCACCGGCAAGGTCTCCGCCAACGGCGGCGCCACCGAGCAGGCCGCCGCCGCGATCGGCCAGGGCACCACCGTGGTCAGCCCGCTGGCCATGGCGTCGGCCACCGCCGCCGTCGCCCGGGGCCGCTTCGAGCAGCCGAAGCTGGTGCTGGACCCGGCCCCGGCCCAGCCGGCCGCCCCCGGCCAGCCGCTCAGGGCCGAGTCGGTCGAGGCGGTGAAGACGATGATGCGGGAGGTGGTCACCGCCGGCACCGGCACCGCCCTGAAGGACGTGCCGGGCGACCCGGTGCACGGCAAGACCGGCACCGCCGAGTACGACAACAACCCGGCGCACACCCACGCCTGGTTCGTCGGCTGGCAGGGCGACGTCGCGTTCGCGGTCTTCGTCGAGCAGGGCGGCGCGAGCACCGCGAGCGCCGTCCCGATCGCCGAACGCTTCCTCCGCGCCCTCCCCCGCTGACCCCCTACGGGGGCCCCGCAGCGTTGATCAAGCGGTTTGCGTCAACCACCGACCGGGTTCTGACACAACCCCTTGATCATTTTCCCGAAGCAGGGGGCGGGCCGAAACGAGGGCGGATGTGGCCCTGTGGCGGCGAGGTGGGTGCGCGAGTGCCGGCCCCGCTTCGTCGCCGCGCTGGTCCTCCGCGTGCGCGACCTGCCCACGTCGCCCTCGTGGTCGGCACGTCGCCGTCCTGGTCGGCACGGTCGCCGTCCTGGTCGGCATGGTCGCCCTCGTGGTCGGCGGGTCGCCCTCGGGGTCGGTCCTCCCGGAAGCCGACACGGTGGGAGCCCTGTCGAGCTGCCCCGTCGATGGGACCACCGGCTGGCGATGACCCGCGTTCGCGCTCGCGCTCCACGCGGATGCCCCGGTAGACGGGGCAGCTCTGAAGCGTCCGCGGGAGTGGTGGGGCCGCCGTGCGGCGCGTCAGGCGATCCCGGCGCTGGGGTGGGCGGTGTCGTCCTCCGGTGCCGACAGGTCGTCGTCGGGGTCGGACTGGGCGGGCGGTTCGGTGACCAGCGGGTTCCGGCGCAGCAGCCCAGGACCGGCGGCGGCGGGCGGCCCGACCGGTTCCAGCCCGACGGAGGTCGGCCCGACGGAGGTCGGCCCGACGGAGGGCGGCCCGACGGAGGACGGCCCGACGGAGGACGGCCCGACGGAGGACGGCCCGACGGAGGACGGCCCGACGGAGGACGGCCCGACGGAGGACGGCCCGACGGAGGACGGCCCGAC
>NZ_JAXCFQ010000005.1:164539-188385 GCF_056150265.1 Micromonospora desertarenae
GGGCTCCAGCCCGGCCCTGCCGGCGGCCGCGGGTGGCACCACCGGTTCCAGGCCGGCCGCGACGGCCGCCCCGGACGCACGGACCGGCTCGCCACGGCCGGCCGCAGCGGTCGCCCCGGTCAGACCGACCGGCTCCCGGCCGGCCGGAGGAGCCGTGGCGTCCGGGCCCGGCTCGGTCGGCTGGTCGGCCTCCACGGCGCCGCGCGGCGGGACGACCCGGGCACCGGAGCGCCCGTTGCCCGGGCGGGCGGCGCGGGTGCTCGACGGGCCGGGCAGCAGCCGGGGCGGCACCGCCTCGGGCGCGCTGACCGGGGCGAGCCCGGCCACCACCGTGTTGACGATCTCGGCGGCGTACGCGCCGTCCGGGTCGTAGTCGGGGTCGAAGACGGTCAGCTCGACGCCGAGGCAGTGCGGGGTGTCGACCAGCCCGGCCAGCAGGATCTCCAGCTCGGCGAAGGCGATCCCGCCCGGGTCGGGCGCGTCGACCGCCGGCATCACGGCCGGGTCCAGCACGTCCACGTCGATGTGCACCCAGTAACCGGCGCAGTCGGCGAGCTGCTCGTGCGCCCACTGCGCGGTACGGGCCGCGCCCTCGGCGCGTAGCGCCGGCACCGGCCGGGTGATGATCCCGGCGGCCTGGAGGTCGAGCCGGTACTCGTCCTGGGCCCGGATGCCGAGCACCACCACGTCGATGTCGCGGAAGTAGGGGCGGCGCCCCTCGATGGCCGCCAGGTCGGCCTGCCCCCGGCCGGTGACCAGGGCGAGATCCTCACCCGCCGCGGCGCCCACGTAGGAGGCGTTGCCGGGGTGCCGGAAGTCGGAGTGGCCGTCGACGAAGACCAGCCCGATCCGGCCGCCGACCGCCTCGCCGAGCCGGTGCATGGCCAGCGCCGAGCCGAGCAGGATCGAGCAGTCCCCGCCGAGCACCAGCGGGAACTCCCCCCGGTCGATGATCGAGCCGATCCGGTCGGCGAGCGCCACCGAGTAGTCGGAGATCTCCCGCGCGTGGCACACGCCGTCGCCCGGCCGCCAGTCGCCCGGGTCGTACCGCGGCGGGGTCAGGCAGCCGGCGTCGCGGGCCCGCAGCCGGGCGAGCAGCTCGTGGTCGCGCAGCGCGCCGGGCGCCTTGGCGCAGCCCGGCACCGAGGTGGCCGTGGGCGGGCGCAGGCCCAGGTTGGACGGCGCGTCGAGGACGGCGATCCGGCGCATCATGGGCTCCCGTCCTCGGTGGTCGGGCGGGCCGGCCGGGACGCCGGCCCGCGCTGGCGTGCTACGTGCTCAGAACAGGGCGCTGGCCAGGGCCCGGCGGGCCGAGGCCACCGCGGGGTCCTCCGGACCGGCGATGGTGAACAGTCCGACGAGGTGCTGGCGTACCTTCTCCCGGTCGTCGCCGGCGGTGCGCCGGACCACGCCGACCAGCCGCCGGTAGGCCTGCTCGGCCATGCCGCTGAGCACCTCGATGTCGGCGGCCAGCAGCTGCGCGTCCACGTCGTCGGGGTCGGCCTCGGCGGCGGCGAGCGCCGCCTGCGGGTCGGCGCCGGCCACCCGGCGGGCCAGGCCGACCTGGGCCAGGCCGGCCTCGGCCGCGGCGTCGGCCGGCGAGTCGGCCAGGATCTTGCGGTACGCCCGCTCGGCGGCGTCCAGGTCGCCGCTCATCAGGGCGTCGTCGGCCTCGTCCAGGCGGGGGTCGGTCGGCTCCGCCACGCTCACGCCGCCGGCCTTGAGCACCGCCTGGATCCACTGCCGCAGCTGCGCCTCCGGCACCACCCCGGAGAAGGCGTCGATCGGCTGGCCGCCGACCACCGCGTAGACCATCGGGATGCCCTGCACCCGGAACATCTGGGCGATGCGCGGGTTGGCGTCCACGTCGATCTTGGCGAGCACCCAGGCGCCGCCGCCCTCGACGGCCAGCCGCTCCAGCACCGGGGAGAGCTGCTTGCACGGCTCGCACCACTCGGCCCAGAAGTCCACCACGACCGGTGTGTTCAGCGAGCGTTCGAGGACCTCGGACTGGAAGGTCGCCTCGGTCACGTCGATGACGGTGACGCCGCCGCCGACGGCGCCGCCGGGGGCACCAGCGGGCGGACCGGCCTGGGCCGGGGTCGGGCTCGGGGCAGGGGTGCGCAGCGCGCTGAGGTCGACCGCGCCGCGGGTGAAGATCGACGAGGTGATCCGTGGGTCGCTCATGGTTATCTAGTCTCGCACGCGCGCGCCCCAACGCCGATCAACCGCGACGGCGACAGTTGCAGTTCTCACCCTGCTCACCGCCCCTGCCCACCCCCACCCCGGTCAGAAGCGGGCGGGTTCGCGGTAGGTGCCCCATTCGGTGCGGAGGGCGTCGCAGATCTCGCCGAGGGTGGCTTCGGCGCGGACGGCGTCGAGCATGGCCGGGATCATGTTCTCGCCGGTGCGGCTGACCTCGACCATGCGGGCCACGGCCGCCTTGACCGCCGCGTCGTCGCGGGTCGCCTTGCGCTCGGCCAGCACCCGGCGCTGCTCCAGCTCCACCTCGTGCGAGATGCGCAGGATCTCCAGGTCCTTGGCGACCGTGTTGGTGTGGCAGTTGACCCCGACGATCTTCTTCTCGCCCTTCTCCAGCGCCTGCTGGTAGGCGAACGCCGACTCGGCGATGTGGCCGGTGAACCAGCCGTCCTCGATGCCGCGCAGGATGCCGGAGGTCATCGGGCCGATCTGGTGCGGGCCCTCGCCGCCGAGCTGCCGGATCCGGGCGAAGATCTCCTCCGCCTCGGCCTCGATCTTGTCGGTGAGCGCCTCGACGTACCACGACCCGCCCAGCGGGTCGGCCACGTTGGTCACCCCGGTCTCCTCCATCAGCACCTGCTGGGTACGCAGGGCGATCTCGGCGGACTCGTCGGTGGGCAGCGCGAGCGTCTCGTCCAGGGCGTTGGTGTGCAGCGAGTTGGTGCCGCCGAGCACCGCCGCGAGCGCCTCGACGGCGGTCCGCACCACGTTGTTCACCGGCTGCTGGGCGGTCAGCGAGACCCCCGCGGTCTGCGTGTGGAACCGCAGCCAGAGAGCCTTCTCGCTGGTGGCGCCGTAGACGTCGCGCAGCCACCGGGCCCAGATCCGGCGGGCGGCCCGGAACTTGGCGATCTCCTCGAAGAAATCGACGTGCGAGTCGAAGAAGAAGCTCAGGCCGGGCGCGAAGACGTTCACGTCCAGGCCGCGGGAGAGGCCGAGCTCGACGTAGCCGAACCCGTCGGCGAGGGTGTACGCCAGCTCCTGCGCGGCGGTCGAGCCGGCCTCGCGGATGTGGTAGCCGGAGACCGAGAGCGGCTTGTAGCGCGGGATCTCCCGGGCGCAGTACTCCATCAGGTCGCCGATCAGGCGCAGGTGCGGCTCCGGGTCGAAGAGCCACTCCTTCTGTGCGATGTACTCCTTGAAGATGTCCGTCTGGAGGGTGCCGTCCAGGCTGGACAGGTCGGCGCCCTGCCGCTCGGCGGCCACCAGGTACATGCAGAACACCGGCACGGCCGGGCCGGAGATGGTCATCGAGGTGGTCACCCCGGCCAGGTCGATGCCGTCGAAGAGCACCTCCATGTCGGCGGCGCTGTCCACCGCGACCCCGCAGTGCCCGACCTCGCCGAGCGCCTGCGGGTCGTCCGAGTCCCGCCCCATCAGGGTGGGCATGTCGAAGGCGACCGAGAGGCCGCCGCCGCCGGCGCCCAGGATCATCTTGTAGCGCTCGTTGGTCTGCCGGGCGTTGCCGAAGCCGGCGAACTGCCGGATGGTCCAGGTCCGCCCCCGGTAGCCGGTCGGGTAGAGGCCCCGGGTGTACGGGAACTCGCCCGGCCAGCCGATCCGCTCGAAGCCCGGGTAGGCGACGCCCTCCGGCGGCCCGTAGACCGGGTCGACGGTCATCCCGGAGAGCGTGGTGAAGTCGGCGTCCCGCTTGCGCGCGGCGTCGTAGCGGGCCTGCCAGCGTGCCCGTCCGGCTGCGATCTCGTCGGCGTTCATCCGCGGGGCTCCTCCTCGAGCTCTCGACTGCACGTCGAGTGTAGGCCGGGAGCCTGAACGATCGCTAAGGGAAGTCGTACCGGCTGGTAACCAGAGCGCGCCGGAGGCTCAGGCGGTCGGCGCGGCGGGCTCGCCCAGGGCCACGTCGTCGACCCGGATGTTGACCTGGTCGACCCGCAGCCCGTACGCCTCGACCGCCTCGGTCACCTTCGCCCGCACCGCCTCGGTCACCTCGGGCACCGTCCGGCCCGCCTCGATCACGATGACCAGGTTGACCACCGCGGCGCCGTTCTTCACCTGCGCCGAGGCGCCGCGCGTCGCGTCGCCCACGCTGTCCAGGCCGACCCGGTCGAGCACCGAGTTGAAGAACCGGGCCACGTCGCCGCCCAGCTCGGTCACGCCGGGCACCGAGCGCGCGGCGGCGACCGCGATCTTCTCCACCACCTCGTCGGAGACGGAGGTGGTGCCGCCCGCCACCGCGTCCGGCGTCACCGACAGGTCCCGCGTCGCCTCGTCGCTCATGCTCTCCCACTCCGCCCGCACATCACCGCCCCACGCCGACCGTGGAGCGGTGCGAGCGTACTAGTTCCGGACGGTCCGGGGTGGACACGGCACCGGCCGGTCCGGGCCGGCGGGACGGAACCGGCGCGACGCTCAGGAGCCGAGTTGCGCGAGCAGCTCGTCCGCCGCCGCGTACGGGTCCAGCGCCCCCTCGGCCACCTTCGCGGCGAGCGCCGGCAGCTCCGTACCGTCGCGCAGCGAGCCGATCCGGTCGCGCAGCGTGCCGAGCGCTATCGCCTCGATCTCGGCGGCGGCCCGTGCCTCCTGCCGGCGGCGCAGCTCGCCGTGCTCGACCAGCCAGCCGCGGTGCTTGTCGATCGCGGCCGCGATGTCGTCGATCCCCTCGCCGCGGGCGGCGACGGAGCGCACCACCTGCGGGCGCCACTGGCCCGGCCCGCGCTCGCCCAGCGCGATCATCCCCTGGATGTCGCGCACCGTGGCGTCGGCGCCGTCCCGGTCGGCCTTGTTGACCACGAAGACGTCGGCGATCTCCAGGATGCCGGCCTTGACCGCCTGGATCGCGTCGCCCATCCCGGGGGCGAGCAGCACCAGCGTGGTGTCGGCCAGCGAGGCGACCTCCACCTCCGCCTGCCCGACGCCGACGGTCTCGACCAGCACCACGTCGCAGCCGGCGCCCTCCAGCACCCGGACCGCCTGCGGGGTGGCCGCGGAGAGCCCGCCGAGGTGACCCCGGCTGGACATGGACCGGATGTAGACGCCGGGGTCGGTGGCGTGGTCCTGCATCCGCACCCGGTCACCGAGGATCGCCCCGCCGGTGAACGGGCTGGACGGGTCGATGGCCAGCACACCCACCCGGTGCCCGCGGGCGCGCAGCGCCCGGACCAGCTCGTTGGTGGTGGTGGACTTGCCCACGCCCGGGGAACCGGTCAGCCCGACCACCTGGGCCTGGCCGGCGTACGGGGCCAGCGCCGCGGCGATCCGCGGCAGCGTCTCGTCGCCGGACTCGACCAGGGTGATCAGCCGGGCCACCGCGCGGGGGTCACCCGCGCGGGCCCGCTCGACCAGCATCGGCACGTCCCGGCTGCGGCGCACCGATCCGGTGCCCGCCGCCGGGACGCTGTCGACGGTCTCGCTCACTGTCGGTTCGCTCACTGACCGCTCTCGCCGGCGGCCGGCACGTGGATGATCAGCGCGTCGCCCTGGCCACCGCCGCCGCAGAGGGCGGCCGCGCCGGTGCCGCCGCCCCGGCGCTTGAGCTCCAGTGCCAGGGTGAGCACCAGCCGGGCGCCGGACATGCCGATCGGGTGGCCCAACGCGATCGCCCCGCCGTTGACGTTGACCTTCTCCGGGCCCACCCCGAGGTCACGCATGGACTGGATGCCGACCTGGGCGAACGCCTCGTTGATCTCGATGAGGTCCAGGTCTTCGACGCTCAGCCCGCCCTTGCGCAGCGCGTGCTGGATGGCGTTGGACGGCTGCGAGTGCAGGGAGTTGTCCGGGCCGGCGACGTTGCCGTGCGCGCCGATCTCGGCCAGCCAGGTCAACCCCAGCTCCTTCGCCTTGGCCTTGCTCATCACGACCACCGCGGCGGCGCCGTCGGAGATCGGCGAGGAGCTGCCGGCGGTGATGGTGCCGTCCTTGGTGAACGCCGGGCGCAGCTTGGCCAGCGTCTCGGCCGTGGTGTCCGGCCGCACGCCCTCGTCCTCGCTGATCACCAGCGGGTCGCCCTTGCGCTGCGGGATGACCACCGGGGCGATCTCCTCGGCGAAGTGCCCGTTCTTCTGCGCGGCGGCGGCCCGCTGGTGGCTGGCCGCGGCGAACTCGTCCTGCTCGGCGCGGCTGATGCCGTGCTTGGCGCCGAGCCGCTCGGTCGACTCGCCCATCGAGCAGCAGTCCCAGGCGTCGGTGAGGCCGTCCAGCGCCATGTGGTCCTTGACCACCACGTCGCCGTACTTGTAGCCGCCGCGCTGGCCGAGCAGCAGGTGCGGGGCGTTGGTCATCGACTCCATGCCGCCGGCCACCACGATGTCGAACTCGCCGGCCCGGATCAGCTGGTCGGCCAGGGCGATCGCGTCCAGGCCGGAGAGGCAGACCTTGTTGATGGTCAGGGCCGGTACGGACATCGGGATGCCCGCCTCGACCGCCGCCTGCCGGGCCGGGATCTGCCCGGCGCCGGCCTGGAGCACCTGGCCCATGATCACGTACTGCACCTGGTCGGGGGCGACGCCGGCGCGCTCCAGCGCCGCCTTGATCGCCACGCCGCCGAGCTTGGTCGCCGGGAGGTCCTTGAGGTTGCCCAGCAGGCGCCCCATCGGGGTCCGCGCGCCGCTGACGATCACCGAAGCCATACCTGCCTCCGAGGGGGGTGCCGACCTGTACGCCTTAACGATTGTTCGGCCAGACTAGCGCCATGGCTGAGAACTCCCCCGTCGAGACCGCTGCCGACTATGTCACAGACATCGGGCTGCGGCGCATCGACCACGTCGGGATCGCCGTGGCCGACCTGGACGCCGCGATCGACTTCTACCAGCGGACGTTCGGGATGCGCTGCGTGCACACCGAGACCAACACCGAGCAGGGCGTCCGCGAGGCGATGCTGGCCGTCGGGCCGACCACCGAGGGCGGCTGCGTGCAACTGCTCGCGCCGCTGACGCCGGAGTCGACCATCGCCAAGTTCCTGGACCGCAACGGCCCCGGGGTGCAGCAGGTGGCGTACACCGTGACGGACATCGACGCGGCCTGCGCGGCGCTGCGCGAGCGCGGCGTACGGCTGCTCTACGAGACGCCGAAGCGCGGCACCGCCGACTCCCGGATCAACTTCGTGCACCCGAAGGACGCCGGGGGCGTCCTGGTCGAGCTGGTCGAGCCGGCCGCGCACTAGCCCACGGGCCGCCCCGCCGCGCGCCCCGGCGGCGGGGCGGCGGGGCGGCGGGGCGGCGGGGCGGCACAGCCTCGCCCGGCACCCCCGAGGCGCGCCGCGCGGACCCACCCGGCGCCGCCGGCGGGACGCGCGCGCACCGCCGCCCGAGGCCCCGCGCACCGCCGCGGAGCACGGCACTGCGCGGTTCAACGTTCACCCGGACACCTTCACGCATCGGTCGATGCGGTTTTTCACACAGGACTTCCGGCCCTAGCTACCGTTCAGTAACGTCCGCCCCATCGGAACGCGGTCGGTCCCGGATGTGTCGGACGTCGACATGGTGGACGGCCCGCACCGGCGCCGACGATGGCAGCACCCAGGCCCGTGCGCGCGGGTGCGGACGAACCGGAGGTCACCGTGCAGGACATCCTCGAAGCGATCATGTCGGCGGAAGGCTCCGCGCAACCGGAGGGGGAACTCGCCGGTCTCGCCGGGCTGCCCGTACCCGAGTCCTACCGCGGCGTGGTGGTGCGCGCGGACGAGACCCGGATGTTCGACGGCATGGCCACCCGGGACAAGGACCCGCGCAAGGCGCTGCACGTGCAGGAGGTGCCGACGCCGGAGCTCGGCCCGGGTGAGGCGCTGATCGCGGTGATGGCCAGCGCGATCAACTACAACACCGTCTGGACCAGCATCTTCGAGCCGCTGTCCACCTTCAAGTTCCTCCAGCGCTACGGCCGGCTCTCCGAGCTGACCCGGCGGCACGACCTGCCGTACCACGTGGTCGGGTCGGACGCCGCCGGCGTGGTGCTGCGGACCGGGCCGGGGGTGACCCGGTGGTCCGCCGGCGACGAGGTGGTCGCGCACTGCCTCTCGGTGGAGCTGGAGGACGCGGCCGGGCACGACGACACCATGCTCGACCCGCAGCAGCGGATCTGGGGCTTCGAGACCAACTTCGGCGGCCTCGCCGAGCTGGCGGTGGTGAAGGCCAACCAGCTGATGCCCAAGCCGCGGCACCTGAGCTGGGAGGAGGCGGCCAGCCCCGGGCTGGTGAACTCCACCGCGTACCGGCAGCTGGTCTCGCACCACGGGGCGAACATGAAGCAGGGCGACGTGGTGCTGATCTGGGGCGCCTCCGGCGGGCTGGGCAGCTACGCCACCCAGATGGCGCTCAACGGCGGCGCCATCCCGGTCTGCGTGGTGTCCAGTCCGGACAAGGCCGAGCTGTGCCGCAGGATGGGCGCCGAGCTGGTCATCGACCGGGCCGCCGAGGGCTTTCGGTTCTGGAAGGACGAGCAGACCCAGGACCAGGACGAGTGGCGGCGCTTCGGCGAGCGGATCCGGGAACTGACCGGCGGGGAGGACCCGGACATCGTCTTCGAGCACCCGGGCCGGGAGACCTTCGGCGCGAGCGTCTACGTGACCAAGCGCGGCGGCACCATCGTCACCTGCGCCTCCACCAGCGGCTTCCAGCACCAGTACGACAACCGCTACCTCTGGATGCACCTCAAGCGGATCGTCGGCAGCCACTTCGCCAACTACCGCGAGGCGTGGGAGGCCAACCGGCTGGTGGCGCTCGGGAAGATCCACCCGACGGTGTCGAGGACCTACCCGCTGGAGCAGACCGGCCAGGCCGCGTACGAGGTGCACCGCAACGCGCACCAGGGCAAGGTCGGCGTCCGCTGCCTCGCCCCGACCGACGGGCTCGGCGTCCGCGACCCGGAGCTGCGGTCCCGGCACGAGGACGCGATCAACCGGTTCCGCGGCCACTGACCCGACAGCGGCCGCCGGCGACGATTGCCGCAACGGTCGATCGCCATTCCGCACCGCTCGCGGGCACCCATTCGAGTGCCCGCGAGCGGGCGGCGACAAAGGGCCGCGGGCGCTCGCCCCGCGGCCCTTTTCCGCGTTCCGGCCCGGGCCGTCCGACCCGCCCGGGAGCTGCCAAGATCGCCGATTGGTCCGGTGTCCGGCGACCGCCGAAGTTGACCATGTAAACAGGACACCAAAGCTCGGCACCGCTCTTGCGAAGGACCCTGGGGCGTCTGCGAGTATGTCCCAATGCCCCAGCAGCAGTCCTCCCCTCTCGCGTTCTTCGATAACGCGAACTCGCAGCCAGATTTCACCGTTGGCCTGCGCGGATACAACACTCACCAGGTCGATGACTTCATCGGCCGGATGACCGCCGCGCTGACCCAGTCCGAGCAGGCCCGCGCCGAGGCCGAGCAGCGGATGAACGACGCGCAGCGTCGGCTCCGCCAGGCCGAGCAGCGCATGGCCGCGCTGGAGCAGAAGCTCGCGGACACCAACAAGCAGCTCGAGGAGAACAGCCGGCCGACCCTCTCCGGCCTCGGCACCCGCGTCGAGCAGATCCTCCGCCTCGCCGAGGAGCAGGCCAACGACCACCGCAACGAGGCCAAGCGCGAGTCGGAGGGCATCCTCTCCGCCGCCCGCCTCGAAGCGCGGGAGATCACCGACAAGGCCCGCGCCGAGGCGGCCGCGATGAAGGCCACCGCGGAGCGGGAGGCGGGCAACGTCCGTACCGCCGCCGAGCGGGAGGCCGCCGAGGTCCGGGTGCAGGCCCGCCGCGAGGCCGACACCCTGCGCGCCGACGCCGACCGCGAGACCAAGCAGCTGCGCACGGTCACCGCGCACGAGGTGGCCGAGCTGAAGTCCACCGTCGAGCGGGAGGTCGCCACGCTGCGCGCCACCGCCGAGCGGGAGATCACCCAGCAGCGGGCCAAGGCCGCCCGCGAGGCCGAGGAGAAGCGCGCCGAGGCGACCAAGCTGCTCACCGACGCCCGCGACAAGCGCGACAAGGACCTCCAGGCCCTGGAGCTGCAGCTCGCCGAGCGCCGGGAGAAGGCCGAGCGCGAGGAGTCCGAGCGGCACGCCGCCCAGGTGGCGCAGACCCAGAAGCTGGTCAGCGAGGCCGAGCAGCGCGCCCGGGCGGCCCAGGAGCGGGCCAAGGAGATCGAGCAGCGCGCCGAGGCCCGCCGGGTCGAGTCCGAGCGCACCGCGAACGAGACGGTGGAGAAGGCCAAGGCGCTGGCCGAGAAGACGCTCAACGAGGCGCGGGCCGAGTCGCAGCGACTGCTCAGCGAGGCGCGCACCGAGGCCGAGCTGACCACCCAGGCCGCCCGCCGCGAGGTGGAGGACCTCACCCGCCAGAAGGACGCGGTCACCGCGCAGCTGGGCCAGATGCTCTCCGGCCTCGCCGGCATCGTGCCGGGCGTGCCCGGGGCGGCCGCGCCGGCGCAGACCGACGCGAAGAAGGCCGCCGACGGCAGCGGTGACAAGGTGGCCGCGGAGGCCGCCAGCTGACCCGCCCGGCCGGGGCATGAGACGGCGCGGGGTGACACCGGGTGACCGGTGCCTCCCCGCGCCGTGTGCGTTTCCCGGCCAGTGGGAGCCGAGCGCCGCAACGCGGTGAAACAGGTCCCAACAGGGGCGTCCGTATCGCCCCAGGAGGGCCCGATGCGTGTGAGGATGGGGGCATGTCGCACGGCGAGGAACTGTTCGCTCTCGGCGGGGACGTGACCACGGAGCCCAGCTTCGAGTCCGCTCTGCGGGGGTACGAGAAACGACAGGTCGACCGGTACGTCGCGCGTGCGGAGCACGAGATCGCGACCCTCGCGGCTGAGCGGGAGCAGGCCTACACACAGATCCACAAGCTGGCCGGCCAGGTCGAGGTGCTCCAGCGGGATCTCGCCCAGGTGCGCAAGCAGGTCGGGGTGGTCGACCGCGCCTCGTTCCGGCACCTCGGCCCCCGGGTCGAACAGATCCTCACCCTCGCCGAGGAGCAGGCCGAGGCGATCCTGCGGGAGGCCAACGAGGAGATCGAGGCCCGCCGCGCCGCCGCCGAGCACATCATCGAGGAGGCCCGCGCCGAGGCCGCCAAGGCGCTCAAGGACTTCGAGATCGCGCTGGCCGCCCGCCGGGCCGAGGAGGAGCGGCACACCGCCGCCCGCAAGGCCGAGGCGGACGCCGCCGTCAAGGCCGCCAAGGCGGAGGCCGAGCGGCTCCGCAAGGCCGCCCAGGAGGCGCTGAACAAGGCCCAGCAGGAGGCCACCCAGCTGCGCGACGCGGCGAAGGAGATCCACACCCGGGCCCAGCAGGAGGCGACCAAGCTGCGCGAGGCCGCCAAGGAGGCGCACGCCAAGGCCCAGCAGGAGGCGACCGAGCTGCGCGAGGCCGCCAAGGAGGTGCACGCCAAGGCCCAGCAGGAGGCCCGCCGCCTGGTCGAGCAGGCCACCGAGGCCGGCCGGGCCACCCACGCCAAGGCCCAGCGCGAGGCCAAGCAGATCATCGACGACGCCAGCACCGCCGGCCGGGCCACCCGGGAGAAGGCCCGCCAGGAGGCGGAGCGGCTGACCACGCAGGCGGCCGAGTCCGCCCGGCGCAGCCGGGCCGAGACCGAGGCGTACGTGCAGCGGATGCGCAGCGAGACCGAGGCGTACGTGCAGCACGCCCGGGCGCAGACGCAGCAGGAGCTGGGCGCCTGGCGGGCCGGTGTGGAGAAGGAGGTGAACGGCCGGCGCGAGGCGGCCGACCGGGAGCTGGCCCAGCGGCGGGCCGCCGCCGAGCAGGAGTTCACCAGCCGCCGCACCGAGCTGGAGAAGCAGTACAAGACCCGCAACGCCGAGCTGGAGAAGCAGCACAAGACGCGGCAGGACGAGCTGGAGTCGACGTACACCAAGCGACGCACCCAGCTGGAGACCGAGTACCGCACCCGGAAGAACGAGATCGAGCAGGGCGCCGCCGCGATCCGCGAGGCCGCCGAGCGGGACGCGCTCACCATGCGCCAGCAGGCCGAGGAGGAGGCCGCGACGCTGCTCAGCCGGGCCGAGTCGGAGGCGGCCGAGAAGCGGCGCACGGCCGACGAGTACGTGGCGACCTCCCGCCGGCAGTTCGAGGAGTACGCCGCCACCACCCAGCAGCACCTGGCCACCACCCAGCAGCACCTCGCCGCCACCCAGCAGGAGGCGGCCGCCAGCCGGCAGCAGCTCGCCCAGGTGATGCTGGAGATCGCCCAGGCCCAGCAGCAGCTCGCCGACCTGCGCCAGGAGACCTGGCAGTCCCGGCAGGAGTCCGACGAGCTCCAGCGGCAGGTGGCCGAGCTGCGGCTGCAACTGGCCACGTCCGGTGGCCGCCCGGCGGGCACCGACGGCGCCACCGTGGCCGCGCCGGCGACCGGCCCGAAGGCCGGGACGGCGAAGCGGGCCGACGCCCCGGCGAAGCCGGCCGGCGCCGGTGGGAAGCCGGGGGCCGACGCCAAGCCGGCGTCCGGGATCCCGGCGGGCGCCGCGGCGCGACCGGCCACCGAGGCCGAGGCGAGCGCGAAGCCGACCAGCGCGCCGAACCCCAACCAGAAGCAGACGGTGGACGCCGGCGGCCCGAAGCAGACGGTGGACGCGGGTCGGAAGCAGACGGTGGACACCGGCGGCGCGAAGCCGACCGGCGCCGCCGCGGCGGCCGTCTCCGGGGCGAAGCCGGAGGGTAAGCCGGCCGGCGCCGCGCCGGGCGGCAAGCCGGCCGAGGCTGGTCAGGCCGAGGCGCGCCCGGTCGCCGAGCCGGTGACCACGGCGGACGGCAGCGCCGCCGCGGCCGGTGTGGACGGCGAACCGACGGTGGCCGCGGTGCCCGGTGCCGGCGGTCGGGGGGCCACCCCGACGAAGATCACCAGCACCGGCGAGAACGGCAAGCGGCCCACCAAGCCGACCACCGACGAGCGCAGCGCCAAGCCCAGCACGGTCAGCGCCGAGAAGGACTGACCCGGCCGCCCCGCCCACCCGGCCACCGGGAGCCCCGCGGCCAGTCAGTGGCGGCCGCGCCGGCGGGGAGAGCCCGCGGACGGCGCTCTCCCCGCCGCGGCGACCGTCCACGCGCACCCGGGCCGCCCGGAACTCCGCGCCACCTGCGGGCGACCCCGCCGATGGCGTGCCCCCGGTGAGCACCTGGGCCCGTGCGTCCACGCCCGTCGGCCGGCCCGGCACGCCCGCCGGTCGGCGCGCGGCGTGGCTCGCCGGCGCAGCCCGAGCACCCGCCGGGTCGCCGTACCGTCCGCTGCGCCCGCTACGCTCCTGGCGGGAACCCGCTCGCGCGGGTCGGCAGCGGTGTCCGGCGGATCCGCCGGAGGTGACCGGAGGAGGTCCTGGTGGCGCAGGGCGAGCCGACGACGCACGGACCGGACCCGGAGCGGCCGGACGCGCCCCGCCCCGGCGAGGAACCGGACCGGCCTCCGGCGACGGCACCGGCCGGCGCGCCGGCACGGGGACCGGGCGGGCGGCCGGACGCGGCGGACGAGGACGGCCCGCCAGCCGGATCCGCCGACGCGCCCGACGACGACGATCCGCCGGTCTTCACCGTGTCCGGGCGGTTCGGCCGGCCGGGGCGGCCGCTGCGCCGCAACAGCTTCCTGGTCGGGTTCACCGGCGGGCTCGGCGTGCTGCTCGCGTACACCGTCTACCTGGGGCTGCGCAACGCGGCCGGGATCCTGGTCCTGGTGGTCATCGCGCTCTTCCTGGCGGTCGGCCTGAACCCGGCGGTGCTCCGGCTACGACGGTTCGGATTGCCCCGCGGCCTGGCCGTGGCGGTGGTCGCGCTGACCGTGCTACTGCTGCTCTGCGGCGGCGTGCTGGCGCTGGTGCCGCCGATCGTCACCCAGTCCGGCCAGTTCGTCGAGCAGCTGCCGAGCTACGTCGAGGCGCTGCGCCGCAACGAGGCCGTCAACGACCTGGTCGAGCGGTACGACCTGATGGAGCGGGTGCAGAGCGCGGCCAACGCGGAGACCGTGGGCCGGGCGCTCGGTGGCGTGCTCGGCGGCGCCCAGCTCATCTTCGGCACCATCTTCCGGGCCCTCACCGTGCTCGTGCTGACCATCTACTTCCTGGTCTACTTCGACAAGCTCCGGGCGCTCGGCTACGCGGTGGTGCCGGCCTCCCGGCGGGAGCGGGTGCGGCTGATCGGCGACGAGATCCTCACCAAGGTGGGCGCGTACATGGTCGGCGCGCTCACCATCGCGGTGCTGGCCGGGGTGAGCACCTTCGTCTTCGCGCTGATCGCCGGGCTGCCGTACCCGTTCGCCCTGGCCGTGGTGGTCGCGGTGGCCGACCTGATCCCGCAGATCGGCGCCACCCTCGGCGCGGTCATCGTGAGCCTGGTCGGCTTCGCCACCGACCTGCCGGTCGGCATCGCCTGCGTGGTGTTCTTCGTGATCTACCAGCAGGTGGAGAACTACCTCATCTACCCGAAGATCATGCGGCGGTCGGTGGAGGTCAACGAGGTCGCCGCGCTGGTCGCCGCGCTGCTCGGGGTGGCGCTGATGGGCGTGGTGGGCGCGCTGCTGGCCATCCCGCTGGTCGCGGCGGTCCAGCTGATCCTGCGCGAGGTGGTGCTCCCCCGGCAGGAGTCCCGCTGACCCGCCCGGCCCGCCCAGCCCGCCCGACCGGCCGGCTCAGTCGGCCTGACCGGCGGGCGGTCCGGGCACCGGACGGTCGGCGAACGAGGCCACCGTCCGGTCGGCGTACGCGCTCACGTCGCCGGATTCCATCGGGCCGTCCCAGGTGGTCGGCAGCGGCACCGTGACGGCGGGGTTGACCCGGCGGACCACCTCGTCCAGTGCGGTCTCGGCGTCACCGACCCAGAGGTGCTTGGCCCCCGGCACGCCGACCACCTCGGCCTGCGGCACCGCCGCGAAGCGCTCCCGGGCCTCGTCCGGGCGCAGGTAGTCGTCGAACTCGGGGACGAGCGCGACCAGCGGCTTGCCGGCGTCGGCCCACTGGGCCAGGTCGGCCGGGGTGGAGAAGCGCAGCGGCGGGGAGAGCAGGATGGCCCCGGTCACCGCCGGGTCGCAGCCGTACTTGAGGGTCAGGTCGGTGCCGAACGACCAGCCGAGCAGCCAGATGTCGGGCAGCTCGTGGAACTCGGCGTACTCGATGGCGGCGGCGACGTCGAAGCGCTCGCCGACCGCGTTGTCGAACGCGCCCTCGCTGGTGCCCCGCAGGCTGCTGGTGCCCCGGGTGTTGAACCGCAGGACGGCCAGGTCGGCCAGGGCGGGCAGCCGCCAGGCCGCCTTGCGGAACACGTGGCTGTCCATCATCCCGCCGTGGGTGGGCAGCGGGTGCAGGCAGACCAGGGTGGCCACCGGCTCCCGGTCCAGCGGGCGGGCCAGCTCACCGACCAGGCGTAGCCCGTCGGCGGTGTGCAGCTCGATGTCCTCCCGGCGCCCGGGCAGGATCGACGACGCGCGGATCGGTGTGCTCACCGTCCCAGTCTCGCGCGCCGCCGGGTTCGCCGCCGGGCGGGGCGGGAACCGGGTGATCCAGATCGCTCAGCCGTACCGGGGGGCGCCGCGGCCGCGCTGGAGGTTGGGGCCGCGCCGGTCCCGGGCCCGCCAGCAGCCGCTGTGCCAGTGCCGGCGGTCGGTCAGGTCGCCCCGGCCGTCGGCCGGCCAGGCCACCACGTGCGCCACGCCCGGAGGGATCTCCTGGTCACAGCCGGGACAACGGTACGTCTTGACGGACGCCCCGCCGGAGATCCCGCGTACCTGCCAGTCGCCGTCCCGCCACTGCTGCACGGTCGGCACGCCGTGTCGGGCGCGCTCGGCGTCCAGGCCGGGGCTCTCGTCCCGGCGGGGGCGGTTGCGACGGGGGCTCACGGTCACCAAGCGTACGGGCCGGCGGCCGGAGCGGCCCACGTCGGGCGGCTCCGGCCGGCGGCCGTCGGTCAGGGCCAGGTCTGCGGTCGGGTCGGGTCCTCCGCCAGCCGCGCCCCGGCCAGCAGGATCGCCGCGTCCTGCTCGGTGAAGGCGCCGCGTGGGTGCGGACGGTGACCGGGGAGCAGTCCAGGATCTGGGCGATCGTGACGTCGTCCAGGTCCTCGTAGTAGCGCAGCACCAGCACGGCGCGCTGGCGGTCGGGCAGGGCGCGGATCAGCCGCCACATCTCGTCCCGGTCGGCCGCCTCGCCACCGAGGTCGCCGTGCTGTGGGCGTTCGGTGAAGCTGGCCACCGCCACCTCGCGGCTGGACCGCCGCCGCCACCAGGACGTGTTCGCGTTCACCAGCATCCGGCGCACGTACACGTCGGGCCGGTCGGTGCGGGCGATCCGGCGCCAGTGCACGTACGCCCGGGCCAGCACGTCCTGGGTGAGGTCCTCGGCCCGGTGCGCGTCGCCGGTCAGCAGCCGGGCCAGCCGGATCAGGGCCGGGCCGCGGCTGCCGACGTACTCCTCGAAGGTCACATCCTCCAGACGCCGCCGGCACCGGCGGGCGTTGACCGGCTCAGCGGTTGGTGTGGTCGCGGAACCCGCGACCGCTCTTGCGGCCCAGGTAGCCGGCGGTGACCAGGTGCTCCAGCAGCGGCGCGGGCGCGAAGCCGGGCTCGCGCAGTTCCAGGTAGAGCTCGCGCTGGATGGCCAGCGAGACGTCCAGGCCGACCACGTCGAGCAGTTCGAACGGGCCCATCGGGTAACCGCAGCCGAGCTTCATGGCGTGGTCGATGTCGTCGGCGGTGGAGTAGCTCGCCTCCAGCATCTTCACCGCGTCGTTCAGGTACGGGAAGAGCAGCGCGTTGACGATGAAGCCGGACCGGTCGCCGCAGACCACGCCGGTCTTGCCCAGCGCGGCGCAGACCGCGCGGGCGGTGGCGGTGGTCTCCGCCGAGGTGCGGATGGTCTGCACGATCTCCACCAGCGGCATGATCGGGGCCGGGTTGAAGAAGTGCAGCCCGACCACGTCGGCCGGCCGCTGGGTGGCCATCGCGACGTCGATCACCGGCAGCGACGACGTGGTGGTGGCGAGCACCACGCCCGGCTTGCAGATCTCGTCGAGGCTGGCGAAGAGGGCCTTCTTGACGCTCAGTTCCTCGACCACCGCCTCGACCACCAGGTCGACGTCGGCGAGGTGGTCCAGCACGGCGGACCAGGTGACCCGGCCCAGCGCCGCGTCCCGGTCGGCCTCGCTGAGCTTGCCCCGCACCACGCCCTTGTTCAGCGAGGTCTTGACCGTCTCGCAGACCTTGGCCGACTTCTCCGCGCCCCGGGTCACCGAGACGACCTCGTAGCCGGCCTTGGCGAAGACCTCGATGATGCCGGTCGCCATCGTCCCGGAGCCGACCACGCCGACCTTGGCGATGGCCCGGGCGCCGTCGGCGAGCGCCGCCCCCGTCGCCACCGGCGTCTGCTCGTCCGGTACGACCACCGGCGAGCCCGGCCGCTCGTAGGTGTAGAAGCCGCGGCCGGACTTGCGGCCGAGCAGCCCCGCGGTGACCATCTGCTTGATCAGCGGCACCGGGGCGTGCCGGCGGTCCCGGCCGCCGCGCCGGTACATGGTGTCCAGGATCTCGTACGCGGTGTCCAGGCCGATCAGGTCCATCAGGGCGAGCGGGCCCATGGGCAGGCCACAGCCGAGCTTCATCGCCGCGTCGATGTCCTCGCGGCTGGCGTAGCGGGCCTCGAACATGCCGACCGCGTGGTTGAGGTAGCCGAAGAGCAGCGCGTTGGCGATGAAACCGGCCCGGTCGTTGATGGTGACGTCGACCTTGCCCAGCCGCTTGCAGAGCGCCTCCACGTCGGCGACCACGTCGGCCGAGGTGACCACCGTCCGGACCACCTCGACCAGCTTCATGACCGGCGCCGGGTTGAAGAAGTGGATGCCGATGACCTGGTTGGGCCGGGTGGTGGCGACCGAGATCTCGGTGACGCTCAGCGACGAGGTGTTGGTGGCGAGGATCGCCTCGGGCTTGCAGACCCGGTCCAGCTCGGCGAAGATCCGCTGTTTCAGGTCGAGGTGCTCGGGCACCGCCTCGATGACCAGGTCGACCGAGTGCAGCGCGTCCAGCCCCACCTGCCAGTCGACGCGGGCCAGCAGGGCGTCCCGGTCGGCCTCGGCGAGCTTGCCCTTGGCCACCGCGCGGTCGGTGGAGCCGGTCAGGGTGGCCCGGCCGCGCTCCAGCGCGGCGTCGGAGATCTCGGCCGCGACCACGTCGATGCCGTTGCGGGCGAAGACCTCGACGATCCCGGCACCCATGGTGCCCAGTCCCACCACGCCCACGCTGCTGAACTCGCGCGCCACGACCGGCCTCCCCAATGCTCCGCACGGCCGCGTGAACGGCCACTAAGGTTATGCGCGCGAGTCTGCCACGTGACCGTCGGTTGTCGAGACGCCGTGGGATATTTCACCACCGTCCGCGCTCACGTCGGTCGATGTCCGCTCCGGGCGGTGCCGACGGGCGGCTCAGGCGGTCGGGCCGCCGGTCAGGGCGAGCAGTTCGGCGACGAACTCGGCCGGCCGCTCCAGGTGCGGGCTGTGCCCGCAGCCGGGGAGCAGCACCTCGCGGTAGCGGCCGCCGGCGGCCGCGTACCGGTCGAGCACCGCCCGGGTCTGGCCGACCATCGGCTGCGGCGGGCAGTCCACCTCGCCGGGCCAGCCGGGCACCGCGCCCAGTGATCCGAGGTACGCCAGGTCCATCAGCGCGGTGTCCGAGACGATCACGTCCGCGTCTCCGTGCACCCAGGTGACCGGCGGCTTGTCGGCGACCGCGACGAGGTCGTCGGCGATCCGGAAGTGCGCCGGGGAGAGCGCGTTGAGCACGCCCCGCCGGCCGGGCGCGGTGCCCGGCCAGTGCGCCGAGGCGACCGCCGTGCCCGGGTAGTTGTCGTCGCCGGTGGCCGTGGAGAGCACGCTGTCCAGCAGCAGTTCCTCGTCCTCGCCGAGGGCCGCCGGGTCGGCCACGTAGGTGGCCCGCAGCACGTTGCGCGGGCTGGTCGGGGCGTCCGCGCCGCGGTCGCCGGCGGCCAGCCGCTTGACGAAGTCCTGGTTGGCGGTGCCCCCGCCGGTGCCGGCGAAGTCGGCGGTGGTGGGCGTCCCGGCCAGGTCGCGGGTGCCCCCGTAACCGTAGGGTGAGACGGGCGCGGAGAGCAGCAGCGCGGCCACCCGGTCGGGGTGGTCGACCAGCACCTGCATGGCCACTCCCCCGCCGAGCGAGTGGCCGGCCAGCACCGCCCGGGCGCCGGTCGGGAAGAGCGACTCGTCGTCCAGCAGGGCGGCCACGTCGTCGGCGAAGTCGCGCAGCCCTCGGGTGGCGTCCACCGGGGCGGTGTCCGTCTCGCCGTAGCCGCGCAGGTCGGGTGCGACCACCCGGAGCGTGGCCGGCAGCCGGCGCACCAGCGGCTCCCAGAACAGGGCCGACGAGCAGTTGCCGTGGATCAGCAGCACCGGTACGCCGTCCGGCGGCCCGGCCACCCGTACCGCCTGGGTGATCCCGTTCGCCGTGACGACCTGCCGCACGCTCTCCATCCGCGGCATGCTGCCACCCGGCCGCCGGGGCGTCCATGTGTCCGGCCGCCATGACCGGGCGCGGAGAGGTGGCGGTCCGCCCGGCCGTCGCGCGGACCTACGGCGCGCTCGGCACCGCGGGCGCGGGCGGGACCGCCGGTTCGGCCGACCCGCCCGGCACCGCCGGGCCGTCCCCGACGACAGGTGCGGCCGGCACGGTGCGTTCCGCCGGCAGGGCGACGGCGGGCGGGGCCGCCACCGGCAGCGGCAGGGTCGGCCGGTGGTCCCGCCGCGGCGCGCCGAACAGCAGCCCCACCGGGTCGGTGACGGCCACCCCCGGATCGAAGAACCGCAGTTCGGTACGGCCGAGCCGGAGCACGTCCCCGTCGCTGAGCCGCTCCACGCCGGTGATCCGCCGGTCGTTCAGCCAGGTGCCGTTCGTCGAGCCCAGGTCCGCCAGCGACACCCCCTCCGGGGTGAGCCACACCTGGGCGTGCCGCCGGCTCAGGTGCAGGTCGTTCAGCACCACGTCGACGGTCGGCGCGCGGCCGATCACCAGCGGCGTCCGGCGCACCCGGAAACTCGCCCCGCGCATCGCCCCACCGGCCACGGTCAACAACGGCAAGAGGTTCGGATGTTCCTCCATGGACAGTCAGCCCTCCACCCGCACGGTCACCCCGCGCGTCAGCCTGCCATCAGAAAGTAGTTGTCTCCACCGCCCACGCGGTCAACTCCGCGCCCCCGGGCGGTCATCCGTGCGTCCCCGGAACGGCAAGCGCCTCCCGCGGGCCGGACGGCCCCCTCCGCCCGTTCAACGAACCCGGCGGCCCGTCCGGTTCAGCGACGCCCGGCCAACTCCGGCCGAGCGGCGGACGTGCCGGCGTCTGCCGGACGACGTGGGCGCCAGCCCGGCAGGCCCGGCGCCGTACGAGAGTGCGGCACCGCGGAGGTGGACGCGCTGGCGCGTGGCAGTGCCGGCAGCGGCCGGGTGGACGAGCCGGCACCGGCGGGCCGCCGGCATGGCCGCGGTGCTGGACCGGGAGGCGACGCGACCCCTACCGGCGAGTAATCCTCGGGTCTAGACTTCCGCCATGACGGCAGTGCAGGTCCCGGGCGCCCCCCGCATCGAGGACGGTCTCCTGGTCTCGACCAGCCCCGCGACCGGCGTCGAGGCCGGGCGCTACCCGATCGCCACCGCGGCCGAGGTGACCGGAGCGGTCGAACGGGCCCGGGCGGCCGGCGAGTGGTGGGCCGGGCTCGGCTTCGCCGGGCGGCGGCAGCGGCTGCTGCGCTGGCGGGCCCTGCTCGCCCAGCGGATCGAGCAGCTCGCCGAGCTGATCCACGCCGAGGGCGGCAAGCCGGTCGCCGACGCCGTCGTCGAGATCGTCACCGCCGTCGAGCACGTCGACTGGGCGGCCCGCAACGCCCGCCGGGTGCTCGGCCCGCGCCGGGTCCGTTCGCGGCTCGTGCTCGCCGAGTTCTCCGCCCACCTCGAATACCAGCCGTACGGGGTGATCGGCGTGATCGGCCCGTGGAACTACCCCGTCTTCACCCCGATCGGGTCCACCGCGTACGCGCTGGCCGCCGGCAACGCGGTGGTCTTCAAGCCCAGCGAGTACACCCCCGCCGTCGGGCAGTGGCTGGTCGACAGCTTCGCCGAGGTGGTGCCGGAGCACCCGGTGCTCACCGCGGTGCACGGCCTCGGCGACGTCGGCGCGGCGCTCTGCCGGGCCGGGGTCGACAAGATCGCGTTCACCGGTTCCACGGCCACGGCGAGGAAGGTGATGACCGCCTGCGCCGAGTCGCTGACCCCGGTGCTGCTGGAGGCCGGCGGCAAGGACGCCATGATCGTGGACGCGGACGCCGACCTGGACGCCGCCGCCGAGGCGTGCGTCTGGGGCGGGCTGACCAACGCCGGCCAGACCTGTATCGGCATCGAGCGGGTGTACGCCGTCGAGCCGGTCTTCGACGCCTTCGTCGGCAAGGTGGTGGAGCGGGCCGGCCGGCTGACCGTCGGCGCGGACGGTGCCGACATCGGGCCGATCACCATGCCGAGCCAGCTCGACGTGATCCGCCGGCACATCGACGACGCGCTGGCCCGGGGCGGGCGCGCGGTGCTCGGCGGCGCGGACGCGGTGCAGCCGCCGTACGTGCGGCCGACCGTGCTGGTCGACGTGCCCGAGGACTCGGCCGCCGTACGCGAGGAGACGTTCGGCCCGACGCTGACCATCAACCGGGTGCGCGACGCCGACGAGGCGGTCAGCCGCGCCAACGCCCTGCCGTACGGCCTGGGGGGTTCGGTCTTCGGGCGACGGCGCGCGGTGGCGATCGCCCGCCGGCTGCGCTCGGGCATGGCCTCGGTCAACTCCACGCTGACCTTCGCCGGGATGTCCACCCTGCCGTTCGGCGGGGTGGGCGAGTCGGGCTTCGGCCGGATCCACGGCGAGGACGGGTTGCGCGAGTTCGGCCGGGCCAAGGCGATCACCCGCCGCCGGGCCCGCTCGCTGCTCGCGTCGACCACCTTCGAGCGGACGCCCGCCGACGTCGCCCGCCTGGTCAAGGCCATCAAGGTGATGTACGGCCGCTGACCGGCGAGCCTCGCCGGGCTTCGCCGGGCCGCCGTGCGCGGGTGGCCGCCACGGGTCGCCCGCTGGCGGTCAGAACAGGGTCAGCTCGTCCCGCTCGATGCCGCGCAGCTTGTCGTAGTCCACCACCACGCAGCGGATCCCCCGGTCGGTGGCGAGCACCCGGGCCTGCGGCTTGATCTCCTGCGCCGCGAAGACCCCGGTCACCGGGGCCAGCAGCGGGTCGCGGTTGAGCAGTTCCAGGTAACGGGTGAGCTGCTCGACGCCGTCGATCTCGCCCCGGCGCTTCACCTCGACGGCGACCGTGGCGTTCTGCCCGTCCCGGCAGAGCAGGTCGACCGGGCCGATAGCGGTCATGTACTCCCGCCGGATCAGCGTGAACCCCTCGCCCAGCGCCGTCGGGTTGGCCGCCAGCAACTCCTGCAGGTGCGCCTCCACGCCGTCCTTGCGCAGGCCCGGATCGACACCCAGGTCGTACGAGGTGTCCTGGAAGATCTCCTCCAGGGTGATCCGCAGCTCCTCGCCGGCCTTGTTGACCACCCGCCAGACGCCCGGTGCCTCCTCCAGCCGGCACGGCGGGCTCATCCAGTTGAGCGGCTTGTACGCCCGGTCGTCGGCGTGGATGGACACCGACCCGTCCGCCTTCACCATGAGCAACCGGGTGGCCGGCGGCAGGTGGGCCGAGAGCCGTCCGACGTAGTCCACCGAGCACTTCGCAATCACCAACCGCACCCGACGAGGGTAGCGGAGACCCCGGCCGGCGCCACCGAGCGGCACTGGCGCGCCGGTGCGATGCTGTGACGGTGTTCGAAGTCCTCACCGGCACCGGCCTCGCCGCCTCGGCGGGTCTGAACGCCTACATCCCCCTGCTCACCATGGGGCTGCTGGCCCGCTACACCGACCTCATCGACCTGCCCAGCGGCTGGCAGTGGCTCGGCAACGGTTGGGTGGTCCTCATCCTCGCCGTGCTGCTCGCCGTCGAAGTGGTGGCCGACAAGGTGCCGGTGGTCGACCACGTCAACGACGTGGTGCAGACAGTGGTCCGACCGACGGCCGGCGGCCTCGCGTTCGGCGCCGGGTCGAGTTCGGAGACCGTCACGGTGAGCGATCCGGGAAGCTTCTTCGCCTCCAACGACTGGGTCCCCGTGGTGACCGGGGTGCTGATCGCGCTCGGCGTACACCTGCTCAAGTCCGCCGCCCGCCCGGTCATCAACGCGACCACCGCCGGGGTGGGCGCGCCGGTGGCGAGCACCGCCGAGGACGCCACCAGCGTGGTGATGTCCGTGGTGGCGATCATCCTGCCGGTGCTGGTGCTGGCGTTCCTGGCCGGGCTGGTGCTCTTCCTGTTCTGGTTCCTGCGCCGCCGGTCCGACCGCCGTCGGGAACGCCGCGCCGCCCGCGCCGCCGGGTACCGCGTCTGACCCTCCGCACCTCCGCGCCTCAGGGTTCTGCCCGGGCGCCGGTGGCAGAGTGCCGGTGGCCTGGGCCTGTCGGGTGGCTGCGTCGCTCTTCGGCGGCTGTCGGGGGCGCGGTGACAGCGCCACCGCCGGCTTTTGGGGTGTGGCCCGCCGTGACCGGCTCCGGGCGGTCAGGCTTGATCCCTGCGCCGGTCACGGCGGGCCACA
>NZ_JAXCFQ010000005.1:188395-564984 GCF_056150265.1 Micromonospora desertarenae
CCCGCCCCGCGCCCCCCGGCCCCCGCCCCCCCCCCCCCCCGCCCCCCCCCCCCCCCCCCCCCCCCCCCGACCTGGTTGAGCCGCCGACGCCTGGTCGCGGTCGCCGGCGGGGGGCCTGGCCGTGTCCGTGTTGCCGTGCGCGGTCCGGATACCGCCACATCGGCGACGCGGTGCAGGTCCCCCTGGGTCAGATAGTGCGTCGGCTCGCCGCGCAGGACCCTTCGATACCGCCACATTGGCGAACAGCGCAGCCCTCACACACCCAGCCGACTCACTGCGCGAGACGCCCGGATGACCCGGCCGTCCGGGTTCCGCGAACGGGGTGAACTCGGTTGGCGCTCGTCGATCAGCCCACCGGGGCACGGAGCGGCCGTCGGGTCCCGCGGCGGGACGGGTCCCGGCGGAACGAGCGCGCGGGGCGCCCCGGCCCTGTGAGGAACGAGCGCGCGGGACGCCCGGCCCCTGCGCGGCGACCGGGATGCGCGCACGCCGCCGACGTGCGGCCACCACGCAACACCCCTGATACCTCAGCGGCATATTGATGACTCAGCGGCATCACCCTCACGGGACGCACCAGCCGGACAGCGGTCCACATGAGCCGAGGCCGCGCTGCGATCATCTTGCGGTGCCCGTGAAGATCTCCCGCGTTTCACTCGTCGCGCTCCTCGGCGCCGCCGCCGCGGCGGCCGCCCTGCTGACCGCCCCCAGCCCGCTCCGTACGCCGGCCAGCGCCGGCATTGTCCGGATACCGGCGACTGAGCCGGCGGCGCAGTCCCCGGCGCCGCCGGCGACGGCACCGACCTCGGCACCGTCGGGCACCGCTCGGCCCGGAGGCGGCCCGGAACTGCCCGGCGCCACCCCGATCGGGAGTCTGCCTCCCGTCGTCGACCACGGGCCGCGTACCGGGAACAAGGTGGCGCTCACCTTCGACGCGGACATGACC
Organism: Micromonospora desertarenae; assembly: GCF_056150265.1. Lineage (NCBI taxonomy): Bacteria > Bacillati > Actinomycetota > Actinomycetes > Micromonosporales > Micromonosporaceae > Micromonospora > Micromonospora desertarenae. Next base: position 189,339 of record NZ_JAXCFQ010000005.1, read on the forward strand.
GAGGCGATGCGGCACCAACTGCGCAGCGGCGCGGTGCGGTCGTACGCGAACCTGAAGATCATCGAGCGGCTGGAGCGGGAGCGGGTGCCGGCCACCTTCTTCCTCACCGGCATGTGGGTCGAGCAGTACCCGGCGCTCACCCGCCGCCTGGCCGCGAACCCGCGCTTCGAGCTGGCCAACCACACGTACGGGCATCTGGCCTTCACCCCGGACTGCTACGGCCTGCCCCGCATCGCGGACCGGAAGATGACCGCCGACGTGGCCCGGACGTTCGACCTGGTGGCCGAGTACGGCGGGCGGCAGACCCGGTACTTCCGCTTTCCCGGCCTGTGCCACGACCGGCAGGCGCTCGAGGCGCTGGCGCCGCTGGGGCTGACAGTGGTGGACGGGGACGTGGTCAGCGGCGACCCGTTCGCGAAGTCCTGGCGGCCGGTGGTGCGGGCGGCGCTGGACGGGGTCCGCCCGGGCTCGGTGATCATCCTGCACGTGACGGAGGCGAACGCGCCGATGACGGACGAGGCGCTGCCGCACATCCTGGCCGGGCTGGCCGAGCGCGGCCTGGAGCCGGCCCCGCTCTCGGAGGTGCTCGGGCAGGGCTGAATCCGGGCCAGGAAGGCCGGCAAATCAGTAGAATCTACGCAGGACTAGAGGAGGCCGGCATGACCGCAGCGATGGAGATGCCCCGGGTTCAGGAGTGCGTGGTGGTGGCCTGCGGGTACAACCACACCGGCGACTGCCACGCGTTCGCCATCACGATCGGCAGCATGGACCACGCGCACTGCCGGACGTTCATCGAACTGCCGACCGTCCAGGCCGGCGTGGACGGCCTCATCGCCCAGGTCGGCGCCTGCCAGCGGGCCGACTGCCGGCACAACGACCAGTTGGAGTGCCACGCGCCGGCGATCAAGGTCGGCCCGGACAACGACATGGCCGACTGCATCACCTACGACCAGCGCTGACCCCACCGCACGCCATCGGCGGAACAGGGCGCTGGCCCGCCGCCACCGCCCCGGTGGTCGGTGACGGCGGGGGCCTCAGCGCAGCCCGTTGGCCTGCCGCACCACGGTGACGAGTTCGTCGATGATGCCGGTCAGGGCGAAGTCCTTCGGCGTGAACACCCGGGCCACCCCGGCGGCGCGCAACTGCTCGGCGTCGGCCGCCGGGATGATGCCGCCGACCACCACCGGCAGGTCCGGCCGCCCGGCGGCGCGCAGCCCGTCCAGCACCGCGGGCACCGCGGCCAGGTGCGAGCCGGAGAGCACCGAGAGCCCGACCAGGTCCACGTCCTCCTCGACGGCGGCGGCGACGATCTGCCCGGCGGTCAGCCGGATGCCCTGGTAGACCACCTCGAAGCCGGCGTCCCGGGCGCGTACCGCGATCTGCTCGGCACCGTTGGAGTGCCCGTCCAGGCCCGGCTTGCCGACCAGCAGCCGCAGCCGGGCGCTGCCCAGCTCGCGGGCGGTGGCGGCGACCCGCTCCCGCACCCCGGCGAGCCCGGCGTCCGCGCCGGCCCCGGCGCCGCCGGCCAGCCCGGTCGGCGCCCGGTACTCGCCGAAGACCTGCCGCAGCGCGCCGGCCCACTCGCCGGTGGTCACCCCGGCCCGCACGCACTCCAGTGTCGCCGGCATCAGGTTCGTGCTGGTCGCGGCGTCCGCGCGGAGCCGGGCCAGGGCGGCGTCGACGGCCGCGGTGTCCCGGTTGGCCCGCCATTGGCGTACGGCGGCCGCGGCGGACTTCTCCACGGCCGGGTCCACCTGCTCGATCGCCTCGGCGCCGGCCGCGGTCAGCGGCGACGGCTCGGTCTCGGTGAACCGGTTGACGCCGACCACCACGTCGGTGCCGGCCTCCATCCGGCGCCGGCGCTCGGCCAGCGAGGCGACCAGGGCGCTCTTGAGGTAACCGGTCTCCACGGCGGTCACCACGCCGCCCATCTCCAGCACCTTCTCCAGCTCGACCCGGGCGCCGGTGACGATCTCGTCGACCAGTGCGGTCATCACGTGCGAGCCGGCGAACAGGTCGGGGTATTCGAGCAGGTCCGACTCGTACGCCAGGACCTGCTGCATGCGCAGCGACCACTGCTGGTCCCACGGCCGGGGCAGGCCGAGCGCCTCGTTCCAGGCCGGCAGCTGCACGGCGCGGGCCCGGGCGTCGCGGGAGAGGGTGACGCCGAGCATCTCCAGCACGATCCGCTGGATGTTGTTCTCCGGCTGCGCCTCGGTCAGCCCGAGCGAGTTGACCTGCACGCCGTAGCGGAACCGGCGCTGCTTCGGGTCGGTGACGCCGTAGCGGTCGCGGGTGATCTCGTCCCAGAGCGCGCCGAAGGCGCGCATCTTGGCGATCTCCTCGACGAAGCGCACCCCGGCGTTGACGAAGAACGAGATCCGCTGCACCACGTCGCCCATCCGCTCGGCGGGCACCTGGCCGGAGTCGCGTACCGCGTCGAGCACGGCGACCGCGGTGGCCAGCGCGAAGCCGACCTCCTGCACCGGCGTCGCGCCGGCCTCCTGGAGGTGGTACGAGCAGATGTTGACCGGGTTCCAGCGCGGCATCTCGCGCAGCGTGTACGCGATGACGTCAGCGGTGAGCCGCAGCGACGCGGCCGGCGGGAAGATGTAGGTCCCCCGGGACAGGTACTCCTTGATGATGTCGTTCTGCGTCGTGCCGGCGCAGCGGGCCAGCTCGGCCCCCTGCTCGGCGCCGACGGTGCCGTAGAGGGCGAGCAGCCACATCGCCGGCGCGTTGATGGTCATCGAGGTGTTCATCTCGGCCAGCGGGATGCCGTCGAAGAGGGCCCGCATGTCGCCGAGGTGGGCGACCGGCACGCCGACCCGGCCGACCTCGCCGGCGGCCAGTTCGTGGTCCGGGTCGTACCCGGTCTGGGTGGGCAGATCGAAGGCGACCGACAGGCCGGTCTGTCCCTTGGCCAGGTTGCGGCGGAAGAGCGCGTTGGTCGCGGCGGCCGAGGAGTGCCCGGCGTAGGTGCGCATCACCCAGGGGCGGTCGCGCTCGGGCAGCCGGCCGGGGGGAGCCTTCTCGTCCATGGCCGGAGTCTAAGTTACCGTTCAGTCACCCGCGCTGTGGAAAACCACACAGCTCCATGGAGGGGACGTCCGGGTGCCAACCGCCCGGCATGGCGGCGACCGCCACACCCCGGCCGGCCGGCGTCGCCGGCCAGGTCGCACACTTGACGGCATGGATGACGAGCTCGCGATCTCCGTGCGGGGGCTGCGCAAGGCGTACGGGGACACCGTCGCGGTGGCGGGCGTCGACCTCGACGTGCGCCGGGGTGAGGTGTTCGCCCTGCTGGGCCCGAACGGCGCGGGCAAGACCACCACGGTGGAGATCCTGGAGGGCTTCCGGCGCCGCGACGCCGGCGAGGTCTCGGTGCTCGGCAGCGACCCGGCGCGGCCGGCCGCGGACTGGCGCTCCCGGGTGGGCATCGTGCTCCAGGGCACCGGCGAGTTCGACGAGCTGACCGTCGGCGAGGTGGTCCGGCACTTCGCCGGGTTCTACGCCGACGCCGACGACCCGGACAAGGTCGTCGAGCGGGTCGGCCTGGCCGGCAAGGCGAAGGCCCGGACGCACACCCTCTCCGGCGGCCAGAAGCGCCGGCTCGACGTGGCGCTCGGCATCGTCGGCCGGCCCGAGCTGCTCTTCCTGGACGAGCCGACCACCGGTTTCGACCCGGAGGCGCGGCGCGAGTTCTGGGAGCTGATCCGGGACCTGGCCGCGGCCGGCACCACCATCGTGCTGACCACCCACTACCTGGACGAGGCCGAGGCGCTGGCCGACCGGGTCGGGGTGATCGCGGGCGGCCGGCTGGTCGAGGTCGCCGCGCCGAACCGGCTGGGCAACCGCCAGGAGGCCCTGGCCACTGTCTCCTGGCGTACGCCGGAGGGGGCGCTGGAGAGCGTCGAGAGCGCGACGCCGACGGCGCTGGTGGCGGAGCTGGCCGCGCGCTTCGGCGGCGAGGTCCCCGGCCTCACGGTGACCCGGCCGACCCTGGAGGACATCTACCTCACGATGATCGGACACGCATGACCGCCACCATGAAGCCGGCCGCGCCGGCCGCCGCGGCACCGGCGCGGCGGCGGGGCCCGGTGGCCCTCGCGCTGCGACAGGGCCGGCTGGAGATCACCCAGTTCCTGCGCAGCCGGGAGTCCGTCGTGTTCACGATGGGCTTCCCGGTCATCATGATCCTGATCTTCGCGGCGATCTTCAGCGACGAGATCGCCCCCGGGGTCAGCTACACCCAGTACTTCATCACCGGCATGATCGCCACCGGCCTGATGACGGTGAGCTTCCAGAACCTCGGCATCTGGATCCCGATCGAGCGCGACCGGGGGGTGCTCAAGCGCTACCGGGGCACGCCGATGCCGAAGTGGGTGTGGTTCGCCGGCAAGGTGCTGATGGTGGTCGCCATCGGCGTCGCGGAGACGGTGCTGCTGCTCGCCGTCTCGGTGGCGCTGTTCGACCTGGACCTGCCCGGCACCGCCGCGAAGTGGCTGACCTTCGGTTGGGTGTCGGTGCTCGGCGTGACCGCCTGCACCCTCTGCGGCATCGCCATCTCGTCGCTGGCCCGCACCGCGCGCAGCGGTTCCGCCGTGGTCACCCCGGTGGCGCTGGTGCTCCAGTTCATCTCCGGGGTGTTCTTCGTCTTCACCCAGCTGCCCTCCTGGATGCAGCAGGTGGCGGCGCTCTTCCCGCTGAAGTGGATGTGCCAGGGGCTGCGCTCGGTCTTCCTGCCGGAGAGCTTCGGCGCGCAGGAACCGGCCGGATCGTTCGAGCTGGGGCGGGTCGCCCTGGTGCTCGCCGCGTGGTGCGTGGTCGGCCTGGTGCTCTGCCTGACCACCTTCCGCTGGACCACCAAGCGCGACGGCTGACCCGGCGGGGCGGGCCCGGCCGGGCGGCCCCGCTCAGCCGCCGGCGGCGAGCGCGTCGCCCAGTGGCGTACGCCAGTAGAGCACCTCGCGTCCGGACCGCCGCTTGCTGACGGCGCCGGCGTCCAGCAGCACCCGCAGGTGGTCGCTCACCGTGCCGAGGGACAGCCCGGTCACCACCACGAGCTGGGAGGTGCTCAGCGGGGTGTCCAGCCGGGCGAGGATGTCGGCCCGGTTCGCGCCGATCAGCCGGGCCAGCCCGTCGGGCGCCGGTGAGGTGGGATCGACCAGGATCCCGCGCGCCGGGTAGACCATCCCGAACCGGGTCGGCCTGTCCCAGACCACCCAGCCGCGCCGGCAGTGCGCCGGGAGGAAGAACAGCTGCTCGGCCGCGTGCAGCGACAGTGGCGGCTCCGGGTAGTCGTTGACCTGGAGCCGTCCGTCGCCCAGCCAGCCCATGTTGCGGTTGAGGTCGGCGAACACCCCGGCCCAGCCGCCCCTGCTCAACGCGGCGGTGCGGGCCACGATGTCCGCCCGCAGCCGGCGTTCCCGCTCCGGCCACTCCGGCTCGACGGTGTGCGTCCAGACCCAGTCGAGAAGGTCCACCACCTGCCCGACGAGACCGTCGGCCAGCAGCTCGGCGGCGAGCGGCTCCGGACGGGTGGCCCGCAGGTCGGCCCGGATCCGCTCGTCGGACAACCGACCGACGGCGGCCAGCTCCGCCGCGAAGGTCGGTTCCGGCGAGGCGGGCGCGATGGTGAGGAAGTCCGCGACCCACCGGGGGTTGAACGACGCGGGCAGCAGCGCCCGGAGCACGGGCCGGTTGTCCAGCATCCGCCGGAACGCCTCGACGTGCGGCCCCCGCCAGGTCCGCTGCCAGGGCGTACGCGGGTCGTACAGCGCGCGCAGCGCGGCGACCGTGTCGACCATCGGCGAGACCGTGAAGCGGCTCCGCGCGAGAAGATCCGACGGCACCTGCCAGACGCCCACGTTTCGCCTCCAGACGTAACTCTACGAGATCCACCGCCACGTCCCACACGATCGTGCCCGTGAGAACGTACGCAGACCTGTTCGCGGTCCGGGAGTTCCGCAACCTGTTCCTGGCGAACTGTGCCGGGATCGCGGCGCACACGACGTCCTCGCTGGCGCTGGGCGCGTTGACCTACGCGTCGACCGGCTCGGCGCTGCTCACCGCCCTGGGCATGTTCGGCGCACCGCTCGCCGGCGTGCTCGGCAGCCTGACGTTGCTGTCGGCCGCGGACAGCGTGCCGCCCCGCCGGGCGCTCACCCTCGCCGCCGTGCTGGTCGCCGCCGGCGCGGCCCTGCAGGCCGTGCCGGGTCTGCCGCTGTGGGCCCGCTTCGCGATCATCTTCGCCGGCGCGTACGTCGGCTCGATCACCGGTGGGGCGAGGTGGGCGCTGCTCACCGACATGCTGCCGGCCGACTCCTACGTACTGGCCCGGGGCACCATGAACACGAGCGTCGGGGTGATGCAGATCGCCGGCTTCGGGCTGGCCGGCGCCCTGCTCGTCTGGCTGAGCCCGTACCAGGTGTTCCTGCTCGCCGCGGTGCTCCGGGCGGTGGCCGCCGCGGTGGGCTGGTTCGGGCTGTCGGAACGCCCGGCCCGGGCCACCGCCCGGACGACGGTCGGGCGCACGCTGCGGGTGAACCGGGAGCTGTGGGCGGATCCGGGCCGCCGGTCCCTGCTGCTCAACCTGTGGGTGCCGAACGGCCTGGTCGTCGGCTGCGAGGCACTGTTCGTCCCCTACGCCGGGGACCGGGCCGGTTTCCTGTACGCCGCCGCGGCCCTCGGCATGCTGGCGGGCGACGTCGTGGTGGGGCGGTTCCTGCCGCCGGCCTGGCGGGACCGGCTGGTGCCCGCCCTGCGGCTGCTGCTCGCCGTGCCCTACCTGGCCTTCGCGCTGTCGCCGGCGCTGCCGCTGGCCATGCTCGTCGCGGTCGTCGCCTCGGCCGGCTTCGCCGCCGGGCTGCCGTTGCAGGAGCGGCTGATCGCCCACTCCCCGGCGCAGGCCCGGGGTCAGGTGCTCGGCCTGCACCACAACGGCATGCTGGCCGGGCAGGCGGTGTGCGCCGCGCTCGCCGGCGCGGTCGCGGACCTGGTCCCGGCGAGCTGGGCCGTCGCGCTGCTCGCCGCGGCGTCGCTGGCGGCCACCCTGGTGCTCACCGCCGGGCTGCGGCGGACCGCCCCCGCGCCGGCGGGAGCGGTCCGCTGACGGCCGGGAGGCCGCCGCGCCCCGTCAGTAGGTGTAGAAACCCTTGCCGGTCTTGCGGCCCAGGTCGCCCGCGGTCACCATGCGCTGGAGCAGCTCCGGCGGGAAGAACTTCTCGTCAGCGGTGTCGGTGTAGATGTTCTTCGCGGCGTGCAGCAGCACGTCCACGCCGGTCAGGTCGGTGGTGGCCAGCGGGCCCATGGCGTGGCCGAAGCCGAGCCGGCACGCGGTGTCCAGGTCCTCCGCCGACACCACGCCGGACTCGACCAGCTTGACCGCCTCCATCACCAGCGCGGCGATCAGCCGGGTGGTGACGAAGCCGGCGATGTCCCGGTTGACCACGACCACCGTCTTGCCGATCTCCTCGGCGAACGTCTTCGCGGTGGCGAGCGTCCCGTCGCTGGTCTTGTAGCCGCGGACCAGCTCGCAGAGCTTCATCATCGGCACCGGCGAGAAGAAGTGCGTGCCGACCACTGCCTCGGGGCGCGCGGTGACCGCGGCGATCTGGGTGACCGGGATGGCCGAGGTGTTGGTGGCCAGTACCGCGTCCGACTTGCAGATCTTGTCCAGCGCCCGGAACACCTCGTGCTTGACGTCCAGCCGCTCGAAGACCGCCTCGACCACGATGTCGGCGTCGGCGGCCGCTTCCAGGTCGGTGGTCGGGGTGATCCGCCCCAGCGTCGCCTCGACCTCGGACGCCTCGATCTTGCCCTTCTCGGCGAACTTCTCCAGCGACTTCCGGATGCCGTCCAGGCCGCGCCGGGTGGCCGCGTCGTCCAGGTCCCGCAGCGTCACCTGCCAGCCCGCCTGCGCCGCCACCTGGGCGATCCCCGAGCCCATCAGCCCGGCCCCGACGACCGCGAGTCGACCCGCCATTGCTTACTCCCTCGCCCTGAATGAGTGTCTGTGGTGCACCCTAGTCATGACCGAACGCACCGAGCGCAGCGAGGGCCGTGAGGGCGTGACCAGCCAGTCCTGTCGGCGAGGCTGAACAACTGCTAAGGCCCTAGATGGTGACCGCCGGCTCCTCCGGCGCGACGCCCCGCTCCACCTCGACGCCGAGCGCCCGCAGGTCGGCCACGAAGTCCGGGTAGCCGCGGTCCACGTGGTGCACGTGGGAGACCTCGGTGACCCCGTCGGCGCAGAGCCCGGCGATGATCAGGCCGGCCCCGGCCCGGATGTCGGTGGCGCGTACCGGGGCGCCGGAGAGCCGCTCCCGGCCCCGGACCACGGCGTGGTGGCCGTCGGTCTTGATGTCCGCGCCGAGCCGCATCATCTCGTTGGCGAACATGAACCGCCCGTCGAAGATGTTCTCGGTGATCAGCGAGGCGCCGTCGCTGACCGCGGCCAGCCCGATCGCCATCGGCAGCAGGTCGGTGGCGAAGCCGGGGTACGGCAGGGTCACCACGTCCACCGCGTTCGGCCGGTCGTCCATCCGGACCCGGAAGGCGTCCGCCCGGGTCTCGACCAGGCCGCCCGCCGAGACCACCTTGTCCAGCGCGACCTCCAGGAACGCCGGATCCACCCCGGTCACTGTCACGTCGCCGCGGGTCATCGCCGCGCCGAAGGCCCAGGTGCCGGCGACGATCCGGTCCCCCACCGTGGCGTGCCGCACCGGGCGCAGCTCGGTCACACCCTCGATGTGCAGGGTCGAGGTGCCGGCACCGGAGATGTGCGCGCCCATCTGGTTGAGCATGGTGCAGATGTCGACGATCTCCGGTTCCCGGGCCGCGTTGTCGATCACGCTCGACCCGCGGGCCAGCACCGCCGCCATCACCAGGTTCTCGGTCGCCCCCACGCTGGGGAAGTCGAGCACGATGTCGGCCCCGTGCAGGCCGTGCGGCGCGGCGGCGATCACGAAGCCGTGTTCGCCGGAGATCTCGGCGCCCATCCGGGTCAGCCCGGAGATGTGCATGTCCAGGCCGCGGGAGCCGATCGCGTCACCGCCGGGGTGGGCCACCCGCACGTACCCGCGCCGGGCCAGCAGCGGGCCGAGCACGCAGATCGACGCGCGCAGCCGGCGGACCAGGTCGTAGTCGGCCTCCGTGCCCGGCTGGTCGGGCACGTCGATGGTGACCGACCGGGAGCGGGCGACCCCGCCGTGGGCGACCATCGGGTCGACCGGGTCGTCGGCGTCGAAGCGCACCGCGCAGCCGAGCCGGCGGAGCACCTCCCCCATGATCGCGATGTCGGTGATCCGGGGCACGTTGGTGATCACGCTGGGGCCCGGGGCGAGCAGCGCCGCCGCCATCAGCTTCAGAGCGGAGTTCTTGGCGCCCACCACGTGCACCGTGCCGGCCAGCCGGGCGCCGCCGTTCACCCGGATCACATCGACGTCGTTGACCGCGGGATCGCCCGCGTCGCCGGGGCCGACCCCGGCCGGCCAGCCGGCGGCGGTGTCCGGCCGCGCCGGGATCGTCAGGTCCGGTATCCGTAGGCTGTGCGTCATGGCCGTCCACCTCACGCGCATCTACACCAAGGCCGGCGACGCCGGCATGACCAGGCTGAGCAACAACGAGCAGGTGCCGAAGACCGATCCGCGGATCGCCGCGTACGCCGACGTCGACGAGTGCAACGCGGCGATCGGCGTGGCGCTGGCGCTGGGCCAGCTCGACGAGGAGCTGCGGGCGGTGCTCGCCGTCGTCCAGAACGACCTGTTCGACGTGGGCGCCGACCTGGCCACCCCGGTCGAACCGGATCCGAAGTACCCGCCGCTGCGGGTGACCGAGGAGTACGTCGAGCGCCTCGAGGGCTGGTGCGACGAGTACAACGCACGCCTGAGCAAGCTCGACTCCTTCATCCTCCCCGGCGGCACCGCGGGCGCGGCGCTGCTGCACGTGGCGCGGACGACCGCCCGGCGCGCCGAGCGTGCGGCGTGGGCCCTGGTCAGCCATGACTCCGAGCGGACCAGCACTCTCCCGGCCAAGTATCTCAACCGGCTCTCCGACTTGCTCTTCATCCTGGCAAGAACGGCAAATCCGAACGGAGATGTGCTATGGGTTCCCGGCGGTAGGCGCTGACCGGGCAACCGCCGGCGCCGCCCCTCCCCCGCGTGGGCGGGTTGCACCACGTCGAGATCTGGGTACCCGACCTGGCGGCCGCCCGCCGGAGCTGGGGCTGGCTCCTGGGTGAGCTGGGCTGGACGCCGTTCCAGGAGTGGCCGGCCGGCCGCTCCTGGCGGCTCGGCCCGACGTACCTGGTGCTGGAGGAGTCCCCCGCGCTCTCCGGGCGGCGGCACGACCGGCTCGCCCCGGGCCTCAACCACCTGGCCTTCCACGCCGGCCCGCCGGCGGCCGTGGACCGGCTGGTGGCGGCGGCACCGGCGCACGGCTGGACGCTGCTCTTCCCCGACCGCCACCCGCACGCCGGCGGGCCGGGGACCTACGCCGCCTACCTCACCGACAACCAGGGGTACGAGGTCGAGCTGGTCACCTCCGTCGACTAGGCCGGGGGCGGCGACGGCGGTGCGGCGTCGCTATGGTGCGCCGGTGACGAACACCCGAAACGTTGTGTACGCGGACGGCTGGGACGGGTCAGTCGTCAACCCGCTGAGCCGGGCGGAGGCCGAGGCCCGGGACGCGGCGGGCACGCCGTACGCGGTGCTGGTGCTGGCCGACGGCCGGCCGGAACACGTGCTGGCCGTGTCCTGGGGCGACGGCTACTGCGGCACCACCCGCTACGACCACCGGGGGCGGCGGGTGGCCACCGACGAGTGGCGCCGGACCCCCGACGGCGACCTGTTCCTGCGTTGCCGCCGCACCTGGCACGGCCCGGACGGCGTCGGCGAGCACGAGTTCCCGCACGTGGCGGCCCGGCGCCGCACGACGTACCGGCTGGACGGCCGCCGGCACGACATCGACGAGCCGCAGGGTGACCGGGGAGGCCGGCGGGACACCTCCCGGGTCGAGGCACCGCCCCGGACACCCCGGCCGGCCTTCGGACGCTGGCACGCGCTGCTCGGCCTGGACGGCGGTGTCCGGCTCGTCGAGACCGCCGGCCACGGGTTGCCCGTGACGTCGGAGGACGAACCGCCGTGGCGGCCGCCACGGCCGATGCCGCCCGGCGACCTCGAGAACCTGTTCATCGACGGCTCGACGCGGACCGTCGCCGGCGGCGCCGAGCGGGCCCGGCTCCAGGTGCGCCACGTGGGCGACCTCCGCCTGCCGTCCGGGCGGCTGGTCGCGGCCGACCCGGCGTGGCTGGAGCACGCCGCCGTCCCGTACACCGTCACCGTCCCGCCGGGCAGCTACCCGGTGACGCTCAGCCTGGCCCGGATCGGCGACGACCCGCGCCACGTCCGGGTGGCGGCCGCCCGGTTGGACGTCACCGACCGGCCGGTGCGCGGCTGGGAGATGGCGTTGCGACCCGGACAGGACCTGCTCGACCTGGGCCACGACGAGTTCTTCGGGTTCGGCGTGGACGCCGGGATGGCCTGCTTCGTGGACGCCGACGAGGTCGCCGGCCGGATCGACGCGTGGCGGACCCTCGGGCTCGGCGACGAGCCGTACCTGCGTGCCGGGGACGGCGGGATGGTGCTCTGGCTCAGTGGGTGGGGCGACGGCGCGTACCCGACCTGGGTCGGGCGGGATGCCGAGGGCCGGGTGGCCTGCTTCGTGGCGGACATGCTGCTCTGAGCCGGATCCGCTCCCGGCGCGGCGATCACCTGCCGTCGGGGGCGACCCCGGTCAGGCGGCGGGCCAGTCCTGCGAGGCCAGACGCGGCGAGACCGCCCCGGGTGGGGCGGCCTCGAGCCAGGAGAGGAATCCGGTGACGGTGGACCGCGCCATGGCGATCTCGACCGGAGCGTGGTGACTGGTACACCGGAGGATCACCCAGTCGGCGGGCATGGAGAGGCGCTCCTGCCCCTCGGGGAGGCGACGCCGCTCCACCGCGAGCCCCTTGCGCGACAGCACCCGCTTGGGACGCAGGGCGAAGCTGAACATCCGGTACCAGCGGAGTTCGTCGCCGACGAAGCGGCCGAAGCCGGGCGACCAGCCCCGGCCGTCGAGCATGGTGGAGACCCGGACGCTGAGTCGGATGATGCCACCGCTACGGGTGACCACCGCTCGCCGGACGAAGAGGATCAGCAGCGCGCCGAGGATCACGGCGATGCCGATTCCGATCCCTTCGACGATCTCCATCGACGGTACGGCTCAGCGGCTCTGCGCGGCGGAAACCGGGGTGGCGCTCTCGGCCAGGACGGTCACGCCCTCGGCGCTCACCGACAGGAAGCCGCCGGCCACCTCGTAGGAGACCTGCTCGCCGCCGGCGAGCTTGATGCGTACCTGCCCGGGCTCGGCGAGCTGACCGAGCAGCGGCGCGTGCCCCGGCAGCACACCCAGCTCACCCTCGGTCGTCCGGGCGACGACCATCTCGGCCTCGCCGGACCAGACCTTCTCCTCGACGGCTACGAGCTCGACGTGAAGCTGCTGTGCCACGCTGTCTCCTTGCTGCGGCGGCGGATTGTCGAAAGTCTAGTCCCGCCGCCGAAGCGCCCCCAAGGCGGGTGGCGAGAGCTACGCCACCCTACTTGGTCTTGTTCTGGAAGTCCGGGTGCTCCAGCAGGAACGCGTCCAGCTGCTCGTTGTGCAGCGCGGTGAAGAAGTCGTCCACCTCGGGCTTGAATGCCTCGCCGCGGTACTTGCCGTTCTCGATCACCCCGCCGCCGGGCAGCTTGACCATCTGGATCGTCTCCGGGCGGATGTTCTTCAGCGCGAGACCGAAGTCCACCACGCTGTGGCCGCGACCGTTGAAGATCAGCGACTGCCCGGCGGCCCGGAGCACCCGGTCCAGCTTGAGCGGGTTGGTCACCACGTCGGCGCTGAACGCCTGGCCGACCATGGCCTTGACGAACTGCTGCTGGTGGCGCTGCCGGCCGTAGTCGCCGTCCGGGACGCCGTTCTTCGGGTAGCGCTGCCGGACGTAGTCCAGCGCCTGCCAGCCCTTGAGGTGCTGGTTGCCCTTCTTGTAGACCGCCTGCGGCCCGATGTAGCCCTCGCCGTTCGGGTTGCCCTTGCGGTGCTTGCCGTCCGGCTCCCGGTGCTCGGAGCGCACCTCGCGCTCGATGTACATGTCGACGCCACCCATCGCGTCGACGATCTTCTGGAAGCCGGTGAAGTTGATGATCGCCCCGGCGTCGAAGCGCTTGATCCCGGTCACGTCCTGCACGGTCATCGCGAGCAGCTCGAAGCCGCGGGCGGCGTCCGGGTTCTGCCCCGGCACCCGGCTGCCGTACGACATGGCGGCGTTGAGCTTGTCGGTGCCCCCGTTGAAGTCGGCCTTGCTGAACTTGGGGATCTCCACGATGAGGTCGCGGGGCATGGAGAAGAGGTAGGCCCGGTCCATCGTGGCGGGCACGTGCAGCACCATGATCGAGTCGGCCAGCGGCGGCGTCTCCGGGTTGCGGGGATCGATGCCGACCAGCAGGATGTTCAGCGGGCCCTTGATGTCGCTCTTGCGCTCCTTGGCGCCGGCGGCCTGGTCGCCGAAGAGGTCGGCCTTGCCCACCGCGCCCTCGTAGCGGGCCATCAGCGCCTCGGTGCCGACCAGCACCGCCCCGCTGAGCAGCATCAGCACGGCGCCGAACACGGTGCAGACGCGGGCCCACCGCGGCACACCCGCCCAGATGGACGGCCGCTTGCCACCCTTGCCGGCCTTACCCACGATCATCTCCGTTCGTCACGCCCACGATCAGGAGACGGGCGCACCCAGCCGAATGGTTGCCATAGACCGACGCTCATCTCGGTGAGCGCGCGAACCGACGGTACCTCGCGTGCGGCACGATCGCCGAGCGCGGGAAACCGGCCAGCGGGCACGATACGGCGTGAAGATGAACAAAAGGCCGCCCCGGCATTGCCGGGGCGGCCTTTTTCTTGCTCACAACGGATGGGCTCAGCCCTCCGCCATCAGCTCCTTGGCCTTGCGCTCCAGGTCCTCCAGACCGCCGCACATGAAGAAGGCCTGCTCGGGGAAGTGGTCGTACTCGCCCTCGCTGATCTTGCGGAACGCCTCGATGGTCTCCTTGATCGGGACCGTCGAGCCCGGCACACCGGTGAACTGCTCCGCCGCGTAGGTGTTCTGCGACAGGAAGCGCTCGATCCGGCGGGCCCGGCCGACCGTGACCTTGTCCTCCTCGGAGAGCTCCTCGATACCGAGGATGGCGATGATGTCCTGCAGGTCCTTGTAGCGCTGCAGGATCCGCTTCACCTCGGTGGCGACCTGGAAGTGCTCCTGGCCGACGAACTCCGGGGCGAGGATCCGGGACGAGGACGCCAGCGGGTCCACGGCCGGGTAGATGCCCTTGTCGGAGATCGACCGCTCCAGGTTGGTGGTCGCGTCGAGGTGGGCGAACGTGGTGGCCGGAGCGGGGTCGGTGTAGTCGTCCGCCGGCACGTAGATCGCCTGCATCGAGGTGATGGCCTGGCCCCGGACGGAGGTGATCCGCTCCTGGAGTTCGCCCATCTCGTCGGCCAGGGTCGGCTGGTAGCCCACCGCGCTCGGCATGCGGCCGAGCAGGGTGGAGACCTCGGAGCCGGCCTGGGTGAAGCGGAAGATGTTGTCGATGAAGAGCAGCACCTCCTGCTTCTTCACGTCGCGGAAGTACTCCGCCATGGTCAGCGCGGAGAGGGCGACCCGCAGCCGGGTGCCCGGCGGCTCGTCCATCTGGCCGTAGACCAGCGCGGTCTTGTCGATGACGCCGGACTCGGTCATCTCGGCGATGAGGTCGTTGCCCTCACGGGTGCGCTCACCCACGCCGGCGAAGACCGAGGTACCACCGAAGTTCCGGGCGACCCGGGTGATCATCTCCTGGATGAGCACCGTCTTGCCCACGCCGGCGCCGCCGAACAGGCCGATCTTGCCACCCTTGACGTACGGGGCGAGCAGGTCGATGACCTTGATGCCGGTCTCCAGCATCTCGGTCTTCGGCTCCAGGTCCGCGAAGGCCGGGGCCTTGCGGTGGATGCTCCAGCGGTCGTCGGCCTGGAGCGTCTCGCCCTCGGTGAGGTTGAGGACCTCGCCGATCGCGTTGAACACGTGGCCCTTGACCGCGTCGCCCACCGGAACGGTGATCGGCGAGCCGGAGTCACGCACCTCCGCGCCGCGGACCAGGCCGTCGGTCGGCTGCATCGAGATGGCGCGGACCAGGTTGTCACCCAGGTGCTGGGCGACCTCCAGGGTCAGCGTCTTCTCGCCGCCGGAGAGCGTCACGTCGACGTGCAGGGCGTTGAACAGGTCCGGCATGGCGTCGCGCGGGAACTCGGCGTCGACGACCGGGCCGATGACCCGGACCACGCGACCCGTGGCCGTCTTGGTCTCTACTGGGGCAGTCATCACACTTCACTTCCCGACGCGGCAAGCGCGTTCGCGCCGCCGACGATCTCGCTGATCTCCTGGGTGATCCCGGCCTGGCGGGCCGAGTTCATCTCACGCGTGTACTTCTCGATCATCTCTTCCGCGTTGTCGGTGGCGCTCTTCATCGCCCGCCGCCGAGCCGCCGACTCGCTCGCCGCCGACTCGATCAACGCCGCGTAGATCCGCGTGTTGATGTACTTCGGCAGCAGCGCGTCGAGCAGCGCCTCCGCCTCCGGCTCGAACTCGTACGCCGGGAGCAGGCCCTCGGACCGCGGACGGTCCTCCACCTGCATCGGGCCGATGATCTTCGCGACCGGGGTCTGGGTCATCAGGGACTTGAACTCGGTGTAGACGATGTGCAGCTCGTCGATCCCGAGCACCCCGTCCGGGCCGGAGCCGCCGTCCACGTCGTCCGCGCCGGCCGAGAACGCCTTGATCAGCGTCTCGCCCACCTCGCGGGCGTCGGTGAACGACGGCTGCTCGCTGAAGCCCGTCCAGTTCGCCTCGATCGGCCGGTTGCGGAACCGGTAGAACGTCACGCCCTTGCGCCCGACCACGTAGAGCACCGGCTCCTTGCCGTCGGCCTTGAGCCGGGCGATCAGCGACTCAGCGGTCTTGATCGCGTTGGTGCTGTAACCGCCGGCCAGGCCCCGGTCGCTGGTGACCAGCAGGACGCCGGCCCGCCGCACCCGCGGGCGCGGGGTCAGCAGCGGGTGGTCGATCCGCGCGTTGGACGCCAGCGCCGTGAGCACGTTGGTGATGGCCTGGGCGTACGGCAGGGACGCCTCCACCCGGGCCTGGGCCTTGGCGATCCGGCTCGTCGCCACGAGCTCCATCGCCTTGGTGATCTTCTTCATCGACTTCGCCGAGCGGATCCGTTGACGAAGAACGCGAACCTGGGCCGCCATGGTCAGCCCTTACTGGTTCTCGACCGGGCGGTCGGTCGTGCCGTCGCGGAAGCGGGTCACCGTCTCACGGGCCTCGTCACCCTCCAGCGGGGCGGCCGGCGCCTCGTTGATCCGGCGCTCGTCCTCCTTGCCGAGGAAGACCTGCTTGAACTCCGTGATGGCGGTGTCCAGCGAGGCGATGATGTCGTCGTCCCACTTGTTGTCGGCGATGGCCGCGAGGACGCCCTCGTGCTTGTGCCGCAGGTACTGGAGGAACTCCGACTCGAACCGCCGGATCTCGCCCACCGGGATGTCGTCCAGCTTGCCCTCGGTGCCGGCCCAGACCGAGACGACCTGCTCCTGCACCGGGAACGGCGAGTAGTTCGGCTGCTTGAGCAGCTCGACCAGGCGGGAACCGCGCTCCAGCTGGGCCCGGGAGGCCTTGTCCAGGTCGGAGGCGAAGGCGGCGAACGCCTCCAGCTCGCGGTACTGGGCCAGGTTGAGCCGCAGCGAGCCGGCGACCTTCTTCATCGGCTTCACCTGCGCGGCGCCACCGACCCGGGAGACCGAGGTGCCGACGTTGATGGCCGGCCGGACGCCCTGGTTGAACAGGTCGGTCTCGAGGAAGATCTGACCGTCGGTAATCGAGATCACGTTGGTCGGGATGAAGGCCGAGATGTCGTTGGCCTTGGTCTCGATGATCGGCAGACCGGTCATCGAGCCGCCGCCCATCTCGTCCGACAGCTTCGCGCAGCGCTCCAGCAGCCGGGAGTGCAGGTAGAAGACGTCACCCGGGTACGCCTCGCGGCCCGGCGGGCGGCGCAGCAGCAGCGACACGGCGCGGTACGCCTCGGCCTGCTTGCTCAGGTCGTCGAAGACGATCAGGACGTGCTTGCCGCCGTACATCCAGTGCTGCCCGATGGACGAGCCGGTGTAGGGGGCGAGGTACTTGAAGCCGGCCGGGTCGGAGGCCGGGGACGCGACGATGGTGGTGTACTCCATCGCGCCCGCCTCCTCCAGGAGGCCCTTGATCGAGGCGATCGTGGAGGCCTTCTGGCCGACGGCGACGTAGATGCAGCGGACCTGCTTCGTCGGGTCGCCGGAGCGCCAGTTGTCCCGCTGGTTGAGGATGGTGTCCAGGGCGACGGTGGTCTTGCCGGTCTTCCGGTCACCGATGATCAGCTGCCGCTGACCCCGGCCGATCGGGGTCATCGCGTCGACCGCCTTGATGCCGGTCTGCATCGGCTCGAAGACGGACTGCCGGGCCATCACGTTCGGAGCCTGCAGCTCCAGCTCGCGGTAGCCCTCGTTGGCGATGTCGCCGAGGCCGTCGATCGGCTGGCCGAGCGCGTTGACCACGCGGCCGAGGAAGGCGTCGCCGACCGGCACGGAGAGCACCCGGCCGGTGCGCTTGACGCGCTGCCCCTCCTCGATGCCGGCGTAGTCACCGAGGACGACGACACCGATGTCCCGGACGTCGAGGTTCAGCGCCACGCCGAGCGTGCCGTCCTCGAACTCCAGGAGCTCGTTGGTCATGGTCGAGGGGAGGCCCTCGACGTGGGCGATGCCGTCGCCGGCGTCGGCGACGGTGCCGACCTCCTCGCGGGAGACGTCGGACGTGTAGGAGGAGACGTAGCGCTCCAGGGCGCCGCGGATCTCCTCCGTCGAGATGGTCAGCTCGGCCATCCTCTGCTTCCTTAAGTATCAGGGGCCCGGGATACCTAGTACCGACCGGTCCGAATGGCGTCTATTCTCAGGCGCTGCGCGGCGGAGCCGCCTCAGCGCTTCGCGAGCGCGTTGCGGGTCTCGTTGAGGCGGCGCAGGACGGTGCCGTCGTACAGGTCGGAGCCGACCCGCACGCTCGCGCCACCGAGGACCTCGGGGTTCACCGTCTGCTTGACGGATACCTCCCGACCGTATATCGCGGAGAGGCTGGCGCCCAGTCGGCGCTCCTCCTCTTCACTCAACGGGGCCGCCACCGTCACGTACGCCACCTGCCGGTCGCGCCGGTCGGCGGCGAGCTCGACCAGCCGGGTGAGCGCCCCGGTGAAGGAGCGTCCCCCGAAGCCGGCGAGCGCGACCCCGACGAGGTAGCCGGTGATCGGTCGGGTCTTGCCGGTGAGCAACTGGTCGGCCAGGGCGGCCCGCTGCTTGACCGGCGCCATCCCGTCGGAGAGCGCGTTGGACAGCTCGGGCGAACCGGAGACGACCTGCCCGAAACGGAACAGCTCGTCCTCGACCTCCCCCAGCTCGCCGGCCGAGTCGGCGGCGGCCAGGAGCGCCTCCACGCCGAGCCGCTCGGTGCCGTCGAGCAGTTCCGACGGCGCCGACCACCGGCCGGAGACCAGCGCGGTGAGCAGCTCGATCGCGTCCGCGCCGACCTTGCCGCCGAGGATCCCGGTCAGCAGGGCGACCCGGTCCTCGCCGGAGCGGGCCGGGTCGGAGAGCGCCCGGCGCAGCCGCGGCTCCCGCCGCAGCAGGGCGGCGACGGAGAGGATGTCGTCGGCGGTGGTGGCCACCGCCGACGGCTCCGCGCCGCGGACGTACGCGTCGAGGCGCTCGGCCGCGATCTTGTACGACTCCCGGCTGGCGGCCTGCATCAGCGGGCCCCCGTGCTCTCGAGACCGCTCAGGAACCGGTCGACGGTGCCCTTGCGGCGCGCCTCGTCGGCGAGCGACTCACCGACGATCTTGCTGGCCAGGTCGACCGCGATGGTGCCGACCTCGGTGCGCAGCTCGCGCACGATGGTGGCCCGCTCCGCGGCGAGCTGCTCCTTGCCGGCCGCGATGATCCGGTCGGACTCCTCCCGCGCCTTGGCGAGGATGTCCTGCCGGATGCCCTCGGCGTCGGCCCGGGCGTCGTCCCGGATCTTGGCAGCGTCGGTACGCGCCTCGGCGAGCTGCGCGCGGTACTGCTCGAGCAGCTGGTTGGCCTCGGCCTGGGCGGCCTCGGCGCGCTTGATGCCGCCCTCGATCGCGTCCACCCGAGCCTGGAACGTCTGCTCCATGCGCGGGAAGACGAACTTCATCAGCACGAAGCAGAGAATCGCGAACGCGATGGAGCCGACCACGATCTCCTGCCAGACCGGCAGGATCGGGTTGTGCTCCGTCCCTCCCTCGGCAGCGAGCTGGAACATGGCAACCTCCCGGTCGAATGGCGGGATCAGGCCTGACCAGCCCAGACGAAGCCGAAGGCGACGCCCAGCAGGGCGAGCGCCTCGATGACGGCGAAGCCGATCCAGACGTAGGGCAGGGTCATCCGCGAGGACTCCGGCTGGCGGGCGGTCGACTGGATGTAGGCGGCGAAGACCAGGCCGACGCCGATGCCCGGGCCGATGGCGGCGAGGCCGTAGCCGATGGCGGCAGTGCTGCCGGTGACTTCGGCGAGAACGCTAGCGTCCATTGGTGTGGTTCCTCCTGGTTATCACGCGTGACGGTCACGCGGGACGACAACGGTTGGTGCGAGGTGGATCAGTGTTCGTCGGCGAGCGAGCCCTGCACGTAGCTCGCGGTCAGCACCGTGAAGACGTACGCCTGCAGGACGATCACCAGGAACTCGAGGAAGGTGAGCGCCACGGTCATCACCCACGACAGGACCGACACCGGCGCCAGCCAGGCGTTGGCGTTGAGCATCGCGAAGCCGCCGAGCGTGAAGACCAGCAGGATCATGTGGCCGGCGAACATGTTCGCGAAGAGACGGACGGCCAGCGTGAACGGCCGGAAGAGGAAGGTCGAAGCGAACTCGATCGGAATCAGCAGCGGCAGGATGTACCAGGGCGCCGGCGGGATGAGGGAGTTCTTGAAGAACTTGCCGGCGCCGTGGTGCCGGATGCCCGCGTAGATGAAGAGCACGTAGCTGATCACGGCGAGGATCGTCGGGAAGGCGATGTGCGAGTTCGGCGAGATCTGGAAGAACGGCACGATCGCGAAGAGGTTGGTCAGCAGGATGAAGCAGAAGAGCGTGGTGAAGTACGGCGCGAACCGCACCCCCGCGTGCCCGATCATGTCGACCGCGATGTTGTTCCGCACGAAGCCGTAGATCGACTCGGCCAGCCACTGCTTCTTCGTCGGCACCAGCTGCGGCTTCCGGTAGGTCGCCAGGAAGAAGATGATCAGAACGCCGACGGCCAGCCAGACCATCGCGGTGATCTTGGTGAACCAGTAGGAGTTCTCCGCACCCCAGGGCAGGATGCCGGGCAGGTAGAAGTCCTCCACGCTGGGTGGGAATGCTGCCTCGCCCTGAGCCAGAACGTTCGCCGCTCCGAACACCTGCGTCCCTTCCTAAGTAGGCGTGCCGAGTCGGCGGACGACCAGGATGATCCCCCCGGCCATGCCGAGCACGGCGCCGATCCCGAGGGCGATGCCCCCGGTGTCGAGCCACTGGTCGACCAGCCAGCCGATGAAACCCCACACCCCCATGCCCGCGATCAGGTACGCGAGCGCAGTCCAGCCCTGGCCGGCACCGGACGGAACGTCGTCCCGGTCGCCGCTGGGTCGGGGGGTTTGGTCATCAGCCATGACGGGGCGAACGATATCAGTCGGGAAGACGAGGCTGTGCCTCACCCCCCGCACAACCGTCGTTGTGTGGGCGTCGGGCGGGCAGGCGCGTCTGTGGGCACGCTACTCCCCTTCCGCCAGCCTGGAAATGACCGATGGCGGACACATTTCCGCGTCGTCCGAGGGGTGGGATTCCCGCGGTCAGCGAGTGCCGCGGGCATGCACGGCGGTGAGCCACCAGATGTGCACCCCGGTCCAGACCACGACGCCCGCGGCGATGCCCAGGCAGAGCGGGATCAGGCCGGCCCAGCCGGTCGACGCCACGGCCACCATCACCACCCCGAGCAGGGTGAACTTGGCCGCGTAGAGGCCGAGTCCGAAGGGGAGAACCAGCTGCGGGTTCACCGAGTCGGCCCAGGCCAGCACCACGGTGGTCAGGGTGTAGCTGGCCACCGTGACACCCACCCCGGCCGCCGCGCCGAGCGCCGCGTCGGCGCCGCCGGTGACCGCGCCGAGCAGCGCGGCCGCGGCGGCCAGCAGGCCGCTCGCGGCCAGCAGCACCGGCAGGTGGCGCAGCCGCCAGCGCCGGTCGGTCGCCGCGGCCGGCGCCGGCTCGCGCACCCCGGGCTCAGCCACGGGGGTACGCCGGGAACTCGGTGACCAGCTCGGTCACCTCGGACGCGATAGCGGCCAGCCGGTCGCTGCCGCCCGGATCGGCGGGATCGGTGCGCACCGCCCGGGCGATCAGCCCGGCGACCCGGCGCAGCTCGCCCTCCCGCATGCCCTGGGTGGTCACGGCGGGCGTGCCGACCCGGATCCCGGAGGCCACCATCGGCTTCTCCGGGTCGTACGGGATGGCGTTCTTGTTCAGCGTGATGCCGGCGGCGTCGCAGCGCGCCTCGGCGTCGGCGCCGGTCACCCCCACCTCGCGCAGGTCGATCAGGGCGAGGTGGGTGTCGGTGCCGCCGGAGACCGGGCGCATGCCCTCGGCGGCCAGCCCGGCGGCGAGCGCCTGCGCGTTGCGCACCACCTGGGTCGCGTACGCCTGGAACTCGGTCTGCGCGGCCTCGCGCAGCGCGACGGCCTTGGCCGCGACGGCGTGCATCAGCGGGCCGCCCTGGGTGAACGGGAAGACCGCCTTGTCGATCCGCTGGGCCAGCGACTCCCGGCACAGGATCATCCCGCCACGCGGCCCGCGCAGCACCTTGTGCGTGGTGGCGCAGACGACGTCGGCGTGCGGGACCGGGGAGGGGATGGCCTTGCCGGCGACCAGCCCGATGAAGTGCGCGGCGTCCACCATGAGGTACGCGTCGACCTCGTCGGCGATCTCCCGGAACCGGGCGAAGTCGATCAGCCGCGGGTACGCGGTCGCGCCACAGATGATCATCTTGGGCCGGTGCGCCAGGGCCAGGTCGCGCACCTCGTCGTAGTCGATCAGCTCAGTGTCCCGGCGCACCGTGTAGCCGACGGTGTGGAACCACTTGCCGGAGAAGTTCACCCGGCTGCCGTGGGTCAGGTGCCCGCCGTGCGGCAGGTCCATGGCGAGCACCGTGTCGCCCGGCTGCAC
Organism: Micromonospora desertarenae; assembly: GCF_056150265.1. NCBI lineage: Bacteria > Bacillati > Actinomycetota > Actinomycetes > Micromonosporales > Micromonosporaceae > Micromonospora > Micromonospora desertarenae. The sequence goes on from NZ_JAXCFQ010000005.1 coordinate 211,752, forward strand.
CAGCGCCGCGTACGCGGCCAGGTTGGCACTCGCCCCGGAGTGCGGCTGGAGGTTGGCGTGCTCGGCCCCGAAGAGCTCCTTCGCCCGGGCGATGCCGATCTCCTCGGCCCGGTCCACCTCGGCGCAGCCGCCGTAGTAGCGCCGGCCCGGGTAGCCCTCGGCGTACTTGTTGGTCAGCGTCGAGCCGAGCGCGGCGAGCACGGCCGGCGAGGTGAGGTTCTCGCTGGCGATCAGCTGGAGGCCGCCGCGCAGCCGGTCCAGCTCGCCGAGCACCACCCCGGCGATCTCCGGGTCGGTGGCCCGGAGCTGGTCGAAGTCCGGCCCCCAGAAGGTGCTTTGCGCGGTGTCCACAGCGCCAGAGTCTATTGGGCCGCAGACTGGGGATCGTGAGATGCCTGGTCACCGGAGCCACGGGGTACATCGGCGGGCGGCTCGCGCCCCGGCTGCTGGCCGCCGGACACACCGTACGCTGCCTGGCCCGCAAGGCCGGCCGGCTGCGGGACGTGCCGTGGGCGAGCCGGGTCGAGATCGCCGAGGGCGACCTGCGCCGGCCGGAGACGCTGCCGGCCGCGTTCGCCGGCGTGGACGTCGCGTACTACCTGGTGCACTCGCTCGGCCAGGCCGGTTTCGAGGCGGCCGACCGGGAGGCGGCGGAGAACTTCGCGGCGGCCGCCCGCGCCGCCGGCGTACGCCGGATCGTCTACCTGGGCGGGCCGGAGCCGGCGGCCGGCCGGTCGGCCGGGTCGGCGCACCTGCGGTCCCGCGCCGAGGTGGGGCGGATCCTGCTGGACAGCGGGGTGCCGACCGCAGTGCTGCGGGCCGCGGTGATCATCGGGTCCGGCTCGGCGTCGTTCGAGATGCTGCGCCACCTCACCGAGCGGCTGCCGGTGATGGTCACCCCGCGCTGGGTGCGCAACCGGATCCAGCCGATCGCGGTCCGCGACGTGCTCCACTACCTGGTCGCATGCGCGCACCTGCCGCCGGAGGTCGACCGGGGCTTCGACATCGGCGGGCCGGACGTGCTCACCTTCCAGGAGATGATGCAGCGCTACGCCCGGGTCGCCGGGCTGCCCCGGCGGTTCATCGTGCCGGTGCGGCCGCTGACCCCGGCGCTCTCCTCGCTCTGGGTCGGGCTGATCACCCCGGTGCCGAACGCGATCGCCCGGCCGCTGGTGGAGAGCCTGGTGCACGAGGCGGTCGCCCGCGAGCACGACATCGCCCGGTACGTGCCCGACCCGCCGGCCGGGCTCACCGGCTTCGACCAGGCGGTGGAGCTGGCGCTGGCCAAGGTCCGCGACGCCGCGGTGGAGACCCGGTGGTCGAACGCGAGCGGCCCGGACGCGCCGGCCGAACCGCTGCCCAGCGACCCGAAGTGGTCCGGCGGCACCACCTACACCGACGAGCGGGAACGGGCGGTGGCCGCCCCGCCGGACGTGCTCTGGCGGGTGATCGAGGGGGTCGGCGGGGAGCACGGCTGGTACTCCTTCCCGCTCGCCTGGTCGGTGCGCGGCTGGCTGGACCGGCTGGTCGGCGGGGTGGGGCTGCGCCGGGGGCGGCGCGACCCGCACCGGCTCCAGGTCGGCGAGGCGCTGGACTTCTGGCGGGTGGAGGAGATCGTCCCGGGTGAGCTGCTGCGGCTGCGCGCCGAGATGCGGCTGCCCGGCCGCGCCTGGTTGGAGATGCGGGTGCTGCCCGGCTCCGACGGGCACAGCCGCTACCACCAGCGGGCGGTCTTCCTCCCGCGCGGCCTGTCCGGGCACGCGTACTGGGGGTCGGTGGCGCCGTTCCACGCGGTGGTCTTCGGCGGGATGGCCCGCAACATCGCCCGCGGCGCGGAGCAGCTGGCCGGGCCGGTCAGTTCCCGGTCCGCGCCCCGCTGACCTCGAAGGCGGTCGCCTCGCTCGGTGGCACGAAGTCGCGGATCGGCTGGTCGCGCAGGGCGAACGACATCAACTGGGCCACCGCGTCCACCATCCGGCTCTGCACCGCCTGACCCACCGCGTCCCGCGGGTCGTCCGGGTTGGCGGCGATGGCGGCGACCGCCAGCTGCGGGGTGAACGCCACCACGGTCTCCGTGGCGTACCGCTCCGAGCTGCCCGTCTTGCCGGCCACCGGCCGGCCCAGCCGGTCCCGGAGCCGGCTCGCGGTGGCTCCGTCGCAGCGGTTGTACATGGACTGGTCGCCGACCGGGCAGCGGGCCACGTCCGCCGCCGCGCGGGCCACCTCGGTGTCGAGCACCTGGCGGCAGTCCGGCTTGGCCGCGTCGACCGGGCGACCGGCCGCGTCGGTGATCGAGGTGACCGGCAGCGGCGCGCACCACGTCCCCTCGGCCGCCAGCGTGGCGTACGCGCCGGCCAGGTCGAGCGGCGTGGTGGTGGCCACGCCGAGCACGAACGGGCCCCAGGTCCGGGCGCCGTGGCGGGCCAGCCGGGCGTCGTCCGGGGCGCGCAGCACGATGCCGAGCCGCTCGGCCATCTCCACCACCCGGTCCGCGCCGACCCGCTCGGTCAGCCAGGCGAAGTACGTGTTCACCGACTCGCCGAAGGCGGTCCACATGTCGTGCCAGCCCTCCATCGACGGGCTGGCGTTCCGCGGGCACCAGTAGCCGTCGCAGCTCGCCTCGCCGGAGGCCGGGTACCGGGTGACGAAGCGGTCCGGCGAGTCGAACTCGGTCCGCAGCGGCAGCCCGGACTCCAGGGCGGCCAGCACCGCGAAGAGCTTGAACGTCGACCCGGCCTGGTAGCCCGAGATCGCCCCGCCGCCGGCGACGAGCTGGTTGACGGTGTTCGGGTGGTTCTTCTGCCCGGGCGGGTTGGCGTCCACCCGGTAGTTCCGGTTCACCGCCATCGCGAGCACCCGGCCGGTGCCGGGCTGCACCACCGCCGTCGGCATCGCCCGGCGGTCGCTCGCCCGGTAGATCCGGTGCACCTGCTCGACGGCGGCGCGCTGCACCGCGAGGTCGAGCGAGGAGACGATGGAGAAGCCGCCCCGGCGCAGCGTGCGCTGCCGCTCGTCGACGCTGGCGCCGAACGCCGGCTGGGCGTTCCACCAGCGGGTGAACCAGTCGCAGAAGTAGCCCCAGTCGTTGTGCCCCTCGGGCACCGCCGTGCAGTCGTTCGGCGTCTCGCTGGGGCGCAGCTTCAGCGGCTCGGCCCCGGCCCGGGCGGCCTCCTCGGCCGGCACCTGCCCCGCCGCCACCAGCCGGTCCAGCACGTACGCCCGGCGGCGCAGGGCGCTGTCCGCGTCCCCGTTGATCGGGTCGTCGGTGTGCGGGGAGCGGACCAGGCCGGCCAGCAGCGCCGCCTCGCCGAGGGTGAGGTCGGCCGGCGCCTTGGAGAAGTACCGCTTGCTGGCGGCCGCCACCCCGTACGCCCCGGCGCCGAAGTACGCGATGTTCAGGTAGCGGGCGAGGATCTGGTCCTTGCTCAACTCCCGCTCCAGCGCCAGCGCGTACCGCATCTCCTGGACCTTGCGGGCGGTGGTGATCTCGGTGGCCGCGGCGCGCTGCGCCTCGCTGAGCCGGGGGTCGCTGCTCAGCACGTTGCGGACGTACTGCATGGTCAGCGTGGAGGCGCCCTGGCGGGTCTCGCCGGATCCCTGGTTGACGGTGAAGGCCCGGGCCACGCCCCGCAGGTCCACCCCGCTGTGCTGGTGGAACCGGGCGTCCTCGGCGGCGACGATGGCCTGGCGCATCACCGGGGCCACCTCGGCCAGCGGTACGTCCACCCGGTCCTCCTGGTAGAAGGAGGTGATCAGGGTGGTGCCGTCGCTGGCGTACAGGTTGGACCGCTGGGCGGTGGGCGGGGTGCGCAGGGTGTTCGGCAGCTCCGCGTACGGCGCGGCGAGCGCCGAGAAGCCGATCCCGAACACCAGCGCGGCCGGCAGGGCCGCCGCCGCCAGCGCCAGGCCGGCCAGTACGCCGGCGATCAGGATGGTCAGCACTCGGTGCAGATGGGCCCGGGTCATCAGCTCTCCCCGCAGGAGCCGGATCGCGCTAGGACCCGTTCAGAATGACCCGAAACGCCCCTTCCGCCCCCGCGTTTCGGCAAACCCGCAGGAAATTCGCGAGGCGGACACCGCTCCCACGGCCGGACACACCACCGAGATGGTTGATCATGAAGTCGTCGACCCGCGCATCGGCGTGTCGGGTCAACAACTTCATGATCGACGGGTGGGCGACCCGGCAGGAGGTTAGGGCAGTAGGGCGGTGGCCAGGGGGTGGACGGTTTCCTCGATCTCGTCGGCGACCCGGCTGAAGCACTGGTCGCCCCGGCCCCACGGGTCGTCGAGATCGTCGGTGGGCAGCGGGCTGGCGCCCTGCCGGGCGGCGTGGGCGGCCTCGACCAGCGCCACCCCGCGGGCGTACACCGCCTCGCCGGTGGCCTCGGCCGGGGGCAGCGCGGCGGTGTCCACCGCGGCCAGCAGCCGGCCGAACTCACCGAGCACGAAGGTGCGCGCGGCGGCGTCCGGGCGCAGCGCCACCACGTACTCCTGCTGGTCGGCGGTGGCGGTGAGGACCAGGTCGGCCGCGTCGATGAGATCCGAGCGCAGCTTGCGGGCGGCGAACCCCTCGGTGCTGCCACCGCGGGTGGTGACCTGGCGGGCCGCCGGCGGGTTCATCTCCTCGCCGGCGTGCCAGCCGCCGGTGCCGGCGCTGTGGCTGTGCAGCAGTTCGTCCGCGCGGGCCGGGTCGACCCCGCGCCGGGACAGCCGTTGCGCGACGGCGAGGGCGAGCAGCCGCTCGGCCATCGGCGACCGGCAGATGTTGCCCATGCAGACGTGCAGCACGGTGAACGGGGGCACTCAGGCCACCTGGCTCTCGACGATGTCCGGCACCACGTCGCGCAGCTTCTCCAGCGGGATGGCGCCCAGCCGGAGCAGCTGCGGCACCTCGCCGGTGAGGTCCACGATCGTGCTCGGCACCGGGTCCGGGCAGGGCCCGGCCTCCAGGTACGCGCGCACCGAGTAGCCGAGCTGGTCGCGCGCCTCCTCGGCGGTGACCGCGGCCGGCTGGCCGGTCTTGTTCGCCGACGAGACGGCCATCGGGCCGGTCTCGCGCAGCACCTCCAGGGCCACCGGGTGCAGCGGCATCCGCACCGCCACCGTGCCGGTCTTGTCCCCGAGGTCCCACTGCAGGCTCGGCGAGTGCTCGACCACGATGGTCAGCGCACCCGGCCAGAACGCCTCGACCAGGTCCCGGGCCGCCTGGGGCAGCGAGAAGACCAGCCCGTCGAGGGTGTGCCGGGAGCCGATCAGCACCGGTGGCGGCATCTGCCGGCCCCGCCCCTTGGCGTCGAGCAGCGCCTTGACCGCGTACGGGGTGAACGCGTCCGCGCCGATTCCGTAGACCGTGTCCGTCGGCAGGACGACCAGTTCGCCGTTCTTGACCGCCTCGATGGCCGCAGCGATGCCGCGGTCCCGGTCGGCGGGCGACCGGCAGTCGTAGAGCATCACGAGGAGCCAGTCTGCCACGTCGCGCCGGTGAACCGGTGCCGACCGTCCGCCCGGCGGGACGCGGTGGCGAACCGGGGCCGGCCGGTGAGGTCCGGGTGGTCGGTGACGGCGGTGTACCGGCCGTCGGCGGCGAGCAGCTCCGGCACCGTCCGGCCGTGGGTGTCGTCGTGCTCGACGCCGAGCGCCCCGCCCGGCCGCAGCAGCGCCGCCGCCCGCGCCACCACCGGGCGGATCACCGCCAGCCCGTCCGGCCCGCCGAAGACCGCCTCCGCCGGGTCGTGCCGGGCCACCTCGGGCGGCACGGCCACCTCGGCCGGCACGTACGGCGGGTTGCAGAGCAGCACGTCCACCCGCCCGGCCAGCCCGGCCAGCAGGTCCGGCGCGGTGACGTCGGCCGCGACCACCTCGATCGGCCGGTCCCCCGCCGCGGCCCGCTCGGCCGCGTTGCGGCGCAGCCAGGGCAGCGCCGCCGGCGAGCCCTCCACCGCCACCACCCGGGCCGAGGGCAGCTCCTGGGCGACCGCGAGGGCGATCGCGCCGGAGCCGCTGCACAGGTCCACCACCAGCGGGTCGGCCACCGTGCCGGCCTGCTCGACGCCCCAGCCGGCGAGCAGCTCGGTCTCCGGGCGGGGCACGAACACCCCGGGGCCGACGGCCAGCTCCAGGTGCCGGAAGGCGGCCCGGCCGGTGAGGTGCTGCAACGGCTCCCGGTCCGCCCGGCGGGCGACCAGCGCCGCGTACCGCTCGCGCTGCGCCGAGGTGAACCCGTCGGCCAGGGCCAGCCGGCCGCGCGGCACGTCCAGCACGTACGCGGCCAGCAGCTCGGCCTCCGCCCGCGCCGCCTCGACCCCGGCCTCGGCCAGCACGCGGGCCGCCCGGACCACCGCCACGGACGGACGCTCCCGGTTCGTCTCTTCGGACGGGTGTTGCGGCACGATGGTCACGACATAATCATGAAGCGTCGCGGTTCACATTACGAGCGGGTGCGTGCGGACGCACACCGACAGGAGGTCGCCAGTGGGCTGGCTCGACCGGGTCACCGACCAGGTTGACGCCCTGAGGCAGTCCCGGGCGCTGCAGGAGGCGAGCCGGTCGGCCGAGGCGTACGCCGTGGTGGACCGGGTGATCCGGAGCACCAGCGACCCGTACGCCCGCGCCGACGCGCTGGTGCAGCGGCTCTCCGCACTGATCAATCTCGGTCGTACCGCGGAGTTCACCCGGGCCATCGAGGAGGCCTCCGGCGCGGTCCGCGACCTCGCCGAGCCCTACCTGCACGGGCACCTGAACGCGCTGGCCGCGCTCGCCGCGCACCACCAGGGCGCGCTGGACCGCTGCGTCACCCACCTGGTCAAGTCCGCCCGGGCGCTCAGCGCGGTCGACGACCCCGACCGGGACACCGCCTGGGGCTGGCACGACCTGGCGATGGCCTACTCCTACCTCAGCTTCCACGGCTACGCCCTCGGGGCCATCGAGCGGGCCCGCCAGCTCGGGCAGGTGGCCGGGATCCCCGAGGAGACGTTCGCCGCGCCGGGCATCCGGCTGCGCAACGCGGTGGCGCTGGACCACAACGGGGACAGCGACGGGTGCCTGCGGGTGCTCCGCGACGTCGCCGCCGACCTCGGCCGGTTCATCCGGGGCGGGCGGGCCGGGCGGCTGCGCCCGAGCAGCCTGGCCGCGTACGGTTACGCCGCCGCCCGGCAGGCGTCGCTGGGCGACCGGCTGGAGGTGGGCACCGACGCCGCCCCGGCCCGGCTGCTCGGCCACGGCGGGGACAGCGCCCGCGCCCGGGACATGCGCGAGCTCGGCCAGGTCTGCCTGGCCATCGCGGAGGGGCGGCCGATCGAGGCGGTCACCCGGCTGGAGTCGGTCCGGGTCTCCAGCGAGACGCTCGGCGCCGCCGAACCGGCCCGGCTGCGCAGCATCGCCCTGGCCCGGGCCGGCGACCACGCGGCGGCGCACCGGGCCGACCGGCTGGCGTTCCGGCTCGCCGCCCAGCGCAACGACCGGCTGCGGGACGTCTACATCGACGGCATCGCCGCCCGCATCGACCACGAGGAGATGCGCCGCGAGGCGGCCCGCTACGAGGGCGAGGCGCTGACCGACCCGCTGACCGGGCTGCCCAACCGCCGCCGCCTGGAGCGCTACATCGCCGCCGTGGTCGCCCGCGGCGAACAGGTGGTGATCGGCGTCTGCGACCTGGACGGCTTCAAGGCGGTCAACACCCGGCACGGGCACCACTCCGGCGACCTGGTGCTGCAACGGGTGGCCGGGGTGATCAACCGGGTGATGCGCCGGGGCGACTTCGTGGCCCGCTACGGCGGCGACGAGTTCGTGGTGGTGCTGCCCGGCGCGGGGATGGCCGAGGCCGCCGAGGTGGCCCGCCGGATCGAGGCCGCCGTGCGCACCGAGGACTGGGAGTCGCTGGTGCCGGGCACCCCGGTCGGGGTCAGCATCGGGTTCGCCGAGGTCTCCGGCTCGGGCGCCGGCCTGCGCGACGCGCTGGGCACCGCCTTCGAGATCGCCGACCGGGAGATGCTGCGCGCCAAGGCCCGTCCCCGCGCCTCCTGAGGCGGTTGCCCCCCGGGGTCAGCGGCGGGCGAGTTCGGTGTCGCCGGCCAGCCGGGCGGCCCGGTCGGCCTCGGTCAGGGCGTCCAGCACGCCGTCCAGGTCACCGGCGAGAGCCAGGTCCAGGTTGTACGCGGTGTAGCCGATCCGGTGGTCGGTGATCCGGTTCTGCGGGAAGTTGTAGGTGCGGATCCGCTCCGAGCGGTCCACCGTGCGCACCTGCGCCTTGCGGGCGTCCGAGGCGGCCGCGTCGGCCTGCTCCTGGGCCGCCGCCAGCAGCCGGGCGCGCAGGATCCGCAGGGCCTGCTCGCGGTTCTGCAACTGGGACTTCTCGTTCTGGCAGGAGACCACGATGCCGGTCGGCAGGTGGGTGATCCGCACCGCCGAGTCGGTGGTGTTCACCGACTGCCCGCCGGGGCCGGACGAGCGGAACACGTCGATCCGCAGCTCGTTCGGGTCGATGGTGACGTCGACGTCCTCGGCCTCCGGCAGCACCAGCACGCCGGCCGCGCTGGTGTGGATCCGGCCCTGCGACTCGGTGACCGGGACGCGCTGCACCCGGTGCACGCCGCCCTCCCACTTCAGCCGCGACCAGACGCCGTTGCCCCCCTCGGGCACGCCCTTGGTCTTGATCGCCAGCGAGACGTCCTTCACCCCGCCCAGGTCGGAGTCCTGGGCGTCGATCACCTCGGTCAGCCAGCCGCGCCGCTCGGCGTAGCGGGTGTACATCCGCAGCAGGTCGGCGGCGAAGAGCGCGGACTCCTCGCCACCCTCGCCGGCCTTGATCTCGACGATCACGTCCTTGGCGTCGTGCGGGTCGCGCGGGATCAGCAGCTCGGCCAGGCGCTCCTCGAGCGCCGGCAGGGACGCCGCGATGGCCTCGGCCTCGGCCGCGAAGGCGGGGTCCTCGGCGGCCAGTTCGCGGGCGGCGGCCAGGTCGGCCCGGGCCTGCTCCAGTTCGCCGGCGGCCTTGTGCAGCGGCACCAGCTCGGCGTAGCGCCGGCCGACCCGCCGGGCGGTGCCCTGGTCGGCGTGGATGGCCGGGTCGGCCAGCCGCTTCTCCAGCTCGGCGTACTCGTCGAGGAGGGCGGCCAGGCGCTCACTGCTCATGCTGCGGTTGCTCCTTCGACGCGACGGACCGGGGACATACGGACGGCGCCCGCGTCCGGCACGAAACCGGACGCGGGCGCCGAACGAGAAGTTACTTGCCCTTCTTGGCCTGAACCTTGGCGTACTTCTGCTGGAACTTCGCGACCCGACCGGCGGTGTCGAGCACGCGCTGCTTGCCGGTGTAGAACGGGTGGCAGGCGCTGCAGGTCTCGACGTGGATCGAGCCGCCCTTGGCGGTGCTGCGGGTCGTGAAGGTGTTGCCGCAGGAGCAGGTGACCTCGGTGGTCACGTACTCCGGGTGGATGTTGGGCTTCATGTCGCCTCGGTCCTCTCGTCGGTGGTCGCCGGGTCGCCGTCGCCACCCGCCGCTACGCGCGACGGACTCGGGCGTGAACCGGAACCGGTGGCCGATTGACCAGTGTGCCATGGGCGTACGCCGGCCCGGAAACCGGGCCGCACAGTGGGTCCGGCATCGACAACACCGGCCCGCCCCGTCGCATTCCCGCCGCCTGGCGGGGCATTCACCCTGAAGACCGCGCGGCGCGGCCGTGCCCCGAACGGGGTACGACCGGCGCGCGGCCCACCGGCCGGGCACCCCGCCGACCGGCGCTTGCGGCCCGCCCGTCCGAGCGAACGGAGTGAGTGATGGCTCGCCTGATCGCGACCCGGGGACTGCCCGCCTCGGGCAAGACCACCTTCGCCCGCACCCTGCAGCCCGGGGTGGTCCGGGTCAACCGGGACGACCTGCGCCGGATGCTGCACGGTGAGCGGCTCTTCACCCAGCGGGCGGAGTGGCAGGTGACGCTGGTGCAGCGGGCCCAGGTGGAGACGCTGCTGCGGGCCGGGGCGGACGTCTGCGTGGACGACACCAACCTGCGCTCCCGGACCCTGCGGGACTGGGCCGACCTGGCCGCCCGGTACGGCGCCGGGTTCGAGGTGCACGACTTCACCGACGTGCCGCTGGCCGAGTGCCTGCGCCGCGACGCCGAGCGGCCGGAGGCCGACCGGGTCGGCGAGGCGGCGATCCGCCGGCTGCACGAGCGCTACCTGGAGGGGCGCACCCTGCCGCTGCCGGTGCCGCAGGCCCGCACCGGCCGCCCCGCCCGGGTGCACCCGCCGTCCGCCGAGCCGCCCGAGATCGTGCTGGTCGACATCGACGGCACCGTGGCGCTGAACGTCTCGCGCAGCCCGTACGACATGACCCGGGTGGGCGAGGACGCGCCGAACCCGGCGGTGATCGCGGCGGTGCGGGCGATGCACGCCGCCGGCCACGGGGTGGTCTTCTGTTCCGGCCGGGACGCCTCCGCCCGGGCCGACACCGAGGCGTGGCTGGCCCGGCACGTGCGGGTGCCGTACCTGGCCCTGCACCTGCGAGCGATCGGCGACTCGCGGAAGGACTCGATCGTCAAGCGGGAGATCTACGAGCGCGAGATCCGGGACCGGTACCGGGTGGTGGGCGTCTTCGACGACCGCCAGCAGGTGGTGCGGATGTGGCGCGAGCTCGGCCTGACCGTCTTCCAGGTGGCCGAGGGCGACTTCTGACCCCGGTGGGCTCCCCACGGTCCGCGGGGAGCCCACCGGCGGGCGGTCAGGCGGCGGGCGCCTCCGCCGCCGTCGCCGCGGTCAGGACGATGCTCGCCTGGGCCCGTTCGCCGTTGACCTCGACGGCGAGGGTGATCTGGGCGCCCGGGCGCAGCGCGGTGAGCCGCCCGGTGGCCGGGTCGAAGCGGGCCACGTGCCACGGCCGCAGCCCGGTGACCGGGCCGATGTGCAGGTTCGGCGAGGCGGACCAGTCCGCGCTCACCGGCGCGGCCACCGGCACCGTACGCCCACCGGGCTGGGTCACCGTGGCGGTGACGGTCGCCGGTGCGCCGACCGCGACGGTCGCCGGCGCCGCCAGCGCGAGCTGGTCGACGTGCGCGTGCGTCTCGGCACTCACCCAGCGCGGCCCCTCGGCCAGCGGGTCGCGGCGGGCCCGGTCGGCCTCGGCCGGGCTCACCGGGTCCACCCCGAACTCCGTCCAGCCGGTGAAGCCGCCCTGGTCGGCCGGGGTGGACGGGTTCTTGCCCGAGTTGCCGTTGATCACGTACGGCACGCCGTCGACCCGGTCGGCGTGGAAGGTGCCGACGTGCCCGCCGACGAAGAGCGCCCCCTTGCCGGTGCGGTGCTGGAAGTCGGCCAGCCACTGCTCCAGCAGCGCCGCCTCCTTCCGGTCGCCGAGCTGGCTCGCCTTGGCCGGGCTCGGGTCGCGCGGCGGGTGGTGGTGCAGCACCACCACCGAGCCGACGGCCGGGTCGCCGGCCGCCGAGTCCAGCGCCTCGCGCAGCATCCGGACCTGGTCGAAGCCGCCGCCCCGCAGCGAGCCGGTGGACGAGTTCAGCGTGACGAACCGGGTGCCCTTGTGGTCGAAGACCCGCTCGGTGTCGCCGAAGACGGCCCGGAAGTTGCTGATCGGGGCGCCCATGATCTCGTGGTTGCCCGGCACGTAGTAGTACGGCAGCTCCCCGCCGAGTTCCTCGTCCAGCACCCGCTTGGCCAGCGCGAAGTCCGCCGGGTACGCGGTGTCCACGAAGTCACCGTTGATCACCAGGAAGTCCGGCCGGGCCGCCTTGACCTCGCGCAGCGTACGGCGGGCCTGGGCGACCAGGTCGCTGTCCGGGTTCGCCGCGACGAACTGCGCGTCGGACAGCACCGCGAACCGCCACGGCGCGCCGTCGACGCCGCCGTCGCGCAGCACCACCCGGTCGGTGCGCGGCGCCTCGGCCGGCACGTCGACCGTCGGGGGCACCCGGGCCACCAGGTCGTCGATGATGACCTCGCTCCTGTACTGCGCGGCGGCGTTGGTCTCCGCGACGTAGAAGCGGCGGATCCGCACCGGGTACTGCACCCCGGCCGGGACGGTGAACTCGACGTAGCGCCAGCCGGTCCAGGTGATGTAGGGGCCGCGCAGCACGTGCTGGGTGTCCTGCGCGTCGTGCAGGTGCAGGCTGGGCCACTCGCCGGTGCCGTTGCCGTGGATCCACATGCCGAACGCCTGCGGCTGGCCGGCCACCGGGATCCAGGCCGGCGGGTCCGCGTACGCGGCCCGGGTGCCGGTGGACTGGCTGAAGTCGTACGTCATCCGCAGGCCGGTGCCGGTGTGGCCGGGCGCCGGGGCGACCGCGCCGCTGGCCCGGGCCTGGCTGAACCGCCAGGACGCCGCGTCGTCGAAGGGGGCCACCGGCACGTCGGTGAGCCCGACGGTGACCGGCACGACGGTGCTGCTCCGGCCGACGTGGACGGTTACCAGGCCGGAGCCGGTGTCCCGCCGGGCGGTCACGGAGAGGTTGCCGTCCCCGGTCGGGGTGATGGTCAGCAGCTCCCGGTCGTAGTCCAGCCGCAGGTCGGCGGGCTCGATCGGGGCGGTGTTGCCCTCGGCGTCGTAGCCGACCACGCCGAACAGCGCGGTGCCGCCGGCGGCGGTCAGCCCGACCCGGTCCACCGTGGAGTCGATCCGGGCCAGCGGCCCGAGCACTGTCAGGTCGAGGGTGCCGCTGGCCGCGCCGCGCCAGGCGGTGACGGTGGTACGGCCGGGCAGCCCGGCCCGGAAGCGGCCCTCGCCGTCGACCACGCCGTGCACCGCCGGGTTGGCCCGCCACCGCGGCGTGCCGGCCGCCGGGCCGTACGTCTCGTCGTGGCCGGCGGCGGTGAGCCGCCGGGTGAGGCCCGGGAAGACCCGGTCGGGCCGGCCGCCGCGCACCGGCGAGACGCCCGGCGCGGTGGTCGGGTCGCTGGCGGTCTCCAGCCAGTAGCCGGTGAGCCGGCCGCTGCCCCGCGGCGCGTAGAGCGCGAGGCCGTTGGGCACGGCCCGTTCGGTGCCGTCCGACGGACTGTTCTCGACCTGCACGGCGGCCGCGCCGGGTTCCCGGGCGAGCAGCGTGGAGGAGCCGCCGCCGTCGAGGTTCAGCGCGTGGTGCGCGCCGAGTTCGGCCATCATCCGGCCCATCTCGGTCTGCGTGACGCCGCGGCTGTCGACCTGCCGGCCGTCCACGGTGAGCATGATCATGCGGCGGCCGTCGGCGGAGAACCCGACAGCGGTCCGCGGCGCCAGCGACGCGTCGGCGATGCTCTGCACCACGCCGTCGCGGACCAGCACGTTGCCGCCGCCGACGGCCGCGTGCAGGGTGCTGCCGTCGGCCGGCTTGGGCCGGTAGGCGACGTCCACCGGGTCACCGGGGCGCAGCCCGGCGAGCGCGTCGGCGCCGGCCTCCCGGCCGAGCAGGATGGTGGTGCCGGCCGGGATCGACCCGCTGCCGGCCGTCGTGCCGACGCTCGCCACCCGGCCGTCCACCACGACGACCTCGGTGACCCGGGCCGCCCCGGCGACCGTCCGCTCCCGGGTGTACGAACCCCAGAGCGCGGTGAACACGCCGATGCCGTTGGCCTGGACCATGTTGTTGAACTGGGTCAGCGGCACCGGCCCGGTGGGCAGCGTGGCGGTGCCGTCGAAGTTCACCTCGATCACCCGGCCGAGCCCCTCGGTGGTGATCCCGACGGCGTTGCGGTGCCCGCTGACCGCGGACTGCACCAGCTTGCCGCTCTGGATGCCGACGCCCTGGGCGGCGCCGGAGTTGTTGATGTCGAAGAAGTCGCCGTTGACCGCGGCGACGGCGCGGGACGCGTCCACCGCCCCGCGCAGCGGCTCGGCGCGGCTGACCACGCCGGAGTTGACGTAGTCGACGGTGACGCCGCCGGTCAGGTCGGCGGTGAGCGCGTCGGCGCGCAGCCAGCCGTCCGCGTCGTACCGGTCGAACGAGGTGAGCTCCAGCCCGGGGGCGACCGGGCGGGTGGTCTTCGTGGTCTCCAGGCCGCCGGCCGGCTCCACACCGGTCGGCGCCCCGGCGGTCGCCGTGCTCGCGGCCGGGTCGCCGGCCAGCGTCACGGAGTCCGCGGGATGGGAGGAGGCGCGCGGCGCGTCCTCGGCGGCGGTGGCGAAGCGGTCGGGAGCCGGGGCCGGTGTCCCGGCGGTCGCCGGCACCGGGCCGGCCATGGTGAGCAACGGCGTCAGCAGCAGGACGCCGGCGAGCCGGGCGGATCGTCTGCGGGTACGCATGGACGACAGTCAACCGGACAGTGAATAGAAGTTTCAATACCTACCGCTTGAAGCGAAGGAAAACTTCGTGTCTCGGCGACCGTACGACGAAGGGGCACGGCCCGGTGGCCGTGCCCCTTGTCGTCAGTCACCCGGGGAGGGTCACTCCCCCGGCGTCGACTTGGCGATCTGCATCAGGAACTCGATGTTGGTCCGGGTCTGCTTGAGCTTGTCGAGCAGCAGGTCCAGGGCCGCCTGCGAGTCCAGCGAGTGCAGCACCTTGCGGAGCTTGTGGACGATGGCCAGTTCCTCCGGCGCGAGGAGGATCTCCTCCTTGCGGGTGCCGGACGGGTGGATGTCGATGGCCGGGAAGGTCCGCTTGTCGGCGATCTTCCGGTCCAGCTTCAGCTCCGCGTTACCGGTGCCCTTGAACTCCTCGAAGATGACCGTGTCAGCCATGGACCCGGTCTCCACCAGCGCGGTGGCGAGGATGGTCAGCGAGCCGCCGTTCTCGATGTTGCGGGCCGCGCCGAGGAAGCGCTTCGGCGGGTAGAGCGCGGTGGAGTCGATACCACCCGACATGATCCGGCCGCTGGCCGGCGCCGCCAGGTTGTACGACCGACCGAGCCGGGTCACCGAGTCGAGCAGCACGACCACGTCGTGGCCCAGCTCGACCAGGCGCTTCGCCCGCTCGATCGCCAGCTCCGCCACCGTGGTGTGGTCCTGCGGCGGACGGTCGAACGTCGCCGCGATGACCTCACCCTTCACCGACCGCTGCATGTCGGTGACCTCTTCGGGCCGCTCGTCGACCAGCACCACCATCAGGTGGCACTCCGGGTTGTTGTGGGTGATCGCGTTCGCGATCGCCTGCAGCACCATCGTCTTACCCGCCTTCGGCGGCGAGACGATGAGCGCCCGCTGGCCCTTGCCGATCGGCATGACCAGGTCGATCACCCGGGTGGTGAGGATGTGCGGCTCGGTCTCCAGCCGCAGCCGCTCCTGCGGGTACAGCGGGGTCAGCTTGTAGAACTCTGGCCGGCGCTTGGCCTCCTCGGGCTCCATCCCGTTGATGGTGTCCAGCCGGACCAGCGGGTTGTACTTGTCCCGCCGCTGCTCGCCGTCCCGGGCCGCGCGAACCGCACCGGTGATCGCGTCACCGCGCCGCAGGCCGTACTTCTTGATCTGGGACATCGAGACGTAGACGTCGTTCGGGCCGGCCAGGTAGCCGGTGGTCCGCACGAAGGCGTAGTTGTCGAGCACGTCGATGATGCCGGCCACCGGGACGAGCACGTCGTCCTCGCTGACCTGCGGCTCGCGCCCGCCCTCGCCGCCCTCGGCCCGCTCGCCACGGCCCCGCCGACGGTCGCGGAACCGGCTGCGCCGGCCACGCCGGCCGCCGCCCTCGCCCTCGTCGTCGGAGTCGTTGTCCCGCTCGGCACGCTCGGCACGCTGGCCACGGTCGCCCCGGTCGTTGCGCTCGCCCCGGTCGGCGCGCTCGCCCCGCTCGTTGCGGTCGCCCCGCTCGCCGCGCTCACCGCGCTCGTTGCGGTCGCCGCGCTCGGCCCGCTCGCCCCGCTCGGCCCGCTCGCCCCGGTCGTTGCGCTCGGCCCGCTCGCCACGCTCGGCCCGCTCACCGCGCTCGGCACGGTCGGCGGTCCGCTCGCCGCGCTCGGCACGGTCGGCGGTCCGCTCGCCGCGCTCGGCCCGGTCGCGACCGCCGCGGACCTCGCCGCGCTCGGCCCGCTCACCGGTCTCGGCGGGGGCCTCCTCGGCCCGCGTCTCGGCCCGCGTCTCGGCGGCGGCCCGGCTGCGCCGGGACCGGCTCCGACCCTCGGACTCGGCGGCCGCCGGCGCCGCGGGGGTCTCCGCGGTGCGCCGCTCGGCCTCCGGCCGCTCGCCGGTCTCCCGTACCTCGGCGTGGACCTCGTCACGGGCGGGAGCGGCCGCGGCCGCGACCTCGGCCCGCGGTCGAGGGGTCCCGGCGGCGGCGCCGCCCTGCCGCTCGGAGATCGCGCTGATCAGCTCGCCCTTGCGCATGCGAGCCGTACCGGAGATGCCGAGCGACGCGGCCAGGCTCTGCAGCTCCGGCAGCAGCATCGCCGACAGACCGGTGCCGCTGCGCCGACGACGGGCGGGAGCGGCGGTGGTGGCATCGCCAGCGACGTTGGAAACATCCGACGTCACGTCGGTGGTGTCGCTCAATGGATTCCTTCCCTCGATAGGCCGGGACTGCCCGGAGTCGAACAGCAGGTGGCCGGGCGGCCTCGGTGCACCCGCCTCGCATGGACGCGTCGCGGGAGTCTGTGACACAGCAGCCGGTCGGTCTCCCGACTCACCAGCGTCGGTGAGCAGGTCTCGCCGTCTGCGGCGACCTGTGGAAACTGCGGTGCGGCGTGGGCCTAGGCAGGGGTGACGGGCTTACCGCCGAGAGCTTCGGGGGTGCGCCGACCCGCAGGAGATCGCATGCTTCGCGGCTGTGCTAGGTCTAGAGCGTAATCAACTCTTCCGACCTGCGGCAACAGGGTCCCGCTCCGCGTGTCCAAGTCTACCCCGAGCGACCTGTGCGCCGCCCACGTCTGACTGCAACCGCAGAACCTGCCAACCTGTTCCCGCCCGGAAGCTCTCCGGCGGCTCGGTCAGCGCCAGCACCGTCGGCCCCGCCCCACTGACCACAGCCGCCACACCGGCCGCACGCAGCG
The DNA here is from genome assembly GCF_056150265.1 of Micromonospora desertarenae. NCBI lineage: Bacteria > Bacillati > Actinomycetota > Actinomycetes > Micromonosporales > Micromonosporaceae > Micromonospora > Micromonospora desertarenae. The sequence continues at coordinate 228,651 of NZ_JAXCFQ010000005.1, forward strand.
CATCGACCAGGGTGGCGGTGCCGGGCATGCCGGGCGCGCGGTATTCCTGGTGCAGCCGGTCGGCGGTGGCCGGCAGCAGCAGCGCGGGATCCGTGGTCAGCGCGTGCACCAGCAGGGCCGCCCGGCCGGCGTTGAACGCCGCGTCGCCGTGCGGCACGGTCGCCGGCAGCGCCGCCCGCGCGGTGGCGGTCAGGCCCCGCTCCCCGGGTATGAAGGCGGTGGGGCGGACGCCCTCGGCGACCGGCAGCGCGACCGCCCGGGCGCCGGACGGCTCCGTCCAGGCCAGGGTGAACCCGCCGAGCAGGCAGGGGGCCACGTTGTCGGGGTGGCCCTCGATCTCGGCGGCCAGCCGCAGCGCGCCGGCGTCGTCGAGCCGCCGCTCGCCGTCGACCACCAGCGCCCGGGCCAGCAGCACCCCGGCCACGATCGCCGCCGAGGAGGAGCCGAGCCCGCGGGCCTGCGGGATGCGGTTGACGCACTCGACCGCCAGGCCGGGCGGCTGCGCGCCGAGCGCGTCGAAGGCGACCCGCATGGCCCGCACCACCAGGTGCCGGTCGTCGGCCGGCAACTCGCCGGCGCCCTGCCCGGTCACGGTCACCGCCACGCCGCCCGAGGTGACTTCGGCCGCCACGTCGTCGTAGAGCGTCAGGGCCAGCCCGAGCGCGTCGAAGCCCGGCCCGAGGTTGGCGCTGGTGGCGGGAACCCGGACCCGGACCGGCCCGGGGGCGAATGTCGTCGGCACGGGCTCATGCTATGGCCCGGTACCGACAGGACGGATCGTCGTCCGCACCCTGGGACCGACGGGCGCCCGCGGTCGTACCGGGTCCGCTAGCCTGACCCGACCTACGGCGGCGGGAGGCGGCATGCGGGATCTCAGCTACCTGGTGGCGGCAGCCGTGAACGACGTGCCCGCGCTGCTCGTGCTGCTGGTCGGGCTGGTCCTGGCCGGGAACGCCCGGCGCCGGCTGCCCCGGCCGGCCCGGCTGCTGCTCCTCTCCGGGCTCGGCGTACTGCTGGGGGTCGCACTGCTCGGCCTCACCTGGGCGATGCTGTTGCCGCGCGTGATCGACGGGAGCCGGGACTTCTCCCAGGTCCAACTGATGACCATGGCGTCCGGCCTGCTCCAGGCGTTGGCGTACCCGATCGGGCTGGCCCTGCTGGTGGCCGCGGCGCTCGCCGGGCGGCGGGCGACCGAGGGGGCGCCGGCCGGGCCGTGGCACGGCTGGCCGCCGGCTGGCGACCCGCCCGCGCCCGAGGCGCCCGAGGCGCCGGGGGTGGCCGACGGGGACGGCGGCACCGGCGGGCGGCGGGAGCCGGCGCAGTGGGGCGGGCACTCCCGACCGGACGGGCCCGGCCCCGCCGCGCGCGCCTGAGTCCGGCGGTCACCGGACGGCGGTCGGGTCCGGCTCGGCGACCGGGTCGGAGAGCGAGAGCCGCCGGGTGGCGATCCGCCAGCCCACCGCGTACACCAGCGTGACCAGGCCGCAGCCGGCCAGCACCACCCGCTCGTCCACCGTGTCGACCACGGCGGCCACCACCAGTTGGCTGACCGAGATGGCCAGCGTCGCCAGCATCATGTCGGTGGCGAAGACCCGTCCCCGCAACCGGTCCGGCACCTCGCCCTGCAGGGCGAAGTTCGACATCACCCAGTTGCTGCCGCCCGCGAAGTGGGCGACGAAGACCAGGACCAGCACCAGCGGGAACCAGTCGACCAGCGAGATGCCGAGGTAGGACAGCCCGTACAGCGACATCGACAGGGCCAGGCCCGGCAGCAGCCAGGACCGGTTGGTCAGCACCCGGCGCATCAGGATCGGCCCGACCAGCGCGCCGGCCCCGCGGACCGCGAAGAGCAGGCCGGTCCCCGCCGGTCCGGCCCCGTACAGCCCGGCCAGCAGCGGGAAGACGGTCAGCACGCCGTTGCCGAGACCCACCGCCGACTTCACGGTCACCAGGGCCAGCACCCGCGGCCGGTGCCCGATGTAGTGCAGCGCCTCGCCGACCGCGGCCCAGGTCTGCGGCGTCGGCCGACCGCTCTCCCGCGGCGCCTGCAACGGCCGGCGGATGAACCCGGCCAGGCCGGCCGCGAGCACCAGGCCGACCGCTGCCACCCAGAAGCAGGCGTACGGGCCGACCTCCCCGCTGAGCACGCCGCCGAGCGAGGCGCCGACGACGGTCATGGTGCCCCAGGCCGACCCGGCCACGGCATTGCCGGCGGCCAGCTCCTCCGGTTCGAGGACGTTGGGCAGGGCGGCCTGGGCCGCCGGGGAGTAGAACGCCTTCGCCACCGCCACCACGCCGATGCCCAGCATGGCCAGCCAGGCGGTGCCGGCGCTGCGGACGCCGAGCAGCAGCAGCACGCCGAGCAGCGCCGCGACGTTCGACGCGATCATGATCTTCCGCCGGTCGAACCGGTCGGCCACGGTGCCGGTGTACGGCAGCAGCAGCGCCACGATCCCGGTGTCCACCGCGAGCACCAGCGCGCCCCACACCCCGCTGCCGGTCAACGTCGGCAGGAGCACCAGCAGCGGCACCATGACGAACCAGTCGGCGCCGAAGACCACCAGCTCGGCCAGGAAGAGGTTGCGGAAGTTCCGGTTGCCGGTGAGGACCGAGAGGGTGGACGCCACGGACCGGACCCTACCCGCCGGGCCACCGCCGAACCGTCGGAGCGCGGACAGCGGACGCCCCCGACAGGTGACCCGTCGAGGGCGTCCGTGGTGCTACCGGCTCACTCGGTCGGCGGCAGCGGCGAGGTACGGCTCTTCGGCAGCCGCAGCACCTCGAACTGGTCGGTGCCGTCCACCAGTGCGGCCGACGGCGCCGGGCGGGGCGCCGGCTCGGCGCGCTCCCGGTCAGCGGCCCGGCCGGCCGGTACCGGGGCCGGCTCCCGCTCCACCGCGGGCTGCCCGCCGTCGCCCGGCTCGGTCGACTCGGCCGGGGCGGCCGGGGCGGACCCGCCGCGGCGGCGCCGGCGCCGCTGCCGGATCGACTCCTTGGTGTGCTCCACCATGGCGTAGAGCGTCGGCACCAGGATCAGGGTCAGCAGCGTGGAGCTGAGCAGACCGCCGATCACCACGATGGCCAGCGGCTTGGAGATGAAGCCGCCCTCCCCGGTGAGCCCGAACGCCATCGGCAGCAGCGCGAAGATGGTGGCCACCGCGGTCATCAGGATCGGCCGCAGCCGCCGCCGGCCGCCCTCGACCACCGCCTCGGCCACCCCGAGGCCCTGGGCCCGGTACTGGTTGACCAGGTCCAGCAGCACGATCGCGTTGGTCACCACGATGCCGACCAGCATGAGCACGCCGATCAGCGCCGGCACGCCGAGCGGGGTGCCGGTGCCCAGCAGCAGCGCGATCGCCCCGGTGGCGGCGAACGGGATGGAGATCAGCAGGATCAGCGCCTGGGTGATGCTCCGGAACGTCGCCACCATGATCAGGAAGACGATCGCGATCGCCGCCAGCACCGCCAGCCCGAGGTCGGCGAAGGCCTCCTCCTGGTCGGCGCTGACACCGCCGATGCGGAACGTCGCGCCCGGCACGTCGATGCCGTCGAGCTTGCGCTGCAACTCCTGGCTGGTCGCGCCCAGGTTGGAGCCGGTGGCGGTGCCGGTCACCGAGACGCTGCGCGCGCCGTCGATCCGGGTCACCTGCTGCGGGCCCGCGGTGGTCTGGATGTCGGCGATGTCGTCCAGCTTCACCGGGCCGACCGGCAGCGCGCGCAACTGCTCCACGGTGGTCGGCGGCACGTCCGACAGCCGCAGCACCACGTCCCGCTGCCCGCCGTCGAGCGTCACCTGGCCCAGCGGCGCGCCGCGGAAGGCCTGCGACACCAGTTGGCCGACGGCCGCCTCGGTGAGGCCGAACCGGCCGGCGGCGGCCCGGTCGACAGTCACCTCCACCCGCTCCACCTCGGCGGCCAGGCTGCTGGCGACGTCCTCCACGCCGACGATCCCGGCCAGCGCCGCCTCGGCCTCCTTGGCGGCCCGGTCCAGCGTCGCCGGGTCGCTGGCCTGGACGACCACCTCGACCTGGTTGGCGGCCGCGCCCTGCCCGCCGCCGAAGCTGAACTCGCCCGCCCCGGCGCCGAGGGCGTCGAACTCCTTGCGCAGGACGTCCCGCATCTCCTTGGCGTCGGTGTCGTCGCCGAGCGAGAGGGACCAGGTGGCGACGTTGTTGCCGCCGCCGCCCGCCCACGGGGTGTCGCCGGCGCCGGCGGTCAGCTGGTACGTCTCGACGCCCTCGGTCCGCTCCAGCACCGCCTCCACCTGGCGGGCCGCCGCGTCGGTGGCGGCCAGTCCGGTGCCGACCGGCAGCTCCTGGCGGATGCTCAGGGTGTCCTGACCGGAGTCGTCCAGGAAGTTGGTCTCCAGCTGCCGGGACAGGCCGAAGGTGCCGAACAGCACCAGCACACCGAGCCCCAGGGTGATCCAGCGGGTGGCCCGCTTGCGGGTGGCGAACCCGATCACCGGCAGGTACGCCCGCTGCAACGGGCTGCGCAGCTCCTTCTCCTCCGCCGCCCGGCGGACCGCCTCGTCGTCCGGGGTGCCGCCCTTGGGCTTCAGGAACCAGTAGGCGAGCACCGGGATGACGGTCAGCGAGACCAGCAGCGAGGCGAGCAGGGCCACCGTGACGGTGATCGCGAACGGCGCGAAGAGCTGCCCGACGAACCCGCCGACCAGGGCGATGGGGGCGAAGACGGCGACCGTGGTCAGGGTGGACGCGGTCACCGCGCCGGCCACCTCGCGCACCGCAGCCCGGATCGCGTGGATCTTCTCCTCGCCGTACTCCAGGTGCCGTTTGATGTTCTCCAGCACCACGATCGAGTCGTCCACCACCCGGCCGACGGCGATGGTCAGCGCGCCCAGGGTGAGCAGGTTGAGCGAGTAGTCGCCGATCCAGAGCGCGATCAGCGCGACCACCACCGACAGCGGGATGGAGACCGCGGTCACCAGGGTGGACCGTACCGACAGCAGGAAGACCAGGATCACCACGACCGCCATCACCAGGCCGAGCAGGCCCTCGGTGGTCAGGCTCTCGATGGACTTCTCGACGAACGGCGCCTGGTCGAAGACGATGGTCAGCTCGGCGCCGGAGGCCTCGCGCAGCTCGGCGAGCCGGTCCCGGATCTCGTGGGAGATCTCCACCGCGTTGCCGTCCGGGCTCGCGGTGATCGCGATGCCCAGGCTGTCCTTGCCGTTGGTCCGGGTGATCGCGGTGGCCGCAGCGGTCTGCTCGGTGACGGTGGCCACGTCACCCAGCAGCACCGGGGCGGCCTTGCCCGCCGCCGGGGCGACCACGATGCCGCGCAGGTCGTCCAGCGTGCCAAGCGGGGTGCCGACCTGCACCGGCAGCGCCTCGGTGCCGTCGGTGACCGTGCCGACCGGGATCGTCACGCCGTTGGTCTTCAGCGCCGTGCCGATCGCGGTGGGCTGGAGCTTCGCCGCCGCCAGCTTCGCCGGGTTCGGGGTGATCACCACGACCTGGTCCTGGGTGCCGGTGACGTCGACCGACCGGACCCCGTCGATCGCCTCCAGCTCCGACACCACCGTGCCGCGCAGCCGCTCGGCGAGCACGCGCTGGTCGTCGCCGCCCGACGCGGCCAGCACCACGGCCGGCAGGTCGTCCGTGCTGCCCGCGATGACCTGCGGGTCGACGTTCTCCGGCAACTGCGTGTCGATCCGGGTCAGCGCGGTCTGCATCTTGTTGACCACGTCGTCCAGGTCGGTGCCGAACTCGTAGAGCACCTGGACGGTCGCGAAGCCCTCGCGGGAGGTCGAGGTGACCTCCTCCAGCCCCGGGATGCCCTGGAGGCTGTTCTCGATGGGCTCGGTGACCTGGTTCTCGACGATCTCCGGGCCGGCGCCGGGGTAGGCGGCCACCACGAACGCCGCCGGGAACTCCAGCGACGGCAGCAGCTGCTGCTTGAGCGACGGTACGGCGAACGCTCCGAACGCCGTGGCCACCACCGCGATGAGGGCGACCAGCCCTCGGTTGGCGAGGCTGAATCTGGCGAGCAGCGACATCGGCTCGGCTCCTGGAAGAGGGTCAGTGGATACGGAGAGTGTGCCGGACCCGATCTTTCCCGCCCCGCGCGCCCCCGCCACCGTCCCACTCACGGGACCGCTCCCACCAACGCCCTGCTCAGGCCGCCGTTCCCCGCCTCGGTGAGCCACCCCATGTCCCGGACACGGGTGTGTCGGTCGCGGACGGATGGCCCCATTTCGGAGAACTCGTGTGGATCACGCTCCGTCCGGCGCGACGCCCGCAGGGCGGCGCGGGGGGTCAGGCGAGGTCGAGGGAGCGGGCGGCGGCGAGCGGGTCGTTGGCGATGGTGACCGGGGCCGGGGCGGTGGAGATCGCCCACTCCGGGTCCTTCAGGCCGTGCCCGGTGACCGTGCAGACCACCGTGGAGCCGGCCGGCACCCGACCGGCCGCCGCCTGCTGGAGCAGGCCGGCCACGCTCGCCGCGCTGCCGAGTTCCACGAAGACGCCGACCTCCCGGGCCAGCAGCCGGTACGCGGCCAGGATGTCCCGGTCGGTGACCGCCTCGATGAGGCCGCCGGAGGCGTCCCGGGCGTCCAGGGCCTTGGTCCAGCTCGCCGGGTTGCCGATCCGGATGGCGGTGGCGATGGTGGACGGCTCCCGCACCACCTCACCGGTCACGATCGGCGCCGCGCCGGCGGCCTGGAAGCCGTACATCTTCGGGGCCCGGGTGGCGTTGCCGTCCCGCAGGTCCTCCTCGTAGCCCATCCAGTAGGCCGAGATGTTGCCGGCGTTGCCGACCGGCAGGCAGTGGATGTCCGGCGCGTCGCCGAGCGCCTCGACGATCTCGAACGCCGCGGTCTTCTGGCCGTGCAGCCGGTCGATGTTGACCGAGTTGACCAGGGCGACCGGGTAGTCCTGGGCGAGCTTCGCGGCCAGCGACAGGCAGTCGTCGAAGTTGCCGTTGACCTGGAGCAGCTTCGCGCCGTGCACCAGCGCCTGGGCCAGCTTGCCCAGCGCGATCTTGCCCTGCGGCACCAGCACCGCGCAGGTCAGCCCGGCCCGGGCCGCGTACGCCGCGGCCGAGGCGCTGGTGTTGCCGGTGGAGGCGCAGATGATCGCCTTGTTGCCGGCCTCGACCGCCTTGGAGACGGCGAGCGTCATGCCCCGGTCCTTGAACGAGCCGGTCGGGTTGGCCCCCTCCACCTTCAGGTGGACGTCGCAGCCGAGCCGGGCGGAGAGCACCGGTGCGGGCAGCAGCGGGGTGTTCCCCTCGTGCAGGGTGACGACCGGAGTGGCGTCGGTGACCGGCAGCCGGTCCCGGAAGGCGTCGATCAGGCCCCGCCACATTGTCGCTCTCCTCGCCTCTACCGCCCCGCCCAACCGGGGGCGCCTCCAGCCTGGACCAGCCTCGCCGGGTCGGCCGCGGCACACCCGCCATTAACCACCTGGCGAGACGGGAGCGCCAGCCCACACGCCGGCCGCACCGGTCAGAGCCCGCCCTCGACCCGCAGCACGCTGGTCACCGAGCGGACGATGTCCAGCCCGCGCAGCTCGCTCACGGTCGCGGCGAGCGCGGCGTCCGGCGCCACGTGGGTCACGATGACCAGCTCCGCGTCGTCGCCCCGGCCCGCGCCGGAGGTGCCGGCCGCCGCCGAGCCCTGCCGGACGGTCGCGATCGAGACGTCGTGCCGGGCGAACACCCCGGCCACCGCGGCCAGCACGCCGGGACGGTCGGTCACGTCGAGGCTGATGTGGTACCGGGTCAGCGCCTCCCCCATCGGCCGCACCGACAGGTCGGCGTACGCGCTCTCGCTGGCCGCGCGGACCCCGGCGAGCCGGTTGCGGGCGACCGCCACCACGTCGCCGAGCACCGCGCTGGCGGTCGGCGCGCCGCCGGCCCCCCGACCGTAGAACATCAGCTGGCCGGCCGCCTCCGCCTCGACGAAGACCGCGTTGAACGCGTCGCCGACGCCGGCCAGCGGGTGGGTCCGCGGGATCATCGCCGGGTGCACCCGCACGCTGACCGTCTCCCGGCCGGCGGCGTCCGCGCCCCGGGCCGCGATGCAGAGCAGCTTGATCGTGCAGCCCATCGCCTTCGCGCTGGCCACGTCGGCGGCGGTCACCTCGGTGATGCCCTCCCGGTGCACGTCGGCAGCGCCGACCCGGGTGTGGAAGGCCAGCGAGGCCAGGATGGCCGCCTTGGCCGCGGCGTCGAAGCCCTCCACGTCGGCGGTCGGGTCGGCCTCGGCGTACCCCAGCTCGGTCGCCTCCTCCAGCGCCTCGGCGAAGCCGGCGCCGGTGGCGTCCATGGCCGAGAGGATGAAGTTGGTGGTGCCGTTGACGATGCCGGTGACCCGGGTGATCCGGTCGCCGTGCAGCGACTCGCGCAGCGGGCGCAGCAGCGGGATGGCGCCGGCCACGGACGCCTCGTAGTAGAGATCGCCGCCGCCCTCGGCCGCCGCGTCGTGCAGTGCCGCGCCGTCCTCGGCGAGCAGCGCCTTGTTCGCGGTCACCACGCTCTTGCCGGCGCGCAGCGCCTCCACCAGCCAGCCGCGGGCCGGCTCGATGCCGCCGACCACCTCGACCACCACGTCGACGTCGTCGCGCTTGACCAGGCCGAGCGCGTCGGTGGTGAACAGCGCCGGATCGACCGGCAGGTCGCCGCGGTCGCGGCCGGGCCGACGGACGGCGATGCCGGCGATCTCGATCGGGGCGCCGATCCGGGCGGCGAGGTCGGCCGACTGCTCGTGCAGCAGCCGGACCACCTCACCACCGACCGTGCCGCAGCCGAGCAGCGCCAAGCGCACAGGTGACGTCATCCAACATCCAATGCGAGCAGGTCCTCTTCGGTCTCCCGCCGGACGATCACACGCGCCTGGCCACCGCGCACCGCGACCACCGGGGGGCGGGGCACGTGGTTGTAGTTGCTGGCCATGCTCCGGCAGTAGGCACCGGTGCCGGGCACCGCGACAAGATCTCCGGGCTGCACGTCGGCGGGCAGGAATTCATCCTTCACCACAATGTCCCCGGACTCACAATGCTTTCCCACCACGCGGGCGAGCATCGGCTCGGCGGCCGACGCCCGGGACGCCAGGGTGGCCGAGTAGGACGCGTCGTAGAGCGCGGTGCGGATGTTGTCGCTCATCCCGCCGTCGACGCTGACGTACGTCCGGATGCCGTCCACGTCCTTGACCGTGCCGACCTCGTAGAGGGTGAACACGGCCGGCCCGACGATGGCCCGGCCCGGCTCGATGGAGAGCCGGGGCACGGCCAGCCGCTCGGCCGCGCACTCCCCGTCGACGATCTTGCGCAGCCGCTTGGCCAGGTCGTGCGGCGCGGCCGGGTCGTCCTGGGTGGTGTACGCGATGCCGAAGCCGCCACCGAGGTCGAGCTCGGGCAGTTCCACCCCGCGCGCGTCACGGATCTGGGCCTGCAGGGCGAGCACCCGGCGGGCGGAGACCTCGAAGCCGCTGGCGTCGAAGATCTGCGACCCGATGTGCGAGTGCAGGCCGCGCAGCTCCAGCACGTCCTCGTCGAGGATCTTGAAGGCGGCCGCCGCGGCGGCCCCGCCGGCCAGCGAGAACCCGAACTTCTGGTCCTCGTGCGCGGTGGCGATGAACTCGTGGGTGTGCGCCTCCACGCCGACGGTGACCCGGATCAGCACCTTCGGCCGGACGCCCCGCTCGCGGGCCAACGCGCTGAGCCGGTCGATCTCGGTGAACGAGTCGACGATGATCCGCCCCACCCCGGCGTCGAGCGCCCGGGTCAGCTCGGCGACCGACTTGTTGTTGCCGTGGAAGCCGATCCGCTCCGCCGGCATCCCGGCGGCCAGCGCGGTGGCCAGCTCGCCGCCGCTGCACACGTCGAGGTGCAGGCCCTCCTCGTCGATCATCCGCACCACCGCGCGGCAGAGGAACGCCTTGCCGGCGTAGTAGACGTCGACGTCCGGGAAGGCGGCCCGGAAGTCGCGGCAGCGCGAGCGTAGGTCGTCCTCGTCCAGCACGTAGACCGGGGTGCCGAACTCGGCGGCCAGGGCGCGCACGTCCAGGCCCGCCACGGCGAGCGTGCCGTCCGCGCCGCGCGCCACGTTGCGCGGCCACAGCTGCGGCACCAGGTCGTTGACGTCGGCCGGCGTACGCAGCCAGGCCGGACCGCGGTTGCCGATGTCGCCGTGCAGCGCACCGGCCTCGTGGGCCCGCATCACTCGTCTCCGCTTCGCGACTGCCGGGCTCGCAAGCTCACTCCTCGCGCTCGCATGTCACATCCTCTCGGGCGCGGAGACGCCGAGCAGGTAGAGCCCGTTGGCGATCACCGTGCGGGTCGCGTCGTTGAGCCAGAGCCGGGCCCGGTGCAGGTCGGTGACCTCCTCGTCGCCGCGCGGCAGGATCCGGCAGTTGTCGTAGAACCGGTGGTAGGCCCCGGCGAGGTCCTCCAGGTAGCGGGCCACCCGGTGCGGCTCGCGCAGCTCGGCCGCCGTCGACACCACGGCGGGGAACTCGGCGAGCGCCTTGAGCAGCTCGTTCTCCTTCTCGTGGTCGAGCAGCTCCGGGCGGAACGCGGCCGCGTCACCCCGGGTGAGCCCGACCTCGGCGGCGTTGCGCCCGACGCTGGCCGTCCGGGCGGCCACGTACTGCACGTAGTAGACCGGGTTGTCGCGGGTGGCCCGGGTCCACAGCTCCACGTCGATGTCGATCGGCGAGTCGCTGGAGTAGCGGGCCAGCGCGTAGCGGGCGGCGTCCACCCCGATCGCGTCGACCAGGTCCTCCAGGGTGACCACCGTGCCGGCCCGCTTGCTCATCCGCATCGGGGCGCCGTCGCGGACCAGGTTGACCAGCTGGCCGATGAGGATCTCCAGGTTGCGCTCCGGGTCGTCGCCGAAGCAGGCGGCCATCGCCTTCATCCGGCCGATGTAGCCGTGGTGGTCGGCGCCGAGCATGATGACCACCCGGTCGAAGCCGCGCTCGCGCTTGTCCAGGTAGTAGGCGCAGTCGGCGGCGAAGTAGGTCCACTCGCCGTTGGACTTGCGCAGCACCCGGTCCTTGTCGTCGCCGAACTCGGTGGTGCGCAGCCAGGTGGCGCCCTCGGTCTCGAAGACGTGCCCCTGCTCCCGCAGCCGGCTCAGCGCCAGGTCGAGTTCACCCCGGTCGTGCAGGTCCTTCTCGTTGAAGTAGGTGTCGAACTCGACCCCGAAGTCGCGCAGCGACGAGCGGATCTCGTCGAACATCAGCGCCACGCCCTCGACCCGGAAGACTTCCTGGGCGGCCGCGTCGTCCAGCGTGAGCACGTCCGGCCGGCGGGCCTGGACGGCCGCGACGATCTCCCCGAGGTACGCCCCGGCGTAGCCGTCCTCCGGGGTCGGCTCGCCCCGGGCGGCGGCGAGCAGCGAACGGGCGAACCGGTCGATCTGGGAGCCGGCGTCGTTGAAGTAGTACTCGGTGCCGACCCGGGCGCCGGTGGCGCGCAGCAGCCGACCCAGCGCGTCGCCCACGGCGGCCCAGCGGACCCCGCCGATGTGCACCGGGCCGGTCGGGTTGGCCGAGACGAACTCGAGGTTGATGCTCTGCCCGGCGAGCCGGTCGCTGCGGCCGTACTCCGGGCCGGCCTCGACGATCGAGCGGGCGAGCTGGCCGGCGGCGGCGGCGTCGAGCCGGATGTTGAGGAAGCCCGGGCCGGCGATCTCCACCGACTTGACCCCGGCGGCCCGGCCGAGCTGCTCGGCGAGGGCGGCGGCGAGCTCCCGCGGCGGGACGCCCACCTTCTTGCTGAGCTGCAACGCCAGCGTCGAGGCGTAGTCGCCGTGCTCGGGGTTGCGGGGTCGCTCCACCGCCGTCCGCTCCGGCAGGGCGGAGCGATCCAGGCCCCGCTCGGTGAAGACGGCGTGGGCTGCGGAGAGGACGACCTCGGCGAGTTCTGCGGGAGTCACCGAACCATGTTATCGGGGGTAGACTCGGTCCCCGCGGCGGCGACCCAGCATGTGAACTTCCACCGCCGGCTCCCCTGACCGACCGACCTGACGAGGCACGATGAGCATCAGCACCCCGGGCGGCGAGCAGCGCCGTCCGACCGTGGTCAGCACCGGCAAGAAGCCGGCGGCCCGGCCGGCCGCTGCCGGCAAGCCGGCCGGCGGCAAGGCCGGGTCCGGCAAGTCGACCGGTCCCCGTCCGGGCGCCGGTGGCAAGGGCCGCAAGCCGGTCACCCCGGTCAAGGTCAGCCAGGGTCGGTCCTGGGGCCCGATCGCGCTCTTCGTCGCCGTGGGCGTGCTCGCCGCGTCGATCATCGGCTACGGCGCCTGGGCGGCGTTCCAGGGCTCGAAGCCGTGGGAGGACCGGGCGGCCGACATCTCCGGCATCGTGAACTACCGCGAACTGGACAAGGAACTGGTCAAGGGCAGCAACCACCAGGCCGGCCCGATCAAGTACGAGATCAGCCCGCCGGTCGCCGGCCCGCACAACGCCTCCTGGCAGAACTGCATGGGCGACGTCTACGACGCCCCGATCGCCAACGAGCACGCGGTGCACAGCCTTGAGCACGGCACTGTGTGGATCACCTACCGGCCGGACCTGCCCGCCGACCAGGTGGCCAAGCTGCGCAGCAAGGTCGAGGGCGTGGAGAAGACCATGCTCAGCCCGTACGAGGGCCTGGACAAGCCGATCTCGCTGCAGGCCTGGGGCTACCAACTCAAGGTCGACAACGCCGACGACGGCCGGATCGACGAGTTCATCAAGACGCTGCGGGTGAACGCCTCGATCGAGGGGCCGACGGCGCTGTGCAACCAGGGCATCACCGCGACCGGCACCACGCCGCGCGACGGCGCGACGACGCCGCAGGGCTGAGGGGACGATGAGCGCACCGACCACGACCGAGACCGCGAGCCTCGGCGACCCGACCCCGCCGGAGCGTCCGGACACCGGACGCCGGTGGGGCGTGGCCGCGCTGGCTCTCGCCGTCGTGGTCGGGCTGCTCCTCGGTTACGCCGGGGGCCTGCTGACCCCCCGGCTGACCCGCCCCGGTGACGCGTCGGTGGAGGCCGGCTTCGCCCGGGACATGACCACCCACCACGCCCAGGCGGTGGAGATGGGCCTGATCGCCTTCCAGCGGGCCACCGACCCGGAGGTCCGCAGCATCGGCGGCGACATCGCCCTCGGCCAGCAGGGCGAGATGGGCGCGATGCAGTCCTGGCTGCGGTCCTGGGGGCTCGACCCGACCGGCTCGCGGCCGCCGATGTCGTGGATGCCCGACGGCGCGATGACCGTGAAGAACGGGCTGATGCCGGGGATGGCGACGCCGGAGGAGATGGCGGCGCTGCGCGCGGCCCAGGGGCGTGACCTGGACGTCCGCTTCCTGAACATGATGATCAAGCATCACCTGGGCGGCATCCACATGATCGACGCCGTGCTGGACACCACCGACGAGCCGGACGTGGTCCGCACCGCCCAGACCATGAAGAACACCCAGCAGACCGACCTCACCAACCTGCAGAACGCCCTCAAACGCCTCAACGGCTGACCACCCCCGCCCTGCCTGCCGAGCAAGAGGTTCGCGTCGTCACCGGCCCGCCGGCCGACGCGAACCTCTTGCTCGTTCTTCGACTGGGCAGGTCAGGGTAGATATGGGCGTTTAGCCCCTGTTTAGGGCGTGTGGGCGATTGCGTGGCTAAGGGAGTTTTCTCCACACATATCGTGACCAGTTGCGATTCGGGCTCGTTGCGCAGGACGTGGGGGTTGCACTCAGAGACGCGCGGCGGTCGGTCACCAGCTGGTGCCGGCGCCACACCATCGGCGGTGACGGGGCGGTGGCAGCCGCCCGTCGCGGACAGCGGCCGGGCGAGCCGGGAACGCTCAGCCGCGAACAGGAACTCGAACTGATCGACCTGCTGCGGGGCGTCCACCCCGACGAGTTCGGCCTGGACGAGGAGCTGTGGACGCGGCAGAGCCTCCAGACGCTCATCCAGCGCCGGTTCGACCTGTCGCTGGACGCCGGCGCGGTCGGGGCGTACCTGCGGGCCTGGGGGTTGGGTCCGCGGGAGCCCCGGGAGCGGGCCTGCGGGCTCTGCGTGGGCGCGGTCGAGCGGTGGGTACGCAGCGAGTACCCGGCGATCACCCGGGCGGCCCAGGAGCACCTCGCCGAGGTCTACTGGATCGGCCGGGTCCGGCTGCGCGGCACCATGCCGGCGGCCGACGTGATCTCCGCGGTCTCGTCCCGCGGCCGGGTGCGCTTCATGATCACGACACCGTCGGTCGACCCGCCACTGCCCCGCGAGTTCGTGCTCCGGCTCAGCGGCGAGGAGCAGCGGACGGTGCATCTCATCGTGGACGGCTCGTGGCCCCGCAACGAGTGGCCCCGCCGGCTGCCGCGCCGGATCGTGCTGCACCCCCTGCCGAGCTGCGGTCGCGCCGTCGCCGCCTGACCGCCGCGGACGCTCCCGTCCACCTCCCGCCGAGGCGGACGGGAGCGTCCGCGGCCCGCCGGTCACGGTCGGGCGCGATCTCGCCGACGTCGGGTGCTCCGGGCTGGTCGGGCGGCCGACGCCACGGGGACGCGTTTCCCCCCGTGGCTGCGGGCACCCGCACCGAATGCGAGCCCGCTGGAGACCCCGTCCGGACCGGCGCGACGCGCGGCCCGGATACCGATTCGCCGTTCGCGGAGGAGGTTTGCTAGTCTTCTCCAGTCGCTGAGCCCCCGTAGCTCAGGGGATAGAGCACCGCCCTCCGGAGGCGGGGGCGCAGGTTCGAATCCTGCCGGGGGCACCCTTGACAATCAGCACGAAAAGGCCTCTGACCAGGGAAACCGGTCAGGGGCCTTCATCGTGCCGCGTCCGACCCTCGGTGGCTGATCGTCGTGGTGACGCTCTTCCTGGCCTGCGGGGTCGCCGTCTTCCTGTCGCCGAAGGCACATTTCGGCAGCGGCTTCGACGACCGACGGTTCGACCCGCCGCGCTACACGATCCTCCACGCCCCCGGCACGGACTGGAGGCGTTCGCAGCGGAGCGCGGGTTTCGGAGCACCCGGGCTCTGGAGCCGGGGTGGACGCTCCGCGGGCCGACCCCCGACCTGGAGCGTGAGGACGAGCAGTGGCTGTAGGGCTCGGCAGGGCCGCCGTGCGATCGTGATGCGACTGATGCTCCTGCGTCACCTGGCTTCGGCGTCGGGCGGGGCGGGGGTACGCGGAGCGCCCACGCCCGACTCCGAACCGAGTGCCCGTCGGGGGACTAGGCGATTGCCGTCTGGGTGCGGCAGGTGTACAGGTTTCCGTTGTCGGTCTGGCACGCCGTGACGGTCACGCTCGTTCCCTCGGGGATGTTTCCCAGGTCCAGACTGCGGTTGGTGCCCGCGCCGGTGGTCAACTTGAAGCCGTTCTCGTGCCGGGTGCTGCCCTCCCACCAGGTGGCCCCCACGTAGATGCCCCGGCCGTCCGCCGTCGTGTCGTACGCGGTCAGCCTTTCGCCGTAGGCGTAGAAGGTGCCTTCACCCAGAACGACACCCTCGTCCCAGAACATGGTCCAGCAGTCCCGGCCGCCGGCGTCGTTGTACCCGGCCCGGCAACCGTAGGTGTGGTAGTCGGCGTAGGCGGCGGTGGACGTCCCTCCGACCAGCGCGGTGGCCAGCGCCGCGACGATGCCCACCCGTGCGCGAGTTCGCATGATCTCTCCTCTGTCCTTTTGCGAGAGAGCGACTCTTTCATGATCGTCGTCCCCGGTCGAAGGGTTTCCGGCAGCGACACACGCCACTGGCTCGCCCAGGGTGCCCCGCCACCCGTTCACGCCCAGCTGCGACACCGCGTGATCCCGGTCGCCCTCGCGACGATTGACGATCAACGCGGTGGTCGTCCCACCCCCGCCACGCCCCAGCGCCGGAGCCGAGTGACGCCACCCTCCGTCGAAGGCGCCGCCGGACGCATTCCGTCCGGCGTCTGTCACCGGACCCGGGCCGTCACCGGTCGGTTGCGCCGGCCGCCGCTGGTGCTCAGCATCCGGGCCGGGATGCCGATCCGTTTCGCCAGCCCGTACGTCGTGATCGGGCTGCTGCTGACGGTCTCCTTGTAGAGCACGGCCGCCCGACCGGTGAGCAGCCACCGCCGCGGCGTGTCGTCGGGGTGGGTGAACTGGATCACCGCGTCCCGACGCCCGAGGCTGACCGGCTGGTGCAGGTAGCCGAACCGGAACGGCCGGAGCGCCTTGCCGCGCACCTGGCGGGCGATGTTCCCGGCGACGTGGGCGGCGGTCGGCAGGCCGCTCTGGCAGGTGCCGTGGAGGACGCCGTACGCCTGCCGGACCGCGGCGGCATCGCCGACGGCGTAGATCTCCGGGTGCGACACGGAGCGCAGGGTGGCGTCGGTGACGACCCGGCCGGTGTCGTCGGTGGCGATCCCGGCCTTCGTGGCCAGCGGCGCCACCCGCACCCCGGTCGTCCACAGCGTGCCGTCGGCCGGCACGACCTCGCCCCCGGCCAGTTCCACGCCCTCCGGCAGCACTCTGGCGATCTCGACACCGGCGCGGACGATCACGCCCAACCGGTCGAGCGACGCCCGCAGATAGCCGCGGGCCCGGTCGCCCATCATCGCGCCCGGCTCGCCCCGGGTCAGCAGCGTCACCGTGACGTCCGGGTAGGACTCGGCGATCTCGGCCGCCGCCTCGATTCCGGACAGCCCACCCCCGCACACCAGGAAGGTGCTCCGGCCCGCGGCCGCGAGGTGCGCGGCCATCCGCCGCGCCTCCGCCGGGCCGTTCAGGGTGAAGGCGTGCTCGGCGCCCGGAACGCGGGCGGTGTCGGTGGCACTGCCGATCGCGTAGACGAGGGTGTCGTAGTCCAGCGCGACCTCACCGTCCGAGCCGGACACCCGGACCGTGCGCGCGGCGGTGTCGATGCCGGTCGCCCAGCCCTGGACGAAGGTGATCCCGGTGCCGGCCACCAGCTCCGGGATGCGGTGCCGCGCGAGCGCCTGCCCGGTCGCGAGCTGGTGCATCCGCAGCCGTTCGGTGAACCGCTCCCACGGGTTGACCAGGGTCACCGTCACCCGACCCCGGGCCCGGCGGGCCACGCCGAGCGCCGCCAGCATGCCGGTGTATCCGGCGCCGATAACCACGATTCGCGTCTGCCGTGTGTTCGTCATGCCCCACGGACGAGGCCGGGCGCCGGCGCGTGAGGTGGCGTGACCCGCGTCACATCCCGCCGACGGCGGTGAGCTTCTCCGGGTTGCTGACCAGGTGGATCTCCCGGGCGCGCCCGTCCACCAGGTGCAGCACGATGACCGCCACCGGGGTCTCGGCGGAGTAGATGACCGCGCCGGGTCCGCCGTTGACCTCCGCGATTACCACGCGCGGCGACTCCGGCATGCGTCCGGCGAACGTGACCAGCGCCCGCGCCACCAGCTCGATGCCGTCGATCGCCCTGCGCGGCGCGGGGGCCAGGCCGCCACCGTCGCAGACCAGCCGGACGTCGGGCGCGAGGACGGCCATCAGGGCGGTCAGGTCGCCACCGGTGCTGGCCGCCAGGAACGACTCGGTGACCTTGCGCCGGGTCGCCCGGTCGGTGTCGTAGCGCCGGCGGCGTCCGCTCACGTGCTCGCGCGCCCGGGCCGCCGTCTGGCGTACCGACTCCGGGCTCCGGTCGACGATGCCGGCGATCTCGTTGTGCGAATAGCCGAACGCCTCGTGCAGCACGAAGACCGCCCGCTC
Source organism: Micromonospora desertarenae (assembly GCF_056150265.1). Taxonomy (NCBI): domain Bacteria; kingdom Bacillati; phylum Actinomycetota; class Actinomycetes; order Micromonosporales; family Micromonosporaceae; genus Micromonospora; species Micromonospora desertarenae. The sequence continues at coordinate 246,309 of NZ_JAXCFQ010000005.1, forward strand.
CAGCGGCGACAACGACTCCAGGACGAGCAGCATGGCCAGCGACACCGACTCGGACCGGGCCACGTCGTCGGCGACGTCGGGCGCGGTGAGCACCGGCTCGGGCAGCCACGGCCCGACGTACGACTCGCGCCGGGCGGCCGCGCTGCGCAGCCGGTCGATGGCCAGCCGGGTGGTCACCCGGACCAGGTAGCCCTCCGGGTCCTCGACCCGTTCGAGGTCGACACCGCTCCAGCGCAGCCAGGCGTCCTGCACCACGTCCTCGGCGTCGCTGGCCCGGCCCAGCACCCGGTAGGCGACGGCTACCAGGAGCGGGCGGTGCTCGGCGAACACCGTGTCGTGCGGCATCGGCCCAGGATACGAAGACGCCGTGCCGCCCGTGACCCGCCAACCGGCCGCGCCGGGCATCGGCGACCGCCGACCGGCCGGCGACCGGCGACCGGCGACCGGCGACCGGCGACCGGCGACCGACCAGGGTCGCTCAGCCGGCGGCGCGGCGGGCGCGGGCCCGGCGCTTGCCCTCGTGCATGGCCTGGACCCGGGCGACCGGGATGGTGTGGCCCTCGGCGACCAGGTCCGCCGGGAGCGGCTGCGGCGCCGGCAGTTGCTCGGCCCACGGGTCGCGGTCGGCGACCAGGCCGGGCACCGTGCGGATGGTGAAGTCGGCCGGGGTGACGTCGCCCAGGTCGGCCCAGCCGACCGGGTACGACACCGGCACCCCCGGCCGCAGCCGCGGGCTGTACGCGGCCACCACCGTCGCCCCGCCGGCGCGGGTGGAGTCCACGAAGACCTTGCCGCCCCGGTCCTCGCGGATGAAGGCGGTGGTGGCCAGCGCCGGGTCGAGCCGTTCGGCGCGGGCCGCCACGGCCCGGGTCGCCGCGGCCATGTCCACCGCGGACGCGCCGGCCCGCACCGGCACGAAGACGTGCACCCCCTTGGCCCCGCTGGTCTTGACCGCCCCGGCGAGCCCGCAGTCGGCGAGCGCCTGCCGGACCAGCCGGGCGGCGGCCACCGCCAGGGCGAACGAGTCCCCCTCCGGCGGGTCGAGGTCGAGCACCAGGCGCGTGGGCCGGTGCAGGTCGGCCACGGTGGCCAGGGTGGGGTGGTACTCGATCGCCCGCTGGTTGGCGAACCAGAGCAGGGTACGGCGATCGTCGCAGAGCGCGTACGAGACCTCGCGGTGCGACGCCTCGGCCCACACCGAGGTGCGGCGCACCCAGTCCGGGGTGTACTTCGGCAGGTTCTTCTGCATGAACGGCGCCTGCCCGCGCAGCGCCCGGATCACCGACAGCGGGCGGTCCCGCAGCTGCGGCAGCAGCCGGTCGCGGACCGCGTCGAGGTAGTCGACCAGATCCCGCTTGGTCGCGTCGGCCCCGTCGAACAGCGCCTGGTCCAGATTGGTCAGCGCCACCCCGGCCCGGTTCTCGTCAGCCCCGCTCATCAGCTCACCTTCCCGGCCCGGCGCCCGGCGGTCAACCAGACGCGGCGGGGCGGGTCACCCGAACGGGTCCGCGCCGGCCCGCACCGCCGCCAGCAGTTCGGCGGTACGCGCCGCGACGGCCGCGTGCAGGTGGTGGCCGTAGCTCACCCGGGCCACCCCGAGCGCGGCCAGCCCGGCCGGCGCCGCGGTACCCGGACCGGCGAGCACGTTCACCGGCCCGCCCACCGCGTCGACGAAGCTGCGCACCTCGGCGGGCTCGGCGAGCCGGATCGGGTAGACGCAGTCCGCGCCGGCGGCCAGGTAACGCCGGCCCCGGCGGACCGCCTCGGCCAACCGTTCGGCCGGATCCCCGGCCGGCTGGAGGAAGACGTCCACCCGGGCGTTGAGCACCACCGGCACCCCCGCCGCGTCCGCCGCGGCCCGCACCTCGGCCAGCAGGTCGGCCTGCGCGCCGACGTCGACCAGCACCCCGGTACGCGGGTCGGAGTCCTCCAGGTTCAGCCCCACCGCGCCGGCGGCGAGCAGCCGCTCGACCAGTTCGGCCGGGCGTAGCCCGTACCCCCGCTCCAGGTCGGCGGTGACCGGGACGGCGACCGCCCGGGCGATCCGGGCGACCGCGGCGAACAGCTCGTCGACCGGGGTGGTCTCGCCGTCGGTGTGGCCGAGCGACTCGGCGACGGCGGCGCTGCTGGTCGCCACGGCCGGGAAACCGGCGGCGGCCACGGCCCGGGCCGAGCCGGCGTCCCAGGCGTTGGGCAGGATCAGCGGGTCACCGGGGCGGTGCAGCGCGCGCAGCGCCGCCGCCCGACCCGTCGGGGTGGCGGTCATGCGCCGATTCTCGACCCGTCGGCGGCCCGCTCTAAGCTCCAATTCCGTGCCGATGGACTGGGCCGCTTTCGGGGTCGACCTGCACCTGGAGCTGGACGCGACGGCCGGCCGCCGGGCCGGGCTGGAACGCGCGCTCCGGGAGGCGATCCGGGACGGGCGGCTGGCCCCGGCCACCCGGCTGCCCGCCACCCGCGCCCTCGCCGCCGAGCTGGGCCTGTCCCGGGGCACGGTCAGCGCGGCGTACGACCAACTGGTCGCCGAGGGCTGGCTGGTGGCCCGGGTGGGCGCCGGCACCGAGGTGAGCCCGCTGCTGCGCGCCGCGCCCCCGCCGGCCGCCGCGGCGCCGGGCCCGGCCGCGCCCCGCCACGACCTGCGCCCGGGCAGCCCCGACGTGGCCGCCTTCCCGGTGACCGCCTGGCTGCGCGCGACCCGGCGGGCGCTGGCCGCCGCCCCGGCAACCGCCTACGGCTACGGCGACCCACGCGGGCGGATCGAGCTGCGCAGCGCGCTCGCCGGCTACCTGGGCCGGGCCCGGGGGGTGCTGGCCGACCCCGACCGGATCGTCGTCACCACCGGGTACGTGCAGGCGCTGGCGTTGCTGGTCGGCGTGCTGCGCGACGCGGGCCGGCCGGTGCTGGCGATGGAGGACCCGGGGCTCGCCTTCCACCGGGAGGTGGCCCGCCGGCACGGCGGCACGGTGCTGCCGCTGCCGGTCGACGACCGCGGCGCCCGCACCGACCTGCTCGGCGCCGGCGAGCTGGCCGGGGTGGCCGCCGCGGTGGTCACCCCGGCCCACCAGTACCCGACCGGGGTGACCCTGGCGCCCGAGCGCCGGCACGCGCTGACCCGCTGGGCGCGGGACCGGGACGCGCTGGTGGTCGAGGACGACTACGACGGCGAGTTCCGCTACGACCGGCAGCCGGTGGGTGCGGTGCAGGGCACCGCACCCGAGCAGGTGGCCTATGTGGGCACCGCCGCCAAGACCCTCGGGCCGGCGCTGCGGCTGGCCTGGCTGGTGCTGCCCGCCCGGCTGGTCGAGCCGGTGGTGGAGGCGAAGCGGCACCTGGACCTGCACTCGGAGACGATCGGCCAGCTGGCGCTCGCCGACCTGATCACCGGTCACGGCTACGACCGGCAGATCCGGGCGGTCCGCCGGCACTACCGCCGCCGCCGCGACCTGCTGCTCGACCGGCTCGCCGGCGGGCGGTACCGGGTGGGTGGCGTCTCCGCCGGCCTGCACGCGCTGCTGCACCTGCCGCCGGACGGCCCCGGCGAGGCGGAACTGCTGGCCGAGGCGGCGCGGCACGGGCTGGCCCTGGGCGGCCTGGCCGCCCACCGGCACCGCCCGGGGAGCTACCCACCGGGCCTGGTGGTCGGCTACGCCACCCCGCCCGGCCACGCCTACTCCGCCGCCCTCGACGCGCTGCTCTCCGTCCTGCACGCCGCCGAGCCGAGCTGATCCCGCGCCCCAGTCCCCCGCGATCTTGCACTTGCGGTCCTCAGTTAGCGACCTTCGTCCGAGATGCCGGGGCGCGAAGTGCAAGATCGCGGGGGTCCGCCGGGTCCGGGCCGGGCCGCGGCGGCGGGGTGGGTCGGCGGGTCAGGGTGGCGACCGCGACCAGGAGGGCGGCGGTGACCAGGGCGGCGGCCACGCCGAAGGCGGTCCGGTAGCCCGCCGCCAGGGCGGCGGTCTCGGCCCAGCCGGCGGAGCGCAGGCCGTCGGTACGGGTGGCGGCCAGGGTGGCGAGCGCGGCCAACCCGAGCGCGCCGCCGACCTGCTGGGTGGTGTTGACCAGCCCCGACGCGAGGCCGGCGTCGGCCTCGGCGGCGCCGGCCATGGCCAGCGTGGTCACCGCCGGCAGGGTCAGCCCGCCGGCGGCGCCGAAGACCAGCAGCGCGGGGAGCACGTCGACCGGGTAGCTGCCGTCGACCGGCAGCCGGGACAGCAGCAGGAACCCGACCACGGCGAGCGCCAGCCCGGTGAGCAGCACGGCCCGGGCGCCGAACCGGGCCATCAGCCGGCCGGCGAGGCCGAGCGAGACCACCGCGATCATCACCGGGGTGGGCAGGAAGGCCAGCCCGGTGGCGGACGCGTCCAAACCGAGCACCAGCTGGAGGTCCAGGGCGAGCAGGAACTGGAAGCCGAAGAACGCGGCGACCATGAGGAACTGGACAGTGTTCGCGGCGACCAGGTCGGGCGCGCGGAGCAGCCGGGGCGGCAGCAAGGGGGTGGCGGTCGTCCGCTGCCGGAGCGCGAAGCCGCCGAGCAGGGCGGCGGCGAGCCCGGCCGCGCCGAGCGTGCGGGCCGAGGTCCAGCCGTGCTCGCCGGTGCCGACGATCGCCAGCACGGCGGCCATCAGCCCGGCGGTGACCAGCACCGCGCCGAGCAGGTCCAGGCCGGCGCGCAGCCCGACGCCCCGGTCCGGCGCGATCCGGCGCACCGCGGCGACCAGGATGACCAGGCCGATCGGCAGGTTGATCAGGAAGATCGCGGGCCAGCCGGCGAGGTCGGTGAGCACGCCGCCGGCCAGCATGCCGATCGAGGAGCCGGCGGCCCCGGTGAAGCTGAACACCGCGATCGCCCGGGCCCGCTCGGCCGGCTCGGGAAAGAGCCGGACGATCATGCCGAGGCTCACCGCCATGGTGAGCGCCCCGCCCACCCCCTGGGCGAAGCGGGCGGCGACCAGCACCGCCGGCCCGGTCGCCACCGCGCAGAGCAGCGAGGCCAGGGTGAACAGCGCCACGCCGGCGAGGAAGACCTGCCGGCGGCCGAGCAGGTCGCCGAGCCGCCCGGCGAGCAGCAGCAGTCCGCCGAAGGCGACCAGGTAGGCGTTGACCACCCAGGCCAGCCCGGTGGCGGTGAAGCCGAGGTCGCGCTGGATCGCGGGAAGCGCCACCGCGACGATGCTGCCGTCCAGGATGATCATGAGGCTGCCGGCGCAGAGCACCAGCAGCGCCGGCCAGCGGGACGGGACGGGACGGGTCATCGGGATCCCCCTAGGTGCATGGTTTGTTACCGATGCCATCCTCTGTGACTATGAGGCGGAGCGTAAGGAGGCACTTTGATGTCCCAGGGGAACAGCGATGTGTCCGTGAGCGACGACCTCGGCCAGGCGTGCGCCGCCGGCGCCGAACCGTTCACCCCCGGGCAGGCCAGGGCGTGCACCGTCCGTGAGGTGCTCGACCGGGTGGGCGGCAAGTGGAGCATCGGCATCCTGGTCGCGGCCTCCCAGGGCCCGGTGCGCTTCACCGAGCTGGAGCGCTGCGTGGAGGGGATCAGCCGGCGGATGCTCACGCTGACCCTGCGCAACCTGGAGCGGGACGGGCTGCTGCACCGCCGGGTGTACCCGACGGTGCCGCCGAAGGTGGAGTACACCGCCACCCCGATGGCCCTGGAGCTCTACGAGTCGCTGGTCAGCCTCACCAGCTGGGCCGAGCGGCACCGCACGGCGATCGCCGAGGCGCGGGCGGCGTACGACCGGGAGCACGGCGCCCCGAGCTGAGCCGGCGGCGACGGGCGGGCCGGTGCGGTGGCGAGCCGAACCGGCGGCCTGTGGCGAACGCCACCGGATCGATCTGACCGATCGGTCAGCATCTGACCGATCGGTCAGGCATGCTGGTTCGGGGGGTGACCGGCATGGCGCGGGTGGTACCGGAGACGCGGGACGAGATCCTGGCCGCGGCGGCGCGGCGGTTCGCGGTCAGCGGCTACCGGGGCACCTCGCTACAGGACATCGCCGGCGAGGTCGGCTGCTCCAAGGCGGCCGTGCTCTACCACTTCGCCAACAAGGACGCCATCCTCACCGAGCTGATGGCTCCGGCGATCGGGGTGCTCCAGGCGCTCGACGAGCGGATCGCCGCGCACAGCGGCGCGGCCGCCCAGCGGGTGGCCGGCGAGGGCTTCGTCGATCTCGCGGTCCGGTTCCGGCGCGAGATCGCCCTGCTCCGGGGGGAGTTCCCGGAGCTGCTCCAGCAGCCGGCCTTCGCGCACATCCAGCGGATCTCGGAGCGGCTGATCGAGGCGCTCGCCGGGCACCCGGAGCGCCCCGCCGCCCGGATCGCGGCGCTGGTGGTGCTCGCCGGCATCTCCGAGGCGTGCGGCGAGTTCGCCGACATCCCCGACGAGGAACTGCGCCCGGCGCTGCTGGCGCTCGTCCGGCGGGCGTTGGAGCCCGTCGACTGACTCGTTCCCAACCATCCACGAGACGAGGACAAGGAACTCATGGCCACCCTGCTCTACCGGCTCGGTCGGGGCTCGATGCGCCGGCGGCGACTCGTCGCGGCGATCTGGCTCGTCGTGCTCGTCGGTCTCGGCCTGGCCGCCGGGACCCTGCGCGGCCCGATCGCCGACAACTTCACCATGCCCGGCACGGAATCCCAGCAGGCCCTCGACCTGCTCGCCGAGCAGTTTCCGGCGGCCAGCGGCGCGACCGGCACCATCGCCGTCAAGGCGCCGGCCGACGGCGCGCTCGGCAGCCCACAGGGGCAGGCCGTGGTGAAGGAGCTCACCCAGGAGGCCGCGACGCTGCCCGGCGTGGTCGGCGCCGTCGACCCGTTCCAGGTCGGGGCGGTCTCCCCCGACGGCCGGTACGCGCTGGTCCAGGTGCAGTTCGCCACCGGCGCCGACGAGGTGACCGACGCCCAGCGCGACGCGTACGAGAAGGTCGGCGAGCGGGTCGAGGCCCAGGGCTGGGAGGTCGCGCCCGGCGGCGAGGTGCTCAGCAGCGTGCCGGAGGTCGGCTCGACCGAGGCGATCGGTGTGGCGGTCGCCGCGATCGTCCTGGTGGTCACGTTCGGCTCGCTGGTGGCGGCCGGGATGACGATGCTCAACGCGCTGATCGGCGTGGGCGTCGGCATGGCCGGCCTCTTCGCCATCAGCAGCGTGGTCGACCTGAGCAGCACCGCCCCGATCCTCGCCCTGATGCTCGGCCTCGCGGTCGGCATCGACTACTCGCTCTTCATCACCTCGCGCTACCGGCAGAACCTGATCGAGGGGCTGCCACCGGACGAGGCGGTGGGCCGCGCGGTGGGCACCGCCGGATCGGCCGTGCTCTTCGCCGGCGCCACCGTGGTCATCGCGCTGGCCGGCCTGGCCGTGGTGAACATCCCGTTCCTGACCGTCATGGGTCTGGCCGCCGCCGCCACGGTCACCGTCGCCGTGCTGGTCGCGATCACTCTCCAGCCCGCCCTGCTCGGCTTCGCCGGCCCCCGGGTGCTGCCCCGCAAGCTGCGCGCCGCGGTGTCGGCCGGGGAGCGGGCGGACGACGCCGGGACCCGGACGGACGCCCTCGCCGGGGCCGCCGAGGACCGGTCCGGCTTCGGCTTCCGCTGGGCGCGCGCCGTGACCCGGTTCCGGGTGCCGGTGATCCTGGTCGGGCTGCTCGGGCTGGGCCTGCTCGCGCTGCCCACGCCGGACATGCGGCTGGCCCTGCCCGACGCGGGCACCGCGCCGGCCGGCTCGCCCGCCCGGACGTCGAACGACCTGATCACCGAGGGCTTCGGGCCGGGGTTCACCGGCCGGCTCGCGGTGGTGGTCGCCGGGGACGACCAGCAGGCCACGTCGGCCGCGATCCCGCAGGTCACCGCGCTGCTCCAGCGCACCGACAACGTCCTCGCGGTGGCCCCGCCGCAGCTCAGCCCGGACGGCCGCACCGCACTGCTCGGCGTGGTGCCGAAGACGGGACCGACCGACGAGGCCACCGAGACCCTGGTCAACGACGTACGCGGCTCGGTGGGCGAGTTCCGTGACGTGGACGTGCTGCTGACCGGCGCGACCGCCATCGGCATCGACGTCTCCGAGAAACTCTCCGACGCCCTGCCGGTCTACCTGCTGCTGGTGGTCGGGCTCTCGGTGCTGCTGCTGATGCTCGTCTTCCGTTCACTGCTGGTGCCGGTCAAGGCCGCGCTGGGCTTCCTGCTCACGGTGGCCGCCACGTTCGGCATCACGGTGGCGGTGTTCCAGCAGGGTCACCTCGCCGACCTGGTCGGCCTGGACACGCCCGGTCCGCTGGTCAGCTTCCTGCCGATCCTGCTGATCGGCATCCTGTTCGGCCTGGCGATGGACTACGAGGTCTTCCTGGTCTCCCGGATGCGGGAGGACTTCGTGCACGGCGACACCGCGCAGCAGGCCACCATCAACGGGATGGGGCACGGGGCCCGGGTGGTCACCGCCGCCGCGCTCATCATGATCTCGGTCTTCGGTGGCTTCGTGTTCCTCGACGACCCGGTGATCAAGTCGATGGGCTTCGCGCTCGCGGTGGGAGTGGCCATCGACGCGTTCGTGGTGCGGATGACCATCGTGCCCGCGGTGATGTCCCTGCTCGGCCGGGGCGCCTGGTGGCTGCCGCGCTGGCTGGACCGGGCCCTGCCGAACGTGGACATCGAGGGCGAGGGCCTGCGCGCCCACCTGGCCGAGCCCGCCCCGGCCGCCCCCCGCGGCTGACCCCGCGCGGCCCCGCGCCGCCACCCTGGAAATGGCCACTCTTTCGCCGAGAGAGTGGCCATTTCGCACCCCGAAGCCACTGATTCGGTGAATCCGCGGCGCGCGGCCGAGTGCTGCCCGGGACGCGGCGGCGTGGGGCCGGCGGTCGGCACGGGCGCGGGGTGAGGGCGGCGGGGGGTCAGCCGCGGGCCGCGCGTTCCAGGTCGGCCGGGGTGCCGGCCATGATGGTCCGGGCGTGCCGGGCCACCTGCTCCACCGGCCAGTCCCACCAGGCCAGGTCGAGCAGCCGCCGTACGTCGTCCGCGTCGAAGCGCCGCCGGATCAGCCGCGCCGGGTTCCCGCCGACCACCGTGTACGGCTCGACGTCGGCGGTCACCACCGAGCCGGCCGCGATGATCGCCCCGTCGCCGATCCGCACGCCCGGCATCACCAGGCAGCCGTAGCCGAACCAGACGTCGTTGCCGACCACCGTGTCGCCCCGGCTCGGCATGCCCATGGCGAGATCCAGCGTGGCGTCCCGCCAGGCGCCCTCGAACATGGCGAACGGGAAGGTGGAGACCCCGACCGTCGGGTGGGCGCCGCCGGCCATCAGGAACCGGGTGCCGGCGGCGATGGCGCAGTACCGCCCGATGACCAGCCGCTCCGGCCCGTACGCGTAGAGCACGTTGGTGCGCTCGAAGTCGTCCGGGCCGGCGGGGTCGTCGTAGTAGGTGAACTCCCCCACCTCGATGGTCGGCGAGGTGACCACGGGCTTGAGGAAGGCGACCCGGTCGAAGCCGGGCAGCGGGTGGCGGGTCATCGGGTCCGGGATGGCGGCGGTCATGCGACTCCTCTCCGCGCGGGGCGCGGCGTGTACGTAAACGCAACTCTGGTTGCGATAACATCAGCATGCCACCGTCCGCGTCGTAATGCAACTGGAGTTGCTTTTGCCTGCCGACCACGCCGATCACACCGACCACGCCGATCACACCGACCACGCCGAGCACGCCGAGCATGCCGAGCACGGGGATCGCTCTGATCGCGCCACCCGCCCCGGCGGCCGTACCGCCCGGGTCCGGGCCGCCGTCCGCGCGGCGACCCTGGCGGAACTGGGTGAGAAGGGCTACCAGGGGCTGACCGTCGAGGCGGTCGCCGAACGGTCCGGGGTCCACAAGACCACCGTCTACCGGCGGTGGGGCAACGTGGAGGGGCTGATCGCCGACGCCCTGGAGCTGGCCAGCGGCGAACCGTGGCCGGTGCCGGACACCGGCGCCCTCGACACCGACCTGCGGGCGCTCACCCGGGAGGTGCTGGCCGGCTTCACCGACCCGGAGAGCGGGCCGGTCGCCACCGCCTTCGTCTCGGCGGCGGTGCAGAACCCGGCCGCCGCGCGCGCCCTGCACGCCTTCTTCGCCGCCCGGCACGAACAGTCCGCGCCGGTGGTGCGGCGCGCGATGGCGCGGGGCGAACTGCCCGCCGACACCGATCCCGCCGAGGTGGTCCGGGTGGCCGTCGCCCCGCTCTACTACCGGCTCTTCGTCAGCGGCGAGCCGGTCGACGCGGCGGTGGCCGACCGGGCCGCCGACGCCGCGCTGGCCGCCGCCCGGGCCGGCGCGCTGCGCGCCGCGCCCCCGCCGGCCGGATCGTCCGCCGGGTAGCCGCCGGAGGTGGGGTCCGCCCGGTCAGACGCCGGCCGGATAGGTCTCCATCTCGCCCGGCGCGCTCAGCGCGGGCAACGGGTGCAGGGCGGTCGCCTCGTCGCACCAGATGAACGCGTCGTACCGCTGGCCCAGCCGGGTCGGCACGTAGTTGCCCCACGACTCGAAGGACGGGTCGTAGACCACCCCGATCGCCCGGTGGTCCACCGAGTCGGTGACCCAGCCGGGCTGGTCGTCCCCGCCGAAGACCAGCACCGCCCGCTCCGGCAGCAGCTCGTGCAGCCGCCGCTCGATCGATCCGGCGCGGGCCGGCGGCACCACCATCGCCTCGGCCGGCGAGCCCCAGCGGGGCGCGGCGACCACGGTGCCCCGGTAGCTGCCGAAGCCGACCAGCACCACCGCGTCGGCGCCGTGCCGCTCCCGGCCCAGCTGGCCGATGTTGACCATCCCGTCGGCGGCCATGTCGGTGGCCCGGGCGTCGCCGACGTGGGTGTTGTGCGCCCAGACGATGCCCCGGGCGTCCGGACCGTAGCGCTCCAGCAGCCGGTCCAGGGTGTCCGCCATGTGGATGTCCCGGATGTTCCAGGACTCCGGGCCGCCGGCGACCATCGCCCGGTAGTAGCGCTCGGCGCCGGCCATCACCTCGGCGTTCTGCCAGGCCGAGAAGCTGTCCGCGCCGTCCGTGGCGGCCTGCTCCCGGGTCCGCGCGAGCAGCCGCACCACCTCGTCCTCGCACCGGGCGGAGACGAACCGGCTGGCCGCCCCGTACTCCTCGACCCGCTTGCCGTACGGCTCGAAGCAGCGGTACGCGTCCTGCGCCGCCTCCAGCGACGCCGGGTCCTCCTCGCCCAGGTAGTCGAAGATCGCCTGCATCGACTCCCACAGGCTGTAGACGTCCAGGCCGTGGAAGCCGGCCCGGGCCGGCTCGGGGCGCTCCAGGTTCCACGCCCGCAGCCACCGGCAGAAGCGGGCCACCTCGGCGTTCGCCCACATCCAGGTCGGCCAGCGCTCGAAGCGATCCAGCGCGGCCACCGGCTCGGCGGCGCCGCCCGGCGCGCCGGTGACCGAACGGTGCACCCGGTCGCAGTCCGGCCAGTCCCCCTCCACGGCCACGAAGGAGAACCCGCACTCGGCGATCAACCGCCGGGTGAGCTGCTCACGGAGCCGGTAGTAGTCGTAACTGCCGTGGGTCGCCTCGCCGATCATCACTATCCGGGCGTCCCGGACGCGTTCCAGCAACGGGTCGAAGTCGCTCGGTGCGCCGAGCCGCTGAACCAGCATGTGAGCGGCTACCCGGCGGGTCGGGCGGGCAAACCGCCCGGCCAGCCGCCCGGCCGGTGGTGTGTCGGGCCCCTGGCCGGGTAGGCGGCGGACATGACCGTCACCGGGGTGCAGTTGCAGGAGTACCTGGCCGGGCTCGACTACCCGGTCTCCCGCGAGGACCTGGTCCGCTGGGGTCAGGAGAACGGGGCCAGTACCGAGATGCTCCAGATGCTGCGGGCGCTGCCGGCGGAGCAGTTCGACGACCCGGCCGAGCTCAGCGAGGCGCTGAACACGCTGGCCTGACGCCGGCCGGCCCCACGACGTGCCCGTGGGGCCGGCCGGGGTCGCCGGTCAGCGCGCGTGCAGCAGGCGGAACAGCACCAGCCACTGCTCCGGCCAGACGTGCCCGACCGGGGTGGCCGGGTCGAGCCGGGTCGCGCGCAGCGCCGCGGCCAGCCGGGCCCGCGGGTGGTGCCGCGCCAGCGAGGCCGCGAGCGAGCCGCCGACGCCGTCGAACCCGGTCTCCACCATCCGGCGGTACGCGGGCAGCGCGGCCGGGGCCAGCAGCGGTTCGGGCCGCCGCTCCAGCCGCAGGATGCCGGCGTCCACCCGCGGTACCGGGCGGAACGCGGTGCGCGGCACCCGCCCCGCCAGCCGCCACCCGAACTCGGGCCAGGTGAGCACCGTGAGCCGGGTCCACCGGCCGTAGTCGCCGCTGCGCCGCCGGGCGTACTCCAGCTGGGTGAGCAGCGTCGCCGCGCGCAGCCGGGGCGCGGCCAGGCACCAGCGGACCACCGCCGAGGTGAGCGACCAGGGGATGTTGCCGACCACGTCGAACGGCTCCGGCGGCGGGTCGGTGGCCAGGAAGTCGGCCTGCCGGTGGGTCACGCCGGGCAGGGCCGCACAGACCGCTGCCAGTTCCGCGCCGGCGACCGGATCCACCTCGTACGCGATCAGGTGCCGGCAGCGGGCGGCCAGCGGCCGGGTCAGTTGGCCCCGACCCGCGCCCACCTCCAGCACGAGCCGGTCGGGGTCGGGGCGGGCCGCCCGGACCAGCCGGGCGATCACGGCCGGGTCGGCGAGGAAGTTCTGGGAGAGCACGCGACGGGACCGGTCGCGTTCGGTTGCTCGGGTACGGCGGGGCGCCACGGGTCGTCGTCCTGTCTGTCGCCGGTCGGCGACGGTACGGACAGGCGGGCACGCGAGAGCGGAGCCTGTCCGGTCGGTCGGGGACTCGGACGGCCCTGGTGCGGTGACGCGGGACGGTTCGGCGCGGACAGCAGCGCTCCCGGACCCTGCCGGGGAAGGCGGTCACCCCGCCGCGTGGAGCGGGAGGTGGTCACCCCGAGCGGCACCCGACGGCGCGGGTAGCTCCCGGGTGGGTGCCGGAGCGTGCGGAGGATCGATCAGGCGCGGGTCGCGTCCCGGCCGGCCAGGGCCGGACGCCGGACTCGCGGACGGGCCGACAGCAACGGCCCGAAGGCGGCCGGCGCACCGACCCCCTCGATCAGCGCATGCGTACACATGCCCGCCACCCTAACCCCCACACCCGCCCACCCCGCGACCCATTTCCCCCCGTTGATCATGAAGTTGTTGACCCGACACGCCGGGGCGGTCGACAACAACATCATGATCAACGGAGTGGTTCGCGGGTCAGGCGGGGACGGTTACGGTGCAGGAGTTGCGGCGGGCGGTTTCGGCGGCGGTGAGGACGGCGACCACGTCGCGGCCGAAGCGGACGTCGCAGCGGTGGTCCCGGGTGCCCGCCTCGATCTCCTCCAGCAGCTGGTCGATAGCCACCCCGTACGCCTCCACCGCGCTCCCCTGCCCGGGCGGCAGCGTCTCGATGCCGTTCTCGCCGTAGAAGACGAACTCGCGGGTGATCGCCTCGGCCGGCCCCTCCAGGGTGAGCGAGACGGTGCTGGTGGCCCCGCCCGCGTGGGTCAGCAGCAGGTGCACGATCCCGCTCGGGCCGTCGGCGGCCGCCACCCGGTCCACCCGGCCCAGCACCGGCAGCAGGATCGACAGCGCGTGCGGCCCGATGTCCCACAGCGCGCCGTGCTCCCGCCGCCACAGCGACTCCCCGTACGGGCTGCCGGGCTGGTAGATCGAGGCGAACATGGTGGCCCGGGCGTGCTGCCAGCCGCCGGCCGCGGCGGTCGAGGCGAGGAACGCCGTCACGTTCGGGTGGTAGCGCTGGGTGAAGAACACCACCGAGGCCACCCCGGACTGCTGGGCGGCCTCGACCACCCGGTCGGCGTCGGCCAGGGTGAGCGCGAGCGGCTTGTCCAGCAGCAGGTGCCGGCCGGCGGCGGCGGCCCGCGCCGCGATGCCGGCCTGCACGTCCGGCGGCAGGGCGACGGCGATCGCGTCGCAGGCGTCGATCAGCGCGTCGACGTCGTCGAAGGCGGGCACCCCGAAGCGGTTCGCCAGGGTGGCGGCGTTCTCCGGGTTGCGCCCCCAGACCCCGGCGAGGGTGGCCTTCGGGTGCGCGTCGAGCGCCGCGGCGTGCGTCTCCGCCGCCCAGTGACCGGTGCCGAACAAGCCGAACCGCAGCACGAGAACCCCCGGTGTCGTCGCCGGCCGCGGCGAGCCCCGCGGCCCTGGTCCACGCTAGTCGCCGCGCCCACCGCCCGCCCCCTCGACACCCACGACGGGCGACCGGGGCGGCAGTCAGTACTACACGGGTTAGTAGGCTGTCCCGGTGACCGAATCGAGCACCCGCCGATGACCGCCGCCGCGGCCGGCTCGCCGGTGGACGGGATCCTCGCCACCGCCGCCATCGTGCTGTCGCTGCTCGTCGCGGCCTGGGCCCTGGTCGCGACGCTGCGGCACCGCGCGCCGGACCGCGTACAGCTGATCGGGCTGGCCGTGCTGGAGGTGGCGCTGCTCGCGCTGACGGTGGTGGCGCTGGTCGCGCTCGGCGGCGGGGACCGGCCCGGCGAGCCCGGCGCGTTCGCCGGCTACCTGGTGACGCTGGTCTGCCTGCCGCCGCTGGCCTGGGTGCTGGCCCGGATGGAGCCGACCCGCTGGGGGTCGGCGATCGTCTGCGCGGTCTGTCTGGTCACGCCGGTCGTGGTGGTCCGGCTCCAGCAGACCTGGGAGGTGCTCGGTGGGTGAGGCGCGCACCGCGACCCGCAACCGCACCAACACCGGCCCCGGCCGGTTGCTGATCGCCGTCTACCTGCTCTTCGCGATCGCCGCGACCAGCCGCGCCGGGTTGCAGATCGCCACGAAGTTCGGCGAGGCGCCGGTGGCGTACCTGCTCTCCGCGCTGGCCGCGCTGGTCTACATCGTGGCGGCGGTCGGGCTGGCCCGGGCCGGCGCCGCCGGCCGGCGGCTGGCGCTGGCCTGCTGCTCGGTGGAGCTGGTCGGGGTGGTCGGTGTCGGCGTGCTCAGCCTGGTCGACCCGGAGCTCTTTCCCGACGAGACGGTCTGGTCGCAGTTCGGCAGCGGCTACGGCTACATCCCGCTGGTGCTCCCGGTGCTCGGCCTGCTCTGGCTCTGGCGCACCCGCCACGACCCCGCCTGACCATCAAGGAAGGCCCAATGGCCACGCTCCGCCGGGGAGCGTGGCCATTCGTGGCATCCGGGGGGTCAGTCCTTGGGACCGCCGGCGACGTAGATGACCTGGCCGGAGACGAAGGACGCGCCCTCGCTGGCCAGGAACGAGATGGTGTGCGCGACGTCCTCCGGCCGGCCGGTGCGGCGCACCGGGATCTCGGCGGCGGCGTGCTGCTGGAGCGCCTCGAAGTCCACCTTCATCCGGGCCGCGGTGGCCGCGGTCATGTCGGTGACGATGAAGCCGGGCGCGACCGCGTTGACGGTCACCCCGAACGGGCCCAGCTCGATGGCGAGGGTCTTGGTGAAGCCCTGCAGGCCGGCCTTGGCCGCGGAGTAGTTCGCCTGCCCCCGGTTGCCCAGCGCCGAGGTGCTGGAGAGGTTGACGATCCGGCCCCACCTGCGGTCGACCATGTGCTTCTGGGCGGCCTGGCTGAACAGGAACGCGCCGCGCAGGTGCACGCCCATGACCGTGTCCCAGTCGCCGTCGGTCATCTTGAACAGCAGGTTGTCGCGGAGCACGCCGGCGTTGTTGACCAGCACGGTCGGCGCGCCCAGCTCGGCGGCGACCCGCTCGACGGCCGCCTCGACCTGCGCCCGGTCGGCCACGTCGGCGCCCACGCCGAGCGCGCGGCCACCGGCGGCGGCGATGGCGTCCACGGTCTCCTTCGTCGCCGACTCCTCGATGTCGACCACGGCGACCGCCATCCCGTCGGCGGCCAGCCGGCGCGCGGTGGCCGCGCCGATACCGCGCGCGGCTCCGGTGACGATGGCGACGCGGGGCTCCTCCGACATGATTACCTCCCGGTAACTTGGGCTCGATCGAAGGAGCTTAACCCAGGCGTACGCGGGCCGGCCCCGACCCGTTCGGCCGGGCCCGGCCCGCCGTCAGAGACCCCGGCCGCGGCACAGCCGGATCCAGCGGTAGCCGTAGCCGGCCAGCTTGAGCCGGTCGAGCTTGCCCACCGGCTGGTAGTTGCGGTCGGCGAGCACGTCGATCGGCAGGTCCGCCTCCGCGGCCAGCATGCCGAGGTCCACCTCGGCGTCGGCGGTGCCGAGGTTGTGCAGGAAGACCATCGTCCCGGTCGGGCCGTCGGCCCGGTGCGCCAGCACCCCGGGCGGCATCGGCACGTCGATGTGGGTGGTCGAGCCGGAGCCGACCTCCGGGGCCTCCCGGAGCGTACGGATCATGCGCTCGAACCAGGCCAGCAGCGACTTCGGGTCGCTGCGCTGGGCGGTCACGTTGACCTGGTCGTAGCGGTAGTCGCCCTTGTCGATCACCGGGCGGACCAGCTTCTCCGGGTCGGCGGTGGAGAACCCGGCGTTCGGCTGGTACGACCACTGCATCGGGGTGCGAATCGCCTCCCGGCCGGGCAGCGAGAGGTCCTCCCCCATGCCGATCTCCTCGCCGTAGCGCAGCACCGGCGTGCCGCGCAGCGAGAACTGGAGCGAGTACGCCAACTCGATCCGGCGGCGGTCGTTGCCGAGCATCGGGGCGAGCCGGCGGCGGATGCCCCGGTCGTAGATGCGCATGTTCTCGTCCGGTCCGAACTCGGCGTACACCTGGTTGCGCTGCTCGGCGGTGAGCCGGGAGAGGTCGATCTCGTCGTGGTTGCGCAGGAAGGTGGCCCACTGCCCGCCCTCCGGCAGGGCCGGGGTGTCCCGCAGCGCCTCGATGATCGGTTCCGGGTCCTGCCGGGCCAGGGCCAGCATCAGCCGGCCGTTGAGCATGAAGTCGAAGAGCATGTGCAGCCGGTTCGCCGAGCCGCCGGCGTCGCCGAAGAAGGTCGGCAGCTGGTCGGGTTCGACGTTCGCCTCGGCCAGCAGGACGGCGTCGCCGCGCCGCCACTGCACGTGCTGGCGCAGCTCGGTGAGGAACTCGAAGTCCTTCGGCGAGTTCGGGTTGCCCGGCTCGGTCAGCTCGATGATGAACGGCACCGCGTCCATCCGGAACCCGGAGACGCCGAGCTGGAGCCAGAACGACATGATCTTCTTGACCTCCTCGCGCACCCGCGGGTTGGCGAAGTTGAGGTCCGGCTGGAACTTGTAGAACCGGTGGTAGTACCAGGCCTTGGCGGTCTTGTCGTAGGTCCAGGTCTCGTTCTGCTCGCCGGGGAAGACCATGCCCTGGTGGCGGTCGTCCGGCTCGTGCTCGGACCAGACGAACCAGTCCCGGTACGGCGAGTCCGGCGAGGATCGGGCGGACTGGAACCACGGGTGCTGGTCCGAGGTGTGGTTCACCACCAGGTCGATGATCACGCGGATGCCCCGGTTCTGCGCCTGGTGCAGCAGCTCGGCGAAGTCGCCGAGGGTGCCGAACCGGGGATCCACGTTGTAGAAGTCGGTGGCGTCGTAGCCGTCGTCGCGGTTGGGCGACGGGTGGATCGGGTGCAGCCACAGGCAGGTCACGCCCAGCCGGGCCAGGTAGTCCAGCCGGCCGAGCAGCCCCCGGATGTCGCCGACGCCGTCGCCGTCGGAGTCCGCGTACGTGTCGATGTCGAGGCAGTAGACGACCGCCTCGGAGTACCACCGGTCAGCCATGCCCGACTACCTTCTCCGATCCGTCCACCCGGCAAACCCCGGCGGCCCCGCACCGCGCCCCGCCCGGCGGTACGGTGCCGGTCATGGACTCCACCCCCGTCCCGGTCGACTGGTCCACCGGGGACTGGCTGAACCCGCCCGTCCGGTCCACCGAGGAGCCGGGCGGCGACCTGGTCGTCGAGCCGGCCGAGGGCAGCGACCTGTGGCGGCACACCAGCTACGGCTTCGTGCACGACGACGCCCCGGCGCTGCTCGCCCCGTTCCCCGCCGGCAGCGCGGTGGAGGTGAGCTTCCGGCTCGACTACACCGAACAGTTCGACCAGGCGGGCGTGCTGGTCCGGGTGGACGAGCGGACCTGGGTCAAGGCCGGGGTGGAGGTCAGCGACGGCCAGCCGCAGGTCGGCGCGGTGGTGACCCGGGAGTTCTCGGACTGGTCGGTCGCCCCGGTGCCGGAGTGGGTCGGGCGGGAGATCACCGTCCGGGCCAGCCGGGTCGACGACGCGCTGACCGTCCGGGCCCGGACGGGCGGGCAGCCGTGGCGGCTGGTCCGGCTCGCCCCGCTGGCGCCGGAGGCGGCGGCGACGGCCGGGCCGTACTGCTGCGCGCCGACCCGGGCCGGGCTGCGGGTCCGGTTCACCGGCTGGCGCCGGGGCCCGGCGGACGCCGCGCTGCACCCGGAGTGAAACCGGCGGTGGTGGGCGCGGTCACGGTGAGGTGTGACCGCCGGGGCATCGGGTAGAGATACCGGATCCCCCTTCCCGGCCGGCGGAAAGGATCCTCATGGCACTCGCCGAGAACGTCGACCCGACCCGACTCGGCGGGCTCACCGGCTGGGTGGCGGGGGTGATCGACGCGGCCGGTGCCCTCGGGGTGGCCCTGCTGGTCGCCCTGGAGAGCATCATCCCGCCGATCCCGAGCGAGATCGTCCTGGCGATGGCCGGCTACCTGGCCGGCGAAGGCCGGTTCAACGTCGTGCTGGTGGTGCTCGCCGCCACCGCCGGCTCGCTGCTCGGCGCGCTCGTCCTGTACTGGCTGGGCGCGGGGGTCGGCGAGGACCGGCTCAAGCGCTGGCTGGACCGGCTGCCCCTGGTCGACCTGGACGACCTGGAGAAGGCGGACCGCTGGTTCGAGCGGCACGGCCGGTGGGCGGTGTTCTTCGGCCGGATGGTGCCGGTGGTCCGCAGCCTGGTCTCCATCCCCGCCGGGGCCAACCGGATGCCGCTGACCGAGTTCGTCGTGCTCACCACGCTGGGCAGCGGCATCTGGAACTCGCTCTTCGTCGGGCTCGGCTTCGCGCTGGGCTCCCGCTGGCAGCAGGTCGAGAAGTACAGCAACTGGTTCGACTACGGCATCATCGCCGTCTTCGTGGTCATGATCGCCTGGTGGGTGGTGAAGAAGACCCGGCGTCGCCGCTCCCGCCGGCACCCCGCCGACGCCACCCGCTGAACCCATCGGGCGCGCTGCCCCGCGACCGGAGACCGGCCGCGGGGCAGCGCTCCCGCGTGCTCCGGGTCAGGGCAGCGTGTCGAGGTGTGGGGCGACGGTACGGGCGAAGGCGTTGTTGTTGGTCACGTCCCAGTTGACCGACCAGGTCATCGCGCCACGCAGGCCGGGGTAGGTGCGCGGCGGGCGGAAGCTGCCGCAGTTGGTGCCCCGGGTCAGGCAGTCCAGCGCGGCGTTGACCACGCTCGGCGCGACCACTCCCCCGCCGGCCGCGCCCGGGCCGGCCGGCAGGCCCAGGCCCACCTGGTCCGGGCGCAGCCCGGCCTCCAACTGGATGCAGGCCAGCGCGACGATGAAGTTCACCGTGCCCTGGGCGTACGCGGCGTTGTTGTCGCAGCCGAGCATCGCCCCGGAGTTGTAGAACTGGGTGTTGACCACGGTGAGGATGTCCTTGATGTCCAGCGCCAGCTTGAAGTAGCTGGCGCCGGGCGACTGCATGTCGATGGTCTGCGGGGCCATCGCGATGATCAGGTTGGCGCCGACCCGTGACCGCAGCGAGCGCAGCGCCTGGGCCATGTAGGTCGGATTGAGGCCGTTCTCCAGGTCGATGTCGACCCCGTCGAAGCCGTAGCGCTGGATCAGCGCGTACACCGAGTTGCTGAAGGCGACCGCGGAGGCGGCGTCGTTGACCGCGACGCGGCCGGTCTCGCCGCCGACCGAAATGATCACCTTCTTGCCCCGGCTCTGCAGCGTGCGCACGTCGGCGGAGAAGTCGGCGTCGGTGTAGCCGCCGAGCGCCGCCGACAGCCCCGGGTCGACCGCGAAGGTGACCGCGCCGGGCGTGGCGGTGGCCTCGGCGAAGGCGACCGCGACCACGTCGTACTCGGCGGGCACGTCGCGCAGCCGCAGCTCGACCGCCGGGTTGTCGAAGTTGTGCCAGTAGCCGGTGAGGATGTGCTTCGGCAGGCCGGTGGTCGGCGGCGGCGTGGTCGGGGGCGGGGTCGTCGGCGGCGGGGTGGTCGGCGGCGGGGTGGTGGTCGGCGGCGGGGTGGTCGGGGTGCCGCCGCCGCAGGGCGCGCCGTTGAGCAGGCAGTTGGTCGGGGCGCCGGGGCCGCTGCCCAGGAAGCCGAAGGAGACCGAGGCGCCGGGCGCGATGCTGCCGTTCCAGGACCGGTTGGTGAACGTGTGGCGCTGGCCGGAGGAGGTCAGCAGGGCGTCCCAGTAGCTGCCGAGGGTGGTGCCGGCCGGCAGGTCGAAGCTGACGCTCCAGCCGTTGACGGTGGAGCCGCCGCCGTTGGTGATGGTGTACTTCCCCTCCCAGCCCGACCCCCAGTCGGACGTCTTCACGAAGCTCGCGGTGGCCCCGGCGGCGAACGCCGGCAACGCGACCCACACCGCCCCCACCGCCACGGTCAGCGCGGTGACCAGCGACAAGACCAGAGCTCTGGAACGTTTCACGGCATCCTCCACACCCGGGCGACATCAACAGCCATCAACGTTGGCGCTTATTATTAAGACTGTTAACTGTTCTTGTCCAGAGTGGGCGCCGCCCGGATCCAGGCCGTGGTGTCGGAGAGACAGCGACGATGATCGGTCCGCACGGTCGCTCGCACTACCACGACAGGCGTCACGGGGAGGGCCCGGGTGCCGGCCCTCCCCGTGACGGTGCGAGCGTGCGGTCAGGAGGTGGCTGCCACCTCGAACGAGTACCAGTTTCCGTATTCGCTCCAGGTGCCGTCGGCTTTGACCGCGTACACGGTCAACGTCACCCACCCGCTGACGGTCGGCGTCCAGGTGATCGTCGCGCGACCGTCGGCACCCGCGTCGATCTCGATCAGTTCCTCGCCATCGACGAAGCTGTACCGGTAGGCGGCGGTGTCCGTCCAGCCCGGCGGCGGGGAGAGGGTGAAGGTTCCCTCGACACCCACGCCACCGACCGGCGAGCCGTCGGGCGTCGGAACGTAGACGTCCGACTCCACTCCCGGCTCCGGGGAGAAGTAAGTCGACCACTCCGCCGCGGGAGACACGAAGCCGTTGCCGCTGCGGCTGCGCACCTTCACCCAGTGCCCATTCGTGTTGGTGGCGCTGAAGCTGAAGAGCACAGTGCCGTCCTCCTCCGCCTGCCTTGTCTCCGGCTGGCCGTTGTCCAGGGTGACCTCGTACTCACGGACGTCCGTGACGCCGTTCGCCGGGAGGAACCTGAGCACCACCTCCTGGCCCCACTGCGGCTCGCCGTTCTCGACCCGCACCTCGGGCGCAGACCACGGGAGCAGCGTCTCGAAGACGATCGGCGCCGAGACGTTGCCGGCAAGGTCGATCGAGCGCACGGTCAACCGCTGCGGTCCGGCGCCCGCGGGATTGAGCTGCACGGTCGCGGACCCGCCTGGGGCGTCCGCCCTGACCGTGTTCGGCAAGCTGAACGGGTCACGGCAGACCCACTGGCCGACCTCGCCGCTGGCTCCACAGACGTTGACGCCGAGGCCGTTCCACGAGTACTGGAAGCCGGCCACGTCCTTGTTCCCATTGCCGGAGAAGGTGAAGATGCCCGACACGCCGGGCGGCGCCCACTGGCCGGTGTTCGCCGGCGGATAGTTGGCCGACGTGACGGTGGGCTCCGTGGGACTGGTGTCATCGAAGGTGAAGAAGCACTTCTTCGACCAGGACGAGAAATCCGCGCCGTCGCCGACCCGGGCCTGCCAGGCGTACGACTCGCCGTCGACCAGCGTGCCCTCTGGCAGGTTGACCGTGTTGACGCGGCCCGACATGCCGTGTTCCTTGGTGAAGACCTGACGGCTCTCTGGCATGCCCTTCGGCCAGATCGCGAACTCGGTGGTGAGGCGCCGCTCGTCGTCGGCGTCGGCATCGGTGCCAAGGGCCTGGAGCACGTTCCCGAACCCGCCGAGGCGAGGGTACGGGCGGAGTTGGGTGCACGGGAACCCACCGTTGTACAGGTGATCGTTGTCGACCCTCGGCACGGTGTTGTACCGGGTCGTCAGGCCGACGCTGCGGTACCAGTTGAGCCGACGCCCGTAGGCGGGGTCGGCCTCATGCTGCTCCGGCACTCGGATCTCGAAGGTGATCCGGCGTTGTTTGTGCGCCACCGCGTCCTGCACCGCCGCACTCACGTCGAACGAAATGCTCGCCTTCGGGCACCACTCAGGAGTGAGTGTCTCGTCCAGCTTCGTACGCGGTGCCGGCGACCGGTTCCAGGTGGGCGTCGTGCTCACCGGGTCGGTCCGCCAGATCTCGATCGCCCGCTTTCCGCAGTCGGCGGCGCTGTACTCCTCGATGAAGACCGTGCCGCCGTAGATCTTCCGTCCCTCGTACGCCGATAGGTCGAAGGTGGCGTAGACCCGCGAGGTGTGGCTCACGCCCTCGTCATCCACCCATGTGCCCAGCGGCATGTGGGTCTCGTCGTTCCAGCCGTACGCAGTCTTCGGGGTCGCCGAGTCGGTCCACCCGATCTGCACCGACGGAGTTCCGTCGTAGTGGGGGGCCGCGGCGACACGGCCGCTGGTCGACACGACGGCGAGCCCGGTGACGCCGAGCGTCAGTGCGAGCGCGCCGATGAGGCCACGACGTGGCCTGGTTCTGATCACAGTGGTTTATCCTCCCCGTGCCCGTCCGCGCCTTCCGGCCGGACGATCATGGGCATCAAACCGTTCACGTACGACGACCGACAACGGCCGTTCAGCCATCCGCGCTACACCCAACCGGGTCATCAATGGCTTGCACGTGTTGGCGCCAACGGAGCCCGATGCCGCGGAGACCACGGGACCGGGCACCCGGCACGAGCCTGGCCGTCGAGCCGCGCCAAGAACACCGGGCCGGGCCCCATGCCATGGGCCCGGCCCGGTGCGGCTCAGCGGCGGAAGGTGAACCAGTTGACGTTGACGAAGTCGTTCGGCTGGCCGCTGCTGAACGTCAGGTAGACGGTGTGCCGGCCGGTGACCCCGGCGACGTTGCCGGGGACCGAGCGCCAGCTCTGCCAGCCGCCGGTGTTGGCGATCGCGAAGCTGCCGATCGGCGGGCTGGTCGGGCTGTCCACCCGGACCTCCACCAGGCCGCTCACCCCGGCGCCCGCGCCGGAGGCGACCCGGGCCAGGAAGTCGCGGGGCGGGGTGGCGCCGAACTCGACGTCGTCGAAGCGCACCCAGTCGCCGGTGCGCAGCGCGCCGATGTTCTGCCCGCCCTCGGCGCAGGCCTCGACGATGACGCCGTTCTGGGCGTTGAACGACTCCGCCTGAATGGTCGCGTACGCGTCCCGCGTCCCGCCCGGCGGCGGGGTGGTCGGCGGCGGGGTGCCGCCACCACCGCGGCTGTAGACGGCGACGTAGTCGACCAGCATCGGCCGGCCCGGGACGGTGGCCGCCGTCGGCGTGGCGGAACCCGCCACCCCGTTCGGGAACGCGCCCCCCATTGCCACGTTGAGCAGCAGGAAGTAGCCGGCGTGGCTGGTCATCTGCGACCAGTACGGCTCGCCGACCCGGGACTGGCTCACCGTGTGGTAGAGCTGCCCGTCGACGTACCAGCGCAGCTGCTGCGGGCTGACCGAGGCGTCCCACTCGAACCGGTAGGTGTGGAACGCGGACTGGCAGGTGCTGCCGGGGCAGGCCCGGGACGCGCCGATGCCGTTGAACTCGTCGCACGGCCCGCCCGGGGCGACGCCGCAGTGCAGCACCCCCCACACCGAGTTGATGCCGTTGACGTTCTCCATCACGTCGAACTCGCCGATCCCGGGCCAGTTCTGGTAGTTGCCGCGGTAGGGCGAGCCGAGCGCCCAGAACGCCGGCCAGTAGCCGGCCGCCTGCGCCCCGGTCACGTTGGGCATCTGGATCCGGCCCTCGATGGCGAGCACGCCGCCGGAGGGCGGCTTGAAGTTGCTGCGGACGGTCTCGATCCGCGCGGAGGTCCACCGGCCGGAGCCGTCCCGCAACGGGGTGATCCGCAGGTTGCCGCCGCCGTCGTGGCTGACGTTGGCGGTGCTGTTGGTGTACGTCTGGATCTCACCGGTGCCCCAGTTGGGCGGCCCGCCGGGGTAGCTGGTGCCGGTGTCGATGATCCAGTTGCTGGCGGACGGCAGCGTGCCGGCCGCGCCGGTGAAGTCGTCGCTCCACACCAGACTCCAGCCCGAGGGCGGTGGCGGCACCGCGGCGTTCGCGGTCACGGTGACCCCGGCCAGGACGGTGGTGGTGGCGGTGAGCAGGGCCAACGCCAGCGGGAGCCGGCGTCGTGCGGGCAGGGCGGCAGGAGCCGCCGGGGCAGGTCGCATGGGCGTGCCTCTCTGCGGGGACGGGGCGAGAGAGCGCTCTCTCAGGAGTTGTACGGGCATCGGACGAAGTTGTCAACGTCGATCGATGTCGGCCCCGGCCGGCGCCGGCCGGCGCCGCCGCAGCACCGCCTGCTCCAGCGCCGACCAGGCGGTGGTGGTGACCAGGTAGATCACTGCGGCCAGCGGCAGCACCAGCGCCACCAGCACCGTCGCGTACGGCAGCAGCGGCAGCAGCCGGGCCAGGGTCGCCGCGCCCGGCCCCGCCGCCGGGGCGCCGGCCACCGTCCCGGTCTCGGCGGCCGTGCGCCGGATCCGGCGCGACATCCACCAGGCCAGCACCACCAGCAGCGCCAGCAGGACGGCGAACAGCGGCCCGGCCGCGCCGGCCAGCCCGTCGGTCAGGTGGTGCCCCAGCCGCACCCCGGCGAGCCGCTCGTCGAGCAGCCCGGTGCCGCCCTCGGTGGTGGTGAAGAGCCGGTACATCACCAGCAGGAACGGCGCCTGGAGCAACGCCGGCAGGCAGCCGGTGACCGGGCTGGCGCCGGCCGAGCGGTAGAGCCCGAACAGTTCGGACTGCAACCGGGCCGGATCGTCGGCGTACCGTCGCTGAAGGTCGCGGACCTGGGGAGTGAGCGCCGCGCGGCGCCGCTCGCCGCGGACCTGCGCGACGGTGAGCGGTGAGATCAGCAGCCGGACGGCGACGGTGAGCAGGACGATGGCGGCCGCGGTGGCCGCGCCGCCGGCCAGCGGTTCGAGCAGGCCGGCGAGCCAGGACAGGGCAGCGCCGGCGGCGCCGACGGCATCGTGCAGCGGTGCGAAGGCGAGCATGGTGGGACCCCTCGGTCGATTCCGGGTGGGCACCCGCCGGACTGGTCCGGGTCGGGCGCGGATGACTGCGGAATCGGCCGCGCGGCGGGCGGCTACGCGGCCGAGGGGCACACCCCGGGCGCCCGCGGCCGGGGCCGGCCGGGCGCGTCGGGGTCGACCTGGCGGGGCACCCGGCGACGCCGGGCCCGGGCGCGCAGCGCTGTCGCCCGCCCGAAGGCCGCCGGTGCGCCGGCGCCGGCAACGGCGTGCACGGCGAGCAGCGCGGTCAGCAGCACCAGCGCGGCGCCGGCGAGCAGCTCGGCCGGGCGGTCCGCGAGCAGGGTCAGCTCGGCGAGGGCGTACGCCCACGTCCCCAGCACCAATCCGAACGCTCCCGGCACGGGCTCAGCCTAGGACCCGTTGTCACCCCGCCGCCGGCCATCGCGGCGCGCTCTCCCGCGGGTGGCCGCGACACGCCGCCGACGCGCCCGGGGCGGCGTTTCCGGCCGTGACCACGGTGGGTAACCACTGCCGGCACGGCGGCCGGACGGCCGTCGACGGTGCGGAAACGGATGGTGGTCACGATGAGCGGCCAGGTGGCGACGGCCCCGGGCGCGGCGGCGGAGGGAACCGACCTGCTGACGGTGGGCGTCGAGGAGGAGTTCCTGCTCGTCGACCCGCACACCGGGACCGCGGTGCCCGCCGTCGACCTGGTCCTCGACCAGGTGCCGGCGGAGCTGCGCGGGCAGGTGGAGCGGGAGTTCCAGACCAGCCAGATCGAGATCGGCAGCCCGCCCGGGCTGGAGCTGAGCTCGATCCGGCACTCGCTGAGCCTGCTGCGCGCCGCGCTCGCCGACGCGGCGGAGCGGGCCGGCGTACGCCTGCTCGCGATCGGCACCGGGCCGGTCGACGGGCCGGTGCCGCCGGTGGTCGACAAGCCCCGGTTCGACCGGATGATCGAACGGTTCCGGCTGCTGGTCCCGGGCCCCGGCAACAACGGCATGCACGTGCACGTGGGGGTGCCCGACGCGGAG
Source organism: Micromonospora desertarenae (assembly GCF_056150265.1). Classification (NCBI taxonomy): domain Bacteria; kingdom Bacillati; phylum Actinomycetota; class Actinomycetes; order Micromonosporales; family Micromonosporaceae; genus Micromonospora; species Micromonospora desertarenae. The sequence continues at coordinate 272,575 of NZ_JAXCFQ010000005.1, forward strand.
ACCGGCGTGCAGGTGCTCAACCATGTCCGGCCCTGGCTGCCCACGCTGCAGGCGGTGACCGCCAACTCCCCGTTCGCCCGCGGCGAGGACACCGGGTACGCGAGCTGGCGTTCGGTGGAGTGGGAGCGCTGGCCGTCGGTCGCGCCCACCCCCTACCTGGAGTCCCACGAGCACTACCAGCGGCTGATCCGCCAACTGATCGCCAGCGGGGTGATGCTCGACGAGGGGATGCTCTACTGGTACGCCCGGCTCTCCGCGAAGTACCCCACGGTGGAGATCCGGATCGGTGACGTCTGCCCGTCGGTGGACGACGCGGTGCTGGTCGCGGCGCTGGTCCGGGCCCTGGTGGCGACCGCGATGGAGGACATCGCGGCCGGCCGCCCGGCCATCCGCGCCGATCACCACCTGCTGGTCGGCGCGCACTGGCGGGCCGCCCACGACGGGCTGGAGGGCGACGGGGTGGACCTGACCGACGGCGAGCTGCGCCCGGCCTGGCAGTTGCTGGACGACCTCGTGGCGCGGGTCCGACCGGCCCTGGAGCGGCACGGCGACCTGGCCGAGGTGACCGACCTGCTGGGCACGCTGCGCCGGCACGGCAGCGGCGCCGCCCGGCAACGGGCCGTCTTCGCCCGCACCGGCCAACTGGCCGACGTGGTGGCGGACGTCGCGCGGCAAACCCGTGGCTGAACGGTTCGTGACAGGATGAGGCGCGTGGCGCAACGGCTCGTGGTGATCGGGGCGGACGCCGCCGGCATGGCGGCGGCGTCCCAGGCCCGGCGCCGCCGCAAACGCGACGACCTGGAGATCGTGGCCTTCGAGCGGGGCCACTTCACCTCGTACTCGGCGTGCGGCATCCCGTACTGGGTCAGCGGCGTGGTGCCGGAACGGGACCAGTTGATCGCCCGCTCGCCGGAGACGTTCCGCGAGTCGTACGACATCGACGTGCGGCTCCGGCACGAGGTGACCGCCATCGACCTGGACCGCCGCGAGGTGGTCGCCCGCGACCTGGAGCGCGGCGGTGAGCACCGCACCGGGTTCGACATCCTGATGTACGCCACCGGCGCGGAGCCGGTACGGCCGGACTGGGCCCGCGGTGACGTCGGCGGGGTGTTCGGCATGCAGACCCTCGACGACGGGGCGGCGCTGCTGGAGTGGCTGGACGCCGACCCGGCGCCGCGCCGCGCGGTGGTGGTCGGCGGCGGCTACATCGGGGTGGAGATGGCCGAGGCGCTGATCCAGCGCGGGCTCTCGGTCACCCTGGTCGAGCGGGACGAGCAGCCGATGTCCACCGTCGACCCCGACATGGCCGAACTCGTCGTCGACGCGATGCGCGCGCTGGGCATGCAGATCCGTACCGGGCTGTCGGTGAGCGGGCTGGAGCAGCGGGACGGCCGGGTGTCCGCGGTGGTCACCGAGGAGGGGCCGATCCCCGCCGACGTCGTGGTCCTCGGTCTCGGCGTACGCCCCAACGTGGCGCTGGCCCGGGCCGCCGGCCTGCCGCTGGGCCCCAGCGGCGGGGTGCGGGTGGACCGCCGGATGCGGGTGCCCGGGGTGCCGGGCGTCTGGGCGGCCGGCGACTGCGTGGAGACGCTGCACCGGGTCAGCGGGATGCCGGTGCACGTGCCGCTGGGCACCTACGCCAACAAGCAGGGCCGGGTCGCCGGGATCAACATCGGTGGCGGCTACGCCACCTTCGCCGGGGTGATCGGCACCGCGGTGACCAAGGTCTGCGACCTGGAGGTGGGCCGCACCGGCCTGCGCGAGCGGGACGCCGTCGCCGCCGGCTTCGAGTTCGTCTCGGTGATCGCCCAGTCGACCAACCGCGCGGGCTACTACCCGGGCGCCCGGCCGATGACGGTCAAGCTGATCGCCGAGAAGCCCAGCGGCCGGTTGCTCGGCGCGCAGATCGTCGGCTGGTCCGAGGCGGCCAAGCGGATCGACACCCTCGCCGTGGCGCTCTGGAACAAGATGACGGTGGACGACATGACGGCGCTGGACCTGGGCTACGCGCCCCCGTTCGCGCCGGTCTGGGACCCGGTGCTGATCGCGGCCCGCAAGGCCGTGGACGCCCTGGTCGGCTCCGGCCGCTGAACCGGGGCCGTCGCCGGCCTGCACCGGCGCTGTCGGCTTTGGGTGCACCTGTTGTCGTTGGCGCGACAACAGGTGCACCCACACGCCGGTGCAATGAGCCGGTGCGAATACCGGGGGACGACGCGTCGGCGTTGCGGTGGCTGCTGTTCGAGCAGTCGGGGATGCTCACCTGGGCACAGGCCACCGCCGAGCTGAGCCCGGCGAGGGTGCGTCATCTGGTGGCCACCGGGCGCTGGCAGCGGATCTGCCGGGGCGTGCTGTGCGCCGTACCCACCGATGCCGGATTCAGCCGGGACCAGCAGTGGTGGGTTGCGGTGCTCGCGGCGGGTCCGGGCGCCGTGCTCGCCGGCCTGGCCGCCGCGACCGCCGCCGGCCTGCGCGGCACCTGGCGTCACGACGTGGTCGACGTGCTGGTCCCCCACCAGCGACGGGCGTCGGAGCTGCCCCGCCGGCTGCCGCCGGGCCTGCCGGCGGTACGGGTCCGGCGGGTCCGGCACCTGTCCGACGAGGACCGTCAATGGGGCCGACCCGACCGTACCGGCCTGGCCCGGTCGCTGGTGGACGCGGCACAGTGGGCCCGCTCGGACGAGCTGGCGCAGCAGATCCTGGCCGCCGGATGTCAGCAGCGCCGCGTCACGCCGGCCGAGATCGGCGCGGTGCTGGAGCGGTTGCCCCGGATCCGCCGTCGGCGACTCATCGCCGCGACCGTACGGGACGTCGCCGGCGGGGCCGAGGCGCTCTCCGAGATCGATTTCGTCCGGCTCTGCCGGCGGCACCGGCTGCCGCCTCCGGAGACGCAGGTGCGCCGCCGCGACGCCGACGGACGGGTGCGCTACCTCGACGCGTACTGGCGGCGGTGGCGGCTGCACGTCGAGGTCGACGGGGCACACCACATGGACGTCCGGCACTGGGCGGCGGACCTGCGGCGGCAGAACAAGGTGAGGATCGAGGGCGACCGGATCCTCCGGTTCACCGCCTTCGACGTCCGGCACCGCCCGGACGAGGTGGCGGCACAACTCCGCGCCGCCCTGTCGGCAGCCGGCTGGATCCCCTGACCGCCGGTCCGCACGTTTGGGTGCATCTGTGGTCGCTCCAGCGACAACAGATGCACCCAGTCCTTCTCGTCACGCCGCTCCCGCTACCACAGCCGGCCGCCGAGGTACGGCGGCCGGAACCAGTTGTCCGGTCCGGGCGGTCCCGGCCAGGATGACCCGGTGGACGGGGCGCTGCGGATACCGGACGGGTTGGACTGGGTGCGCGGCACCCCGGCCGGACGGCGGTGGCTGTCGACCCTGCCCGAGCTGCTGGCCGCCTGCGTAAAGCGGTGGTCGCTGCGGGTCGGCCCGCCCTTCCCGTACGCGTTCGCCTCGCTGGCCCTGCCGGCCGAGCTGCCCGACGGCACACCGGCGGTGCTCAAGCTGCAGTACCCGGACCCGGACAGCGTGCACGAGGCGACCGCGCTCGACCGGTGGGCGGGCGACGGGGCGGTCCGGCTGCTCGGGCACGACCCGGCCCGGCGGGCGCTGCTGGTGGAGCGCTGCGTACCCGGCACGCCGCTGCACGCCGTGCCGCCCGAGCAGGCGCTCGACGTGGTGGTCGGGATGCTGCCCCGGCTCTGGCGCCCCGCCGGGGCGCCGTTCACCCCGCTGGCCGAGGAGGCGGCCGGCTGGGCGGAACGGCTGCCCGTGAAGTGGGCGCGCACCGGCCGCCCGTACGAGCGGCGACTGCTCGACGCGGCGCTCGGGCTGCTGGCCGAGCTGGTCCCGAGCCAGGGCGAGCAGGTGCTGGTCAACCAGGACCTGCATGCCGGCAACGTGCTCCGGGCGACCCGGGAACCGTGGCTGGTCATCGACCCGAAGCCGCTGGCCGGCGAGCGGGAGTTCGGGGTCGCGCCGATGGTCCGGGGCGGCGAGCTGGGCCACTCCCCCGCCGCCGTCCGCCACCGCCTCGACCGGCTCAGCGCGGAGCTGGGTCTGGACCGGGACCGGGTACGCGGCTGGACCATCGGGCAGACGCTCGCCTGGAGCATCGGCGAGGACCAGGTCTTCCCCCGCCAGGTCGAGGTGGTCCGCTGGCTGCTCGACGGCGACTGACCAGCCGGGGCGGGTCAGGCGGGTTGGCAGGTGGCGCACCAGTAGAGGTTGCGACCGGCCAGCGCGCCGCGGCTCACCGTCGTGCCGCAGACGTGGCAGGGCGCGCCGGGGCGGCGGTAGACGTACACCTCGCCGCCGTGCCGGTCCACCCGGGCCGGCCGCCCCATCACCTCGGGCAGGTGGGCGTCCCGGACGGTGTCGATCCGGCCGCTCAGCACGGCGCGGCGCATCAGCGCCACCAGGTCCGCCCAGAGCCGCTCCCAGCCGGCCCGGGTCAGCTCCCGGCCGGCCATGGTCGGCGACAGTCCGGCCCGGAACAGCGCCTCGGTGACGAAGATCAGCCCGGTGCCGGCCACCACCGACTGGTCGAGCAGCAGCGCCGCCAGCGGCGTCGGGCTGCGCGAGATCCGGGCGTACGCCCGCTCCGGGTCGGCGTCGGCGCGCAGCGGATCCGGGCCGAGCCGGTCGCGCAGCGCCGCCACCTCGGGCGGGGTGAGCAGCTCGCAGGCGGTGGGGCCGCGCAGGTCGAGCCAGTGCCGGTCGCTGGTCAGCCGCAGCCGCACCTGGCCGACCGGCTCCGGCGGCTCCCCCGAGCCGTCGGCGAACTTCCCGTACAGCCCGAGGTGCACGTGCAGGGTCAGCCCGCCGGCGTGGTGGTGCAGCAGGTGCTTGCCGTACGCCTCGGTGGCCTCCAGCACGGTGCCGGTGAGCCGGGCGGCGCCCTCGGCGAACCGGCCCTGCGGGCTGGTGGCGTGCACCTTGTCGCCGGCGAACAGGTCGGCGTGGCGGGCCGCCAGGCGGTGGATGGTGTGTCCCTCTGGCACGACCACCAACCCTAGCCCCGGCCGGCGAGCGAACCGGTGGGGGCGGGCCCGAACCGGCTGACCAGCGCTCGGTGTCGGAAAACGGCCAGCTGGGTATCCCGGAGGGATACCGCGTGGATGCCGTCCGTCACCTCGGCGACCACGCATTCACCAGGAGGTGTGTTGTGGTCAAGATTCCTTCGCTGTCGCGCCGGTCGGAGGCGCCGCAGCGGGACGAGAACCTGGACGACCGGGATACCGCCGCTGCCGGCGACCGGCCGTCGAACTCCGCGGGCCGGCTCGACGGCGCCGACGGATCGAACCGGTCGGCGGTGAGCGACCGGGACGGGGCGACGACCTACCGCGGCGGTGCGGCCACCGGCACGGTCGACGACCGGGACGCGGACGCCGAGCGCCGGGCCACGGAGCGGGCCGCCGTCGCCCGGGCCGCCACCGGGCGACCGACCGACGAGGACACCCGGCGGCCGGCCGACCCGAACCTGGAGCGCACCGTCGACCGGGACCGGGACCGGGACGGCACGGCGGTGCGGCCCGCCGGGGTCGACCGGGACGGCGACGGGGTGCCCGACCGGGCGGAGCGTCCGGTGGTCGCCGGCCCGAAGCCGCGGGCCAGCCTGCTCGCCACGCTCGGCCTGATCGTCGGCGTGGCCGGGGCGCTCTTCGTGCTCACCGGCACCCTCGCCGGGTACGGCATCGGGCTCGGCGCGGTCGGCGCGGTGCTCGCCGTGCTGGGTCTGGTCGCCACCCGCCGCCGGCACATCGCCGGCAAGACCGACGCGCTGTTCGGCGTCGCCTTCGGGCTCGGCGCGGTGGTCCTCGGCGTGCTGGCGATGACCGGCCAGTTCGACTGGCCGACCACCGACGGGGACTGGGTGCAGCGGTTCCGGGAGTGGCTTGACTCACAGTTTGTGGATCGCTTCTAGCGGGCACTGTCCGGCTCGCCGGCGGTGCGCCGGCCGACTCACCGGTGGTTCACCGGTGGCAGCCCGACCAGCCTGGTGGTTCACCAGCCGGGCACCCTCTTTCGGGGGCGGCGGTCTCGCCGCCCCCGAAGCGTTTCCAGGACCCGTCCCGTGGGGGCGCCGTCCCGCTCCGGCAGGCGTGAACGCAACGATCTGCCGTCGAACAGGGGTCAGACGCAACGAACAACCGGGCTGTGCAAGCCTCGACGGTGGATCCTTCCGGGCGGCGCCGCATAACGTTGAGCAACGGCGCCAGCCCGTGGGCCGAAGGTGGCCGGGCGCGCCCGACCCCTGGGAGCAGGACAATGACGATGGACGCCACCAGCCAGCGCTTCCTGATGTGCCGGCCGACGTACTTCGCCGTGGACTACGCGATCAATCCGTGGATGGACCCCACCGCGCCGGTCGACGCCGACCGGGCGATCCGGCAGTGGGAGGCGCTCCGGCAGGTCTACCGCGACCTGGGCCACACCGTCGAGGAGATCGCTCCGCTGCCCGGCCTGCCCGACATGGTCTTCGCCGCCAACGGCGGCACGGTGATCGACGGCAAGGCGATGGCCGTGCAGTTCCGCGACCCGCAGCGCGCCGACGAGGCCCCCGCCTACCGCGCCTGGTTCGAGGCCGCCGGCTTCGAGATGTACGACCCGAAGCACGTCAACGAGGGCGAGGGCGACATCCTGCTCGCCGGTGACCTGCTGCTGGCCGGCACCGGGTTCCGCACCGCGCACGCCTCGCACGCCCAGTTGCAGGAGGTCTTCGGCTACCCGGTGATCACCATGCAGCTGGTCGACCCGCGCTTCTACCACCTGGACACCGCGCTGACCGTGCTCGACGAGCGGACCGTGGCGTACCTGCCGGAGGCGTTCTCGCCCGGCAGCCAGGCCGTGTTGCGCCGGCTCTTCCCGGACGCGGTGCACGCCACCATGGCCGACGCCGAGGTGCTGGGGCTCAACGCGGTCAGCGACGGGCGGCACGTGGTGCTGCCCGCCCAGGCCACCGACCTGGCCGCGAAGCTGCGCGACCGGGGCTACGAGACCATCGGTGTCGACCTGTCCGAGCTGCGCAAGGCCGGCGGTGGACCGAAGTGCTGCACGTTGCGACTCCGTCAGGGAAAGGCAAGCAAGTGATCGTCGACGACATGCTGCGGACGCCGGGAGCGGTCCGGGACGCGGAACGCTGGACCGCGCACAACTACCACCCGCTGCCGGTGGTGATCTCCTCGGCCGAGGGCGCCTGGCTGACCGACGTGGACGGCCGCCGCTACCTCGACTTCCTGGCCGGCTACTCGGCGCTGAACTTCGGCCACCGGCACCCCAAGCTGATCGAGGCGGCGCACGCCCAGCTCGACCGGCTCACCCTCACCAGCCGGGCGTTCATCCACGACCAGTTCGCCGACTTCTGCCGGGAACTGGCCGAGCTCTGCGGCAAGGACCTGGTCCTGCCGATGAACACCGGGGCCGAGGCGGTGGAGACCGGCATCAAGGTCGCCCGCAAGTGGGGCTACCAGGTCAAGGGCGTGCCGGCCGGGCAGGCCAACATTGTGGTCGCCGAGGGCAACTTCCACGGCCGGACCACCACCATCGTCAGCTTCTCCACCGACGAGGACGCCCGCGCCGACTTCGGGCCGTACACCCCGGGCTTCACCGTCGTGCCGTACGGCGACCTGGCGGCGCTGACCGCGGCGATCGACGAGAACACCGTGGCGGTGCTGCTCGAGCCGATCCAGGGCGAGCAGGGCGTCGTGGTGCCGCCGGAGGGCTACCTGACCGGCGTCCGCCGGGTCTGCACCGAGCGCAACGTGCTCTTCATCGCCGACGAGATCCAGTCCGGCCTGGGCCGGACCGGCAGTACCTTCGCCTGCGACCACGAGGGCGTCACGCCGGACATGTACCTGCTCGGCAAGGCGCTCGGCGGCGGGATCGTGCCGGTCTCCGCGGTGGCCGCGGACGCCGACGTGCTCGGCGTGCTCAAGCCGGGTCAGCACGGCTCCACCTTCGGCGGCAACCCGCTGGCCTGCGCGGTGGCCACCGAGGTGGTCCGGCTGCTGGCCACCGGCGAGTTCCAGCTCCGCTCGGCGGAGCTGGGCGAGCGGCTGCACGCCGGCCTGCGCGGGCTGATCGGTAAGGGCCTGGTCGCCGTCCGGGGCCGGGGCCTGTGGGCCGGGCTCGACATCGACCCGGCGCTGATGACCGGCCGGCAGGCGTGCGAGCGGCTGGCCGAGCGCGGCGTCCTGGCCAAGGACACCCACGGTTCCACCATCCGGCTCGCCCCGCCGCTGGTGGTCACCGAGGAGGAGATCGACCACGCGATCGCCCAGCTCGCCGCCGTCCTGGCCGGCTGAGTTCACGTACGACAGCGGCGGGCGTCGGGACCACGGTCCCGGCGCCCGCCGTCGTCACGGCGCCCCCGCGACCGCCCGGCGCGGCGGCCCGGCGGTCAGGCGCGCGGCAGGCGCATCGCCATGGTCGGCGCCTCGGCCATCACCGAGGTCGGGGTGTACGGGGCGCCGGCCGGCAGCTCGCCGGGCCGGCCCACCTGGACCCCCGGGTAGAGCTCGACCATGTCGCCGGCGTCGAGCACCCGGGACTGCTGGGGGGAGAGCGCGATCCGCTCCGACTCGGCCATCGAGCCGCCCGGCCGGATGCCGGAGCCGTTGGTGCTCACGTCGGTCACGATCACCTCGCCGACCCGTAGCTCGAACCGCACGTGGCTGCGGCTGATCCAGCGCCGCGCCTCGTCGTTGAGCCACTGACCCAGGGTGATCCCGTCGCTCTGCTCGGGCGCGCGGCCCACCACCACCGGCTGCTCCTCGCTGAGCACGAAACGACGCCGGATCAGCCCGCCGATGCGGACCGCGAGCACCTCGGTACGCGGCCGCGGGCCGGCGTCGCCGAGCCGGGCGCCGTGCCGGGGGCAGGTCGGCGCCCCGCCGCGCAGCGAGGGTGGCGGCTGGCCGGCCGGGCTGCGGTCCACCCGGGCCAGGTCGGCGAAGGCGCCACCGCCCCCACCGCCGCCGAAGAGCGCGCAGCCCGGCTCCGGGCAGCGCCACTGGCGGGCGAGCAGCTTGACGCCGACCGGCGACCGCTCGCCGGCCACCGGGGTGTCCCCCTTGCCGACGTGGGCCACGAAGGCCGGCCCGCCGGGACCGGGCACCGGGGCGAGCACCCGGCCCGGCTGCTCGGCCAGCCACGGGTACCGCCCGCGCAGGCCGTCGGCCCGGGCCCGGGTCAGCACCGGCAGGCCGAGCAGGTCGGCCACCTCGAACATCCGGTCGCCCGGATTGTCCAGCACCTCGACCAGCCCGTCGTCGGCCCAGCGGCGGACCACCATCCGCTCGTTGGAGGTGAGGTCGGCGTCGGAGAGTAGCGCCCGGTGCACGATCGCGTAGACCGGCACGCTGTCCTCCTCCAGTTGCCGGGCCAGCGCGTCGATGACCATGCCGAGGCGCAGCAGGCTGGCCGGCCGCCCGCCGTCGAGGTCCTGGTAGCGGATCACCTCGGCGAGGTCGACGACCGCGCGGGCCAACGACGGGTCGGTGCAGACCCGGCCCTCGATGGCGTCCAGCACCTTGCTGATCTCGAATCTCATCGGGCGCTCCGTACGATCTCGTCGATCCGCCGGGCCAGCTCAAGGTCACGCACCGTCACGCCGCCGGCGGAGTGGGTCACGCAGCGGAAGGTGAGGGTCCGCCAGCGGATGTCGATGTCGGGGTGGTGGTCGAGTTCCTCGGCCGTCGCCGCGACCCGGTCCACCACCGCGATGGCGTCCGGGAAGCTGGCCAGCTCCACGGTGCGGGTGATGCCGGCGGGGTCTCCCGACCAGTCCACCAGCGCACCCAGCTCGTCTCGCACCGCCTCCGCGGTGAGCACGTCTGCCATGGGGTGACCCTACCGGGGCAGATCGGGACGACGCCGACCAGCGGGGCGGGGTGTGGCCGGCTCCGCGCGACCGGGCCGCCACCCGGGCGGGTGCGGCGGGGATGGCGACGCGCCCCGCGGGGGTGGGGCGGGTATCGACGCCGGGCTGTGGAGGGCACGGGTTAGGCTGACCAACGGCCCGGCCAGGGGATCGACAGTCGTCATCACCCCGGCCCAACCAACACGAGGAGACATCCAGCATGAAGACTCGACGGCTGGCGACCACGGGGGTCGCGCTCGTCGCCACGCTCGGTCTCGCACTGACCGGCTGCGGCAACAAGACGGGCGAGGACACACCGGCCGGCAACGGCGCCACCGCGGCGCCGGCGAGCAGCGCCCCGGCCGACGCGCTGGGCGAGCTGAGCGCCGCCGCGCAGAAGCTGAACGAGCAGAGCGTCCGGATGAACCTGAAGTCGTCCGTGATGAACGGTGGCGGCGTCCTGGACCCGTCCACCAAGACCGGTGACATGACGCTGAACATGGGCACGGCGGGCAAGTTCCGGGTCGTGATGGTCGGCGACGACGCGTACCTGAAGGTCAGCGGCATGGCCGGGCTGCCGAACAAGTGGCTGCACATGGACGCCACCAAGCTCGGCGAGAGCGGCCAGCTCAACCTGATGCCGGAGGGCGACCCGGGCGGCGCCAAGAAGCTGATCGACGCGGTCGCCCAGGTCGAGGAGACCAGCGAGGGCAACTACGCCGGCACGCTCGACTACACCCGCACGATGGCCAAGGACAAGGACATCGCGGCGCTGGGCGAGAAGGCCAAGGCCGTGCCGTTCACCGCCAAGGTGGACGACCAGGGCCGGCTCACCGAGATCGCCATCGACGTCAGCGTGCTGCACGAGTCGCTGGGCACGATGACCACCACCTACTCGGACTTCGGCACCCCGGTGAGCGTCCGCAAGCCGGCGGCGAGCGAGACCCAGGAGGCTCCGGAGGAGCTGATCAAGGCGTTCGGCGCCTGATCCGACCCCGCACGCACGGGGGCGACGCCGCTCGGCGTCGCCCCCGTCCGCGTCTCAGCCGCGTAGCGGCCGGCCCACCTCGTGCAGGTGCGCGAGCGCCTGCCGGTACGACTCGACCAGCCCGGTCTCCGCGTACGCGATGCCCCGCTCGGCGCAGTACGCGCGCACGATCGGCACCGCCCGGCGCAGGTTCGCCCGGGGCATGTTCGGGAACAGGTGGTGCTCGATCTGGTAGTTGAGCCCGCCCAGCGCGAGGTCGACGAACCGGCCGCCCCGGACGTTGCGCGAGGTGAGCACCTGCTTGCGCAGGAAGTCGAGCCGGTCCGCCGCGGTCGGCATCGGCATGCCCTTGTGGTTCGGCGCGAACGAGCAGCCCATGTAGAGACCCCACAGTCCCTGGTGGACGGCGACGAAGAGCAGCGCCTTCGCCGGCGACATGGCCAGCAGCAGCACGCCGAGGTAGCCGGCGGTGTGCGCGGCGAGCAGCAGCGCCTCGATCCCCCGGTGCCGCATCGGGGTCCGGTACCGGCCGTCCGGTTCCCGTCCCACGATCGCCCGGACGCTCGCCACGTGCAGGTTCAGCCCCTCCAGCAGCAGCATCGGGAAGAACAGCCAGGCTTGCCGGCGGGCCAGCCACCGGGCGAAACCGCGCGTCGCGACGGCCTGCTCGTACGTCCAGACCAGCGCGCCCGCCCCGACGTCCGGGTCCTCGTCCTCGTGGTTCGGGTTGGCGTGGTGCCGGTTGTGCTTGTCGACCCACCAGCCGTAGCTGAGCCCCACCGCCAGGTTGCCGGCGAGCAGGCCGATCAGCTCGCTCGGTCCGCGCCGGCGGAACATCTGCCGGTGGCCGGCGTCGTGGCCGAGGAACGCCACCTGGGTGGTGGCCACCGCCAGCCCGGCGGCCACCAGCAACTGGGCCCAGCTGTCCCCCACCAGCACCACCGCCGCCCAGCCGGCCAGGAAAGCGCCCAGGGTGAGCCCGATCCGCACCGCGTACCAGCCCGGCCGCCGCTCCAGCAGCCCGGCCCCGCTGATCCGTCGAGACAACTCCGCGTAGTCACTGCCCCGCCGTACCGGCGGATCCGCCACCGCTCCGAGCATCGTCTCCCGCTCCCGTCCCTCGGTTCGGGCCGCGCCGAGCGGAACGACCCCCACCACCGAGTCTCCGCAGAACGGTTGCGCTGAGTAACCCTGAAAACCCCCCGATCGGAGGTAGGGGAAGCCCTACCAGCCGGCCCGGCGCGCTCAGCTCATCCGACCCACCGCGGCCCGGAGCCGGGCCAGGTCCCGCCGCCGCCGCTCGTACGTGGCGGCGAGCCCGATCAGCGCGAGCCCGCCGACCGCCAGGTAGATCCACCGGGGCAGCACGTCCCAGCCGCGGCCCAGCTCGTGCAGCGCGAGCACGGCGAGGGTGCCCCCGCCGAGCAGCACCGGGGCCTGCCAGCGCCGGGTCGCTCCGGACAGCACCACGGCGAGCGCGGCGGCGCCGAGCAGCAACCGGCGCCACGGCTGCGGCTCCGGCGCGACCAGCACCGACACCAGGCTGGGCAGCAGCCCGGCGGCCAGCCCGGGGCCGAGCGCGAGCCAGCTGTTCAGCCCGGGTCGGGTGCGCAGCGCCAGCGTGCCCGCGCCGAGGGCGAGCGCCGCGGCCGGCAGCGTGTACGCCTCCAGCACGACCACACCCCCGGCGGCCAGCAGCAGCCAGGCGCCGAGCAGCTCGCTGCCGCCGGCGATGCCGGCGAACGCCCACCGCCGACCGGCGGACTCGCCCGGGCGCAGCACCCGCAGTGCGACGGCGGCCCCCCAGAGCACGCACACCGCCGCGGCGTGCCGGAGCGCGCCCCCGGTGAGCAGCAGCCCGACCAGCGCCACGGCCTGGGCGGCGGCGTCCAGCGCGGCGGCCGCCGGGTGCCGCCGGCCGGCCAGGACGGCGGCGACGGCCAGGGTCAGCGCCGCCACCGCCAGCACGGTGAACGCGGCAGCGCGCAGCGGCAGGCCGCCGGCCAGCGGCGCGGTGACCGCGAGCCCGGTCGCGGCGGCCACCGCGACCAGGCTCGCGGCGAGGCGTACCTCGGCCCGCCGCCCGGCCACGCCGACCACTGTCGCGGTCACCGCCAGCACGCCGAGACCGGCGAGCGTGCCGGCCCGGGTGGCCAGCAGGCCGAGGAACCCGGAGCCGGTCAGCGCCAGCCCCACCGGCACGGTGACCGGGACGAGCAGCGGGCGCGGCGCGGTCAGCGCGGCGAGCAACAGCGCGGCCACGCCGAGGGCCAGGACGACGGCCGGCACCACCGGCCAGGGCGCGCCCGCGGCCACCAGCAGCACCGGCGCGGCGGCCGCGGCGAACGGCAGAGCGGCGAGCGCGGCCGGCCACCAGCCCACCGGTCCGCCGGACACCCCCGGGCTGCCACCAGCCGGGGCCGCGCCACCGCTCGGAACACCCGCACCGTCGGCGGCCGGGACGGTGGCACCGCCCGGGGCGACCGGAGCGGCGCCGGTCGAGCTGTCGCCGGCCCCGCCGGCCCGACGCGGCCAGGCGGCCAGCACGGCGGCGAGCGCCAGCACGGCCAGCGCCAGGCCGGCCGGCAGGGCCGCCGGATCGGGCGCCGCGTCGGGCCGCCCCGACCAGGGCGCCGGCGGGCCGCCGTACGGGGTGACCAGCACGGTCACCACCACCGGGACGGCGGTCAGCACGGCCACGGTCAGCAGCACCGCCCCGGCGATCAGTCCGGCCGTATCGCCGGCCGGCAGCGACTGCCGGAACCGGGTCCGGAACCCGCCGAGGGCGACCAGCAGCGTCGCCACGGCCGCGTAGAGCGCCACCGGCTCGTCGGCCGGTACGACCAGCGGCCCGAGCCCGACCAGCGCGGCCGCCCCGGCCAGCCCCGCCGAGGCGTACCCGGACACCTCGGGCCAGTGTCGACGGACGGCGAGCAGCGCGACCGGCAGCAGCGCGGCGGCGCCGAGCGCGGCCCGCGCCTGCCACCAGGCCGGCGCCCCCGCGCCGATCAGCGCGACAGCGCCGCCCCCGGGCACCGCGAGCAGCGCGGCCACCAGCGCGGACCCGCCCACCGCCCGCCGCACCGGCGTTCCGCGCCGGCCGGCGGCGGCCGTGGCCAGCCCGGCGACCAGGATCACCGCGAGCGCCGCGCCGGCCCCGCCGGGGGCGGCCAACCCCACCAGCAGGCCGTGCCCGAGCAGCACGGCCCCGGCCGCCGCCGCGGTCAGCACGGTCCACGACCGGGCCGGGCGAGCCACCGCGACGACCAGCAGCACCGCCCCGACCACCAGGTCGACGGTGAGCGCGAACGGCCAGGGCGTCGGCCCGGCGGCGGGCAGGGCGAGCGCGACCGCCGCCGGGCCGGCCGCGGCCAGCGCCGCGCGCGCCGCCACCGGCAGCAGCATCGCCAGCGCGGCCACGGTGATCGCCACCGCTACCGGAAGCTGCCAGCCCCAGGCGAAGTCCGGCCCCTCTGCGGCACCCCGCCACGGCGGCAACGACCGGGCGACCCCGTCCCCGGCGAACACGACGGTCATCAGCACGGTCAGCTGGAGCAGACCGCCGGACACCAGGAGGGCGCCGGTCCGCGGGCCGCTGCGCGCCCCCGCCGGCAGCAGCCGCACCGCGGCGGCCAGCCCGACCGCGACCAGCGCCGCCGCCACCAGCAGCAGCGACTCCCGCAGCTCGGCCACCGGCCGCAGCAGCGCACCGGCCAGCACCGGCACCAGCAGCCCGGCGGCCACCGCGCGGAAGACCGCCCCGCCGGCCAGCAGCGCCGCCCCCAGCAGGGTCGCCGCCACCAGCAGCAGCGGCAGCCCGGCCAGCAGCGGCGTGCCGGCGGCCCGGCCGACCGCGAGCGGCACCAGGGCGCAGCCGGCCGCCACGACCAGCGCGGCCGCGTACGCGACCCAGGCCGTCACCCGACCGGCGGGCGCCGCACCGGCGGCCCGACCGCGCAACGCCACCAGCACGGCGAGATCCAGCAGCGCCACCCCGACGAAGGCCAGCGACCAGCCGGCCGGCCCCGGCCGCGCCTCCACGGCCACCAGCGGCAGCACCGGCTGGGCGGCCAGCAGCGCCGCGAACCACGGCACGGTGAGCCGGCTGAGCCGGGCGTACCCGAGGGCGGCCGCCGCGCTGGCCCCCCCGACCAGCGCGGCGTACCGGGTCCCCGGCCAGCCGGCCACCCCGAACAGGTTCACCGACCAGGCGGCGTAGCCGTCCAGCACCACCAGCAGCAGCCCCACCGCGGCGAACGTCTCCGCGGTGCCCCGCAGCCCGCGCCGCACCGCCAGCAACGGGCCGGCCAGGGCCAGCGCGGTGACCGCGGCCAGGATCAGCGCCCGGCCGGCCACCCCGACGGCGGCCCAGGCCACCGCCGTGAAGACCACCGCGGCGGTGCCGAGCAGCAGTCCACCGAGGACAAAGAGCAGGCCCTGCACCGTACGGGTGGAGGTCTCCGCCGCGCCGGCCACGGCAGGCCGGTGCGCCACGGCCGGCGGACCGACCACGGCGGGCGGGGCGGCCACGGCGGGCACGGTGGCCGGGCCCGGTCGTGGCGGCGCGCCGGCCGCGGTGGCCGGGCGGGCCACCGGGAGCGGGAACTGCGCCCGGATCGCCGCGGCCAGCCGGTCCCGGCGCTGCCGGGTCGTCGCCAGCCGGTCGACCAGCTGCTGGTACGTCTGCCGGGCCCGCTCCGCCTCGGCGCCGAGCGCGACGATCTCCCGGTCGAGCCGGATCACCTCGGCCGCTGACGGGTACGGCGGCCGGCCGCAGCCGGAGCAGCCGGAGCGCAGGTCGGCGGGCGCGCCGCAGGCCGGGCAGGGGTAGCCGGTGTTCTCCACCCGGCCATCCTCGGCGGCCGGAGCCCAGCCGCCCAGAGTGCGCGTACTCAGGGTCGGGTCTGCTCGCGCACCCACGCGGCGTACGGCGGGTCGCTCTCCACCCGGGCCACCAGGATCTCCGGCACCTCGTACGGGTGCCCGGCGCGGATCTGGTCGACCAGCGCGGACACCCGGTCCTCGGTGGTCTTGAACTGCACCGACCACTCGGCGTTGGTCTCCACCGCGGCCCGCCACCAGTAGGTGCTGTCCACCTGGCCGCCCACCTGCGCGCAGGCCGCCAGCCGCGCGTCCACCGCCGCGCCCGCCAGCGCGTCGGCGGCCGAGCGCGCGTCCACCACCGTCGTCACCACGCAGATCTGTTCCACGAGCGCACCCTACGCGGGCCCGTCCCGGTTGACGGCGATCCACTCGTCGATCCGGTGCCACCAGTCGAAGAGCCAGTCGATGCGCTGCTGCCGGTCGGCCGGCACCTCCTCGGGCGGCACCGACCAGAAGCGCATCACGATCCGCTTGTCCATCGGCAGCTCCCGCCAGACGTCGGCGACGGTGAGCATCCGGTCGAGTCCGGTGTGCGCCACGAAGATCACCCCGGCGTCCGGGGCGGCGTCCAGCGCGGCCAGCAGCCCGCCGGGCTGCGGCGCGAGCACGTGCCGCATCCGCTCCGCGCGCAGCGCCATCCGCTCCAGCCCCCGCGAGCGCAGCCGGGCGATGGCCCGCAGCCGGCG
Organism: Micromonospora desertarenae; assembly: GCF_056150265.1. Classification (NCBI taxonomy): domain Bacteria; kingdom Bacillati; phylum Actinomycetota; class Actinomycetes; order Micromonosporales; family Micromonosporaceae; genus Micromonospora; species Micromonospora desertarenae. The sequence continues at coordinate 289,000 of NZ_JAXCFQ010000005.1, forward strand.
TTTCGGGGTGAAGTTGCCGCCCTCCGGGAAGATCACGAACGCGTCGTCGTCGTCCAGGTCGGTGGCCAGGTGCCCGATCTGCTCGGTGACCGACCCGCGCCCGTCCGGCCCCGGCGCGATGAACCGGTTGGGCAGCCGGTTGAGCAGCACGTCGATCGCCGGGTCCCACTGCAGGGTGTCCTTGAGCACGATCCGCGGCTCGCGGCGGAACCAGTTCACCAGGGCGTGGATCAGGATGAACGAGTCGCCCGGCCCGGCGTGCCGGCAGAGCACCAGCTCGGGGCGGCCGGGCAGGGCGGTGTCCGGGTCGGTGCCGACCACCTCGATGCGCAGCCGCAGCGTCCACCGGGCCTGCCAGAACAGCAACCGCAGGAACCACCCGGCGAGCAGGTAGTGCGCCCGCTGGAAACCCGGGGTGCGGACCCGCCAGCCGAAGCCCGAGGCCACCCAGAGCACGAAGAGCGCGAGCAGCGCGGCGGCGTCCCAGACCAGGTAGACGCAGCCGAGCCAGAGCAGCCGCAGCGGACGCAGCCGCCCCGGGACCAGCGGCGACGCGGCCGCCGCGAGCAGCGCCCAGACCGGCAGCGTGGTCACCACCAGGAAGGCGAGCAGCACCACCCCGGGCGCCAGCAGCACCCGGCGGACCCACCGCGGCGGCAGCGGCATCAGCGCTCCAGCTGGGTGGCCAGGTAGCGGCGGGAGGCGGTGTACGCGCGGCTGATCCGCCGGCCCACCGCCGCCATGTCCCGGTACGCCCAGGGCGTGTCGTCGCGCGGGTTCAGCCCACCGGTGGGCAGCACGTGCACCTCCACCCCGTCGGGCAGCGCGGCCATCTCCCGGGCGAACCGGTGCCGGCGGGCGATCTCGAACGCGACCTGCGCGATCTCCCACGGCCGGCGGGGTGGGCTCAGCCCTCGCTCGATCCGGCCCACCTGGAGGACGAAGATCTGCCCCGCCCCGGCGGCGACCGCCTCGCCGATCGGGATCGAGTTGACGATCCCGCCGTCGATGAAGTGCTCGTCGCCGATCCGGGCCGGCGGCAGCAGCCCCGGTACGGAGGCGGAGGCGAGCACCGCCGGCACCAGCGGGCCGCTGTCGAACCAGTGCTCGGCGGCCCGTTCGATGTTCGCCGCGCAGCACCGGAACGGCACCCGCAGGTCGGCGAAGGTGGTCTCCGCGCCCAGCTCGCTCTCGAGCAGCTTGCGCAGCGGGCGGGGCGAGTGCAGGTGGGTCCGGGCGGCGAACCGGCGCAGCTGCCGGGCCACCGAGTCGCCGTACACCTCGCTGGCCTCCGGGGAGGCCCAGAGCCGGACCAGCCGGTCGGTGACCGCCTCGGACGGGTCGGCGGCGACCAGCGCGCCGTTCACCGCGCCGATCGAGGTGCCGAGCACCAGGTCCGGCCGGATCCCGGCCCGGAACAGCGCCCGCAGCATGCCCACCTCGACCGCGCCGAGGACGCCCCCGCCCCCGAGCACGAACGCCACCGGTCCCCGCGCCATGTGGTTCATCCTGGCACGGCCGCGCCGCTGCCCCGTCGCGGCGGCGCCGCGGGCCCCCGGGCGGCTGCCGTTGACAGGCCGGACACATTCACGCAACCTGATACCGCTCCCACCCCGAGGCAGGTGCGAACCGTGAAGCCAGCGCTGCACCCCGGCCGGCTGCTGGCCCGCCGGTACCGGTTGCTCGACCAGATCGGCGCCGGCGGGATGTCGGTGATCTGGCGTGCCCACGACGAGGTCCTGGACCGGATCGTCGCGTTGAAGGTGCTCGCCCCGTCGCTCGCCGCCGACGCCCGGTTCCGGGACATGGTGCGCACCGAGGCGCGCTCCGCCGCCCAGCTGGTGCACCCGCACGTCACAGCGGTGCACGACTACGGCGAGACGGTCGCGCCCGACGGCTCGATCACCTCGTTCGTGGTGATGGAGCTGCTGACCGGCGAGGAGCTGGAGCTGCGGCTGACCGAGGGCCCGCTGCCGTGGCCCGAGGCGGTGGAGCTGGGCGCGCAGATCGCCGACGCGCTCGCCACCGCGCACCGGCTGGGCATCGTGCACCGGGACATCACCCCGGCCAACGTGATGATGACCCGGGTCGGGGCCAAGGTGCTCGACTTCGGCATCGCCACCCGGGTCGGCGCCCCGGACGAGGACGAGGACGGCGGCACCTTCGGCACTCCGGCGTACGTGGCGCCGGAACGCCTCGACGGCGCGCCCGCGCAGCCGGCCACCGACGTCTACTCCCTCGGCGTGCTGCTCTACCAGGCGTTGACCGGCCGGGTGCCGTACCCGGCCGACACCTGGGACCAGCTCAGCGCCGCCCTGGCCACGGGCAAGCCCCCCTCGCTGGCCGGCGTGCCCGGCCTACCGGCCGAGGTGGGCCGGATCTGCCTGAGCTGCCTGACCCGGGACCCGGCCGCGCGGCCCACCGCCCGCCAGGTCGCCACCGTGCTGCGCGACCAACTGCTGCCGGCCGATCCGCAGGCCGCCACCATGCTCGCGCCGACCGTGACACTGCCCGCGCTGGCCGCCGCCGATCCGGCCACGGCGGGTCCGGCCCCCGACCCGGCCCGGCCGGAACGTCCGCGGCGCGCCCCGGCCGCCGCGGCCCGCCGGGTGCGGCGCCCGGCCCTGGTCGCGGCGGCGGTGGTGCTGCTGGCCGCGACGGGCCTGGCCGTGCCGGCGCTGTGGCCGGACGGCGACCGGCCACCGGCGGCGCTGCCCACCACGTCGCCGACCGGACAGCCCTCCCCGGCCGTACCGGACGCCGCGCCGCCCACCTCGTCGGCACCGGACGCCCCGGGGCGCGCCGAACCGACCGGCGACCTGCCCGGGCCGGACAGCCTGCTGACCGTGGCCAACCGGCTGGACGGGCTGATCGGCGCGGGGCTCGACGGCGGCGAGATCCGTGCCGACGTCGGCCTGGACCTGCGCAACGAGCTGCGGAACCTGACCGCCGCGGTGGGGTCCGGGCCGGCCGACCTGGCCGGGCCGGTGAGCCGGCTGCGGGAGAAGGTGGCCACCCGGGTGCGCGAGGGTGGCATCACCCCGGGGTACGCCCGCCGGCTGGACACCGCGATCGCTGACCTGGCCGCCGCCCGGGTCTGACCCCCGACCGGCCACCGGACACCCGCCGGTGCGGTCGACCCGCGACGCCCGATCCATGGGATGCTCAGCCCGGGCCGGCGCGGACCGGCTCGCGGGTGCCGGGGTGCGGCACGGTCCCGGCGATGAACCGCCGGTAGACCTCCTCGTAGCCGCTCGCGATCCGGTCCCGGGAGAAGCACTCCGCGACGTGCGCCACGCAGTCGGCCGGGTCGAGGCGGTTCGCCGCGCGGACCGCCTCGGGCAGCTGGTCCTCCCGGTCGCAGATCAGCCCGGTCACCCCGGGCCGGATCAGCTCGGGCACCGCCCCGCGGTTCAACGCCACCACCGGGGTGCCGGTCGCCATCGCCTCCACCATCACCATGCCGAACGGCTCCTCCCACTGGATCGGCATGATCAGGCAGCGGGCGTCGACCAGCAGGCGCAGCGCGGCGTCCCGGTCGGCGTCGAGCACCACCGTCACGTCCTCGCCGAGCAGCGGGCGGACCACCTCCTGGTAGTAGCGGCGTTCGGGCGGCTCGTTGCACTTGCCGGCCAGCACCAGCGGCAGGCCGGCCGCGCGGCAGGCCCGGATGGCCGCGTCCGGCCCCTTGTCCGGGCTGAACCGGGCCAGCCAGAGCACCGGCCCGTCACTGGGCGCGCGCTTGCTCGGCACGCCCCGCAGGTCCATCGCGTTGTGCACCGTGCCCACCCAGGGCAGCCGGGGGTTCAGCCGCCGCTGGGCGTGCGAGATGGCCACCAGTCCGACGCCGTGGTCGGTGTCGCTGAGCACGGTGCCGTACTCGCCCACCGGGTTGCCGTGCACGGTGGCCACCGTGGGAACCTGCCGCCGGCCGGCGACCAGCGGGCCGATGGTGGTGTGGTCGTGGATGACGTCGAAGTCGGCGGCGGTCACCAGTTGGTTCACCCGGGCCAGGTGGGCCAGCTCGGGCAGCGCCTCGCCGAGCCGTTCGAACTGCAGGTCCGGCACGGTGGAGACGACGTCGGCGCTGGTTCGGTGCTCCCGCCCGGCGCCGAACAGGGTGACCGCGTGCCCCCGCGCGGCCAGCGCGTCCACCAGCACCGCGACCACCTGTTCCAGCCCGCCGTAGCCGGGCGGGGGCACCGACAGCCACGGCGGGACCACCATCGCGATCCGCAGGGGCCGCTCGCGCGAACGGTCGGCCGACAGGTGGTTCAAAGCCACGGATCCTCCCCCGTCCGTCCCCTCGGTGCGCGGGCCGTCCGCCGGTCTGCCCGCCCGCCTCGACCGGCCGGGTCATCCGGATCGGCGGCGCATTCCCGGTGGCGATCCCGCTAAACCGGACATCCCGGGGCGCTCACCCACCCACCAGCAGGTTGTCGCGTACCGCCGCCACGCCCTCGGCGGACCACGCCGTCCGTTCCGCCTGGTCCCGTTCCCACCAGGAGCGGACCACGCCGTCGAGGACGACGGTGTCGCCGTCCACCGTCACGGTCACCCGCTCGGTGCCGATGCCCCGGGCCAGCGCCCGCTGGATGTCCCGCCGGGTGCGCTCGCCGTCCGGGCGGGTCGCCGGCCGCACCTCGACCAGGTTGGTCACCCCGCGGACGCCGCGCAGCCGGCGGATCTCGCGCTCGGCGGTACGCCGCTGCCAGCCGAACTCCACCGCACCGCGGAGCATCACCCAGCCGTTGGCCACCGTGACGTCGAGCCGCTCGGCGGGGACGAAGCTGTCCCACTCCAGCGCCCGGCTGACGGCGATGGCGATGTCCTCGTCGGTGCGCTCGGCCGAACCGGGCAACCGGACCTCGACGTCGTCGGCCACCACCCGTACGCCGCGGACCCGCTGCGCGCAGCGCTCGGCCGCCCACTTCGCCGCGGTGCTGTCGACCCAGCCGGTCAGCGTCACCACGCCGTCCCGCACGGTGACGCCGATGTCGTTCGGTTGCACCCGCACGTCCCAGGCCAGTTCCTCGAGCACGTCCCGCTGGATCTGCGCGTCGGTCCGGACGCTCGTTGCCGTGGTCATCGCACCCTCCCGTACGCCTGCCGGGTCTCCTGCCGACGGTGCCGGCGCGCCGGGTGAGGGCGGTTCACCCGGACCGGGTGAACCATCCGGGAAAGGAGTGGGCGGCGGGTGACGGGACCAACCCCCTTGGCCCCGTCACCCGCCGCCCGTGGGAGGAGGCAGGCTTCGGTACGGATTAGGACGCTTCGGCGAGCGTCACGGTTGCCGTCGACTCGGATCCGTTTCGCTGGTAGGTCACCTCGACCCGGTCGCCGACCTTGCCGGCCTGCACGGCACCGACCAGGTCGTTGGAGTCGTTGATCACCTTGTCGCCGAAGCGGGTGATCACGTCGCCCTGGCGCAGGCCGGCCTTCTCGGCGGCGCTGCCCGGGGTGACGGCGGCGACCAGCGCCCCGCCGTCCGGGGCGGCATTGACGCTCACGCCCAGCGACGGGTGGCTGACCTTCTCACCGCGCTGGAGCTTGCCGGCCACGTCCTTGGCCTTGTTGCTCGGGATGGCGAAGCCCACCCCGATGTTGCCGCTGCCCTGGCCGGCGGTGGCGATGGCGGTGTTGATGCCGATCACCTCGCCGCGGGTGTTGACCAGCGCGCCGCCGGAGTTGCCCGGGTTGATCGGCGCGTCGGTCTGCAGCAGCCCGGAGATCGAGCTGGCGCCCTGGCCCGGGGCCTGCCGCTGCTCCCCGCTGCCGGCCTGGATGGTGCGGTCCCGGGCGCTGAGGATGCCGGCGGTCACCGAGCCCTGCAGGCCCAGCGGGCTGCCCAGGGCGAGCACCTGGTCGCCGACCTGCATGGCGTCGCTGTCGCCGAAGGTGGCCGGCTTCAGGCCGCTGACCCCGGAGGCCTTCACCACGGCCAGGTCGGTCTTCGGGTCGGTGCCGACGACCCGCGCCTGGGCGCTCTTGCCGTCGGCGAAGACCACCCGGACGCTGTTCCCGCCGGCCGCGGCGACCACGTGGTTGTTGGTCAGCACGTAGCCGTCGTCGCTGAGGATCACGCCCGATCCCTCGCCGCTGTCGGTGGTGATCGACACGACGCTGTCCTGCACCGCGGCGGCGATCCGCGGCAGGTCCGCACCGTTGATCACGGGTGCGGCGGAGTAGGTGCGGGTGATCCCGCCGGAGTCGCCGTCCACGGCGAGCGCCAGCGCGCCGCCGGCGACGCCGGAGCCGAGCATCAGCGCCAGCACCGCGACGCCCGCACCGGCGAACTTGGCGATCCGGCCGGGTCGCGGCGCGGGCTGCGCCGGCGCCCAGGGCGGGGTCGGCTGGCCCGGGTGCTGCTGCGGGAAGGCGCCTCCCGGGTGGCCCGGCTGACCCCCGCCGGTCCAGCCGGAGTGCTGCCCGGAGTACCAGGGGCCGCCCGGGTAGCCGCCGGCGCCCGGGTGGCCGGGCCCGCCGGCCGGGTACGGGTGCCCGCCGGCCGGGGCGTGGCCCGGCTGGCCGGAGGTCGGGTACGGGGCGGCGGACGGCGCGGCCGAGGTGGGCTGGGCCGCGACGGCCGCGACCGGGACGGTGGGCTCGTTGCCGGCCGGGGCCTGCTCCGGCAGCCGGACCGGGGCAGGCGACGTGCCGTCGGCCGGCCGGCCGGCACCGGGGTGCTCGGCGGTGGGGTGCTCGGCGGGCCCGGTGGCGGGCTGGCCGACGGTCGGCCCGGCGGGCGGCGTGGCGACCTCGGCGGTCGGCTCGGCGGCCTCGGCGGACCGGGCGGCGGGATCGGCGGCCGGGCCCGCCTCGGTGGTCGGGGAGTCGGACTGCGCGCGCTCGACGTGCGGCAGCTCGGCGGTGGGGTGCGACGGCTCGGCGTCGGTGGGGGCCGGCCGGCGCTGCGGGTCGGACTCGTACTCGGTCATGTCTCCACCTTGCCCCTGCGCTCTGCGATCAGCCTGGAACCGGCCTGAAGGTTGGCTGAAAATCACTCGCCGTCGATGTCCACGTCCGGCACCAGCGGCAGCCGAACCCGGAAGGTCGCTCCCCCGCCCGGGGTCTCGGCCACCTCGACGGTGCCGTGGTGGGCGGCCACCAGCGCGGCGACGATGGCCAGGCCGAGCCCGGTGCCGGTGTTGCCACCGGCCCGCCGGGTACGGGCGGCGTCCACCCGGTAGAACCGCTCGAAGACGCGTTCCGCCTGTTCGGGGGCGAGTCCGGGGCCGGTGTCGGCCACCTCCACGACTGCCAGGTTGCCGGGCTCGGCGCGCAGCCGCAGGGTCACCGACGCCTCCGCCGGGGTGTGCGTCAGCGCGTTCGTCATCAGGTTGCCGATGATCTGCCGGAGCCGACCGTCGTCGCCGTAGACCACCAGGGGCCCGGAGCCGGGCTCGATCTCCAGCTCGATCCGGCGTTCCGGCGCCATCACCCGGGCGGCCTCCACCGCGTCGCTGGCCAGCACCGGTAGCTCAACCGGGGCGAGGGAGAGCGGCCGCTCCCGGTCCAGCCGGGCGAGCAGCAGCAGGTCCTCCACCAGCAGGCCCATCCGGGCCGCCTCGTCCTCGATCCGGCGCAGCAGGTCGGCGGTCTGCTCCGGGGCGCGGGCCGCGCCCTGCCGGTACAGCTCGGCGAAACCGCGGATGGTGGTCAGCGGGGTACGCAGCTCGTGCGAGGCGTCCGCGACGAACTGCCGCATCCGCTCCTCCGAGCGCCGGGCCCGGGCCTCGGACGCCTGCGCGGCGACGGCCGCGTCCCGGGCGCTCGCCTCGGCCGAGCGGGCCGCCGTCTCCGAGGCCGCCCGGGCGGTGAAGGCCGCCTCGATCTGGGTGAGCATCGCGTTCAGCGCCCGGGAGAGCCGGCCCAGCTCCGAGGTGGGGCACTCCTGCCCCTCCTCCGGGTCGGGCACCCGGCGGGTCAGGTCGCCGCCGGCGATGGCGGCGGCCGTCCGCTCGATCTCCACCAGCGGTTTCAGGCTGGTCCGGACGATCGCCGCACCGATCGAGGCGAGCAGGATCAGCACCGACCCGCCGACCAGGATGTCGATCCAGACCAGCCGGGCGACCGCCCGGTCGACGTCGGTGAGGTGCTGGCCGAAGGCCAGGATCCGACCGTTGTCCAGCTCGGTGTAGAGCATCCGCCAGCGGGTGTGCCCGTCCACCGACCGGACGGTGAACGGCTCGCCGACCTCCTCGGCGAACCCCTGGTAGCTGGTCGGCGTCCGGGGTAGCTCGCCCGAGCGCAGCCCGGAGTAGTAGGCGGTCGGATCGACCCTGCCCGATGGAAAGGCCTGCGCGGCCACGTAGTCGCTGGGGATACCGACGAAGATCTTGTTCCCCTCGACCTGCGCGCGTTCGAGCGCCTGCGCCACCCCGTTCGTGCCGCCCCGCAGTTCGTTGTCGACCTGGTCGATCAGGTAGCTGCGCAGGAAGACGGCGGTGAGCGAGCTGATCACCAGCAGCGCCAGCGCCACCAGGGCGAGAACCGAGGTGACCAGCTTGACCCGGAGCGGGACGCTCCGGAGTCGGAGCTTCGCCTGGTGGACCGTGTTCACGCCGCCGGCTTGCGCAGCACGTAACCGACGCCCCGGAGGGTGTGGATCAGCCGGGGCTCGACGTTGTCCACCTTGCGCCGCAGGTAGGAGATGTAGGACTCGACGATGTTGTCGTCACCGCGGAAGTCGTAGTTCCAGACGTGGTCGAGGATCTGCGCCTTGGACAGCACCCGGTTGGCGTTCAGCATCAGGTAGCGCAGCAGCTTGAACTCGGTCGGCGAGAGCTGCACCCGCTGGCCGGCCCGGTGCACCTCGTGGGTCTCCTCGTCCAGTTCCAGGTCGGCGAAGGTGAGCCGGGACGGGGCCTGCTCGCCGGTGCTGGTGCGCCGCAGCACCGCCCGGATCCGGGCGGTCAGCTCCTCCAGGCTGAACGGCTTGGTGACGTAGTCGTCGCCGCCCAGGGTGAGCCCGCGGATCTTGTCGTCGGTGGCGTCCCGGGCGGTCAGGAAGACCACCGGGGTACGGGTGCCCCCCTCGCGCAGCATCCGGATCACCTCGAAGCCGTCCAGGTCGGGCAGCATCACGTCGAGCACCACCAGATCGGGCCGGTGGTCCTTGGCGGCGCTCAGCGCGGAACTGCCGCTGGTCGCGGTGGCCACGTCGAAGCCCGCGAACCGTAGGCTCGCGGAGAGCAGTTCGAGGATGTTGGGATCGTCCTCGACGACGAGCAGTCGCGCCTCGGTCTGGGTAGCGGGCATGTGCCCATCATCCGCGCCGTCGCTGCGTCCGGCCTGGGTGGTCCCTGGAAAAACCCTGTGAGCCGCCCCGCCAGCCGCTGGACGGCCCGCCCGGCATGCTGGGCGCGCGTCCACGGGGCGGGCGCGGCCCGCACGGCGGCGGAGGTCAGCGCAGCAGCCGGCGCAGCCCGTCCAGGGCGCCGTCGAGCAGCCGGATCGCCGTCCGCAGCTGCGCGTCGCTGAGCCGCCGGGCCCGGACCAGCGCGGCCACCTCGCCGGTGAACGCGGCCAGTCGCTGGTCGAACTCGGCCTGGGCGGCCGGTTCCGGCCCGGGCGGCGGAGGTGCGGTGGCGGGAGCGGGAGACGGAGCGGGGGCGGGTGCGGGCGGGACCCACCGGCCGCGCCGGGTCTGCCGGGTCGCCTCGCGCAGTTCCCGCTTGAGGTCGCGGACGGAGCCGCGTACCTCGCTGCGGATCTCCCCGGCCAGGGTGGAGAGATCGGCCACCGAGGCCGCGATGTCCGATTCCAGGGCGGCCAGTTCGCCGGCCCGCTGGTTCAGCTCGGCCCGCCCGGCGTCGGTGATCTCGTAGACCTTCCGGCCCCCGGCCGCGGTGTGGCTGACCAGCCCGTCGGCCTCCAGCCGCTGCAACCGCGGGTAGATGGTGCCGGCGCTGGGGGCGTACAGGCCGAGGAACCGCTCCTCCAGCAGGCGGATCAGCTCGTATCCGTGCTTGGGGCCGCCGTCGAGGAGCTTGAGCAGGTAGAGCCGGAGCCGCCCGTGACTGAACACGGCGGTCACGGCAACTCCTCCTCGTCGTCGTCCACCGGACGGGCGAGCAGCGCGATGCTGCCGGAGGTGGCGGACGCCCAGAGCCTACCCTCGCCGGCGCCGAGCACCCCCTCGCTGTCGACCACCGCGCCCAGCGCGGCGTTGCCGCGTACCGCCGGGAAGCCGCTGGTGATCCGCCCGGACGAGGTGTGCAACCGGACGGCGAGGTCGCTGTCCTCCCGGACCCGGACGGTGATGCTGCCGGAGATCGTGCTCAGCCGGATGTCGCTGCGCCGGGGATTGTCGAAGTCGCAGGTGATGGCGCCGGAGACGGTCTGCGCGCGGACCTGGCCGGGCGCGCTGTCGGCGAGGATGACCTCGCCCGAGACGGTCTCCACCTCGAGGTCGCCGGTCACCCCGAGCGCCTCCACCGGGCCCGAGGTGATCTTCGCGGCGGTCCGCCCGCGCAGCCCCATCAGGGTGATCTGGCCGGCGGTCACGTCGGCCCGGGTCTGCCGGCGCAGCCCGGAGGCGACCAGCGAGCCCTCGGTCAGGTGCAGGTCGGCGAGCACGTCGGCGGGGACCGCGACCGAGACGTCGACCCGGGGCAACCGGGCCAGCGGCCCGACCCAGAACAGCGCGTCCCACCAGCGGTTGCCGCGCGGCTGCCGGACGGACAGCCGCCCGTCGCGGTGCTCGATCCGGACCGGCCGGCGGCCGACCCGGGTGACGTCCACCCGGGGCGGGCCGTCGGCGGCCACCACGTTGAGCCGGCCGCTGACCAGGCGGACGTCGAGCCGGGTGACCGGCCCGTCCAGGGTGAGCCGCTGCGGACTGTCGACGGTCCACTCGGTCATGGTTCCTCCCTCGGCGGGCGCGGCGGGGCGCGCCGACGCCGAGGAGACTAACGCGATACATCGCGATATGGCAAGACGGTGTCGCGGGCGCGGGCGGGGAGGCTCGGGGTCAGGCGGCCAGGTCGACCTCCCACGCCGCCCGTTGCCGCGGCGCCGGTCGGGCGGCCGCCGGGCGGAGGTGTACGGCCGACTCGGCGGCCCGGGCCAGCATCCGCCGGTCCGCCCCCGGGGCGGGGTGCAGCGCGGTCGTCACGGTCACCGTGAGCACCAGGCCGGGGCTGGCCAGCACCCGCCGCAGCGACCGCCACAGGTGCTCGTCGCCGAGGAAGGCCGGCGCCGTGGTCGCCTCCCCGGTCGCCGCGTCCCGGTAGCCGATCCGCAACGGCACCACCGGAGCGCCGGTGTCGACGGCCGCCTGGAACACCGCCGGCCGGAACCCGCCCGGTGGCCGGCAACCCGTCGCCGCGCCGCACCAGGTGGTGCCCTCCGGGAACACCGCCACGGCCCGACCCGCCCGCAGCGCGTCCGCCACCCGGCCGACGGTGGCCGGCAGGTCGCGGGGTCGGGCCCGGTCCACGAAGAGGGTGCCGGCGGCCCGGGCCAGCCAGCCCAGCAGGGGCCAGCCGCGTACCTCGCGCTTGGCCACCGGCCGGGCCGGCGCGACGGCGAGCACGGCCAGCACGTCCAGCCAGGACAGGTGGTTGGCGACCAGCAGCGCGCGCCGCCGGGGCAGCCGGCCGCGGACCACCAGGCGCACCCCGAGCGCCCGGGCGGTGGCCCGGGCCCAGCCGCCCAGCGCCGCCCGCCGCTCCGCCGCCGGCAGCAGCGGCAGCAGCACCGCCAGGCCGGTGCCGAGCACCAGCATCCCGAGCAGGGCGGCCAGCCGCGCGGCCCGGCGAACCGCCGGCACGACCGGGGTCCGGCCGGGCGCCGGCAGGCAGTCCGGGCCGCAGCCGGAGGCCGGCCGCCAGAGGTCGAGCCCGCTCACCGGTCCGCTCCCGCCGGCCGGTCCGCCCCGGCCAGGAAGTGCCGCAGGTAGCGCGGGTTCATCCGGTCCAGCGAGAACAGCACGTAGAAGTCGGCGACCCCGAAGTCCGGGTCGTACGCCGGCTCGCCACAGATCCACGCGCCCAGCCGGAGGTAGCCGCGCAGCAGTGGCGGCACCCGGGTCGGGCCGGCCGGGCCGGGATCCGGGACCGCCGCCCGGGCGCCCGGTTCGGCGAACCAGGGCCGCAACGGGCGGACCCGCAGCGGCGGCGGCGCCAGGTGCCGGGCGCGCGCCCGGGCCCAGACCTCGGCGGCGGCGAGCCCGCCGTCCGCGACCGGCACCGAGGCGCAGCCGCCGAGCCAGCGGGAGCCGCGCAGGTGCAGGTAGCGGGTGATGCCGGCCCACATCAGGTTGATCACCGCGCCGGTCCGGTGGTCCGGGTGCACGCAGGAGCGGCCGGTCTCGACCAGGACGTCCCGCAGCGGGGCGAGCGGGGTCAGGTCGAACTCGCCCTCGGCGTACCGGCGGGCGGTCCGGCCGGGCGGCAGCAGCCGGTACGTGCCGACCACCTCGCCGGTGCGTTCCTCCAGCACGACCAGGTGGTCGCAGTACGGGTCGAGGTCGTCGGCGTCCAGGCCGGCGGAGCCCGGGAGGGTGGCCCCGAGTTCGGTGGCGAACACCTCGTGCCGGAGGCGTTGCGCGGCCGCGACCCGGGTCGGGTCGTCGGCGATCAGCAGGGTGTATCCGCTGGTCGTCAGGGGTGCGCCAGCGGCGGGCAGGACAGCCATGGGAACTGTGTAGGCGGCCCGGGTGCCGGTCGCGGTGACCAGGAGTGTCGATCCGGTGAACGCCGGCCGGCGACCCGTGACGGGTGGCGGCGCGCGGGCACGAGACCGCCCGGGCGACGGCCAGCGGCGCGGCACGGGCGGGGGCAGCGGCCCAGTCGGGGGGTGAGCGCGGCGGCGCGGCCGGGTGAGCGCGGCGGCGCGACACCGGTGGCGGGTGCCGGGTCCACCGGGGCGGGAGGGGTGCGCCGCCACCGGCACCCGGCGTGCGAGGCTGCCGGAGCGGCCGGCGACGACGCCGGAGCCGCGACCGTCGGAGGTGTCTGATGATCATCGAGTCCCGCTTCAACGGGCCGCCCGGCTCGGGCAACGGCGGCTGGAGCGCCGGGCTCTTCGCGGCCGCGTCCGGCGGGCCGGGGCCGGTCGAGGTGACGCTGCGCCGGCCGCCGCCGCTGGAGACCCCGCTGACGCTCGCCGACGGCGAGGTCCACGACCCGGACGGGCACCTGGTCGCCGAGGTCCGCCCGACCGGGGAGATCGCGGCGGTGGTGCCGCCGGTGGACCTGCCGACCGCCCGGGCCGCCGCGGCCGGGTACCCCGGTCTGGTCGACCACCCCTTCCCCGGCTGCTACGTCTGCGGGCCGCGGCGGGCGGACGGGCTGCGGATCTTCCCGGGTCGGCTGCCGGACGGGCGGACCGCCGCCCCGTTCCGGGTGCCGGCGGAGGTCGAGGTGCCGACCGTCTGGGCGGCCCTGGACTGTCCCGGCGGCTGGTCGGTGATCGCGCCCGGCCGCCCGTACGTGCTGGGCCGGATCGCCGCGACCGTGCACGCGCTGCCGGCGCCGGGCGACGAGTGCGTGGTGACCGGCGCGACCGTGGGCGGCGAGGGCCGCAAGGCGCTCGTGCACACCAGCCTGTACGGCCCGACCGGGCAGCTGCTCGGCACCGCCCGGGCGACCTGGGTGGCGCTGCCCTCCGGCTGAGGTCCGTCCCGAGGATGACCCCCCTCCTGCCCGGGGTGGAGAGGAAACTACGGACCGCGCCTGATTGACCTTGTTGCGCGCGGCCGTCACGCTGTGCAACGGCGTACCCCGACGCCATCGCACGGAGGGAGAGTAATGACTGACGGGCAGCGAAGCCCCACCGACGGTCAGATCGTGGTGTCCGGCCTGACGAAGCAGTACAAGAACGTGAGGGCGGTCAACGACCTGTCGTTCACCGTCGAGCCGGGGCGGGTGACCGGCTTCCTCGGCCCGAACGGGGCCGGCAAGACCACCACCCTGCGCATGCTGCTGAACCTGGTCACCCCCACCGCCGGCGTGGCGACCATCGGCGGCCGGCGGTACGCCGACCTGACCGACCCGCTGCGGCACGTCGGGGCGGTGCTGGAGGCGTCCAGCGCGCACAAGGGCCGGACCGGCATCAACCACCTCCGGGTGATCTGCGCGGCGGCCGGGCTGCCGAAGCAGCGGGCCGACGAGGCGCTGGCCCTGGTCGGGCTGACCCCGGCGGCGAAGCGCAAGTTCAAGGGCTACTCGCTGGGCATGAAGCAGCGCCTGGGCATCGCCGCCGCGATGCTCGGTGACCCGCGGGTGCTGATCCTCGACGAGCCGGCCAACGGTCTGGACCCGGAGGGCATCCGCTGGATGCGCGGGTTCCTCAAGGGCCTGGCCCAGCAGGGCCGCACCGTGCTGGTCTCCAGCCACCTGCTGTCGGAGATGCAGCTGCTCGCCGACGACGTGGTGATCATCGCCGCCGGCCAGCTGGTCCGGCAGGGCCCGGTGGACCAGGTGATCGGCTCGATGGCGCAGGGCGTCCGGGTGCGGGTCCGCACCCCGCAGGCCGACGCGCTGACCGCGGCGTTGAAGGCGGAGGCGGCCACGGTCGACCTCGACGAGCACGGCGCCCTGCTGGTCGGCGGGGTGGACGCCCCGACGGTCGGCCGGGTCGCCCTGGCCGCCGGCGTGGAGCTGCACGAACTCACCACGGAACGACCCGACCTGGAACGGGTGTTCCTGGAGCTGACGGCCGGAAAGGCGGACATCCGATGAACCTCGTCCGATCCGAGCTGCTCAAGATCCGTACCACCAGCACGTGGTGGTGGCTGGCGATCGGGGCGTTCCTGGCCATCGCGATGGCCTTCGCCTTCAACGCCTGGGCCGCCAGCGAGGTGTTCAAGGGCAACGGCGAGACCCTGGGCTTCAGCGGGGACCAGGCGACCGTCCCGGCGCAGGCGGCGAACATCTACACCTCCGGCCAGTACCTCGGCCTGATGTTCGTGATGCTGATCGGCATCCTGATGGTCACCAACGAGTTCTTCCACCAGACGGCGACCACCACCTTCCTGGCCACCCCGCGGCGCACCTCGGTGATCGCCAGCAAGCTGGTCGCGGCCAGCCTGCTGGGCTTCCTGTTCTGGCTGGTCACCACGCTGATCGACCTGGCCGCCGGCGCGATCTTCCTGACCGCCCAGGACCAGGGCACCCAGCTCGGCGAGTGGGCGGTGCAGCGGGCGCTGCTGTTCAACCTGCTGGCGTACGCGATCTGGACGATCCTCGGGGTCGGCATCGGCACGCTGATCACCAACCAGCTCGGCGCGGTGATCACCTCCGCGGTGCTCTACCTGGTCGGCACCCAGGTGATCGGTCTGCTGTTCCTGCTGCTGTCCAACGCGCTGGACAACCCGGCGGTGGTGAAGTGGCAGGTGATCTGGCCGGCGGTGGCGTCCACGGTGATGATCTCCGAGGGCCAGTCGGAGTTCACCCCCGCGTGGTGGGTCGGCGCCCTGGTGCTGATCGGCTACGCGGTGGTCACCGGAACCTTCGGCGTCCTGATGACCCGGCGGCGGGACATCTCCTGACCGCGAGCGGTCCGGGCGGGGGTGGTGCCGGTCGGCGCCACCCCCGCTCCGCGTCCGGGTGCGGCCACCACGTGGCGGACGGGAAAGGGGGCGTCTCCGACACCCCGCGCCTTACCAGCAGTTGTCGGAACACGCAGCGTTTACCGAACTTCTGGCATCTTCTGTGAAACGGACCACGCAGCGGAGGCGGAAATGCCTGCGGCATCCGTACGGCGTAGCCTGGGAGCCGTCTCGTGCGCGCCCCGAAGGGTGGGCGTCGCCGGGCACCGCGTGACACACAAACCCGCGTGAAAGAGGCGATTACCGGCCGTGTCGACCCAGCAGACTTCGCAGGAGAACCCACTGGCGGGTTTCGGCCCGAACGAGTGGATCGTCGAGGAGATGTACCAGCGGTACCTCGCGGACCCCAAGAGCGTCGACTCGGCCTGGCACGACTTCTTCGCCGACTACCGGCCCGGGCCGGGCGCCGCCACCCCGCGTGAGGGCCAGCCGACCGCCCCCGCCGCCCGTCCCGAGCCCGACGGCCAGCCGGAGGCGACGGCCGAGGTCGCCCAGGCGCCGACCAAGCCGGCGGAGCCGAAGCCGGCCGCCAAGCCGGCCGCACCGAAGCCGGCCGCGGCCAAGGCCGCCCCGGCCAAGCCGGCCCAGCCCAAGGCGGCGCCGGCCAAGGCGGCCCAGCCGGCCGCCACCGGCGCGCAGACCACCCCGCTGCGGGGCGTCGCGGCGCGGATCGTGCAGAACATGGACGCCTCGCTGACCGTCCCCACCGCCACCAGCGTGCGCGCCGTCCCGGCCAAGCTCCTGGTCGACAACCGCATCGTGATCAACAACCACCTCGCCCGGGGGCGCGGTGGCAAGGTCAGCTTCACCCACCTGATCGGCTACGCGCTGGTCCGGGCGCTGGCCCAGCACCCGGAGATGAACAACTCCTTCGCCGAGGCCGACGGCAAGCCGGCGATGGTCCGGCCCGAGCACGTCAACCTCGGTATCGCCATCGACCTGGTCAAGCCGGACGGCAGCCGCAACCTGGTGGTGCCGTCCATCAAGGCCTGCGAGCAGATGGACTTCCGGCAGTTCTGGCAGGCGTACGAGGACGTGGTCCGGCGGGCCCGCCGCAACGAGCTGACCATGGAGGACTACGCCGGCACCACGATCTCGCTGACCAACCCGGGCGGCATCGGCACCGTGCACTCGATGCCGCGGCTGATGCAGGGGCAGAGCGCGATCATCGGCGTCGGCGCGATGGAGTACCCGGCGCCGTACCAGGGCATGAGCGAGGCCACCCTGGCCGAGCTGGCGGTCAGCAAGGTCATCACGCTGACCAGCACGTACGACCACCGGATCATCCAGGGCGCGCAGTCCGGCGAGTTCCTCAAGGCCATGCACGAGCTGATCCTGGGCGAGCACGGCTTCTACGACGAGATCTTCACCTCGCTGCGCATCCCGTACGAGCCGGTGCGCTGGATGCGCGACGTCGCGGTCGACAGCGAGGGCCAGATCAACAAGACCGCCCGGGTGCACGAGCTGATCCACGCCTACCGGGTGCGCGGCCACCTGATGGCCGACACGGACCCGCTCGAGTTCAAGATCCGCAAGCACCCCGACCTGGACGTCCTCCAGCACGGGCTGACCCTGTGGGACCTGGACCGGACCTTCCCGGTCAACGGCTTCGCCGGCAAGCAGCGGATGAAGCTGCGGGAGATCCTCGGCGTGCTGCGCGACTCGTACTGCCGCCGGGTCGGCATCGAGTACATGCACATCCAGGACCCGGAGGAGCGGCGCTGGATCCAGGAGCGGGTCGAGCGCAAGTACGAGAAGCCGTCCCCGGACGAGCAGAAGCACGTGCTCAACCGGCTCAACGCCGCCGAGGCGTTCGAGACCTTCCTGCAGACCAAGTACGTCGGCCAGAAGCGCTTCTCGCTGGAGGGCGGCGAGTCGCTGATCCCGCTGCTGGGCGAGGTGCTGGAGGCGTCCGCCGAGGACGGGTTGGACGAGGTCGTCATCGGCATGGCCCACCGCGGCCGGCTCAACGTGCTGGCCAACATCGTCGGCAAGCCGTACGAGAAGATCTTCTCCGAGTTCGAGGGGCACCTCGACCCGCGCTCCACCCAGGGCTCGGGCGACGTGAAGTACCACCTCGGCCAGAACGGCAAGTTCACCACCCCGGACGGCGAGCATTCGGTCAAGGTCTCGGTGGTGGCGAACCCGTCGCACCTGGAGGCCGTCGACCCGGTGCTGGAGGGCATCGTCCGGGCCAAGCAGGACCGGATAGACCTCAAGCTGGAGGGCTACACCGTGCTGCCGCTGGCGGTGCACGGTGACGCCGCCTTCGCCGGCCAGGGCGTGGTGGCCGAGACGCTCAACCTGTCCCAGCTGCGCGGCTACCGCACCGGCGGCACCGTGCACGTGGTGGTCAACAACCAGGTCGGCTTCACCACCGCCCCGGAGTACAGCCGGTCCAGCCTCTACAGCACCGACGTGGCCCGGATGATCCAGGCGCCGATCTTCCACGTCAACGGCGACGACCCGGAGGCCGTGGTCCGGGTGGCCCGGCTGGCCTTCGAGTACCGCCAGGCGTTCAACAAGGACGTCGTGATCGACATGGTCTGCTACCGGCGGCGCGGGCACAACGAGGGCGACGACCCGTCGATGTCCAACCCGCAGATGTACAAGATCATCGACTCGAAGCGCTCGGTCCGCAAGCTCTACACCGAGGAGCTGATCGGCCGCGGCGACATCACCGTCGAGGACGCGGAGGAGCTGCTGCGCGACTACCAGGCGCAGCTGGAGCGGGTCTTCAAGGCCACCCGCGACGCGGCCACCACGCCCCGCCAGCTCGGCCGCCCCAAGCGCGAGGAGGAGCCGGAGCCGCAGGTGGACACCGCCACCGACGCCGCCGTGGTCAAGGCGATCGGCGAGGCGCACGTCAACCTGCCGGAGGGCTTCACCCCGCACAAGCGGATCCAGCAGCTGCTCGACCGGCGGGCCAAGATGTCCGTCGAGGGCAACATCGACTGGGGCTTCGGCGAGATCATCGCGTTCGGCGCGCTGCTGCACGACGGGGTCACCGTCCGGCTCGCCGGGCAGGACTCCCGCCGGGGCACCTTCGTCCAGCGGCACGCCTCGATCGTGGACGCGCGGACCGGCCAGGACTACCTCCCGCTCCAGTCGCTGACCGGCGACGGCGAGCGCTCCCGGTTCTTCGTGCACGACTCGCTGCTCAGCGAGTACGCCGCGATGGGCTTCGAGTACGGCTACTCGGTGGAGAACGTCAACGCGCTGGTCTGCTGGGAGGCCCAGTTCGGCGACTTCGTCAACGGCGCCCAGTCGGTGATCGACGAGTTCGTCTCCTCCGGCGAGGTGAAGTGGGGCCAGCGCTCCGCGGTCACCCTGCTGCTGCCGCACGGCCACGAGGGCCAGGGCCCGGACCACACCTCCGGCCGGCCGGAGCGGTTCCTGCAGATGTGCGCCGAGGACAACATGCGGGTGGCCATCCCGACCACCCCGGCGAACTACTTCCACCTGCTGCGACGCCAGGCCCTCTCGCCGAAGCGGAAGCCGCTGGTGGTGTTCACGCCGAAGTCGCTGCTGCGGCACAAGCTCTGCGTCTCCTCGGTCGAGGACTTCACCACCGGCACCTTCCAGCCGGTGCTGCGGGACTCGGCCGCCCCGGCGCCGCAGGGCGTGAAGCGGGTGCTGCTCTGCTCCGGCAAGGTCTACTACGACCTGCTCCAGGCCCGGCAGGAGCGCGGCATCACCGACACCGCGATCATCCGGCTGGAGCAGCTCTACCCGATGCCGGTGGAGGAGATCCGCGCCGCCCTGGCGGAGTACCCGAACGCGGAGGACTTCGCCTGGGTGCAGGAGGAGCCGGCCAACCAGGGCGCCTGGTCCTTCGTCGCGCTCAACCTGCTGGAGCACCTGGCGGACGTCCGGCTGCGCCGGATCTCCCGCCCGGCCGCCGCCGCGCCGGCCGTCGGCTCCGCCAAGATGCACGAGGTGGAGCAGAACGCCCTGCTCGAGGCGGCGCTGCCTCGCCCGTGACCTGACCGCACCGCCGAGCACCGGGGCAGAGCCCGTCACCACGACGGCTCTGCCCCGCCTCGCGTCGGCCTCCCGAACCCCACCGGCCGCCGGCCGGACGACATCCGAGGACGAACATGTACTTCACCGACCGCGGCATCGAGGAACTGGTCGAGCGCCGGGGTGACGAGCAGGTCAGCATGGAGTGGCTCGGCGAGCGGCTGCGCGACTTCGTCGACCTGAACCCGGAGTTCGAGACCCCGATCGAGCGCCTCGCCACCTACCTGGCCCGCCTCGACGATCCCGACGACGAGTAGACCCCACCTCGCACCCCACCCACCCGGTCGAGCATGAAGTTGTTGCCGCGACACGCCGGTGCGGCCGACAACAACTCCATGATCAACGCGCTGGGACGGCTGGGTGGGGGTGGGTGGGACGAAGGACCCGGGTGGGCGGTGGCGTGATCTTCTAGGGTGGTGGGCGTGGCCCGGAGTGTGTACGTCACCAGCGTGGGTTCCGGCGGAGGCAAGTCGACCATCGCCCTCGGACTGGCGGAGCTGTTGTCCCGGCAGGTCGAGCGGATCGGCGCGTTCCGGCCGCTGGTCGGCGGCACCGGCCCGGATCCGATCCTCGCGCTGCTCAGCGAGCGCTACCGGATCGAGCCGCCGCTACCCGACCTGGCCGGCGCCACCTACGCCGAGGCGACCGCGCTGGTCGCCGACGGGCGGCGGGAGGAACTGATCTCCCGGATCGTCGAGCGCTACCGGTCGGTGGAGCGGCGGTGCCCGGCGGTGGTCGTGGTGGGCAGCGACTTCGCCGACGGCGGCGACGCCGCCGGCCCCCGCGAGCTGGCCTTCAACGCCCGGCTGGCCACCGAGTTCGGCAGCGTCGTGGTGCCGGTGGTGGACGGCTTCGGGCAGGAGCCGGCGGCCATCGCGGCCGCCGTGCGCGGGGCGTACCACGACCTGGCGGACCTGGGCGCCACCGTGCTGGCGGTGATCGCCAACCGGGTGCCCGAGCCGATGCCCCTGCCCGAGCTGCCGGTTCCCGCGTACGCCATCCCGGAGGTGCCGAGCGTGTCGGCGCCGACGGTGGCCGAGGTGGCGGCGGCGCTCGGCGCCACCCTGCTCGCCGGGGACGACGCCGCCCTCGGCCGGGACGTGCTCGACTACGTGGTGGGCGCGGCGCACGTGCCGACCCTGCTGGACCACCTGACCGACGGCGCCCTGGTGATCACCCCCGGGGACCGGGACGACCTGCTGGTCGCCGCCAGCGCCGCGCACGTGGCCGGGCAGGTGTCGGTGGCCGGGCTGGTGCTCACCCTCGGCGAGCAGCCCGACCCGCGGGCCATGCGGCTGTTCGAGGGGCTGAACACCGGGCTCGCCGTGCTCTCGGTGACCAGTGACAGCTACGACACGGTGTCCGCGTCCAGCCGGATCGAGGGCCGGCCCAGCGCCGGCAACCCGCGCAAGGTGGAGGCCGCGCTCGGCGCCTTCGAGCGCTACGTGGACACCGACGACCTGTCCCGCCGGCTGCGGGTCAGCCGGTCCGCCCGGGTCACCCCGCTGATGTTCGAGTACGACCTGATCGACCGGGCCCGGACGCAGCGCCGGCACGTGGTGCTGCCGGAGGGGGCGGAGGAGCGCATCCTGCGCGCCGCGGAGATCCTGCTGCGCCGCAACGTCGCCGACCTGACCCTGCTCGGCCGCCCGGACGACATCGCCCGGCGCACCCGGGAGCTGGGCATCGACATCGGCGGGGCGCGGGTGGTCGACCCGGTGACCAGCGAGTGGCGCGACGAGTTCGCCGCCGAGTACGCGAAGCTGCGCGCCCACCGGGGGGTCACCGCCGAGCTGGCGCACGACATCGTGGCCCAGCCGAACTACTTCGGCACGCTGATGGTGCAGACCGGGCACGCCGACGGCATGGTCTCCGGGGCGACGCACACCACCGCCGCCACCATCCGACCGGCGTTCGAGATCATCCGGACCGTGCCGGGCGTCTCGGTCGCGTCCAGTGTCTTCTTCATGCTGCTCGCCGACCGGGTGCTGGTCTACGGCGACTGCGCGGTCAACCGCGACCCGGACGCCGGCCAGCTCGCCGACATCGCGATCTCGTCGGCCGACACCGCGGCCCGGTTCGGCATCGAGCCCCGAGTCGCCATGCTCTCCTACTCCACCGGCACCTCCGGCGCGGGTGAGGACGTGGAGAAGGTCGCGGCGGCCACCAAGCTGGTCCGCGAACGCCGGCCGGACCTGCTGGTGGAGGGGCCGATCCAGTACGACGCGGCGATCGACCCGGCGGTGGCCGCGACGAAGCTGCCGGGCAGCGAGGTCGCCGGCCGGGCCACGGTCTTCATCTTCCCGGACCTGAACACCGGCAACAACACGTACAAGGCGGTGCAGCGCTCGGCCGGCGCGGTGGCCGTCGGGCCGGTGATGCAGGGCCTGCGCCGGCCGGTCAACGACCTGTCCCGCGGCGCGACCGTGCCGGACATCGTCAACACGGTGGCGATCACCGCCATCCAGGCCAGCGCGGAGGTCGCGTGAGCGAGCGGATCATCGGACTGGGCGCGACGGCGCCCCGGGACGGCACCCGACCCGGTGGGGTGCCGGCATGAGCCGGGTCCTCGTCCTCAACTGCGGGTCGTCGTCGGTCAAGTACCGGCTCTACGACGGTGACGAGGTGCGCGACAAGGGCACCGTGGAGCGGATCGGCGAGCCCGGCGGCGGGCCGGCCGACCACGAGACGGCCGTGCGCGACATCCTCGGCCGGCTCGACCTGGCCGGGCTGGTGGCCGTGGGGCACCGGGTGGTGCACGGCGGCCGGCGGTTCACCGAACCGGTCCTGATCGACGACGCGGTGCTGGCCGCCATCCGCGAGCTGGTCCCGCTCGCCCCGCTGCACAACCCGGCGAACCTGGCCGGCATCGAGGTCGCCCGGGCCGCGCTGCCGGACGTCCCGCAGGTCGCCGTCTTCGACACCGCGTTCCACCACACCATGCCGGAGTCCGCCGAGGTCTACGCGATCGACCGGGACACCGCGCAGCGGTACGGCATCCGGCGCTACGGCTTCCACGGCACCTCGCACGCGTACGTCTCCCGGCGCACCGCCGAGCTGCTGGACCGCCCGTACCACGAGCTGAACACGATCACCCTGCACCTGGGCAACGGGGCCAGCGCCTGCGCGGTGGCCGGCGGGCGCAGCGTGGCCACCTCGATGGGGATGTCGCCGTTGCAGGGGCTGGTGATGGGCACCCGCAGCGGCGACCTGGACCCGGCGGTGATCTTCCACCTGCGCCGCGAGGGTGGGCTCTCCGTCGACCAGATCGACGACCTGCTCAACCACCGCAGCGGGCTGCTCGGCCTGGCCGGCGCGAACGACATGCGCGAGGTGCTCCGGCGGCGGGCGGACGGCGATCCGGCCGCCGCGCTCGCCTTCGACGTGTACTGCCGCCGGATCACCGGGTACGTCGGCGCGTACTACGCGCTGCTCGGCCGGGTGGACGCGGTCACCTTCACCGCCGGGGTGGGCGAGCACGCCGCCCCGGTCCGCGCGGCGGCGCTGGCCGGCCTGGACCGGCTCGGCATCGCGGTGGACCCGGAGCGCAACGCCGGCAGCGGCGACCGGGTCATCTCGCCGCCGGGCGCCGAGGTGGCCGTCTGCGTTATCGGCACCGACGAGGAGCGCGAGATCGCCCGTACCGCCCGCGACCTGGCCGCCGCGGCGCGCTGACCGCTCGCGCCGGCGCCGCTGCCGCCGGCTCAGCGGCGGGCGGTGCGGCCCCGGCGGCGCCGGGCGCTGCCGCTGCGCCGGATCCGGTCCCGGCCGGGACGGCGGGTGTCCCGCCGCGGCGCCGGTGCCCGGTCCGGCAGCACGGCCGTCACCAGCAACAACCCGCCGAAGGCGGCGACCACCAGGCCGAACGGCAGCCCGCCCCAGGCGTTCAGCACGAACACCGAGTCGTCGGTGTTGCCGTTCTCGGCCACGAACTCCGCCGGGCGTTCCGGATCCACCCAGAGCGTCATCCCGGCCGGCGGCTCCTCGGCGCACCCGCCGGCCGAGCCGCACAGGATCCGCTCGGTGTACGGCACGCCGGCGTACTCGTACGACACCCGGACGGTGTCGGTTCCGCCGCCGCGCCCGACGGTGTCCCGCCGGCCGGTGACGGTGGCCCGCACCGGCACGCCCTCGGCGTGCAGCCGCTCCGCCTTGGCGTGCAGGTGCCACTTGTAGCCGGCCACCCCGGACGCGTACCCGAGGCCGGCGAGGAGCACGAGCAGGCCGAGCACGGCCGGCACCGGCCGCGCACCGCGCAGCCGGGACCGGATCCCCGGCGGGGCGGGCGGGGATCCGCTCAGCTCAGCGCCAGCCAGGCGACCACGGCGACCAGGACGACCACCACCACGGCCGCGCCGGCCAGCAGCGGGACCCGGGACGCCGCGGCCGGCGCCTCGGCCTCGGGGGTGTTGGCGAAGGCGCGGAACGCCTCGGTGTTGCCGCTCGGGTCGGTGTAGTTCTCAGCCATGCCGGTGACCCTAGCCAAGCCGGTCCCGGCGCACCGCCCCGCGCGCGCCGGCCCGGGCCAGGTCGGGCCGGCCGGTGGAGCGGCTCCGGCCGGGTGGTGAACGGAGCCGGTCCGGACGGCGGGACCGCTCGGGGCACCCGGCACCTACCGTGGAACCGTGGGGGTCAAGCGGCTGGTCGCCGCGCTGCTGACGGCGCTGCTGGCCGGCTGCGGGACGGCCACCGCCGCGCCCGGCACGCCGCAACCGGCCCGCCGGGCGCCCGCGGGGGCGTACGCCGTCGGCGTGCGTACGCTCACCGTCGACGCGGCCTCCGCGCGTCCGCTGCCGGTCACCCTCTGGTATCCGGCGGACGGGAACGCGGTGGCCGCGGGGCGGTTCCCGGTGGTGGTCTACAGCCACGGGCTGGACAGCCTGCCCCACCTGCACGCCGGGTTGACCACCCGGTGGGCCGCCGCCGGCTTCGTGGTGGCCGCGCCGGCGTACCCGCACACCCGGCGTGGCGCGCGCCGGTTCGACCGGGCCGACGTGCGGCACCAGCCGGCCGACGCCTGGCGGGTGATCCGGCACCTGGTCCGGCTCGACGCCCGGCCCGGTGACCCGCTCGCCGGGCACCTCGACGTCACCCGGTTCGCCGCCGCCGGCCACTCGGCGGGCGGCTTCACCACCGCCGGCATGTTCGCCTCGGGACGGTCGCCGCGCGTGCGGGCGGGCATCGTGATCGCCGGCGGCGGGATGGCCGGGAGCTTCGCCGCGCCGGCCGCGCCGGTGCTCTTCGTGCACGGCACCGCCGACCCGGTGGTGCCGCTGGCGGTCGGCCGGGCGGCCTACCGGCGCGCCGGCGGCCCGGCCGCCTTCCTGAGCGTGCTCGGGCAGGGCCACGGCGAATACCTCACCCCGGGCCGGCCCGGCTTCGCCCAGGTCCTGGCCACCACCACCGACTTCCTCCGCTGGACGCTCTACGGCGACCCGGACGCCGCCCGCCGCCTGCCCGCCGGGGCCAGCGCCCCCGCCCTCACCCGCTACGAGACCCGCCCCGCCCCCTGACCGCGGCCGGGCCGAGCACGAGAGGCCGGGCACACGCGGTGCCGGACACGAACTGCCGGACGTGAGCGGCCGGGCAGGAGCGGCGGGCGCGACAGGAGCGGCCAGCACGACACCAACGACGAGCGCGACACGAGCGACGTCCGGGCCAGGAGCAACCGCCGGGGCGCGGCGTGGGCCGGAAACGGCGGTGCGGGGAGCCGGGTCCGCCGTTACGGTCGGCGGGTGGTGGGCGTGGAGGGGCTCGCGGGGCGGCAGTTGGCCAGCATCGCCGAGGTGGTCGAGGTGGCCGGCGCCGCCGGCGTCCAGGTGTGGCTGCGCGGCGGCTGGGCGGTCGACTTCCACCTCGGCGAGGTGACCCGGCCGCACGTGGACGTCGACTGGTACTGCTGGCGCGCCGACGCGCGGCGGCTGGCCGCCCTGCTGCACGGGCGCGGCTGGCGGCCCGACCCGCGGCTGCCGGTCGAGGTGCAGCTCGACCTTTTCCGCAGCGACGTCGAGGTGAGCTTCGCGTACCTGGCGCGGGACGCCGTGGGGCGGATCACGGTCGGCGGCGGGCCGTGGGCCGGCACGCCGCTGCCGGCGGGGATGCTGGACGGCCCACCCGGGCGGATCGGCCCGCTGACCGTCCCGGTCATCGCGGTCGCCGCGCAGGTCGAGTTCAAGCGGATGTACCCGGTCTGGATGCCGGAGCGCCCCCGCCGCGCCAAGGACGCCGCCGACCTGGCCCGGCTCGGCGCCGCCCCGCCGGAGCATCGGGAGGCGACCTCGCCCGGGGCGTAGCGCGGACGCGACCGCAACGGGCAGCACGGCCACCGCCGGCACCGTCGACCGGCACCACCGCCACCGCCACCCACCGTCGACCGGGCACCACCGCCACCGCCGGCACTGCCACCGCCGGCACCAGCACCAGCGCCGGCGCCGGGCACCACGCTCCGGCGGTCGGCCCGGCACGGTGCGTCGATGTCCGGCGGGCGGCCCCGGCGCGCGAGGCACAATCGGAGCCATGCCGCGTCGCCGCACCCCTGCCCTGCTCGCCTGCGCCCTGCTCACGGCCGGCCTGGCCGGCTGCTCCGGGGACACCCGGCCGGCCGGCCCGCGGACCGTCCCGACGCCGGCCCCGGCCGCGACCACCCCCGCGCCGCGGGTGCCCGCCGGCACCGCGCCGGAGCGGGCCTTCGCCGTCGGCGTACGGCAGCTGAAGCTGAACCGCGACGGCGACCGCCCGCTGCCGGTGACCGTCTGGTACCCGGCGGCCGGGAAGGCCGGGGGCGAGCCCGAGCGGTCCGCGCGGGCCGCCGACGGCCGGTTCCCGGTGGTGATGTTCAGCCACGGGCTGGGCGGGCGCCCGGCCGACTACGCGACGCTGCTCACCCGGTGGGCGGCGGCCGGCTTCGTGGTGGCCGCGCCGACCTTCCCGCACACCTCCCGGGGCGCCGACGGCAACGTGCTGGACGTGCTCAACCAGCCCGCCGACGTGTCGTACGCGCTGACCCAGGTGCTCGCCCTGGACGGCCGGGCCGGTGATCCGCTGCGCGGCCGGCTGGCCGCCGACCGGGTGGCCGCGGCCGGGCACTCGGCCGGCGGGGTGACCACCATCGGCCTGTTCACCGCCGGCCGGGACGAGCGCCTCGACGCCGGGGTGGTGTTCGCCGGCACCGCGCTCGGGGTGGGCACCGCGTTCGCCGGCGCCGCCGCGCCGCAGTTGTTCGTGCACGGCGAGGCCGACGAGGTGGTCCAGTACGCCGCCGGCAAGGAGGCGTACGACCGGGTGCCCTGGCCGAAGGCGATGCTGAGCCTGCCCAACGGCGACCACGGGCGGGCGCTGCTCAGCGACGGGGCCGCGCTGCGGGTGGTCTCGGACACGACCGTCGAGTTCCTGCGCTGGACCCTCTACGGCGACGAGGCCGCCAAGCGGCGCATCCCGACCGGCGCCGCCCGCGGCGACATCGCCACCCTCGACAACCGCCTCTGACCCGCCCGCCCGGGCGCCGGGTCAGGCGGTGTGGTCGACGACCACCTTGCCGAAGACGTCACCGGAGTGCAGCCGGGCGAACGCCTCCTCCACCCGGCTGAACGGGACCACGCTGTCCACCACCGGCCGCACCTGGTGCTCGGCGCAGAACGCGAGCAGGTCCGCCAGCTCGTCCGGGGTGCCCATCGAGGTGCCCAGGATCTCCAGCTGCATGGCGAAGACCCGGCGCAGGTTGACCTTGGGCTCGTGCCCGGCCGTGGCGCCGGAGACGACGATCCGGGCCATCGGCGCGGCGGACTTCAGCGAGTGGTCGAAGGTGGCCGCGCCGACCGTCTCGATCACCACGTCGACCCGTTCCGGCAGCCGGGCGCCCGGCTCGACGGCGGTCGCGCCCAGCTCGGCGATCCGCTCCCGCTTGGCGGCGTCCCGGCTGGTCGCGTAGACCCGCTTGCCCATCGCGGCGGCGAGCGCGACGGCGGCCGTGGCGACGCCGCCCCCGGCGCCCTGGACCAGCACCGCGTCGCCGTCGGCGACCCGGCCCTTGGTGGTGAGCATCCGCCAGGCGGTGAGCCACGCGGTCGGCAGGCACGCCGCGTCGGTGACGGCCAGCCCGGCCGGCAGCGGCACCAGGTTCGACCGGGGTACGGCCACCCGCTCGGCGAGGGTGCCCGGGAAGTGCTCGGAGAGGATGGAGACGCCGCGCGGGTCACCCGGGGTGGCGACCACCGGGTAGACGACCACCTCGGTGCCGTCCGGGTCGACGCCGACCGCGTCGCAGCCGAGGATCATCGGCAGTTGGTCGCCGGTGAGCCCCACCCCGCGCAGCGACCACAGGTCGTGGTGGTTGAGCGAACTGGCCCGGACCTGCACGGTGACCCAGTCGTCGTCCGGGTGGGTCGGCTCGGGCCGCTCGCCGACGGTGAGCGCGGCGAGCGGGTCGGCGTCGTCGAAGCGGGAGGCGAAGGCGGCACGCATGGTCGGCACGGTAACAAGCGGGACGGGCCGGAAGAAGGGCCCCGCGCTGTGCGACGTACGACAGGACGGGGCCCTCGGCGCCCCCGGGTCAGGCCCGGGCGACGCCGTCGCGGCGGGCCGCCTCGACCACCGCCTCGGCCACCGCGGGGGCGACCCGCGGGTCGAGCGGGGACGGGACGATCGCCTCCGGGGTGAGCGTCTCGGCCACCACCTGCGCGATGGCGTCGGCGGCGGCGACCTTCATGCCCTCGGTGATCCGGGTGGCCCGGGCGTCCAGCGCGCCCCGGAACACGCCGGGGAAGGCCAGCACGTTGTTGATCTGGTTGGGGTGGTCGCTGCGCCCGGTGGCGACCACCGCGACGTGCCGGGCGGCCACCTCGGGGTGCACCTCCGGGTTCGGGTTGGCCAGCGCGAAGACGATCCCGCCCGGAGCCATCCCGGCCACCGCGGCCTCCGGGATCTGCCCGCCGGAGACGCCGATCAGCACGTCCGCGTCGCGCAGCGCCTCGGTGATGTCGCCCTGCCGGCCGTCGGGGTTGGTGACGGCGGCCAGTTCCGCCTTGGTGTCGGTGAGCCCGGTGCGGTGCCGGCCGAGGATCCCCTTCGAGTCGCAGACCACCACCCGGGCCGGGTCCACTCCCCCGGCGAGCAGCATCTTCGTCACCGCCACGCCGGCCGCGCCGGCTCCGCTGACCGCCACCCGCAGGTCGCCCAGCTTGCGGTTGAGCAGCGCGGCGGCGTTGCGCAGGGCGGCCAGCACGACGATCGCGGTGCCGTGCTGGTCGTCGTGGAAGACCGGGATGTCCAGGGCCTCGTCCAGCCGGCGTTCGACCTCGAAGCAACGCGGCGCGCTGATGTCCTCCAGGTTGATGCCACCGAACGACGGCGCCAGCGCCCGCACCACCGCCACGATCTCGTCCACGTCCTGGGTGTCCAGGCAGACCGGTACCGCGTCCACGCCGGCGAACTGCTTGAACAGCACCGCCTTGCCCTCCATCACCGGCAGCGCCGCGCGCGGGCCGATGTTGCCGAGGCCGAGCACGGCCGAGCCGTCGGTGACCACCGCGACGGTGTGCGACACCCAGGTGTAGTCGTCGGCCAGGGTCTCGTCGGCGGCGATCGCCTCGCACACCCGGGCCACGCCGGGGGTGTACGCGAGGGAGAGGTCTTCCCGGCTGGTCAGCGGGACCGTCGAGGTGACGGCCATCTTGCCGCCCCGGTGCAGTCGGAAGACGGGATCAGCGGGGTCCACGGTGGACGGTGACATGGTGACTCCAGGATCTGTTAGCAGCTGGACCAGCCGGTCGGTACGCGTGGTGAGGCGACGAGCGGCGGCGCGCGGTGCGGGGGGTCACCCGGGCACTTTCCGAGCATAGTGTCGTGGGGGCCCGGCCGATGTGAGCAGGGTCATAACGGACGCGGGGGCACCCGCCCGGGCCGGGGCCAGTAGCGGGCCACCACCCGGCCGTGCACGTCGGCCACCCCGTACGCCCGGGAGTCGTCGGCGACGAACTCGTTGTCCCCGTACAGCCACCAGCCGCCGTCCTGGGCGCGCACCGCGCGCTTGACGACCAGCAGGTCAGGGCGGCTGCGGAAGACCGCCACCACGACGTCGCCGGGGCGGACCGGCCGACCGCCCCGGCGGACCAGCACGGCGTCCCCGTGACGCAGCGTGGGTGCCATGGACGGACCGCTGACCAGCACGGCCGTCAGTGGCCAGCGCAGCCGCCGCGCGGCGGCCGGACGGTCGGCGGTCATCGGTTTCACCTCCACCGGCTTGGGGGAGCCCCTCCAGGAGTAATGTCGGCTTGGATCATCGCAAACTTCCCATGGAGGAACCCGATGCGACTTCCACGCATCCTTACGCCCCGCGTGACCGCCAGCGCCCACTGCGACCTGCCCTGCGGCGTGTACGACCCGGCGCAGGCCCGGATCGAGGCCGAGTCGGTCAAAATGATCTGCGAGAAGTACCAGGCGAACACCGACCCGGAGTTCCGCACGCGGGCCGTCATCATCAAGGAGCAGCGCGCCGAGTTGGTCAAGCACCACCTGTGGGTGCTCTGGACCGACTACTTCAAGGCGACCCACTTCGAGAAGTACCCCCAGCTGCACCAGCTGTTCAACGAGGCCACCAAGCTCGCCGGCTCGGGCGGCGTGAAGGGCAGCCTCGACCCGGCCACCGCCGACCAGCTGCTGCAGAAGATCGACGAGATCGCCAAGATCTTCTGGGAGACCAAGAAGGCGTGACCCGCGCGGTCCCGCCGACGATCCGGCCGGCACGTCCCGCGGACGTGCCGGCCGTCGTCGCCATGGTGCACGAACTGGCCGAGTACGAGCGCGCGGCCGACCAGTGCCACCTCACCTCGGAGCAGCTGCACGCCGCGCTCTTCGGCCCCGATCCGGCGCTGTACGGCCACGTCGCGGTGGACGACCGGGACGCCCCGGTCGGCTTCGCGCTCTGGTTCCTCACCTTCTCCACCTGGGCCGGCGTGCACGGCATCCACCTGGAGGACCTCTACGTCCGGCCGGCCGCCCGGGGCACCGGGGCCGGGCGGCTGCTGCTGGCCACCCTCGCCGACATCTGCGTACGGCGCGGCTACCAACGGCTGGAGTGGGCGATGCTCGACTGGAACCCGGCCGCCGGCTTCTACGCCGCCATCGGCGCCGAGCAGTTGACCGAGTGGATCCCCTACCGGCTCGACGGCGCCGCCCTGGCCGGTCTCGCGGCGCAGGTGACCACCCCCACACGGCCGGCCTCCTGAACGGGTAGAGTCCCGGCCGGGGGGATGAGTGGTGACTCAACTGACCGGCCAGCCGACGACCGACGACGACGTCGTGCACCTCACCGTGCCCGCCGACGGCGGCTACCTCGGCGTGCTGCGCACCGCCACGGCGGGGCTCGCGGCGCGGCTCCAGTTCGCCCTCGACGAGATCGAGGACCTGCGCATCGCGGTCGACGAGGCCTGCGCCATGCTGCTCGCCATCGCCACCCGCGACGCCGAACTCGACTGCCGGTTCGCGGTGACCGAGGACGCGTTGACCGTCGAGGTGACAGTGCCCACCGTCCGCGGCGCCGGGCTGCCCGCCGAGTCCTCCTTCGCCTGGAAGGTGCTCACCGCGTTGACCACCTCGGCCTCGGCGAACGTGGCCGACGGCCGGGCCACCATCTCGCTGCTGACCCGGCGCGCCTCGGGCTACTGACCGCCCTCGGGCGCCCCGAAGCCGAGCGCCCGGCTGGTCGGCGGGCTGACCAGCAGCCAGCTGACCCCGATCCCGAGGGCCATCAGTGGCACGCCGAGCCAGCCCATCCCGCCCTGGACCATGAACCACCCGATCGGCAGCAGCATCAACTGGAGCACGATCGCCGGCGCCCGCGCGCCGGCCCGGCGCCGCTCCAGCGCGCCGCCCAGTGCCCAGAGCGCGGCGGCGGCGCCGACAGCGAACGCGGTCACCAGCCACGCCGACAACCGGTCGGTGCTGTCGGCGGTGAGGTCGGCCCAGACCAGCCACACGGCGATCAGGCCGACCGCTACCGCCTCGCCCCGGAGCAGCCGGACCGCCCAGCGGAGCGTGACGGGAATCGGGTCGGAGTCGAGCGTCACGCGCGCCACGATACCTGTGCTACTCCGGGGTACAGTGCCGCCCATGCGGGCCGTCCTGGTGGTCAATCCGAAGGCCACCACCACCAGCGAGCGCAGCCGGGACGTGCTGGTCCGGGCGCTGCGCAGCGAAGTCGACCTCTCCGTTCGGTACACCCGGCGGCGGGGGCACGCGACCGCGCTCGCCCGGGAGGCCGCCGAGGAGGGCGTCGACGTGGTGGTCACCCTCGGTGGCGACGGCACCGTCAACGAGGTGGTCAACGGCCTGATGACGGCGAACCCGCCGACCGTCGACCCGGCCGCCACGCCGGCCGAGCGGCTGCCGGCGCTGGCCACCGTCCCGGGCGGGTCGACCAACGTGTTCGCCCGGGCGCTGGGCCTGCCCCGGGAGTGGCCGGAGGGCACCAGCATGATCCTGGAGGGGCTCCGGCTGGGCCGGCACCGCACGATCGGGCTGGGCCGGGCCGACGACCGCTACTTCACCTTCTGCGCGGGGTTCGGCATCGACGCCGCCGTGATCCATCGGGTGGAGCGGGCCCGGCGGCGGGGCCGGGTCTCCACACCCGGGCTCTACCTGCGGTCCACGGTGAGCCAGTACTTCCTGGCCTCGGACCGGCGGCATCCGGCGATCAGCCTGGAGCGCCCCGGCGAGCCGGCCGAGAGCGAACTGGCCACGGTCATCATCCAGAACACCGCCCCGTGGACCTACCTCGGCGACCGGGAGATCAACCCCAACCCGGAGGCGTCGTTCGACCTGGGGCTGGACGTGCTGGCCCTGCGGCGGCTGCGGGTCGCCAGCACCACACGGACGGTGACGCAGTTCTTCTCCCGGCACCCGGACCCGCGCGGCAGGCAGGTGCTCCGGCTGCACGACCTGGCCGAGTTCACCCTGCTCGCCGAGCGTCCGCAGGCGTTCCAGCTGGACGGCGACTACCTCGGCGAGCGGGAGAAAGTCAGATTCACATCCATTCCCGCGGCACTGAGAGTAATCTGCTAGGTCTCGGGTACTGCCCTAGGTCGACGCGGTCACGGCACCGCATCGAGCGGCGCCGCCACACCGGGAGGCTGGTGCCGGAAATGTCAGCAATGTCACGCGGACTGTACTATATTGATCCTCGACTGTGGTACGCCGGGTAACCAGAGCCCTCTGGAACCCGGACAAATGGGTTGTGGGCTTGCTCACCGCGCGGAGTTTTTCCGAGTGGCACCCTTGACATCGCGAGAGTTCGTGAAAGTATTCACAAGCGAACTTGAGTTACCGGGACATTGCCTGGATATGCTCGGCGGGTTTGAGCGGTTCCAGCAGGTCCTCGGGGCCAGCAGCCTGCTCACGCAGTGCCGAATAGCCGGACGCGAACCGTCACCGTCGGCACTGCGGATGCATATAGGAAAAGCACCACAGCAATATCTGCCACCCATCCAGAATGAGGAGTGTTGCCGCCATGGACTGGCGTCACCATGCTGTCTGCCGCGACGAGGACCCGGAGCTGTTCTTCCCGATCGGGACGTCCGGCCCGGCTCTCCTGCAGGTCGAGCAGGCCAAGGCCGTCTGCCGGCGCTGCTCCGTGACCGACCAGTGCCTGCAGTGGGCGCTCGAGTCCGGTCAGGACGCCGGCGTCTGGGGCGGGATGAGCGAGGAGGAGCGGCGCGCCGTCAAGCGTCGCGGTGGCCTCCGGGTGCTGCGCGCTCACTCCGCCTGATCCACGCACCAAGCTTCACGCCCCGGCCGGGTCGACCCGCCGGGGCGTTCTGCTGTCCGGGGCATTGTCGGCCGTCGAATTCCACCACGCCGCGATCAGGACGCACGGCAGGACCGGATCGTCCCCGGAGCGGTCACGCCGCGTGGCCGCCGGCATCGTCACGCCAGGTGACCGTCGCCGTGGCGGCGTCGACCCGCCGCAGCACCAGGTCGGCCAGTTCCGGGGCGTCGGTCAGCGGATCGGCCACCGCCACCGCCCCGGCGTCCCGGGCCGCCGCCGCGACCGCGTCGTGGAACAGCCCGGGCGCCAGGAAGTACGCCGACACCCCGACCCGGTGGGCGCCCCCGGCCCGCAGCCGGGCCACCGCCGTCGCGGTGTCCGGCGGGGCCGCCGAGGCGTACGAGACCCGGATCGGCAGGCCGAGCCGGTCGCCGAGCGCGGCGGCCACCCGGCCCACCGAGCAGCGGGCCGCCGGGTCCCGGGTGCCCGCCGCCGCCAGCACCAGCGCGTCGTAGTGTCCCGGCCCGGCCTCGCCCAACCGGCGGTCCAGGGCGGCCAGCAGACCGCCGTCCACCGTGCCGCCGGTCGGCCCGAGCACGTCGGTGACGCGTACCGCCATCGGTGGGCCGGTCCGCCGGGCCGCGGCGACCGCCGCCGGGATGTCCACCCGCCGGTGGTACGCGGCGGTGAGCAGCAGCGGCACCAGCACCGCCCGGGGATGCCCGGCGGACGCGAGCGCCCGGAGCACCTCGGCCGGCCCGGGCCGGGTGTGGTCCAGCCAACTGGCCAGCACCGGGGTGCCCGGCCGGACGGCCGACACCGCCCGGACCAGCGCCCGGGTCGCCGCGGCAGCCCGCGGATCACGGCTGCCGTGCGCGACCAGGACCACCGGGTCGGCGCCCGACCCGGTCAGACGTGCAGCCCGCACTCGGTCTTCTCGAACATCGCCCAGCGGCCGGCCCGCGGGTCCTCCCCCGCCTTGGTCCGCCGGGTGCAGGGCCAGCAGCCGATCGAGCCGTAGCCCTGCTTGAACAGCTCGTTGACCGGGATGTTCCAGCGGGCGATGTAGGAGTCCACGTCGGCCTGGGTCCAGGCCGCGATCGGGTTCACCTTGACCTTGCCGCGCCGCGCGTCGAAGGCCACCACCGGCGTGTTCGCCCGGGTCGGCGACTCGTCCCGGCGCAGGCCGGCGGCCCAGGCGTCGTAGCCGGCCAGGGCCCGCTCCAGCGGCTCCACCTTGCGCAGCTGGCAGCACTCGTCCGGGGACCGGTTGAACAGCCGCGGGCCGTACTCGCCGTCCTGCTGGCCGACGGTCAGCCGGGGGCGGATCGACCGCACGTTCACCGGCAGCGTCCGGGCCACCTCGTCGCGGACCCGCAGCGTCTCGGGGAAGTGCAGCCCGGTGTCGAGGAAGACCACGTCCACCCCGGGCGCCACCCGGGACACCAGGTGGGCCAGCACGGCGTCGGCCATCGAACTGGTCACGCAGAACCGGTCGCCGAAGGTCTCCGCCGCCCACCGGGCGATCTCCTGGGCGGGCGCGCCCTCCAGCTCCCGGCCGGCCCGCTCGGCCAGCGCGCGCAGTTCGTCGGGGTCGCGCCGGGCCGGGTCGGCCGGGCGGGGCCCGCCGACGCCGACCAGTCCGAGGTTCGCCGCGGACACCAGGCTCATCGGTTCACCGCCCGGGACAGCAGGCCGGTGAACCGGACCGTGAACACCCGGGCGCAGCCGTGGCACTCCCAGGCGCCGTGGCCCTCCTCGCTCGGCCGCAGGTCCTCCTCGCCGCAGTACGGGCAGTACAGGGGTGCCGCTCGGTACTCGCTGCTCATGCCGGCACTCCGCTTCGCTCCGTGTCGTCATGAGGCACCTTGGCGCTGAGCCTGATGATTCGCTCGCTCCGCTCGCTCATCGCAGTTCCTCCTCGTCGACTCTGATCACCCACTGGGCGAACGCCTCGCCCGCGTGCCGGCCGGCCAGGTAGCGGCGGGCCAGCCGTTCCACGTACGCCGGAAGCTCGTCGGCGGTGGTCTTGAGGCCGCGCAGCTTGCGGCCGAAGCCGGCGGTCTGCCCCTCGGCCATGCCCAGGCCGCCGCCGAGGTGCACCTGGAAGCCCTCCACCTGCCGGCCGTCCGGGCCGACCACCAGCTGCCCCTTCAGCCCGATGTCGGCGACCTGGGTGCGGGCGCAGGCGTTCGGGCAGCCGTTGAGGTGGATGGAGATGTCCGCGTCGAAGTCGCGCAGCCGCTCCTCCAGCCGGGCCACCAGCTCCTCGCCGCGGGCCTTGGTCTCCACGATGGCGAGCTTGCAGTACTCGATGCCGGTGCAGGCCATGGTGCCGCGCCGCCAGGCCGACGGCCGGGCCTCCAGGCCGATCTCCCGCAGCGCGCCGACCAGCGACTCCGTCCGCTCCGCCGGCACGTCCAGCACCAGCAGCTTCTGGTACGGGGTGAGCCGGATCCGGCCGCTGCCGTGCGCCTCGACCACGTCGGCGAGCCGGGCCAACTGCCCGCCGGAGACCCGCCCCACCACCGGGGTGGCCCCGACGTAGTGGCGGCCGTCGCGCTGGCGGTGCACACCGATGTGGTCGACCGGCTTCTCCGGCAGCTCCGGGGCGGGACCGTCGAGCAGGGCGCGCCCCAGGTACTCCTTCTCCAGCACCTCGCGGAACTTCTCCACGCCCCAGTCGGCGACCAGGAACTTCAGCCGGGCCCGGTTGCGCAGCCGGCGGTAGCCGTAGTCGCGGAAGATGCCCACCACGCCGGCCCAGACGTCCGCCACCTCGGCCAGCGGCACCCAGACCCCGAGCCGCTTGGCCAGCATCGGGTTGGTGGAGAGGCCGCCGCCGACCCAGACGTCGAAGCCGGGGCCGTGGTCCGGGTGGTCGACGCCGAGGAAGGCGACGTCGTTCGCCTCGTACGGGGTGTCCACCAGCCAGGAGATCGAGGTCTTGAACTTGCGCGGCAGGTTGGAGAACTCCGGGTTGCCGACGTACCGGCGGACGATCTCGTCGATCGCCGGGGTGGGGTCGACCAGCTCGGTCTCGGCCACGCCGGCGACCGGGCTGCCGAGCACGATCCGCGGGCAGTCCCCGCACGCCTCGGTGGTCTGCAGACCGACCGCCTCCAGCCGGCGCCAGATCTCCGGCACGTCCTCGACCCGGATCCAGTGGAACTGGATGTTCTGCCGGTCGGTGATGTCGGCGGTGTCCCGGGCGAACTCCCGGGAGATCCCGGCGACGGTGCGCAGCTGGGCCAGGTCGAGCTGGCCGCCGTCGACCCGGACCCGGAGCATGAAGTACTCGTCCTCCAGCTCGTGCGGCTCCAGCACGGCGGTGCGCCCGCCGTCGATGCCGGCCTTGCGCTGGGTGTAGAGCCCCCACCAGCGGAACCGGCCGCGCAAATCGGCCGGGTCGATGGAGGCGAAGCCCCGGTGGGCGTAGATGTTCTCGATCCGGGCCCGCACGTTCAGCGGGTCGTCGTCCTTCTTGATCCGCTCGTTGGCGTTGAGCGGTTCGCGGTGGCCGAGCGCCCACTGGCCCTCGCCCCGCTGGCGGCGCGGGGCCCGGGCGGGTCGCGCCGTCGGGTCCCCCGGCCGGGCCGGGATGCTGCTGACCGCCATCGCGGCGTCCTCCGTTGTCTGCGAGGGTGGGGAGCGCGGGACGCGACGGCCGGCCCGTGGCATACGGGCCGTGGACGGCGTTGTCGTGGAGGCCGGCGCGGAAGCGCGCCCGAGACGGATGGGTCGGGCGTCGTCAGTGGGCCGGACAGATCGCGCTGCGCACGCGGCCGTAGTCGACGTGGCGGCGGGCCACGAAGCGGCGGACGACAGCGGCGGTCATGGGGCTCATGCTGCCACACCCCGGGCGGGCCGACCAATGACCGCGTGCCGGATCCCACATCACGGGCGACCGTCGCGGCCCGGGGCCGAGCCGACCCCGCTGGACGTGGTGGCCGCCGGCCGGCACCCCCGGCGGTGACCGCCAGTACCCGAGCCGGGCGGACCGTCACCGAGACGCCGCCGCACGATCCGCGGCGGGAACGGACGGGCCGGGTCGGGGTGTGGAAGGCTCGGCGCGTGGGCAGGTTGTCCGAAAAGTGGCGATCCCGCGGGGCCGGCGCGGAGCGCGGCGACCAGGGGCCGGCGCGGACCGCTCGGTCCCTGCCGGTCTGGCCGTGGCCGGCGCTGCTGACGCTGCTGGTGACCGGGGCCGGGCTCGACAGTGCCCAACTGTGGCGCGACGAGCTGGCGACCTGGAGCGCGGCCACCCGGTCGGTGGGCGACCTGGTCCGGCTGACCGGCACCATCGACGCCGCGACCGGACCGTACTACCTGCTCATGCACGGCTGGGTGGCGGTCTTCGGCGACTCGGTGACCGCGCTGCGGCTGCCCGCCGTACTGGCCATGGCGGCGGCGGCCGGGCTCGTCGCGCTCCTCGGGCAGCGTCTCGGCGACGCCCGCGCCGGGCTGCTCGGCGGGCTGCTCTTCGCGGTGCTCCCCGGCACCTCCCGGTACGGCCAGGAGGCCCGCCCGTACGCGCTCGCCACGTTCCTCGCGGTGCTCGCCACGCTGCTGCTGGTCGAGGCGCTGCGCCGGCCCGGGTGGGCGCGCTGGGCCGGGTACGCGGCCGCGGTCGCCGCGCTCGGCCTCACCCACCTGATCGCCCTCACCCTGCTCGCCGCGCACGCCGTGGTGGTGCTCGCGGCCCGGCGTACCCCGGAGGGGGCCGGCCTGCCGGCGGCGGCCGCCACCGCCGAGCCGGTCGGCGGCGGCGGGTCCTGGCGCCGTCCACTGTGCTGGCTGCTCGCCCTGGTGCCGGCCGCGCTGCTGGTGACGCCGCTGGTGCTGGCCGCCGCTCGCCAGCGGTCCCGGCAGTTGGACTGGGTGGACGCCGCCCGGCCCGAGGACCTGCCGGCGCTGGCCGGCGGGGTGGCGCAGAGCGGTGTCGTGGGTGGCCTGCTGGTCGGTCTCGCCGCGCTCGGGGCCGCCCGGCTGGGGCGGCGTGCCCTGCTGCCCGGCTGCGCGGTGCTGCTGCCGGTGCTGCTGGTCTTCGCCGCCGGTCTCGCCGTGCCGCTGTGGGTGCCCCGGTACCTGGTCTTCGTGGTGCCGTTCGCCGGCCTGCTGGCCGGGGCCGCGCTGGCCGGGGTGCGGTTGCCCGCGGGGCTGGCCGTGGTGGCCCTCGCCGGGCTGCTCGGCCTGCCCGACCAGGCAGCGCTGCGGCGCACCCACGAGTGGCCGCGCAGCGCCCCGGTGGACTACCGGGGGGCGGCCGGGGTGGTCGCGGCGCACCAGCGCCCCGGCGACGCGGTCGTCTACTCGCCCCGGGAGAGCTGGCTCTTCCTCGACCTCGGCCTGGCGTACCACCTGGGCGACCGGCGGCCCGACGACGTGCTGGTGACGCGGGACCAGGCCGACCGGGGCGACCTCTGGGCCGCCGAGTGCGACCGGCCGGCGCGGTGCCTGGCCGGCGCCGAGCGGGTCTGGCTGGTGGTCGCCGGCCGCCGGGCCGATCCGGTGGCCGCCGTGCCCGGCGCCAAGGGCGCGGCGCTGCGCGACGGCTTCACCGTCGAGCGGGTCTGGCCGCGCCCCGGCCTCACCGTGGCCCTGCTCACCCGCTGACCGGGGGCGGTTGTCCCGGCGCGCGGCACCGCCCGGGGCCGGCACCCGGCTGACCTCGGGGACGGCGGCCGGCTGAGTTCGGGGACAGCGCCGGGCTCAGCTCGGCGAACGGGGGGCGCTGCGGGCCAGCGGGACGACCAGCACCGCCTCGGTGCCGCCCTCCGCGCCGTGGCGCAGCTCGATGGTGCCGCGCAGCTCGCCGGTGACCAGCGCGCGGACGATCTGCAGCCCCAGCCGCCCACTCTGCTCGGCGTCGAAGTCGGGCGGCAGCCCGCGCCCGTTGTCGGTCACCGAGACGTGCAGCTGCTTGCGGAACCGGTGCGCCGAGACCACCACCTCCGGCGCGGCCACCGGGCCCGGCGGCTCCGCCCCGTCCGCCGCCTCGGCCTGCTCGACCTTCTCCGCCGTCCCGCCCGGCTCCGCCGCCTCGGCCGGCGGGAAGCCGTGCTCGACGGCGTTGAGCAGCAGCTCGTTGAGGACCATCACCAGCGAGGTGGCGATCTCCGCGGGCAGCACCCCGAAACTGCCCCGGCGCCGCATGCCGACCGTCGACTCGGTCGCCGCCACCTCGGTCGCCGCGCTGGCCACCCGGTCCACGATGCCGTCGAACTCGACCGCCTCGTCGCTGGACATGGAGAGCGTCTCGTGCACCAGGGCGATCGAGGCGACCCGGCGTACCGACTCCTCCAGGGCGACCCGGGCCTCGGGCATCGCCACCCGGCGGGCCTGCAACCGCAGCAGCGCGGCGACCGTCTGGAGGTTGTTCTTCACCCGGTGGTGGATCTCCCGGATGGTGGCGTCCTTGGTCATCAGGGCCCGGTCCCGGCGGCGTACCTCGGTGATGTCGCGGACCAGCACCAGGGCGCCGATCGGCACCCCGGCCGGCATCAGCGGCAGCGCCCGGGTGAGCATTGTCGCGCCCCGGGCGTCGATCTCCCGGCGGGGCGGCGCCTCGCCGCGCAGCGCGGCCAGGATGCCGTTCGCCGCGTCGGTGCCCTCCAGCGGGTCCCCGGCCAGCCGGCGGTGCAGCGCCGCCAGGTCCTCCCCCACCAGGTGCGAGGCGTAGCCCAGGCGCCGGTACGCCGACTGCGCGTTCGGGCTGGCGTAGGTGACCTTGCCGTTGGCGTCCAGCCGGACCAGCCCGTCGCCGACCCGGGGCGCGGAGGTCGTCTCGCCCGGATGCCGGGGCGGCGGGAAGGTGCCGTCGGCGATCATCTGGGCCAGGTCGTCGGCGGTGGTGAGGTAGTTCAGCTCCAGCTGGCTGGGGGTACGCGCGGTGGAGAGGTTGGTGTCCCGGCCGACCACTGCCACCACCTCGCCGGTCTCGCCGTCGGCGCTGCGCAGCCGGACCGGGATCGCCTCGTGCCGGGCGGGCACGTCGCCGTACCAGACCGGGTCGCCCTCCCGCCAGATCCGGCCCTGCCGGTAGGCCACCTCCAGGTGCGCCACCTCCGGCCCGCCGACGATCCGCCCCACCTGGTCGTCCAGGTACGCGGTGGGCGCGGTCGTCGGGCGGACCTGGGCCACGCAGAGGTACGTCCCGTCGCCGTCCACCGGAACCCAGAGCAGCAGGTCGGCGAAGGACAGGTCGGACAGCAACTGCCAGTCACCGGCGATCCGGTGCAGGTGGTCGATGTCGGCCGGGCGGAGGCGGGTGTGCTCCTCGGCGAGGTCGCGCAGCGTGGACACGCTGACCAGCGTGCCACGCCGCCCCTCACATCGTCGCGGTGACCTTCTTGAGCCCGCGGGGCGCGTCCGGGTCCTCGCCCCGGGCCAGCGCGAGCGCCAGCGCCAGCCGTTGCAGCGGCAGGATGTCCAGCAGCGGCGCG
The DNA here is from genome assembly GCF_056150265.1 of Micromonospora desertarenae. Taxonomy (NCBI): domain Bacteria; kingdom Bacillati; phylum Actinomycetota; class Actinomycetes; order Micromonosporales; family Micromonosporaceae; genus Micromonospora; species Micromonospora desertarenae. The sequence continues at coordinate 329,786 of NZ_JAXCFQ010000005.1, forward strand.
TACCGCTCGTCGACCTCGGGCACCGCCATCCGGGTCGCGCCGGCCACCTCGGCCGAGCCGACCACCACCACGTCGGCGCGGCGCTCGCCGAGCCGGGGCAGCACCTCGCCCATCGAGCGCCCGCCCGGCCCGGTGCCGACCACGGCCAGCACCGGCACGTCGGGGTCGGTCATCGCCAGCGGACCGTGCAGCAGGTCGGCGCCGGAGAAGGCGAGCGCCGGCAGGTAGGAGGTCTCCATCAGCTTCAGCGCCGCCTCCCGGGCGGTCGGGTAGGCGTACCCCCGGCCGGTGGTGACCAGTTGGGCGGCGAACCGGTAGCGCGGGGCGAGCTGGGCCGGGGTGGGGTCGGCCAGGGTGCGCTCGGCCAGCTCGGGCAGGGCGGCGAGCGCCTCCCGCTCGGCGGCGGGCAGCGCCCCGTCGCCGGCGCGGATCCCCTCCACCAGCATCAGCAGGGCGAGCAGCTCGGCGGTGTAGGTCTTGGTGGCGGCCACCGCCCGCTCGTGCCCGGCGGCGATGTCGACGCTCAGCTCGGCGGCACCGGCCAGCGGGGAGTCCGGGGCGTTGGTGACCGCCAGGGTGAGCGCGCCGGAGGCGCGGGCCGTGCGGAGCACCTCGGTGAGGTCGGGCGAGCCGCCGCTCTGGCTGACCCCGACCACCAGCGCGTCGGAGAGGTCGGGCCGGGCGCCGTAGACGGTGACCGCGCTGGGCGAGGCGAGTCCGGCCGGCAGGCCGAGCCGGATCTCGGTCAGGTAGGCACCGTAGAGCGCGGCGTGGTCGGAGGTGCCCCGGGCGGTGAACACCACGTGCCGAGGGCGGCGCTCGGCGATCACGGCCGCCACCCGGGCGACGGCCCCGGCGTGGTCGGCGGAGAGCAACCGGTCGTAGCCGGCCGGCTGCTCGTCGATGTCGGCGGCCATCCCGGCCCCTGCACCCGTCACGGAAACTCCTCCCACTGCGCGATTGCCGCGCGTTTCCTGCTCAGTCTTGCACGTTTGATCTGGCCTGAGCAATCTAACGAGCAGTAGTGCGCAGATGATCACCACCCCGGTCCAACATCACCTAGGCTTGCCCGACCTCACCGAGCAGAAACGACCGAGAGGACGCCGTGTCCGAGGACGACCGCCCGCTGCCCGCGGCGGAGGAGTTGGCCCTGGCCCGGCTGGCGCTGGAGGCCGGCGACCTGCCGCACGCCGCCGGCCACCTCGCCGGCGCGCTCGCCCAAACCCCGACCCTGCCCGAGGTGCACGAGCTGCTGGCCCGGCTCGCCGCCGCCAGCGGGGACGGCGGCGTCGAGCTCTTCCCGCTCGGTCACCGCGTGTTCGTCGGCGCCGTGGTCGCCCGCGCCCACCTGCTCGCCGCCGCCGGGCAGCCGGCCGAGGGGCTGGACCTGCTGGTCGCCGCCACCGGGCACGTGCCGGGCACGGACTGGGCCGGGGTGCCCTGGGTGACCGCGCCGGAACTGGCCGAGCGGCTGGACCCGGAGCGGATCGCCCGGATCCTGATGCAGGTCTGCGCCGTCGCCCCCGACCCGGTGCCGCGGGCCGGCCGGGCGGCGCTGGCGCCGTACCTGACGCTGGCCCGCAACGCGGTCACCGTCCACCCCGAGCACGCCCTGCTGCTGGGCGCGGCGTCCGCGCTGGCCCGGCGCCTCGACGAGGTCGCGCTGGCGATCCGCTGGGCCGCCCGAGGGGTACGCGCGCAGCCGTCGAAGATCGGCGAGGTGTGGCTCGGGTACGCGTACCGCAGCGCCGGGCGCACCCGGGAGGCGCTGGCGGCGCTCGGCCGCGCGGTCCAGCACGATCCCGACGACCTCGCCGTGTACGCGGACATCGCCGGCACGCTGGCCGACCACGGCCGGCTCGACGAGGCGCTGGACTGGATCGACCGGGCGCTGGCCCGGGACCCGACCTTCGACTGCGCGGTGCACACCGCGCACCGGCTGCGGTTCCAGCGCGACGGCGACGTGGCGCACCTGGTCGCGCTCGCCGACTTCGTCCGGGAGCACCCGGACGACTCGCACGAGCACGCCGACCTGGCCGAGTGCTGCCGGAGCCGGCCCTGGCTGGGGCAGGTCACCCCGGCCGGCGGGGCGGTGGTGGACGCGCTGCGGCTGGCCGCCGCCGGCGACCACGACGCCCCCGGCGGCGCCGTACGGCTGGACACCCCGGCGCCGCCGAGCGCCATGCGTACCGCCGCGGCGGCCGCGCCCGGGCTGCGGGTCGAGGTGGCCGAGGTGGCCGGGCCGGACCCGCGCGAACCCCGCCGGGCCGAGACCCGGCAGCTCTGGCGCTACGACGGCACGACCGCCGCGCCCGCGGTGCCGGCGCCCTCGACGGAGGCGGCGGACCGGCTCCGCCAGCTCGCCCACCCGGCCTGGCCGCACCCGCCAGCGGCCTACGACGCGGCGGTCGGCCTGGCCACCGTGGAGCTGCCCGACCTGCTCGGCCTGCTGGTGCACCCGCCCGAGCCGCCGGCCACCGCACTCGGCCGGGTGCTGGGCGGGCAGGACCCTTCGCTCTGGGTGCGCTGCGTGCAGGTGTGGGCCTGCCTGGGCCTGCTGCACCACCGCACCGACGAGCCGTGGCCGGAGTCCACCCGGCGTCAGGTGCTGCTCGACCTGGTCTGGGGTGTTGAGGACTGGATCACCGAGGCGGCGCTGTTCGCCCTGGTCACCGCCGCCTGGGTGGACCCGCGGGTACGCCCGGACGTGGCAGCGGTGGTGGCCGAGCGGCTGGCCGACGTGGCGGCGGTGGCCCGGCTGCGCCCGGTGCCGATCGCCACCTCCCTGGCCCACCTGGCCCTGGCCACCCCGGCGCTGGACCGGGACACGGCGGCCCTCGCCACCACCCTGCTCACCGCCCGCACCGGCCTCCCCCGCCCCCGCAACCCCCTCCGCCGCCTCTGGCGCCGCCTAACCGCCCCCCTCCGCCACCCCTAACCCCACCCGGCACCACCCGCCCCGCGGGGCTGGGGGGTTAGGCGACGGGGGCTTTGCCGAGGGCGGTTTCGGGCTGGTCGTCGCCGGCGCCCTGGGGTGCCGGCGCGTCGTTGGCGGTGCGCAGTGGGATCTCCTTGATGAACCAGGCCAGCACCGGCACCGCCACGGTGAACAGCACCGCCCACCAGAAGACGTGCGAGATGGCGTCGGCGAGGCCGCCGAGCACCAGCTCGCGGGCCTCCGCCGGCAGCTGCTTGAGCTGGGCCAGGTCCATACCGACCCCGGCCTCGCCACCGCCGCCGGTGACGGCGCCGCCGGCCGGGGAGTCGGCCAGCCGGTTGGCGAAGATCGCGCCGAACAGCGAGATGCCGAACGAGCCGCCGATCGAGCGGAAGAAGGTGGCCGCGCCGCTGGCCGCGCCGAGGTCCTTCTGCTCCACGCTGTTCTGCGCGATCAGCATCGAGGTCTGCATGAGGAAGCCCATGCCGACGCCGAGCACGACCATGTAGAGCGACGACTCCAGCTTGCTGGTGTGCACGTCGAGCAGGGTCAGCAGCGCCATGCCCGCTGCCATCACCGCACCACCGATGATCGGGTAGCTGCGGTAGCGCCCGGTCCGGGTGATCGCCCGGCCGATCAGCAACGAGACCACCAGCATGCCGAACATCAGCGGGAGCAGCAGCAACCCGGAGTTGGTCGCCGAGGCGCCCTGCACGGTCTGCTGGTACAGCGGCAGGAAGTTCATCGCGCCGAACATCGCGAAGCCGAGCAGGAAGCCGATCACCGAGATCAGCGCGAAGTTGCGGTTGGCGAAGAGACCCAGCGGCAGGATCGGCTCGGCGGCCCGCCGCTCGACCAGGCCGAAGACCACCAGCGCCAGGACGGCGAGCACGGCCAGGCCGAGGATCTGCGGCGAGGTCCAGTCGTATTCGTTGCCACCCCAGGTGGTGATCAGCACGATCGCGGTGATGCCGACCGACAGCAGGGCCGCCCCGAGCCAGTCGATCCGGTGCTCGGTGCGGTACTTCGGCAGGTGCATGGTGGTGGCGAGGACCAGCAGCGCGATGCCGCCCAGCGGCAGGTTGACGTAGAACGCCCAGCGCCAGGAGAGGTGGTCGGTGATGAAGCCGCCGACCAGCGGGCCGGCCACCATGGCGATCGCCATGATGCCGGCGATCATGCCCTGGTAGCGGCCCCGCTCCCGGGGCGGCACCAGGTCACCGATGATCGCCATCACGCCGACCATCAGGCCGCCGGCGCCGAGGCCCTGGACGGCCCGGAAGGCGATCAGCTCGACCATGCCGTCGCCCGGACCGCCGAACATCTCGGAGCCGGCCATGCCGCAGAGCGCCGAACCGACCAGGAAGATCACCACGGAGGTGAGGAAGACCGACTTGCGGCCGTAGAGGTCACCGAGCTTCCCCCAGATCGGGGTGGAGACGGTGGTGCCCAGCACGTACGCGGTGACCACCCAGGTGAAGTGGTCCAGCCCGCCGAACTCGCCCACGATCCGCGGCAGCGCGGTGCTGACGATCATGTTGTCGAGCATCGCCAGCATCATGGCGATCATCAGGCCGAAGAGCACGACCCGTACGTTGGGTCGTCGCACGGCCTGGGTGGCCTGAGTCATGGGTAAGCTCCCCCCGAGAAGTGACACACTTACTTGCCGACCGGCTAGCTACCTTACTAGCCGGACGGTAAGTTGGGTACGGCAAGCGGTCAAGCGGATTGGGGTGTGTGGGTGAGAGAGAGCACAGGCGGCACACGGGAACGGATCAAGGCCGTCGCACTGGAGCTCTTCACCGAGCAGGGGTACGAGAAGACCTCGCTGCGGGAGATCGCCGAGCGGCTCAACGTGACCAAGGCGGCGCTCTACTACCACTTCAAGAGCAAGGACGAGATCGTCAGCAGCTTCGTCGAGGACCGGCTGGAGCTGATGGACGAGCTGGTCGCCTGGGCCGAGGCGCAGCCCGCCACCCAGGAGACCCGGCGCGCCCTGATCGCCCGCTACGCCGACGCGATGTTCGCCAGCGAGCAGCCCTCGGTGATGCGGTTCTTCGAGCAGAACCAGACGGTGCTCAAGAGCCTCGCCGCCGGGCAGCAGATGCGCGGCCGGATGCTGAAGCTGGCCGAGGCGCTCTTCCGGGGTGACGACTCACCGTCGGCGCAGCTGCGCGCGGCGCTGTCGCTCTTCGCCGTGCACTCCAGCTGGTTCGCCGTCCGGACCCCGCACATCACCGACGAGGAGCGGCGGCGGATCGCCCTGGAGGTGGCCGACGAGCTGCTCGCCCCCATCGGCGGGCCGGCCGAACCGGCCCGGTAGCCCCTCGGGCGAGGTGGGCCGCGGGCGGCTCGGTCAGCCCGGATCAGCCGGCCGGGGTGAGGTCGAGCCGCAGCCCGAGCAGCTCCACGCCGGGCACCGGCGACCAGTCCAGCTCCGGCGTCCGGACGAAGCCGCGCCGCTGGTAGAGGCGGTGGGCGGTGGCGGCGAAGCCGCTGCGGACGCAGATCACCACGGCCGAGCAGCCCAGCTCGGTGGCGCGCGCCACGCAGGCGTCGACCAGGGCCGCCCCGACGCCCCGCCCCTGGGCGGCCGGGTCCACGGCGAGCATCCGGAACTCCGCCTCGCCCGCGGCGGACAGCTCGGCGTACCGGGTGCCGGGCAGCACGAAGGTCACCGAACCGAGCGTCTCGCCGGTGGCCTCGTCCACGGCGACCAGCACCTCGCCGTGCTCCGCCCGGGTCGCCACGTCGGCCAGCGTCGCGGCGTAGCCGTGCTCCCCCTTGAGCTGCCCGTCCGCCTCGTACGCGGCCACCGTCAGCCGGGCCACCGCCGGGAAGTCGGCCGGGGTGGCCCGGCGGACCAGCAGGCCGCTCAATCGATCACCGCGATCAGGTCGCCGTCCTGCACCACGTCACCCTCGTTCACGGCGAGCTGACGCACCACGCCGTCGGACTCCGCCACGACCGGGATCTCCATCTTCATCGACTCCAGGATCACCAGGGTGTCCCCCTCGGACACGGTGTCCCCGGCGGACGCGACGACCTTCCAGACGTTCGCCACCATCTCGGCGCGGATCTCCTCGGCCATCTCCGGCCCTCCCTCTCACGGGTTACCTGCCGACGTATCCAATCATGAGCCGGGGCACCGGCGGGCGGGGAGCGGCGGGCGGGAGACGGCGGGGCGGCGGGCGGCGGGGCGTACCGCTGCCGCCCCGGGCGACGACGGCGGGTGCCCGCCGCACTAGCATCAGCAGGTCGGACCTGGCGCCGGGCGGACCGGTGCGTGCACCGGCGCCGAGGTCGTGCGCAGGCGGATCCGACCATCACGAGGAGGTCACCCATGGCGAAGAAGGCCCGGAAGAAGAAGGCCCGCAAGAAGAGCAACGCCAACCACGGCAAGCGCCCCAACTCCTGAGGCGCCCGCCGGACGGCGTCCGGCGACGAACCCCACCGGCGGATGCCGGAGACACCGGTGGCCCGGGTCGGTCTCGACCCGGGCCACCGGTTTTCGTCGTCACGCCGCGCTCAGTCGGTCAGTTCCCGCGACTCGCTGCTCTCGAAGACCACCAGCTCGGAGATCCGGACCCGGAGCCGCTCGCGCAGCTGCTCGGGTGCCGTCTCGTTGCCGCAGCACCGGGCGACCAGCGCCCTGACCTCCTGCTCGATGCCGTACTCGCGCAGGCAGGGGCCACACTCGTCGAGGTGGTAGCGGATCAGCGTGCGCCGCTCCTCGGCGCACTCGAGGTCGAGGTAGAGGTAGACCTCCTCGAGCACCTCGCGGCAGTCCGTCTCGTGCGGCTTCCCACAGCTCACGTCACACCTCCCGGCCGGCGGCAGCGGTCGAGCCCTTCGACGACGAGGCGGAGCTGAAGCCCCGCTCGGCCGCGTACTGCTCGAGCAGCTTGCGCAGGTTACGACGGCCGCGGTGCAGCCGCGACATCACCGTGCCGATCGGCGTGCCCATGATGTCGGCGACCTCCTTGTAGGAGAAGCCCTCGACGTCGGTGAGGTAGACCGCCAGGCGGAACTCCTCGGGCAACTGCTGGAGGGCCTCCTTGACGTCGCTGTCCGGCAGCCGGTCCAGCGCCTCGGTCTCGGCCGAGCGCAGCCCGCTGGAGGTGTGCGACTCGGCCTCGGCGAGCTGCCAGTCGGTGATCTCCTCGGTCGGCGCCTGGATCGGCTGGCGCTGCCGCTTGCGGTAGGAGTTGATGTAGGTGTTGGTCAGGATCCGGTAGAGCCAGGCCTTCAGGTTGGTGCCCTGCTCGAACTGGTGGAAGGCGGCGTACGCCTTCAGGTAGGTCTCCTGGACCAGGTCCTCGGCATCCGCCGGGTTGCGGGTCATCCGCAGCCCGGCAGCGTAGAGCTGATCGACGAAGGGCATCGCGTCCCGCTCGAAGCGGGCCCTGCGCTCGTCCGTCTTCTCGGTGGTCAACCGCACATCCCCTCGCGTCGGATGCTTTCCCGCCGAGGATACGCGTCCGGAGGAGGTGGCAGATCCACTTCCGTCGGGTGTGCTGGTGCTCACCACCGCACCGGCCGGCGGCACCGCCGCGGGCCAGTCCGGACCGTCCAGCAGTCGACGCACCCGCCGTGCTTCCCGGTCGTCCCGTTCCCGGGCCCGTGTCTCGGTCGGCACCGGTCACCCCCCTCGCCAGAAATGTCGTCCGGGGGGTGCAACGCGAACCGCCGGCCCGATCATTCCGGCTCCGGTCCCCGTTCCTGGTCCCGGCCCCGGTCGGGACCGGCGCTGGGACCAGGAAGGGCCTGGGAGGACCGGTGCCGCCGCCCGAACCGGGCGAACGGCACCAACCGGTGCAACGACCCGGCTCCGCCGACGGAAACGGCCCGTCCGGCGTGCCGGGGTGGTCCGGTCAGGTCCGCGCCCAGCCCCGCTCGCGCAGCCAGGCGAGCACCACGGCCGCCGTGCCGGCGGGATCGCCGCGCAGGTCGTGCCGCTCCCCGGGGCGGGTCACCACGCGCACCGCCGGCCCCGGCTCGGGCACGCCGAACGGGTCGCGGTCGCCGTTGACCACCAGCGTCGGCAGGCCGGTCGCCAGCTCCGCCGCCCGGGACCGCTCCGGCCGGCCGGGCGGGTGCAGCGGAAACGCCAGCGCCAGCACGCCGGCGGCGGCCACCGCCCGGGCGGTGCGGCAGGCCACCCGCGCGCCGCTGGACCGGCCACCCACCAGCAGCGGTACGCCCGGACGCCGGCTCCGCAGCACGGTCAGCACCGCCGTCCACGCCTCGTCGAGGTGCCCGGCCGGGGCGGGCGCGCGGCGGCCGGCGACCCGGTAGGGCTGGGTCACCCGGGACACCACCAGCCCGGCGCCCACCGCCGCGTCCCGGACCGCCAGCAGGTCCGGTGCGTCGACGCCGCCGCCGGCGCCGTGCCCGAGCACCAGCAGGGCGACCGGCGGGCCGGCGGGCAGGTCGGTGTCCACCCGGGCGGCACCCCGGGGCGTGGCGATGTCGTCGCTGGTCGGCACCGGTTCATTCTGCGCCCCGGTCCGCCCGGCGGCGGTGGCGGTGATCGGGTCGACCCCGATGGTGCCCGCCACGCTCCCCGCCCGACCCGCTCGACGGCACGACGAACGACCGGCCCGTGCGGCACGGGCCGGTCGCGGTCGGGTCAGTCGGCGGTCAGCTCAGCGGCACCAGGGTGAGCAGGCGGTCCCGCACCGGCGGACCGGCCTCGTCGGCGGCGTCCGGATCGGGCTGCACCTCGGAGCGCCAGGCGACCAGCATCGCCCGCCGCTCGCGCGGGGTGGTGCCGCCCCACACCCCGTGGCAGTCCCCCACCTCCAGCGCCCAGGCCAGGCAGGAGCCCTGCACGTCACAGCTGCGGCAGAGCGCGATCGCGGCGTCCGCCGGCTCGTTCGGCGCCGGAAAGAACGTTTCCGGGTCGACGCTCTGACAGGTTCCTCTGGTCCGCCATGCCTCGTCCTGGCGCCGCTCCCGCAACGCGCGCAGCAGGCGCGGGTCTCGTCGTGCGGCGGCCACCTCGTGCGGGCGGGGCATACGTGCCCGTGTCATCCACCCACCTCCCCCGTGGGACCGGCAAGATCGATGGGTTTCGTCCACCCCGTGCGGATCGACACCCACCACCGGCGCTGTGTTGTATCGCACTTCCGGAGGCGGGGACAAGACTTTGCCGTAAAGTCGGCGGAATATTCGGGCGACGATTCGCCCGCAACACTGGCAAATCAGTCGGCGACAATGCGCGCGAATGCGCACGCGCCGCCGGGCGGCGGGACCGACCTCCGACGCCGTCAGAACAGCGTCAATTCCTCCGGCTCGGCCGCCCGCGCCAGCGGCACCCGGGCGGTCAGCTCCGGGCCGTCGTTGCGCACGTCGCCGACCGCCGGGCCCACCGGCCGGATCTCCAGCCCGCCGAGCCAGTCCAGCGGCGGCGGACTGAGCAGCGCGTCCGGCTCGCCGCCCGGGGCCAGCCAGCCGGACCACCGCTCGCGCGGCAGCAGCAGCGGCATCCGGTCGTGCACCTCGGCCAGCTCGCCGAGCGCGGCGGTGGTCAGCACGCTGCAGGTCAGCAACGGCCCGGCCGGCCCGTCCCAGACCGACCAGATGCCGGCGAAGGCGAGCACCGAGCCGTCCAGCGGGGTCATGTAGTAGGCCTGCTTGCCACCGCCCGCCGAGCGGACCCACTCGTACCAGCCGTCGGCCGGGACGAGGCAGCGGCGGCGGGCGAACGCGCCGGCGTAGGCCCGGCTGGTGGCGACGGTCTCGGACCGCGCGTTGATCATGCGGGCCGCGCCGGCCGGCGAGCGGGACCACGCCGGCACCAGCCCCCACCGGCCCACGGACAGCGCGCGGTGCCCCTCGGGGGTGACCCGGACCAGCGGCACCGGATCGGTCGGCGCCACGTTGTGGTCGGGTGCGAGCCGGCCGTCGGTGTCGTCGTACGACTCGAACAGCGCGCTCAGGTCGCCCGCGCTCCGGGTCGTCGCGTACCTCCCGCACATGCCGCACACGCTATCCCGCCGACGGCCGCTCGGCTGTCCCGCCAACCGGGAGCTCCCGGGACGGCCGGCGCCACCGGCCGCCGGGCACGGCAGAATGTAACCGTGGGGAACCTGACCGCGACCCGGCCGCCGCAGCCGTGGACCGCACCGACCGCCTCCGACCCGGTCGCGGCCAGCGTGCGCCTGCCCGGCTCCAAGTCGATGACCGCCCGCGCCCTGGTGCTCAGCGCGCTGGCCAGCGGCCCGTCGACGCTGGCCGGGCCGCTGCGGGCCCGCGACACCGAGCTGATGGCCGGCGGGCTGCGGGCGATGGGCGCGCACATGTCGATCAGCGACGACGACCGCTGGCTGGTCCGGCCGCACCGGCTGGTCGGCCCGGCCCACGTCGACGTCGGCCTGGCCGGCACGGTGATGCGCTTCGTCCCGCCGGTGGCCGGGCTGGCCGACGGGCGGATCACCTTCGACGGCGACCCGCAGGCCCGGATCCGCCCGCTCGGGCCGCTGATCGGCGCCTTGCGCTCGCTCGGCGTACGGATCGACACCCCGGCCACCGGCAGCCTGCCGCTGACCGTGCTCGGCGCCGGCCGGGTCGCCGGCGGCGAGGTGGTCATCGACGCCTCCGCCTCCAGCCAGCTGGTCTCCGGGCTGCTGCTGGCCGCGCCGCGCTTCGACCGGGGCGTGGTGGTCCGGCACGTCGGCCCGCCGGTGCCCTCCGCGCCGCACCTGCGGATGACCGTGCAGATGCTGCGCGCCGCCGGCGCGGCGGTCGACGACACCACCCCCGACGTCTGGACGGTCGAGCCGGGCCCGCTCACCGGGCGCGGCTGGACGATCGAGCCGGATCTCTCCGGCGCTGTGCCGTTCTTCGCCGCCGCCCTGGTCACCGGCGGTGAGGTGACGCTGCAGGGCTGGCCGCGCAGCAGCGCGCAGCCGGTGGAGCGGCTGCGCGAGCTGCTCCAGCTGATGGGGGGCGAGGTGACGCTCTCCACCGCCGGGCTGACGGTGCGCGGCACCGGCGTCGTGCACGGCCTGGACGCCGACCTCTCCGACGTCAGCGAGCTGACCCCGGCGCTGGCCGCGCTGGCCATGCTGGCCGACTCGCCGTCCCGGTTCACCGGGGTGGCCCACATCCGCGGCCACGAGACCGACCGGATCGCCGCGCTGGCACGGGAGTTCAGCGCGCTCGGCGCCGACCTCACCGAGTCCCACGACGGGCTGGAGATCCGCCCCCGCCCGCTGCGCGGCGGCGTGTTCCGCACCTACGCCGACCACCGGATGGCGCACGCCGCCGCGGTGGCCGGGCTCGCCGTGCCGGGCATCGAACTCGACGACGTGGCGTGTACCTCGAAGACCATGCCCGAGTTCCCGGCACTATGGTCAGCAATGGTGACCGGCAAGAGCTGACGCGCAGAGGGGACGGTCCTGGCGACCAGACGGCGGGAGTACGACGAGGACGACGTACGGGTCCGGCCCGGGAAGTCCTCACGCCCGCGTACCCGCACCCGGCCCCGGCACGCCGACGCGGTGGACGGCTTCGTCATCGCTGTCGACCGGGGCCGCTACACCTGCGTGCTGCCCGACGCCGGCCCGGACGCCCCGACGATCACCGCGATGCGCGCCCGCGAGCTGGGCCGCAAGTCGGTGGTGGTCGGCGACCGGGTCGGCCTGGTCGGGGACACCTCCGGCGCGGCCGGCGCGCTGGCCCGGATCGTCCGGATCGCCGAGCGGCGCTCGGTGCTGCGCCGCACCGCGGAGGACGACGCGACCACCGCCGAGGGGCGGCTGGAGCGGGTGGTGGTGGCCAACGCCGACCAGTTGGTGATCGTCAGCGCGCTGGCCGACCCGCCGCCGCGCACCGGGTTCATCGACCGGTGCCTGGTGGCCGCGTACGACGCCGACATCGAGCCGCTGCTCTGCCTGACCAAGGCCGACCTGGCCGGCCCGGACGCGGTGCTCGGCTACTACACCGAGCTGGAGCTGCCGTACGTGCTGATCCGGCCGGACTCGGAGCTGGACGCCCTGCGCAGCCTGCTCGCCGGGCGGGTCTCGGTCATGGTGGGGCACTCCGGGGTGGGCAAGTCGACGCTGGTCAACCGGTTGGTGCCGGAGGCCGCCCGGGCGGTCGGCGAGGTCAGCGCGATCGGCCGGGGGCGGCACACCTCGACCAGCGCGGTGGCGCTGCGGCTGCCGCCGGCGCCGGGCGGTGGCGACGGCGACCCGGGCTGGATCATCGACACCCCCGGGGTGCGCAGCTTCGGGCTGGCGCACGTCTCCGCCGACAGCCTGCTGCACGGCTTCCCCGACCTGGTCGAGGGGACCGTCGACTGCCCGGCCAACTGCCCGCACACCGCCGAGGCGCCGGACTGCGGGCTGGACGCCTGGGTCGCGGCCGGCAAGGCCGACCCGCGCCGGCTGGCGTCGTACCGCCGGCTGCTGGCCTCGCGGGCCGGTGAGGGCGACCCGCGGGCCGAGCCCGAGCCGCGCGGCGAGCCGCCCGCCGGCGGTTGACGCCGGATCGGCTAGGTTGCCCCCCATGACCGGGTACGCCGACGACCTCGCCCTCGCCCACCTGCTCGCCGACGCCGCCGACGCCGTGTCGACGGCCCGGTTCCGCGCGCTCGACCTGCGGGTCGAGGCGAAGCCCGACCTGACCCCGGTCTCCGACGCGGACACCGCCGTGGAGCGGGCGATCCGGGCGCTGCTCGCCGAGCACCGCCCGGCCGACGGGCTGCTCGGTGAGGAGTACGGCGCCGCGCCGGCCACCGGCCCGGACGACCGGCAGTGGGTGGTCGACCCGATCGACGGCACCAAGAACTACATCCGCGGGGTGCCGATCTGGGCCACCCTGATCGCCCTGCTGGAGGCGGGCCGGCCGGTGGTCGGGCTGGTCTCCGCCCCGGCGCTGGGCCGCCGCTGGTGGGCGGCGCGCGGCCTGGGCGCCTACGCCGGCGCGAACGCCGCCGGCGGGACCCCGATCCGGGTCTCCGGGGTGAGCGCGCTCGCCGACGCCAGCTTCTGCTACTCGTCGCTGGACGGCTGGACGGCCAACGGGCGGCTGGACGGGATGCTCGGGATCATGCGGGACAGTTGGCGCAGCCGGGCGTACGGCGACTTCTACGGCTACGTGCTGCTCGCCGAGGGCGCGCTGGACGCGATGGTGGAGCCGGAACTGTCGCTGTGGGACGTCGCCGCGCTGGTGCCGATCGTCACCGAGGCCGGCGGCACCATCACCGACCTGCACGGCGCACCGGCCCCCGCCACCGGCAGCGACGCCGAGCAGAGCGTGGTGGCCAGCAACGGCGCGCTGCACGCCGACATCCTCGCCCGGCTCGGTCGGCCCACCGCGCGCTGACCCCGGCAAGCCTCTATCCTCGCCAGGTGTCCACCTCCGGCTGGTGCTTCCTCGCGTCGATGATCGTCGCCTACGGCATCGCCAACCTGCTCCAGTCGGTCGCCGCCGCCCGCACCACCGTGCACCACACCTTCGATCCCGGCCTGCTGCTGCGGCTGGCCGGGCACCGCACCTACCTGGTCGGGCTGCTCTGCCAGGTGGTCGGGTTCGTGCTCGCCTTCCTGGCCCGGCGCGACCTGCCGCTGTTCCTGGTCCAGGCCAGCGTGGCGGCCGGGCTCGGGGTGACCGCGCTGCTCGGCGTGCTGCTGCTCAAGTGGCGGCTACCGGCGGCCGAGGTGGTGCTGCTGGTGCTGCTCTTCGGCGGGATCACGGCGCTGGTGCTGGCCGCCCGGCCGGCACCGTCGCGGCAGCTCGGCACGGCCGGCACGGTGGCCCTGCTGGTGGCGCTCGTCGGGATCGCGGTGCTCGGCTTCTTCGCGGTGCGGCTGCACGGCGCGCCCGGTTCGGTGGCGCTCGGCTCGCTGGCCGGGCTGGCGTTCTCCGCCGCCGCCGTCGCCGCCCGGCCGCTGGCGTCCGCGCCGACCGCCGAGGCGTTCCTCGGCAACCCGCTGCTCTACCTGCTGGTCGGGCACTCGGTCGTCGGCCAGCTGCTGCTCGGCCTGGCCATGCAGCGCGGCTCCACCACGGCGGCGGTGGCGGCGATGGACGCGGCCGGGGCGGTGCCCGCGGCGATCGTCGGCCTGCTGCTGCTCAACGACAAGATCTGGCCCGGCCGGGAGTGGCTGGCCGCGGCCGGTTTCCTGGTCACCCTGGCCGCCGTCATCGGGCTGACCCGGTACGCCGAGCCGCAGCACCACCACGCGGTCGCCGGGGACCGGAAGCGGGCCATGGTCGGGGCCGCCCGGGTCGGCTGAACCGCCGCCGCCGAGGACGGAAACGGCGTCGTCAGGCCGCTTCGACCGGTTTGCGGCGGCGGACCACCCGCTCGTAGAGGCGTTCCAAAGCGCCGGCCGTCCGTTCCCAGGTGTAGCTGCACCGCACCCGGTCGACCGCGGCGTGCCCGTACGCGAACCGGCCGGCGTTGTCGGCGAGCAGCCGGCGCAGCGTCACGCCCAGCGTCCGCACGTCGCCCGGCGGCACCAGCCGGCCGGTGACCTCGTCGACCACCGCGTCGGCGATGCCGCCCATGGCGTAGCCGACCACCGGCACGCCGCAGGCCATCGCCTCCAGCGACACCCGGCCGGCGGAGGAGTAGTGCGGGGTGCAGGCCACCACGTCGGCCGAGCGGTACCAGGTGGCCATCTGGTCGTGCGGCACCGCGCCGACCAGCTTCACCTGCTCGGCCACCCCGTTCTGCTCGGCCAGCTCGCGCAGCCGGCGCGCCTCGGCGTGGTTGGCCAGCTGCTCGGCCGGCGGACCGCCGGCGATGACCAGTTCGGCGTCGCCGACCAGCCGCATGGCCCGGATCAGGTCGTCCTGGCCGTGGCCGGGCGCGAGGCCGCCGACGGAGAGGATCCGGGCCCGCTGGTCGCGCGGCGCGGCCTCCCCGTCGGGGTGGAACTGCTCGATGTCGACCCCGGCCGGCACCATCGCCACCGAGGTGCGTTGCAGGCCCATCCGGGTCAGCTCGTCGACCTCGTCGTTGCACTGGGCGACCGCGATGTCCACCGCCCGGGTCAGCGCGCGCTCCAGCGGGATCCGCTCGCCGGGGCCGCCGTACTGCTGCCCGAGGTGGCGCAGTTGCTCCACGCCGAGCGAGTGGAAGGTCTGCACCACCGGGATGTCCGTTTCGCGGACCGCGTGCGCGGCGGCCAGCCCACCGATCCAGTAGTGCCCGTGCACCACGTCCGGGGTCCACTCACCCGACCAGCGGTCGGCCAGCCAGCGGCCGAACTCGGCCACGTACGGGACCAGGTCGGCGGTGGGCAGCGCCGAGGCCGGCCCGACCGGGACGCGCTCCAGCCGGTAGCCGTGCACGTCGGCGGTTTCCGGCTGCCCGGGGTCGTCCCGGCGTTCGTACACCCGGACGTCGTGACCCCGTGCGGCCAGTTCCTCGGCGACCCGCGCGATGTGCTGGTGGGTGCCGACGGCCGGGCCCTCGGGGTGGCTGGACGGGCCGGCGTGCGCGCAGACGAGGCCGACGCGCATGGGTCACCTCCATGCGATTTTCTCCAGCGGTGGTCCTCCGGTCAGAGGGTCCCATTAACCCGGGGCTCGGGAGCCGAAACCTGGCAGATCGGGAAGAGGCCGGCGGGTAGTTGCGCGGCGACAAGTGTCGAGCCGCCCGCGCGGGCCGCTCCCGGGGTCGTGGATCCGACCCGCGTCGGTCGCATGACCCCCGGCCAGCCGGGGTACCGGCCAGGAATGCCGCTCACCCGCAGCCTCGCCGACGCCACCGTGGTGATCACCGGAGCCTCCAGCGGGATCGGCGCCGCGACCGCGTACGCCCTCGCCCGCCGGGGCACCGCCGTGGTGCTGGCCGCCCGCAGCGAGGCCGCCCTGCGCGAGGTGGCCCGCAACTGCCGCGACCTGGGTGGCCGGGCGCTGGTCGTGCCGACCGACGTGACCGACCCGGCCGCGATGGAGCGGTTGGCCGCCCGGGCGGTGGAGGAGTTCGGCCGGCTCGACGGCTGGGTCAACAACGCGGCGGTCAGCGCGGTGGGCCTGTTCGACGAGATCCCGGTGCAGGAGTTCCGCCGGGTGCTGGAGGTGAACCTGCTCGGCGCCGCGTACGGCACCCGGGCCGCGCTGCCGCACCTGACCGCGGCCGGCGGCGGCGTGCTGGTCAACAACGCCTCGGTGCTGGCCGAGGTGGCGATGCCCTACCAGTCCGCGTACAACGCCACCAAGCACGGCATCCGCGGGCTGGCCGACACGGTCCGCCAGGAGTTGCGGGTCACCGGCCGGGGCAACATCTCGATCTGCACGGTGCTGCCGGCCACCATCGACACCCCGTTCTTCCGGCACGCCGCCAACCACAGCGGGCGGGAACTGGTGCCCCCGCCACCGGTCTACCCGCCGGAGATGGTCGCCCAGACGATCGTCCGGATGCTGCGCCGGCCGCGCCGGGAGGCGTACGCCGGCGGCGCCGCGCGACTGATCGGCCTGCAGTGGCGGCTCGCCCCGGCCCTGGCCGAGCGGACGCTCGGCTGGTACGCCCACCGCACCCAGTTCGGGCCGGCGCCCCGGCTGGACACCTCCGGAAACGTCTTCGACGCGGACGCCGCGGCCCGGCGCGAGGGGGGCTGGCACGGCCGGCGGCGGCAGCTGGTGCGGATGACGGCGGCCTTCGGCCTGGCGGCCGCCGGCACCGCGGTGGGCACGGTCGCCGCGATGGCCCGACGAACCCGGACGGTCCGCTGATGGGTCCGGCCGGCCGGTCGGATGCGGGGTCCGCTCCGGGCAGGCAGAATAGGGCGATCATGCCGACCGACGTGCGTTGCCTGGTGGAGACGGACCGGTCGTCCGCCGTGATCCGGGTGACCGGGGTGCTCGACCCGGCCGGAGTCGGCCCGGTGCGCGACGCACTGCTCACCCGGCTCAGCGACCGGCCCGGGCCGGTCGTGGTGGACCTCTCCCGGTTGCGGGTGGCCGAGCCGGCGGCCGGCCGCGTCTTCGCCGAGGTCCGCCGCGAGGTGCTCGACTGGCCCGCCGCGGACCTGCTGCTCTACGACCCGTCCGGCGCGGTCGCCGGGGTGCCCGCCTGGCCGACCCTGGACGGGGCGATGGCCGCGCTGGCCGCCGCGCCGATGGCCGCCGTGCTCACCGCCGACCTGCCGCCCTCGGTCGGCGCCGCGCGGGAGGCCCGGCAACTGGTCACCGACGGCTGCCAGCGCTGGGGGGTGCCGGGGCTGGCCGAGCCGGGCTGCATCGCGGTCACCGAAATGGTCAACAACGTGGTCGCCCACGCGCACACCCCGATGACGGTCCGGCTGGCGCCCCGCGACAGCGAGCTGCACCTGGCCGTCCGGGACCACTCCGCGCGCCAGCCGGCGTACGCCGGGCTGGCCCCGCTGACCGCGACCGGTGGCCGGGGGTTGTTGCTCATCGACACGGTGGCCCGCCGCTGGGGCAGCAGCCCGGTGCCCGACGGCAAGGTCGTCTGGTGCGTGCTGCACCCGGACGACGAGGCCGCCGCCCGGGGCTGACCGCCCGGGTCGGTGCGGCCGGCCCGTCGTGGCGGGAGCGGGCGGTGTGCGGCCGGGTGTCCCCGAATCGGCCGGTTGCCCGGCCTGCGTGGCCGGTGGTGGCGGTTACGGGGGTGCCGGCAGTGGGTAGTGACCGGTCATGCGCGACGACGAGTACCCGACCCCCGTGTCCGACCCCGAGGCGGAGGGCCTGCCCGACACCGCCGACGACGACTCGACCGCCAACGACGACGTCCTGACCGGGCGCGAAGCGGACGGCCCGGAGCCGGCGCAGATTCCGGCCGACCGGGACCCGGTGGCGGTGGACCGGTTCGGGACCACCGCCGAGGAACAGCTCGACGGCGAGTCGCTCGACTACAAGCTGGCCCGGGAGTCCTTCGAACGCCCGGTCGACGACCCGCTGGCCGGCCCGATCGACCCGGACATCGCCGCCGAGGCGGACAGCCGGGAGCAGGCGGCCCAGGCGCAGCTCGACGCGGACGTGCTCGACCCGGGCCCGACCTCGGACCCGAAGTCCCCGGTCTCCATCTACGACCACGGCCAGCTCGGCAGCGTGGCCGACGCGCAGGTGGGGCGGCTGGTCGAACCGGACGAGGGGGCGCACACCGACCAGGAGACCGACTCGGTCGCCTACGACGCGGGCTCGGCCGGCGGTGGGGCCACCGCCGAGGAGCTGGCCATCCACGAGACGCGCCCACCGCACTCGGTCTGAGTCAGTCGTCCAGCCCGCGCTCGATCGCGTACCGGGTCAGCTCGACCCGGTTGTGCAGCTGGAGCTTGCCCAGCGTGTTCTGCACGTGGTTCTGCACGGTCCGGTGCGACAGCCCGAGCCGCTCGGCGATCTGCTTGTACGACATCCCCTTGGCGACCAGGCGCAGCACCTCGGTCTCCCGGTCGGTGAGCCGGGGTGCCGCGCCGTCGCCGCCGCGCGGGCCGGTGCCCGCCGGGGTGGCCCCGCCCGGTTCGGCCGCCAGCCGCCGGTACTCCCCGAGCACCAGCCCGGCCAGGCCCGGGGTGAAGACCGGCTCGCCCGCGGCGGTGCGCCGCACGGCGTCCAGGAACTCGGCCGGCGCGGCCGACTTCACCAGGTAACCGGTGGCGCCCGCCTTCACCGCGTCCAGGACGCCCTGCGCCTCGCCGCTGGCCGAGAGCATCAGCACCCGCACCTCGGGCAGCGCCGCGCGCAGCCCCCGGATCACCTCGACGCCGGAGATGTCCGGCAGTTGCAGGTCGAGCACCACCACGTCCGGCCGGGCGGCCGCCGCGACGCGGACCGCCTGCCGTCCCTCGCCGCTGGTGGCCACCACCTGGTGGCCGGCCTCGGTCAGGTCCCGGGCCACCCCCTCGCGCCACATCGGGTGGTCGTCCACCACCATCACCCGCGCCACGTCCCGCACCCCCTGTCCACGCTCATGCCCGCGCCCGGGGCACTGTCAACTCCACCTCGGTGCCCGCGCCGGGGGTCGAGGTGATCGAAACGGTGCCGCCGAGGTCGGCGAGGCGGCCCTGGATGGACCGGGCCACCCCGAGCCGTCCCTGCGCGGCCGCCTCGGCCAACCGGCCGGCGGGGAACCCGGGCCCGGAGTCGCGGACCGACACCGTCACCGTCGCCCCCTCGTCCTCGACCAGCACCCAGGCCCGGCCGTCGGCGTGCCGCTCGACGTTGTCCAGGGCGGCGGCGGTGGCGGCGGCCAGCTCGCGGGCCACCGGCCCGGGCAGCGGCACCGGGGTGGCCGGCGCCGAGAGCGACACCGTCGCCGAGGCGTACCGGCCGAGCAGGGCGCGCAGGTCCACCGGACCGTCGTCGGAGCCGACGGGGGCCGGGCCGGCCCCGGCGATCAGCGCCCGCAGCGCCGCCTCCTGCTCGCCGGCGAGCCGGGCCAGCTCGCCGGCCTCGCCGTCCAGGTGCGCGCCACGCCGCTGCACCAGCGCCAGCACCTGGAGCACCGAGTCGTGGATGTCCCGGGCCAACCGCTCCCGTTCCCGGTTCGCGGCCTCCAGCTCGACCGCCCGCTGCAGCCGCTCCTCGGCGGTCACCGCGAGCCGGGCCACGTGCCCCACCACCACGCCGGCGAGCAGCAACAGGATGGTGCCGTTGAGCGCGGACGGGGAGACCATCCCCCGGGTGGCCAGGTCGGCGGCGCCGAGCACCAGGGCGGCCACCGCGCCCCGGCGCCGCCCACCGGAGACGGCCCAGGCCAGCACCGGCCCGCCCAGCCAGGCCACGGCCAGGGTGGTCACCCCGGCGGCGAGCGCCGCGCGCCCGACCACCCACGGGGTGACCAGCAGGATCGCCAGGACGACGCCGAGGTCGGCCAGGAGCAGCGGCCAGCCCCGCCAGCGGGGCCGGGCGTACCCGGCCGCGGTCACCCCGGTCCAGGCCGCCATCACCAGGACCACCGCGCCCGCCGCGAGGGGGTGGGCGTAGCGGTCCGCGTCGCGGAGCACCACCACGCAGACGTACGCCAGGGAGGCGACGCGGAACACCGCGACGGCCCGCCAGAGCGGGACCTCGAGACCACCGGGCGGGGACGGCACGGAGGTCACGATGCCACAGCGCGTGGGCCTGCCCGCCACCCCGGCCGGTGCGGCCGGCGGAATCCTGACGTACGGTGGAAATACCGCGAACACCTCCGAGATCCGCTGGCGGGACGGGGCCATGACGAACGCTGATCCCCCGGCACCGCGTACGGTTGTGCCCATCGAACCCTCCCTCCTGATCGCCGAAGCCTTCGGACAGGCTCAGGTGACCGAGCTACGCCACTCGGTCACCTCCTGCGCGCATGCCTGTGGACTGAGCGGGCAGCGGCTGGACGACTTCGTGCTCGCGGTCAACGAGCTGATCACCAACGCGGTCCGGCACGGCGGCGGGCGGGGCCGGCTGCGGCTGTGGCGGCAGGCCGGTCACCTGCTCTGCGAGGTCTCCGACCACGGCACCGGGATCAGCGCCCGGCGGTTGGACGACCGGACCCGGCCGGCGCCGGACACCGCCGGCGGCTGGGGCCTCTGGCTGGCCCGCGAGCTCAGCGACAGCATGGAGGTCGAGACCGGCGCCGCCGGCACGACGGTTCGGATCAGCGCGGCGGTCGGCGAGCGCGAGCACATCGGCCGGCACCGCCGCGACTGACCGCGGCGGCCGGTCGCGGCGGGGCGGTGGGGCCCCCGTCCCCGGGTCGCGCCGCGTCCCGGCACCGGCCGCGGCCGCCGCGGCGGCCGTACGCGCCGGCCTCCCGGCCGCGCACGGCACCGTGGGCTCAGGCGAAGAGGGCGCTGACCGACTCGCCGTCGTGGATCCGGCGCATCGCCTCGGCCAGCGCCGGCGCCACCGACAGCACCTTCAGCTTCGGCACCCGCTTCTCGGCCGGGATCGGCACCGTGTTGGTGCAGACGATCTCCAGCACCCCCTCCTGCTCGCTGAGCCGGTCGAGCGCGCCGCTGGAGAAGAGGCCGTGCGTGCAGGCCAGCCGGATGGAGCGGACCTTCAGCTCGCGCAGGTGCTCCATCAGCTCGATCACCGTGCTGCCCTTGGCGATCTCGTCGTCCAGCACGATCACGTCCCGGTCCACCACGTCGCCGATCACCGCGCTGATCGTGACCCGGTCGTCGCTGAACCGCTGCTTCGCGCCGGCCGCCACCGGGGTGCCGAGCCGCCGGGCGAAGGCCGCCGCCTCCTTGGCGTTGCCCAGGTCCGGCGAGACCACCACGGTGTTGGCCAGGTCGTACCGGCTGAAGTGCTCGGCCAGCTCGCGAAGGGCGTGCAGGTGGTCCACCGGCACGCTGAAGAAGCCGTGCACCTGCGGGGAGTGCAGGGTCATCGCCAGCACCCGGTCGGCGCCGGCCGAGGTGAGCAGGTCGGCCACCAGCCGGCCACCGATGGAGATCCGGGGCGCGTCCTTCTTGTCCGACCGGGCGTACGCGTAGTGCGGCAGCACCACGGTGATCCGGCCGGCCGAGGCGCCCCGGGCGGCGTCGATCATGAGCAGCAGCTCCACCAGGTGCTCCTGCACCGGCGGCACCAACGGCTGGATCAGGAAGACGTCGCGCTCCCGGCAGTTCGCCTGCAACTGCACCTCCAGGCAGTCGTTGGCGAACCGGGACACCCGCACCGGGTGCAGGGGCACCCCGAGGTGGGCGCAGATCTCGGCGGCGAGTTCGGGATGGGCGGTTCCGCTGAACACGGCGATGTCACGCACGTCTGCACATCGTACGGATCACCGGCGGGACCGGGGCCGGGGCCCGGCGCCGGGCGGCGTGGTGGCGCCCGGCCCGGTACGGTGCTGCCGTGACCGGAGAGTACGTCGCCGCCATCGACCAGGGCACCACCTCGTCCCGGTGCATCGTCTTCGACCGGGCCGGGGAGATCGTCGCCGTGGCGCAGCGGGAGCACCGGCAGCTCTTCCCGCAACCGGGCTGGGTGGAGCACGACGCCGAGGAGATCTGGGACAACGTCGAGCGGGTGGTCCGGGAGGCGCTGGACGCGGCCGGCACCGACGCGACCGGGCTGGCCGCGGTCGGGATCACCAACCAGCGCGAGACCACGCTGGTCTGGGACCGGGCCACCGGCCGTCCGGTGGCCAACGCGATCGTCTGGCAGGACACCCGCACCGGCCCGCTGCTGCGCGAACTGGAGCAGGCGCACGGCGAGGAGCTGTTCCGCACCCGCACCGGCCTGCCACTGGCCACCTACTTCGCCGGGCCGAAGCTGCGCTGGCTGCTCGACCACGTCGAGGGCCTGCGGGCGCGCGCCGAGGCCGGCGAGGTGCTCTTCGGCACCATGGACAGCTGGCTGATCTGGAAGCTGACCGGCCGGCACGTCACGGACGTGACCAACGCCAGCCGCACCATGCTGATGGATCTGTCCACCCTCGACTGGAGCCCGGAGCTGCTGGACGCGATGGGCGTGCCGGCCGCCATGCTGCCGCGGATCCGCAGCTCCGCCGAGGTCTACGGGGAGGCCACCGCGGTGCTCGCCGGGGTGCCGGTGGCCAGCGCGCTCGGCGACCAGCAGGCCGCGCTGTTCGGGCAGACCTGCTTCCAGCCGGGCGAGGCCAAGTGCACCTACGGCACCGGCAGCTTCCTGCTGCTCAACACCGGCGCCAGCCCGGTCGCCTCGGCGCACGGCTTGCTCACCACCGTCGCCTACCGGATCGACGGCCAACCGGCCGCGTACGCCCTGGAGGGGGCGATCGCGGTGACCGGCTCGCTGGTGCAGTGGCTGCGCGACAACCTCGGCCTGATCTCCACCGCGGCCCAGGTGGAGGAGCTGGCGGGCACCGTCGCCGACAACGGCGGCTGCTACGTGGTGCCGGCCTTCTCCGGGCTGTTCGCCCCGCACTGGCGCAGCGACGCCCGGGGCGTGATCGCCGGGCTGACCGGCTACATCACCAAGGGGCACCTGGCCCGGGCGGTGCTGGAGGCGTCCGCCTGGCAGACCCGCGAGGTGGTCGACGCGATGAACGCCGACTCCGACGTCGCGCTGCGCCGGCTGCGGGTGGACGGCGGGATGACCGCCAACGGGCTGCTCATGCAGTTCCTCGCCGACGTGCTCGACGTGCCGGTGGTGCGGTCCCGGATCACCGAGACCACCTGCCTCGGCGCCGCCTACGCGGCCGGCCTGGCGGTCGGCTTCTGGCCGGACCTGGCCACCCTGCGCGAGCAGTGGCGCTCGGACGCCCAGTGGACCCCGGCGATGGCACCGGAGCACCGCGAGCGCGAGCTGCGCAACTGGCGCAAGGCGGTCGAGCGCACGCTGAACTGGGTGGACTGACGGCGACCCGACGGTGCCGAAGGGAGACCGATGCCGACCCTGGTGCTGACGATCATGACGGTGCTCGGTCTGTCCGGGGTGACCTGTGCGGTCGTCCGGTTTCAGCGGGACCTCGACCTGCTGCGCCGGGGCGTCCGGGTGCCGGGCCAGGTGGTGGAACTGCGCCCCGTCACGTTCGGCTTCGGTCCCCGGACGTACCACCCGGTGGTGCGCTTCCGCACGGCCAACGGCCGGGAGGTGACCGCGACGCCGGGACGCTGGCGGCAGACCCCGCTGTCGGCGGCGCCGGGGCCGGTCACCGTGGTGCACGAGCCGGCCCGCCCGACCCGGATCCTGGTCGAGGCGCCGGGCGTCGGCGGCACCTCCTCGGTGGTCGTCCCCTTCGTCACGCTGCTCGGCGTCAGTGTGATCGTGCTGGTCGTCGGCGTCGCGGTCTTCCTACGCCTGAGCTAGGTCCGACGACCGCCGCCGACCCTCCATGGTGGTCGGTGGCCGGTAGGGGCTACGGTCGGCCCCGCACACGGACGGACGACACCGGAATGGGGGCACGATGACCGGGCCGAACGGGAGCGCGCCGACGGGCGACGTGATGGCGCAACTGATGGAGCGGATGCGGGAGCAACTGAACCGCGGCGAGGAGCTGCGCACCCGGCTGGCCGGCCTCACCGGGCGGGCCGAGAGCGAGGACGGGCTGGTCCGGGTCACCTGCACCGCCGAGGATCCCGCCCACGAGTTGCACATCGACCCGCGCGCGCTGCGCCTGCCGGCGGCCGAGCTGGCCGAGCTGCTCGGCGACCTGCTCCGCAAGGCTCGCGCCGACCTTCAGCGGGAGACCGGCGAGGCACTGCGCGAGCTGACCGGCCCGGCCGGGCCGGAGGCACTGGTGCACGACCCGGCGGCGGCGCAGGCCAAGCTGGCGCAGCTCAACGACCTGGTCAGCGGGCCGCTGCGGGAGAGCACCCAGATGTTGGAACGGCTGCGGCGCCAGTTGGGCGTCTGACGGGACGGCCCGGAGCGGGGTCGGCGGTCGCGCCCCGCCTCGCTCCGCGGCCGCCGGGGGAAGCGTCAGCGGGCGGGCCGAGCCCGCTTCCCGGCCGCCCGGAGGAACACGACGGCGAGCGCCACCAGGACCACCAGCAGTGCGGAGCCGACCAGCAGCGGGGCGACGAGCCAGCTCATCAGGTTCACCGTGGCCCGGGTGTCGTTACCCCAGCCGTCGACCTGCTCGCCCTCGCGTACCGAGCCGCCGCCCACCGGGCCGGCGACCACCGTGCCGTCGGAGAGCCGCCAGCTGCCGCGGCACCGCTCGGTCGCCTTCGGACCGTCGAGGTCGCAGGACTCGACCCGGATGGTCACCCGCTCGGCGCCGATCGCGTTGCGGCCCAGGCCGACCGGAAGCGCCAGGGCTACGGCGACCAGGACGACCGGCACCAGCAGCCGCTGCCAGCGCGGCCGGCGGGCCATCCGGGACACGTAGTCGTCGGGCGGCGTCGGGGCGGATCGTCCGGACGGCATGGCTCGGAGGCTACCAGCGCCGGGCACCCTCCCCCAGCCAAGATCGGGTACGCTGTCCGCGCTCTGGCAGCAACCAACATCGATCGCGCCAACGGGGGGGCCAGTGATCAAGGTGGATCCGCCGGCGATCCGGGCGCTCGGCGAGACGATCGAGCGTGAGGTCGGCCCGGCCCTGGACGCCTGCACCGACCTGCTGGCCTCGGCCCGCGCCATCACCCACAGCAACTTCACCTCGGTGGTGCCCCACCTGGCGGTCGCCTACGTCGGGGCGGTCGAGTTCGTCGAGGAGGAGCTGCGCAGCAAGCGCGAGCACCTCACCGAGATCCGGTCGCGGTTGTCCAGCACGGCGGACAACTGGGAGGCCACCGAGACCGCCAGCACCATCGCCACCCGCTGAGCCCGCCGGAGAACCCATGGCAGACCCGACCTACCCCGCGATCGCCGCCAAGACCGCGCTGGTGGAGATCTCCGTGGCCGCGGCGGTCATCCCCGCCGCCTGGCCGGTCGCCCAGATCGTCTACTTCAACCAGTGCGACCCGGAAACGATCATGCGAAAGGGCGGCGACTGGCTCTCGATCTACGATCAGCTCGGCACCGCCCGCGACAACCTCGACTCGGCCGTCGGCACGCTGACCGCCGACCAGTGGAGCGGCCGCGACCGGGACGCGTTCGGCGTGCACGTCCGCAGGTACGACGTCCAGGTCGTCGGCACCCAGGTGCTGGCCGTCACGGTGGGCGTCACCATGCTCTGCGTCGGCGCCATCCTGCTCTGCCTGGTGGTGGCGTACACGGTGGTCGCCACCATCCTCTTCGCCTTCGCCACCTTCATCGCGGCCGCCGCGGCGACCGTGGTCGGATCGCCCGCCGCGGCCTCCGCGCTGGCCACCGCGAACTCCTTCGCCGCCTCGGCGCTCGGGTTCCTGAAGGGGATCGAGGCGATGGCCGAGGCCGTGGCCACCGGCGGGGCGGCGGCGATCGCCGCGGCCGGCGCCTTCGACGTCGGGATGCAGCTGGGCACCGGGCGCACCGACGTGCTGAAGGACCTGGTCCAGGCCACCGTGGACGGGCTCGACAACGTGGCCGCCGGCTTCCTCTCCAAGTGGGAGCGCGACTTCGTCGGCTACGGCATCCACAGCAGCGGCCGGCACATCGCCGGTTCCCCGAACGGGCCCGGCTACCTGGTCTACGGCGGAATGACGCAGGTTGCGCCGGCCGGCGCGGACGCCGACGGGGACACCGTCTGGGGCACCTCGGGTGTGGTCGACAACGTCTGGTCGCGGGTCTTCGGCGGGGACGTCTGGAACCACTGAGCCCACCGGGCCCGCGGCGCCCGGCGTCCCGCCGCCACCGGCCGGCGCGCCGCGGTCAGCCCCAGCGGTTGCCGGTGAGCCGCTCGTAGACGTCGACGTAGCGGGCCCGGGTCGCCTCGACCACCTCGGCCGGCACCTCGGGAGCGGGCGCCTGCTTGTCCCAGCCGCTGTCGGTGGCCCAGTCCCGGACGTACTGCTTGTCGTAGGAGAACTGCACCCGCCCCGGCTGGTACGACTCGGCCGGCCAGAACCGGGACGAGTCCGAGGTGAGCAGCTCGTCGCCGAGCATCAGGGTGCCGTCCGCCGCCCAGCCCAGCTCGATCTTGGTGTCGGCGACCAGGATGCCCCGGTCGGCGGCGAGTTCGGCGCCCCGCCGGTAGACGTCGAGGGTGATCTGCCGCAGTCGCTCGGCGGTCTCGGTGCCCACCTTGTCCACCACCTCGGCGAAGGTGATCGGTTCGTCGTGCTCCCCCACCGGCGCCTTGGTGGACGGGGTGAAGATCGGCTCGGGCAGGATCGACGCCTCGACCAGGCCGCGCGGTAGCGGCACACCGGAGACAGCGCCGGTGCGCTGGTACTCCCGCAGGCCGCCGCCGGTCAGGTAGCCCCGGGCGACGCACTCCACCGGGACCATCTCCAGCCGCCGGCAGCGGATCGCCCGGCCGGCGAACTCGTCCGGCACGTCGGTGGCGGAGAGGACGTGGTTGGGCACCAGGTCGGAAAGCTGCTCGAACCACCACAGCGAGAGCGCGGTGAGCAGCTTGCCCTTGTCCGGGATCGGTGTCGGCAGCACCACGTCGTAGATCGAGATCCGGTCGGAGGCGACCAGGATCAGGTCGTCGCCGTCGGCGTAGACGTCCCGGACCTTGCCCGAGTGCAGAAGTTCCACGTGCCCTAGTACATCACGCGACCTGCGTACGTCCGGTCGCCGGTGCTGCCGGCGGAGGGCCGCCTCCGCCCGGCAGCCGGTGTCGGCCGGACGGCCGTTGACACCCTCCGGCGGCGCCTGCGTGAATGATCCGACCCCCGCCCGCCCGGTACCCAGGAGGCCCCGTGCCCGCCGCCCGTCCCGCCCCGCACCGTCCCGGCGCGGACCCGGGCCGGCGCCGGGTGCTCGCCGCGCTGCTGGGCGCCCCGGTCCTCGGCTTGGCCGGGTGCACCGGCGAGCAGGCCACCCCCACCGACGACGGGCCGGTCGAGCTGTCGGTGTTCTGGTGGGGCGGCGCCGCGCGGGCCGAGCGCACCGAGAAGGCGCTGCGGCTCTACTCCGAGCGGAATCCCCGGGTCACCTTCCGGGTCACCTGGCAGGGCAGCGGCGGCTACTACGACCGGCTGGCCACCCAGGCCGCCGGCGGCAACGTGCCCGACCTGTTCCAGCTCGACGACAGCGTGCTCACCGAGTACGCGCAGCGCCAGATCGTCCTCGACCTCGGCGGGTACGTCGCCGACCGGCGGCTGGACCTGAGCGCCCTGCCCCCGGGCCTGGCCCGGTACGGCGAGGTGGCCGGACGGACGGTCGGCGTCCCGGCCGGGCAGACCGCCGCCGCGCTGGTGGTCAACCGCGACCTGCTGCGCCGGCTGCGGGTGGCGGAGCCGCGCACCGGGATGAGCTGGGACCAGTACGTCGCCTGGGCGCAACAGGTCACCCGGGCCGGTGGTGGCCGGGTCGCCGGCACCACCGACCCGTCCGGCGACTACCGGGCGCTCTGGCTCTGGCTGCGGGGCCGGGGCAGTGAGTTCTACCAGGGGCGGCAGCTCGGCTTCGCCACCGACGCGCTGGTCGAGTGGTTCGCGCTGTGGGATCGGGCCCGAGCGGGCCGGGCCACGCCCAGCGCCGCCCTGGCGGAGCAGGCCGACAGCGGCGAGCCGGCCCGGCAGCTCGTGGGCACCGGGGCCACCGCCGCGTCCGTCGCCTGGTCGCACCAGCTCCCGGAACTGCAACGGCTGACCCGGGACGAGCTGGCGTTGGCCGCCCTGCCCGGGCCGCCGGCCGCGCAGTGGGCCCGGGCGTCGATGTACTGGGCGGCCTTCCGCGGCACCCGGCACCCCGCCGTGGTGGTGGACGTGCTCAACTTCCTCACCACCAACGGCGAGGCCGGCGCCGTGCTCGGGCACGACCGGGGCCTCAGCGCCAGCCTGGCCGTCCGCCGCTACACCGAGGGCGTCCTCACCGACCCGGTGGAACAGCGGGCCGCCGCCTTCGGCGCCACCCTGGCCGGCGGGCTGGGCCCGGCGCCGAGCCCGCCCCCGGCGGGACACCCCCGGGTCCGTGCGCTGCTGCTCGACGCCGCCGAGAGCGTCCGCACCGGCCGGGCCGGCAGCCAGGCCGCCGCGGCCCGGTTCCTGGCCCAGGCCAACGCCGCCCTGGCCTGACCGCCGGCATCCCGAGCAGGCCCGTGGACCCGGACGTCACCGTGCCAGGGGCGGACCGGCATCCGGACTGCCGGCCGGCCCGGCGGTCGCCGGCCCCGCGGACGGATCAGCGCGGCGGGCCGCCCCGCCGGTTGCGGGTCATCCGGAACACCAGGTAGACGATGACGGCGACGACCACCAGGCAGCAGAGCAGCCCGAGGAACCCGAAGCCGCCGCCGCGTCGCCGCCGGGCGGCCTCGACCACCAGTTCACCCGTGCCGGTCGACGCCCAGGCCGCAACAGGTACGAAGACGGACAGCACCACCGCACCGAGGACGGCGCTCAGCCGGCCCCACCACTTGCCGAAAGCAGACATGCCCACATCCTCGCCGAGAACCGCAACCCCGGCAGGCCAGAGAGCGGGAATCGCCGGCGGAGGGGGCGTCGGCACCGGAGAACGCCGAAGGCCCCGGAGATCATCCGGGGCCTTCGGGACAGTAGCGGGGACAGGATTTGAACCTGCGACCTCTGGGTTATGAGCCCAGCGAGCTACCGAGCTGCTCCACCCCGCGTCGGCCTCACCACTCTATCGCATCCGCGCCCGGATGATCAGCCACCCCCCGTGATCCCGGCCGTCGCGCGGCACCGGCCGCAGCTCGCCGACGGCCGGCACGCCGACGCGGCCGGCTGTGGGGGGTCTCGGTGAGCGCTATCCGGGCCGTCCACCGGTCCGGCGGGATCCTGTCCGCGGCGACGCGTCGGCCGCCCGGGCGTTCCGCGCGTCCCTGGCCGCCTGGACGAAGGCGCGGACCAGCGACGTCTCACCGGCGCCGCGCCACACCGGCGCGTACGACAGGGTCGGTCCGTCGGTGATGGGCACGAAGGTGATGTCCCGGCGCTTCCGGCCGGCCGCCACGAGCGACCCGATGGGAGACACCACCCTGCCGGAGCCGATCGCCGTGAGCGCCTCGGCGAGGGTGGCCACGGCGCTTCCGCGCCGGATCGGCCGCCCGGCCGGGGTCACGGACGGGCATTTCACCTCCCACATGTAGTCCGGGATGGGCCCCTCCAGGTGCACCACCGCGTGGTCGCCGAGATCCTCGATCTCGACCTGGTCCCGGCTGGCCAGCGGGTGGTCGGCGGCGACAGCCAGCACCAGCTGCTCGGTGTACAACACCGGCCCGACGACGAGGTCGGGCTCGCGGACCGGGAGCCAGAGCAGCCCCACGTCGATCCGACCCGCCCGCAACCCGCCGAACGGGTCGGAGGGGAGGAGTTCGCGCATGTGCAGCTCACACTGCGGATGCCGCTGCCGGAACAGTTCGAGGACGCCCGCGATCTCCTGGTGGTGGGTGTCGAAGGTGCCGACGGTCAGGGTGCCGACGTACCCGCGGGCGGCGGCGGCAGCCTCGTCGATGCCCGCCATGATCTCGCCGTAACCCGCGTCGAGCCGGTCGCGCAGCCGCTCGCCGAGCGGGGTGAGCCGCACGCTGCGGCTGGTCCGCTCGAACAGGGCACCGCCGATCCGGCGCTCCTGCTGTTTGATCGACTGACTGACCCGCGCCTTGGACACCCGGAGACGTTCCGCCGTACGCCCGAAATGGAGCTCTTCGGTCAGGGTCAGGAAGATCTCGATGTCCCGCAGCTCCACCCGGCCGTCTCTCCCTCGCGTCACCGCGCGTCCGGATTCGCACCCCGCAATCGCGCGAGCCGGCAGTTTACGGCGACGACGACGGCGGATGGAGCCCAGGGCGCGGCGCCGTCACCCGAGCACCCGGGCTCGTGCTCCGGCTGCTCCCAGACCGCCCCCACAACGACCGAGGGCACTCTCCCGTGTCCGGGAGAGTGCCCTCGACCTGCGGTTGCGCTAGTAGCGGGGACAGGATTTGAACCTGCGACCTCTGGGTTATGAGCCCAGCGAGCTACCGAGCTGCTCCACCCCGCGTCGGTCCGTCAACCGTAGCGCACCACCCGGGGGTGCCGCAAAACGACCCCGCGGGTCACCGTAGCCAGTCCTGGACGGCGGCCACCGCGCGGCGGCTGTCGGCGTCGACCTGGGACCGCTTGCTGGAGGTGTTCTCCCAGCCCTGCTCCCAGAGCACGGTGACCACGTCACCGACCCGGACCGCCCGGACCAGCCGCACCTCGTCGTCGCCGGTCGGATCGCCGTTGACGTCCCGCGCCGCCACCCGCATCTCGAACAGCACGGACTCGTCGCCGTAGCCGCCGTCCGGGAGCAGCCGCTGGCGGGAGGCCGCCGGATTGCCGTTGCTCTGCCCCTGCTGCTCCGGGCAGTCGCGCACCGCCTGGCGCAGTTCCCGCAGGAAGTCGTCGGCCCGGCCGGCCCGGTAGATGGTGATGGTCTGCGCGTAGCTGCCGTCCGGGACCGACCCCTCCGGGGTGCCGGCCAGCCGGTAGGCGAGGTTGCGGCTGCGGCTCTGCACGACCGCGCCGTCACTGGGGTAGCGGGCGTCGCAGAGCTTCGGCAGCGTGGCGGAGTCCCGGATGACCGTCTCCTGCCCGGTGCGGTTCGCCTTCGCCAGGGTGAAGAACGCCCGGTCGGGAATCGAGGTGGGCGTGCGCGCGGCACCCGTGGGCAGGCCGCTGGGACCGGCGCCTGGAACGCTGGACGCGGACGGCGGCGCGGGCGGGGTGGCCGACGGGGTCGGCGTGGGGACGGCCACGGTCGGCGTCGGTGTCGGCGTCGCGGCCGGTGCGGGGGCGGGGGCCGGGTCCGCGGTGCGGGTCAGCCGGGCCCCGGTCACCACCCCGCCGACCAGCACCATCACCGCGAGCGCGGTGCCGGCGGCCCGGACCCGGGCCCGGCGGTCGGCCCGGCGCCGGAGCACCTCGGGGAGCGCCAGCCGCCCGCGGTCGGCGTCCTCGGCGAGCGAACGGTAGAGATCGGACAGTTCACGCGACATCGTTGGCCTCCAGCTCCGGGGAGGAGTAGTCCGGCAGCAGCGCCGCCAGTCGGGTCCGCCCCCGCGAGAGCCAGGACTTCACGGTGCCGGTCGGCACCCCGCTCTCCCGGGCGATCTCCTCCACCGACATGTCGAAGAGGTAGTGCAGGGCGAGGGCCTGCCGCTGGGCGGCGGGCAGCTGGCGCAGCGCGCCCACCAGCAGCACGCTGTCCTCGCTGGGGGCGGGCACCGGCGGGGGCGGACCGTTGCGGCTGAGCACGCCGCGCAGGCCGTGCAGGCGACGCCACCGGTCGGTCGCCAGGCGGGCCACCACCAGCCGCAGCCAGGCTTCGGGGGCCGGATGGGTGACCAGCTTCCCCCACTGCCGCCAGGCCCGGGCGAACGCCTCCTGCACCAGGTCCTGGGCCTCGGTGTAGTCGCCCACGACCGCGTAGCCGTACCGGAGCATCCGCCGGGAGGTGCTCCGGTAGAACTCGTCGAAACTGTGCGCGTCCCTCATGGCCCGACCACGCATCCCCCCGGTTCCTCGCCTTGTCTTGCAGACAGGACGGCACACCGGGCCGCCAGGTTGCACGGCCCCGGTCCAGGATTTCGGTCGGCTGCACGACACAGCCCCCGGCGCCGGGGACCGGGGTCGGTCCGCGAGGCCGGGGGCTGTGTCGTGGTACGCGGGTCAGCCGCCGCTCGGGGTGGGCGGCGCGCTGCCGCCCGGGCTCGCCGACGGGGTGCCGCCGGGGGCCGGGGTGGCCGCCGGACCGGCCGCCCGCTGCGCCTGCTGGAACGCGGTCAGCGCCTCGTCGAGCGCCTTCAGCGCGCGGCCGTACCGCTCGAAGTCGCCGGACGCCTGGGCGGCCCGCACCTCGGTGATCGCGGCCTGGACCCGGTTCGCGGCCTCGGCCAGCTCGCCGGTGAGCGCCGGCGGGGTGGTCGGCGTCCCGGTCGGCGGCGGGGTGCCGCCGGTGGGCGGCGGCGGGGCGCCCTGGGCGGCCCGCTTGCCCTGCTCGACGAGCTGCTTGATGCCGTCGGTGAGGTTGTCGGCCAGCGCCACGTAGGAACCGCCGTCGCCGTACGACAGCAGCACCTTCTGCAGCAGCGGGTACGCGTCCTGCTGGTTGCTCTTGACGTAGACCGGCTCGACGTAGAGCATTCCGTCGCCGAACGGCAGCGAGAGCAGGTTGCCGTACTGCACCTGGGCCTGGTTGGAGGAGAGCAGGTTCAGCTGCTGGCGGATGTTGGCGTTGTTGGTCATCTGCTGGTGCACCTGCACCGGGCCGGAGATCCGGGTCTGGTCCGGCAGTTCCAGCACCTCCAGCCGCGGCTGCCCGTCGACGTACGACCCGGAGATCAGCGCGGCCAGGTTCTGCCGCCCGTTCGGGGTGACCGCCGAGGTGAGCTGGAACCGCGGCGTGTCCTGCCCGGGGAACTGGGTGAACAGGTAGTACGGCGGCTGCTTCTGCCCACTGTCCGGGGCGTCCGGCACGTTCGGCACCTGCCAGAAGTCCTGCGCCGAGTAGAAGTCGCCCGGGTTGGTCACGTGGAACTTGGTGAGCAGGTTGCGCTGCACCTTGAACAGGTCGGCCGGGTAGCGGAAGTGCTCGGCCAGCTCCGCCGGGATCTGCGCCTTGGGCTGCACCAGGTCGCCGCCGAACGCCTTGTTCCACGCCTTGAGCACCGGGTCGTTCTCGTCGAACTCGTAGAGCTTGACGGTGCCGTCGTACGCGTCGACGGTGGCCTTGACCGAGTTGCGGATGTAGTTGACGTTCTCCCGGGCCAGCTGGAAGGTGCCCCGCCCGGTCAGTTCGTCGGTGGTCTCCTGCTGGAGGTTGACCCGCTCGGCGTACGGGTAGGTCGCCGAGGTGGTGTAGCCGTCCACGATCCACTGCACCCGGCCGTCGATCACCGCCGGGTACGGGTCGCCGTCGAGGGTGAGGAACGGCGCGACCTTCTCCACCCGGTCCCGCGGGTTGCGCACGTAGAGCAGCTTGGAGTTGTCGTTGACCGCCTCGGAGAGCAGGAAGTTCGACTCCTGCTCCTTGATGGCGTAGAGCAGCCGGCGCATGAACGAGCCGATCTCGACGCCACCCTCACCGGTGTAGGTGTAGTAGGCCTCACCGGCCTCGCCGCCCTCACCGACCGGCCGGTCGAACTCGGCCGGGTTGGCGTCCGGGTCGGCCTTGCCGACGATCGCGTAGTCGCCGGCCTCCATCCGCTCGCCGTAGTAGATCCGCGGCTGGCTGGCCGGGATCTGCTCGGTCTGGGAGGAGCACGCCTCCTGCGCCTTCTCGCCGAGGAAGCCGGAGACGAAGAACGGCTGGCCACCGCAGACCACCTGGTTGGCCGGCGCGGCCACCAGCCCGTAGCCGTGCGTGTAGACGGTGTGCCGGTTGATCCAGTTGTTCTGCTGGGCGGTCAGCTCGCCGTAGTTGATCTCCCGGACGCCGACCACGTAGTCGGAGGTCTTGCCGTTCACCCCGTACCGGTCGATGTCCAGCTTGGGGCCGAAGTCGTAGAAGCCGCGGACCTGCTGGAGCTGGGTGTAGGTCTCGCTGACCAGCTGCGGGTCGAGCAGCCGGACGTTCGGCACCACCGAGGTGTCGGTGGCCAGGCTCGCCGGTGGAACGAGATTCGCCGCCGCGTACGGCATGGTCTTCGTGACGTCCAACCCGAAGGCCGCCCGGGTGGCGTCGATGCTGCGCTGGATGTACGGCGCCTCCTTGTCCCGGGCGCTCGGCTTCACCTCGAAGGTCTGCACCGCCCACGGGTAGATGCCGCCGATCGCCACCGCGGAGACGCCGAGCAGGGCCAGCGAGATGCCCGGCCAGACCAGGTTCCGCATCCAGGCGTTGGAGAACACGATGATCGCGATGGCCACCACGACGGAGATGTAGGCGAGGATCTCCTTGGCCGGCAGCAGCGCGTTGACGTCGGCGTAGCCGGCGCCGTAGACGTTGGCCCCGTCGTTGTACTCCAGCAGCATGGCCCGCCGGTCCAGCACGTACGCGACCGCCTTGAGCAGGACGAAGACCGCGACCAGGGTGCTCAGGTGGGCCCGGGCGGCGTTGCTCATCCGGTCGCCCACGCCCTGCAGCCGGACCCCGCCGAAGATGTAGTGCACGGCCAGCGCGCCGATCAGGGAGAGCACCACCGCGGTGAAGCCGACCCCGAGCAGGTAGCGCCAGAACGGCAGCTCGAAGACGTAGAAGCCGACGTCCACCCCGAACTCCGGGTCCTTGACGCCGAAGTCACCGCCGTTGCGGAAGAGCAGCCACTGGCTCCACCGGCTCTGCGCGCTCAGCCCGGCGAAGAGGCCGATCACGGCCGCGACCAACGCGATCCACAGGCCGAGCCGGGGGCTCAGCAGCATCCGGTAGCGCTCCAGGGTGGCCTGCTCCGGCGAGTGCGGACGCATCCGCGGGCGCAGCCGGTGGGCGAGCCACAGGTTGCCGCCGATGATCACCGCCATGCCCAGCCCGACGGAGAGGAAGAGCAGCAGCCGGGTGGCCAGCACGCCGGTGAAGACCTGGGTGTAGCGGACCTCGTCGAACCACAGCCAGTCCGTCCACGCCTGTACACCCCAGCCCAGCAGGGTGAAGAGCACGAACACCCCGACCAGGACGCCGATCGTGACGCGTCCGCGTCGGCTCATCCTCGGCAGGGGGCTGCTGCTACGCATGACCACTGTTGGCTCCGCACGCTCGATGTGATCGGCTCCGACCAGGCACCCAGAGTACGGGGTCTTCCTGAACGTGTCGGGGCACGGTCGTGCGGCGGCCGCGCGCCGCCGGTCACCGGCCGGCCGGTGGGCCCGCCCGGGCCGTCGTGCCGGGCGGGACGGCCGGG
This sequence comes from Micromonospora desertarenae, assembly GCF_056150265.1. Lineage (NCBI taxonomy): Bacteria > Bacillati > Actinomycetota > Actinomycetes > Micromonosporales > Micromonosporaceae > Micromonospora > Micromonospora desertarenae. The sequence goes on from NZ_JAXCFQ010000005.1 coordinate 364,915, forward strand.
GCGGAACGGCCGGGGCCGGGCCGGTCGGCCGGCGGTCAGCAGTGGGTGGGCTGACCGCCCGCGCGCAGCGTCTCCAGGGCGGCGAGCGCCTCGTCCAGCGAACCCACCTTCACCAACGGCAGGCCGGGCTGCGGGTTGCGGACGGCCTCCGCGCAGTTGTCCGCCGGCACCAGGAACGCCGTCGCGCCGGCGTGCCTGGCCCCGACCAGCTTCTGCGCGATGCCGCCGATCGGGCCGACCCGGCCCTCGTCGTCGATCGTCCCGGTGCCAGCGATGATCTTGCCGCCGGTCAGGTCCTCCGGGGTCAGCTTGTCCACGATGCCGAGGGCGAACATCAGCCCGGCGCTCGGGCCGCCGATGTCCTCCAGGTCGATCTTCACGGTGAACGGGTGCGGCTGCTGCTGCTCGATCTCGATCCCGATCCGGGGCCGGCCGTCCTGCTCGCGGCTGGTCACCGACGCGGTGGCCGCCGCGCCGTCCCGGGTGTAGCCGATCTCCAGCGCGGTCCCGGCCGGCTTCGCCCGGATCAGCTCGGTGAGCCGGGACGCCACCGGCACCGGCTGCCCGTCCACCGAGGTCACCACGTCGCCGGGCCTGAGCACCCCGGCCGACGGCCCGTCGGCGGCGACCGTCTTGACCACCACCCGCACCGGGAAGCCCAGTTCGCGCAGGGCCGCGGTCTCCGCGCTGGTCTGCGAGACCTTGAAGTCCTCGGCGTTGCGCTCCTCGACCTGCTGCTGGGTCTCCCCCGGCGGGTAGACCAGCTCGCGCGGCACCACCGCCTCGTCGTCGGAGAACCACCCGGCCAGCGCCGACCGCAGCTTGACCGAGGGCTGGACGCCGACCGTGGTCAGCCGCAACTGCCCGGCGGAGGTGGAGGTCTCCCGGCCGCTGACCTCGATGACGTCCTTGCCGTCCTCCTTGCCCAGCGTGTTCACCGTCGGCCCGGGACCGAGCACCACGTACGGGATGGGCGCGCCGAGCACGCCGATGCTGAGCAGGGTGGTGAGCAGAGCACCGAGCAGGACGGTCACGCCGCGACGTCTCATGCGGCAGAGCGTACCGACCGGGGTGGGGCGCCCCGGCGGGTGAACCACGACTTCGCCCTCAGCGCAACGCCAGCGGGGGCGACCCGGGGTGTGGCACGCGTACCGTAGACGTCGTGCCTGATATTCCGTTCGGTTTCGCGCTCCCGGGTGGGCAACCACCAGACCCCAACGACCCCGCGCAGATGCAGCAGTTCATGTCGCAGTTGCAGCACCTGCTCTCCGCGTCGGGCAGCGGGCCGGTCAACTGGGACCTGGCCCGGCAGGTGGCCGCCAGCCAGCTCGCCGCCGCGGGCGACCCGGCGGTCTCGCCGTACGAGCGCAACGCGGTGGAGGAGGCGCTGCGGCTCGCCGACCTCTGGCTCGAGCCCGCCTCCGCGCTGCCCTCGGGCATCCAGACCTCGGTGGCCTGGAACCGCAACGAGTGGATCTACAAGACCCTGGACGTCTGGCGCAAGCTCTGCGACCCGGTGGCCAGCCGGATGGTCGGCGCGATGGGCGACCTGGTGCCGCCGGAGGCGCGCGCCCAGCTCGGCCCGATGCAGTCGATGGTGGCCACCCTCGGTGGCGCGCTCTTCGGCGGCCAGCTCGGCCAGGCGCTCGGCTCGCTCGCCGCGGAGGTGCTCTCCGCCGGCGACATCGGGCTGCCGCTCGGCCCGGCCGGCACGGCCGCGCTGATCCCGGCCAACATCCGCGCGTACGGCGAGGGCCTGGAGCTGCCCGAGGACGAGGTCCGGCTCTACGTGGCCCTGCGCGAGGCCGCCCACCAGCGGCTCTTCCAGCACGTCCCGTGGCTGCGCGGGCACGTGCTGAGCGCGGTGGAGACGTACGCCGCCGGCATCCGGGTCAACCGGGAGGCGATCGAGGAGGCGATGGGCCGGGTCGACCCGACCGACCCGGAGTCGATGCAGGCGATCGCCCTGGAGGGCATCTTCACCCCGGAGGACAGCCCCGCGCAGAAGGCGTCCCTGGCCCGGCTGGAGACCGCGTTGGCCCTGGTCGAGGGGTGGGTCTGCCACGTGGTGGACAGCGCCGCCGGCGGCCGGCTGCCGAACGTGGTCCGGCTCGGCGAGGCGTTCCGCCGGCGCCGTGCCGCGGGCGGCCCGGCCGAGCAGACCTTCGCCGCGCTGGTCGGCCTGGAGCTGCGGCCACGCCGGCTGCGCGAGGCGGCGGCGCTCTGGGCGGCGCTCACCGAGCACCGCGGGATCGCCGGCCGGGACGCCCTCTGGGGTCACCCCGACCTGCTCCCCTCCGACGACGACTTCGCCGACCCGGTGGCCTTCGCGATGGCCGAGTTCGACCTCAGCGAGCTGGAGAACTTCGACTTCTCCGCCCCCGGTGGCCCGGAGGAGCAGGCACCGGGCGGCCCGGAGCGGCGCACCGACGACTCCGACGGCGACGACGAACGCCGCTGACCACCGCGACCGGGCCGGCCGGCGGCCCACCACCCCGCCGGCCCGGGTCACGCACCCTCGCGCGCCTGAATCGGAATCAGCCCCGGCACGCCCGGGCCGGGTCAGCCCCGGCACGCCCGGATCGAGTCAGCCCCGGCACGCCCCGGGCCGGGTCAGCCCGGGCACGCCCGGATCGAGTCAGCCCCGGCACGCCCCGGGCCGGGTCAGCCCCGACACGCCTGAGGCGGGTCAGCCCGGATGGCCGGCGCCGGAGAGCAGCGCGCGGGTCGCCTCCCAGCCCTCCACCGCCGGGTCGAGCCGGGCCAGGTCGCCCGGGCCGCGGAGCCGGTGCCAGCCGGGAGTCACTGCCAGGTCGCCGGGGCTCGGCGCCGCCGTGCGGACCGCCGCCGGCAGCCCGCGCTCCAGGTCGACCGCCGGCAGCCAGGCCGGTACGGGCAGCCGGGCCGCCACCCCGAGCAGCCCGGGACCGCCCTCGACCGGCGCGACCGCCACCGGCCGGCTGGTCAGCGGCCGGAGCAGCTTGCCGATGGTCAGTCCGGGCACGTCCGGCGCGTCCCCGGCGATGACGGCCGCCTGGTCGTAGCCGTCGACAGCGGCGAGCACCGCGTTCGGTGTGGGCTCGGGCACCTCGTACACCTCGGTGCCGGGCCAGACCACCGCGTCGGCGAGCCAGCGGTCGGCCGGGGTCACCGCCACCGCGGTGTGCACCTCGTTGAGCGTGGCGAGCAGGTCGACCACGTCCTCGGCGAGCGCCCTCCGCCAGTCCGCCCGGTCGATGCCCGGCGGCGCCCAGCTCACCGGGCCGAGCAGCGCCACCACCACACGTCGTGCCACGCCCCGACCCTACGCGGATCCCGGACATCCCACCGACCCACCGCCCCGCCCTGGTCGACGCCAAGCCGGCCGCACCGCCGCGTGGCGGCGGCGGCGCGATGGCTTCCCACCGTTGATCCACTCCACTTCCCGGATGTCGCGGTATCAACGACGCCCCGATACCGCCATGCACGGCAAACGGAGTGGATCACGAGGCCACCCGGTCGCCGTAGCGGCGTCGGAGCGCACGATCCACGGGAGCGTCGTGGCGGCGCAGGGCGGCATCGCGGGGTGCGGTGGCGGGGTCGCGGCGCAGTGCGGCATCGCGGGGTGCGGTGGCGGTGGCGTGTGGAGGGACCCCGAGCGTGGCGAGCTGGCGCGGTCCCGGGGCGGGGCATCCGACCAGCCGGCCGGGCGGCATCCGCTCCTGCCCGGGCGGCGCGGCGTCCGGGCGGGAGCGTCAGTCGGCCAGGGGCGTGCCGGCGGCGGCCGCGACGCCCTCCAGGTAGCCGCGGGCCCGCTCGGTCTTCGGGTACCGGCCGACCAGCGCCCAGAACCGGGCGTTGTGGCTCGGCACGATGAGGTGGGCCAGCTCGTGCAGGAGCACGTAGTCGATGACCCAGTCGGGCATGTCCTGGACCCGGTGGGAGAGCCGGATGGTGCCGTCGGCCGGCGTGCAGGAACCCCACCGGCCGTTCTGGTTGGTGACCCAGCGGACGCTCGCCGGGACGGCCTGCGCGCCGTGCTCGGGCAGGTAGAGCTTGATCAGCCGGGTGGCCCGGACCAGCAGCTCGTCGTCGGAACGGGCCAGCCGCCCCTCCCGGGCGGCGAGCCGGGCGAGCATCCGGTCGACCCACTCGCTCTCCTCGGCCCGGGAGAACTGGTCGGGAATGAGGACGACCACCCGCTCACCGTCGCGGTAGGCGGACACCGTGCGTCGCCGACGCTGGCTGCGCCGTACCTCGACGACCGGCTTCCGCACCCCTGCCATCAGCGGGCCGCGCAGCCTCGGAATCCTGCCACGAAGGAAAGCTACTGCGTAGTGACCAGGGGTACGCAAGAGTCAACCCCTCGACACGCGCCCGGAAAATGGGGATTGGTCGCCAGGAGTCCCGAAAAAAATTCTTAGCCGGGCCCGCGCGGCGCACCACCGTCACCCTTCGTGGCGGTCGGCGGGCCGCGTACGCCGCTCCCCCTCCACCGTAGGTGATCATCCGTTCGGGCGCCGCTCGGGGGTCCGCAACCGCCTTCGAGGCGGTTCGGTCGGCGTGTCCCCGCCAAACTGACTTATCAGACGTTATTCGCCATGCACACTCTCGACGTCGACTTCCTCACAGTGTCGATGCACAGCTGACATGGAACTGCCCAGACCTGGGTAGGGTCCGCGACCAGCGGTCACGTGGGTGGCCGCGGAGAACGACCCAGCGCCGGCGCCCCGCGTGGCCCGCCGCCGGGACAACCGCCGGTAGGCAGTGACCGGCGGACGAGACGAGGAGGGCACCGTGGCCGACCAGGCCCAGACCTACAACGGTTACTGCGTCAAGTGCAAGGAGAAGCGCGACTTCGAGGGGCGCATCGAGGTCAGCAAGACCGGGATGAACATGGCCAAGGGCAAGTGTCCGGTGTGCGGCACAACAGTGAACCGCATCCTGGGCAAGGCGAAGGTCTGACCCGATTCGGGTGTGCGGGAGGGGTGGCCGGCGGCCACCCCTCCCGCTTTTCGTTCCGGCTGTCGGGTGAGCGACACCGGTTACCCGCTGGTTGTGGATATCTCGCGATTTCCTGTGGACAGCCCTGGACAGGGTGCCGCGCACCTGTGGACAACGATCGACGGACAGCAGGGGAACGGTCACGATCCGTCGCATGACCCCTGCCCCGCCACCCCGGCCCACCGCGCTGCCCCGACCCACCCTGCTGCCCGGGATCACCCGGCTCTGGCGCGACCGGCACACCCTCCAGCTCGGGGTCGATCCGGGACGGGCCGTCCTGCTGGAGGTCGCCGACCCGCGCGCGGCCCGGCTGCTCGACCTGCTCGACGGCAGCCGCAGCGAACGCCGTGTGCTGGCGTACGCGACCGACGCCGACGTCCGGCCCGACGACGCCCGTACGCTGCTCGACGCGCTGCGGGCGGCGGGCCTGGTGGTGCCCGCGCACACCCTGCTGCCCCGGGAGCTGGCCGGACCGGCCCGGGCCCGGCTCGGTGCCGAGGCGGGCGCGCTGGCCCTGGCCGCCGCCCGGCTGCCCGGCACCCCCGCCCAGGTGCTGCGCCGCCGGCTGGCCGCCCGGGTGGTGGTCAGCGGGGCCGGGCCGCTCGGCGCCGCGGTCACCGTGGCGCTGGCCCAGGCGGGCGTCGGGCACGTGTGCCCGGACCTGGCCGGTCCGGTCCGACCGGCCGACCTGGTCGGCACCGGCATCCCGGCCGCCGAGGTCGGCCGTCCGCTCGCCGCGGCGGTACGCGACGCCGTCGCCCGGGCCGCCCCCGGCACCCGCACCGGGCCGCTCCGGCAGGGCCGGGTCGACCTGGTGGTCCGGCTCGGCGTCGACCGGCCGGCCGCGCTGCTCGCCGCCGGGTACGCCCAACGGCGCCAGCCGCACCTGCTGGTCGCCCTGCGGGAGGGCGTACCGGTGATCGGGCCGCTGGTCCGACCCCCGGTCGGCCCCTGCCTCAACTGTCTCGACCTGCACCGGACCGACCGCGACCCGGACTGGCCGGCGCTCGCCGCGCAGCTCGCCGCCGACGGCCCGGAGCCGGCGTGCGCCGCCGCGACGCTGCTGGCCGCCGGTGGCCACGCGAGCGCGGAGGCGCTGGCCCAGCTCGACGGCGGCACCCCGGAGACGCTCGGCTGCGCGGTGGAGGTGGCCGGGCCGGGCCGGCTCCGGCGCCGGGTCTGGCCCCCGCACGCCTCCTGTGGGTGTTCCCGAGGGCGGCGGTGAGCACCGAGGGCGGCGCAGAGCAGCAGCGGGGCCCTCGCGTCGGTAACAATGGCCGGGTGACCGACATCCCGCGCCGGGCCGTGTCCCGGACCGCAAAGCTCGCCGCTCTGCCGCTCGGCTTCGCCGGTCGGACCGTCCTCGGCATGGGTAAGCGCGTCACCGGGCTCGCCTCCGACGTGATCTCCGCGGAGATCCAGCAGCGCACCGCCGAGCAGCTTTTCAGCGTGTTGGGGCAGCTCAAGGGCGGGGCGATGAAGTTCGGCCAGGCGCTGTCGGTCTTCGAGGCGGCGCTGCCCGAGGAGATCGCCGCCCCCTACCGGCAGGCGCTGACCAAGCTCCAGGAGGCCGCGCCGCCGCTGCCGGCGGCCAGCGTGCACAAGGTGCTCACCGAACAGCTCGGGCCGGACTGGCGGGACCGGTTCGTGGAGTTCAACGACACCCCGGCCGCCGCGGCCAGCATCGGCCAGGTGCACCGGGCGGTCTGGCGGGAGCCCGGATACGGCCCCTCCGGCGCCCCGAACACCCGGGACGTGGCCGTCAAGATCCAGTACCCGGGCGCCGGCGACGCCCTGCTCGCCGACCTCAAGCAGCTGTCCCGACTCGGCGGGATGTTCCGGGCGATCCAGCCCGGACTGGACGTCAAGCCGCTCCTGGTGGAGCTGCGCGAGCGGATCACCGAGGAACTGGACTACGAACTGGAGGCGGAGTCGCAGCGCGCCTTCGCGACCGCGTACGCCGACGACCCGGAGATCTACATCCCGGCGGTGGTCTCCGCGGCCCCCCGGGTCCTGATCACCGAGTGGGTCGAGGGCACGCCGCTGGCCGACATCATCCGGTCGGGCAGCGAGGAGCAGCGCGACGAGGCAGGCCGGCTGATGGCCATCCTGCACCTGTCCGCGCCACAGCGGGCCGGCCTGCTGCACGCCGACCCGCACCCGGGCAATTTCCGGCTGCTGCCGGACGGCCGGCTCGGTGTGATCGACTTCGGTGCGGTGGCCCGGATGCCGGAGGGCACCCCCGAGCCGATCGGCCGGATCGCCGCGCTGGCCCTGCGCGGCAACGCCGACGAGGTGGTGGCGGGCCTGCGGGCGGAGGGCTTCATCGGCTCCACCGAGGAGATCGACGCCCAGGCGGTGCTCGACTTCCTCCGGCCGATGCTGGAGCCCATCGCCGCCGAGGAGTTCCGGTTCACCCGGGCCTGGCTGCGCGCCGAGGCGGCCCGGCTGGCCAGCCCCCGCTCCCCCGCCTACCAGCTCAGCCGGCAGCTCAACCTGCCGCCGTCGTACCTGCTCATCCACCGGGTGACGCTCGGCTCGATCGGCGTGCTCTGCCAGCTGGAGGCGAAGGCGCCCTACCGGGGCATCCTGGAGCGCTGGCTGCCCGGTTTCGCCCCGGTCGGCTGAGCCGGAGCAGACGCCGAGGGGCGGGCGGCCGGGAAACCGGCCACCCGCCCCTCGTCATCGGTGGATCAGAGAACGCCCAGGTCGCGCGCCGACTGCTTGCGGCTGTTCATGGCGACGGTACGGGCGGATCGGGTTGCCTCAGTGCTCGTGGTGGTACGACCGGCCTGAGGCCGGCGCATTCGAGCCCGGGACAACGCTTCATGGAGTAGTTGCATCTCGAAAGCTCCGTTCGGAACGTGCAGCATGGTGGTCAGCTCTCTCGTTGCCGGCATGGCACCGGCGGGGTGGATACGGATCGGGTTCATGTCAGGCCGCCAGCCGGACCGCGTTGCGCGCCCCGGACAGCCCACTGGCCGCCAGGCGCGCCTCGGCCTCGACCCGGAGCGCGGCGTCCCGGGCGACGTCCTCCTTGCGCGGACGGCCACGGGGCCGCTTGCGCGGAACGACCGCGCCACGCTCGAAGATCTCGCCACCCCAGACGCCCCAGGGCTCGGACCGCTCGACCGCACCCGCGAGGCACTCGACGCGCAGCGGGCAGTCCCCGCAGAGCGACTTGGCCAGCTCGAGCTCGGCGGGCGAGTCGGAGAACCACAGGTCGGGGTCGAACTTCCGGCAGGGCAGGTTCGCCTCCAGCTCAACGCTCACGTCGAGCGGGGCCAACGCCAGACTCATCGCCCGGTCACCTCTCTCTCACTTCGATCTCATGGATCGCATTTCCGACGTACTTCGGCGGGACAAAAAACTGAGGCCGCGGATCCCGGTATGCGGGTTCCGCGGCCTCGAGGTGAGCCGGTGGTCTGATGGTCAGACCGGTCTACCTCGAGGTGGAACGCCGCGGACATCCGTGCGCTTCTTGGCGCCATCGATGCCCATGCCGGTGAAGCCACTGGTCCCCTGGACCCCGTTCGGTGCGGTCGCGAGGATCAGCTCGGCCTGAGCCTCGACCTGGTGCACCTGCGGAGCCGACGGTCGCGTGGCCGCGACGGCAAGCCGGACAGCCGACAGCGGAGCGACGGCAGCGGGCAGCGCCGCCGGACGCTCGTTGGTGTAGAAGATCTCCATTGGTGCCACCTCCCTGACGTTCACTCGTGATCGGCACGGTCTCAGCCTCTTGAGCAGCCCGAATGGCGCCGCTCGCGAGGTGTGCCATGAGGCTATTCCTCGGCCCCCGGCGAGGGCAAACGATTTACGGCCAGATTTCAAAAGTTTTCTTCGGGCAGAACGTCGTCGACCGTCGCGCCGCCCACCAGCGCCAGCACCGACTCCCCGTAGAGGCCCAGTTTGCGCGGGCCGATCCCGGCGATCGCGATGAGTTCCTCGGGACGGCCCGGCCGGCGTTCGGCCAGCGCGGTCAGGGTGGCGTCGGTGAAGACCACGTACGCCGGGACCTTCTGCGCGCCGGCCACCCGCGACCGCCACTCGTGCAGCCGAGCGTGCAGCTCCTCGTCGATGTCGGACGGGCAGGTGGCGCAGCGGCCGAGCTTGCGGTCCGGGCCGGCGAGCAGGGTGGCGCCGCAGATCCGGCAGGAGACGATCTGGGTCCGGCGCCGCTCCGTACGCCGGGCCGGGCCGGCGCCGGCCCGCTCGGCGCCACCTGCGGAGCGGTCCAGCTGGGGCAGGAACCGGGTCGGCCGCCGGGCCCGCCCGCCCGGCGAGCGGGCCGTGGCGTACGACAGCCAGAGCCACTCCCGGGCCCGGGTGATGCCGACGTAGAGCAGCCGGCGCTCCTCCTCGACCTGCTCGACGGTCTTGGCGTACGTGGTGGGCAGGGTGCCCTCGGAGAGCCCGACCAGGAAGACCGCGTCCCACTCCAGCCCCTTGGCCGAGTGCAGGGAGGCCAGCGTCACCCCGTCCACGGTCGGCACGTGCTGGGCGGTGGCTCGCCGGGCCAGCTCGTCGTTGAAGTCGGCCAGGGTGACCGGGCGCTCCACCGCGGCGGCCGGGCCGATCGGCAACACCTCGGGGGTGGCCGCGTACTCCTCGGCGAGCTGGACGATCGCGGCGAGCGCCTCCCACCGCTCCCGGGCGGCGCCGCCGGCCGGGGCGGCCTCGGGCGCCCAGCCGACCGCGCCGAGCGCCTCGACCACGGCGGCGGGCAGCGGCGTCTCCCCCGGGATCGAGCGGGTGGCCGCCCGCAGCGCCACCATCGCCTGCCGCACCTCGACCCGCTCGAAGAACCGCTCCGCCCCCTGCACCTGGTACGGCACGCTCGCCTCGGTCAGCGCCTTCTCGTACGCCTCGGACTGCGCGTTGGTGCGGAACAGCACGGCGATCTCGCGGGCCGGGGTGCCGGCGTCGACCAGCGCCCGGCAGCGGGCGGCCACCGCGGCGGCCTCGGCCGGCTCGTCGGTGAAGATCCGCAGCTCCGGTTCCGGGCCGGGTGGGCGCTGCCCGACCAGTTCCAGCCGCAGCCGCGCCTCGGCGCCGCGCGCCTGCGAGATCACCGCGTTGGCCAGCCCGACCACCTGCGGGGTGGAGCGGTAGTCGCGGACCAGCCGGACCACCGTGGCGCCCCGGTAGCGGCGGGGGAAGTCGACCAGGTAGCCGGAGGTGGCCCCGGTGAAGGAGTAGATGGTCTGGCTGGCGTCGCCGACCACTGTCAGGTCGTCGCGGCCACCCAGCCAGGCCTCCAACAACCGCTGCTGGAGCGGGTTGACGTCCTGGTACTCGTCGACCACGAAGTGCCGGTACTGGCCGCGGACCTGCTCGGCGACGTCGGCGTGCTCCTCGATCCCCCACACCGCGGCACGCAGCATGTCCTCGAAGTCGATCACCCCGTTGGCCCGCTTCAGCCGTTCGTACGCGGCGAACACGTCGGCCACCTTCGCCGGCTCGTGCGGGGTGTCGCGCAGCGCCTTGGCCGCCGCCACCACGTACTCGGCGGGCTCGACCAGGGACGACTTGGCCCACTCGATCTCACCGGCGAGGTCCCGCGCGGCCGCCCGGTCGGTGCGCAGGCCCACCTTGGCGGCGGCGAGGGTGACCAGCCGGACCTTGCTGTCCAGCAGTTCGGGCATGGCCCGGCCCTCCAGCAGCCGGGGCGCGAAGTAGCGGACCTGGCGCAGCGCTGCCGCGTGGAAGGTGCGCGCCTGGACGCCGCCCACCCCGAGCGCGGTGAGCCGGGCGCGCATCTCGGCGGCGGCCCGGGCGGTGAAGGTGACCGCCAGCACGTGCCGGGCCGGGATCTCGCCGGAGAGGGCCCGGTAGGCGATCCGGGAGGTGACGGCCCGCGTCTTGCCGGTGCCGGCGCCGGCCAGGATGCAGACCGGGCCGGCCGGGGCGGTCACCGCGGACCGCTGCTCCGGATCCAGTCCGGCGAGCACCCGTTCGGTCGCTGAGTGAACCCCCACAGCCCGGAATTCTCGCAGCCGGCCCGGACGTTACAGCGGTTAGCCCGGGCTTGATCGGCAAGCCGTGGCCGACTGTTGGAGGATCTGACCATGCTGACGATGTATTCCACCCCCTGGTGCGGCTACTGCCACCGGCTGAAGTCGCAGCTCGACCGGGAGGGCATCGGATACGAGGTGGTCGACATCGAGCAGGACCCGAAGGCCGCGGAGTTCGTGATGAGCGTCAACGGCGGCAACCAGACCGTCCCGACGCTGCGCTTCGCCGACGGCAGCGCCCTCACCAACCCCTCCATCACCCAGGTCAAGCAGCGCCTGGCCAGCCTCGCCGGCTGACCCGCAGCACCCCGCCGGAGCGGCCGCCCACCCGGGCGGCCGCTCCGCCGCGTCTCCGCCCCTCATCGCCCGCGTTGATCATGAAACTGCCGCTCCCGTCGCCGGCGTGTCGCGCCGACGAACCGATGATCAACGGGACGGCGGGGGGCCGGGACGGGTGCGGGGGGACGGTGGGCGGGTGCGGGGGGTGGGGTGAGGGTGCGGTGGTGCCAGAGGTAGCCGCCGGCCAGCAGGGTGACCAGGCCGATCAGCGTGAAGAGCAGCCGGTAGTCCAGCACGCCGACGAGCAGGGCGCCGGCCCCGATGGAGAGCGCCTGGGGGCCGCTGACCACCGCCTCGGCCGCCGCGGCCACCCGGCCGATCAGCCCCGCCGGGGTGCGCCGCTGGATCAGCGTGTGCAGCCCGACCATGGTCAGCGGCAGCGAGACCCCGGCCAGCAGCACCGCCGCGAAGCCCAGCCACAGGCTCGGGTACGCCAGCGCCAGCGCCGCCGGCCCGAAGAAGGCGACCCCGGCGGCGAGCGTGCCGACCTCGCCGGCCCGGCGTACCACGCCCGCCGAGAGCAGTCCGCCGAGCAACCCGCCGACCCCCTGCACGGTGACCAGCACGCCGACGAACGCGGCGTCCCGGCCCAGCCCCCGGTCGACGTACGCGAAGATCAGTGACTCGCTGACGCCCATCACCAGCGAGCCCAGCCCGTAGCCGAACAGCGCCCGGCGCAGCGCCGGCTCGCCGGCCAGGTGCCGCAGCCCCGCCCCGAGTTCGGCAGGCCAGCGCAGCTCCGCGGTCGCCGCCGGGCCCTCGGGCACCCGCAGCACCCCGACCACGGCGGCCGCCACTGCGAAGCCGCCCATCGCCAGCGCGGCCAGCAGCCACCCGCCCACGGCGGCGTAGAGCCCGGCGCCCGCCAGCGGGCCGATCAGCCGTAGCCCCTGCCGGACGGTCTGCAGCACGCCGTTCGCCTCGGCCAGCAGTTCGGCCGGGACCAGTTGCCGGATCAGCCCGCTGAGCACCGCGCTGAGCGTGATGTACGACAGGCCGTACAGCGCCGCGACCGCGTAGACGATCCACACGTCGGCCCGGTCCCGGACCGCGAACAGCGGGGTGAGCAGTGCCGCCGTGGCCAGGTTGGCAGCCACGAAGAACGGCCGGCGGGGAAGCCGGTCGACGAACCAGCCGACCAGCGGCGCCAGGGTCATCGGCGCGATGACGGCGAAGATGGTCGCGCCGGCCAGGCCGTCCGACCCGGTCAGGTCCTTCACCCAGACCGCGAGCGCCAGCAGCAGGATCGACTCCGCCGCCATGCTGGCCAACAGGCCGGTGAAGAGCAGGCGGAAGTCCGGTCGGCGCAGGACGGTGCGCATGGGTCCCTCCGGCGGGATGGCCCGCGCCCGGAGACGCGGTCGGGGCGGCGGTGGTCGGGCCCGGCGGCGGGTCACCGACCGGCCGCACCCCTCCACGGTCCTCTTTTCTGCAAGACACGCCCTCGCCGGGAACCACCGACGCCGGTCGCGCCGTCCATACTGACCGTGGGGGGCGAATGTCATACAGTTACCGTCGCGTCCGTGACGGTCGACGGGAAAGAGGACGCCGTGCCTCCTGCCTCACCGAGCCCGATCCTGCGCCGCCGCAGGCTGGGCACCGAGTTGCGCCGGCTGCGCGAGGCCGCCGGTCTCACCGGAGACCAGGTCATCGAGCGGATCGGCTGGGCCTCCGCGTCGAAGCTGTCGCGGCTGGAGAACGGGCGCAGCCGGCCCGACCCGCAGGACGTGCGCGACCTGCTCGACCTCTACGGCGCGGACGAGGCGCTGGGCGAGGAGTTGCTGGGCATCACCCAGGAGGCCGGCGACATGCGCGGCTGGCTGCGGTCGTTCCCGGCGATGACCCCGCAGCAGCGCGGCTTCGCCGAACTGGAGGCGGGCTGCGCGGAGATCTCCGAGTACAACCCCGTGCTGGTGCCCGGGCTGTTGCAGACCCCGGGCTACGCGCGGGTGCGGATCGCCTCGGCCCGGCAGGTCGGCGAGGACGCCGGCGACCCGGACGCCGAGGACACCGAGACGCAGGTGCAGGCCCGGTTGGCCCGGCAGAAGCTGCTCACCCGCGGCACCGACGCGCCCCGCTACACGGCGGTGCTGGAGGAGGCGGCGCTGGGCCGCCGGGCCGGGCCGCCGGAGGTGCTGCGCGAGCAGGTGATCCAGCTCTGCGAGCTGGCCATGCTGCCGAACGTCACACTGCACGTGCTGCCGCGGGACACGCCGATCGGCGAGTGGTACCTCCCGCCGACCGCTTTCTCCCTCTACCGGTTCGCCGATCCGCTGGATCCGGAGACCCTCGCCATCGAGGGCGGGTTCACCGACGTCATGTCCACCGAGGTAAACACCCTAAATCGCTATAAAGTGGTGTTCGAGTGGTTATGCACGGCGGCGCTCTCCGCATCGGACACCCTCTCCTGGCTGATCGAGGCGTCGGGGCGGCTGACCGAGACGGCGGCCCCGTCCACAGTGGCGCTCGGACCGGCAACGGCGCCGGTCCAGCGTCGCCGGCATTCCGGGCGCCTGACCGAACGGTGATCCACGGGGGACCCAGGTCGGGACGTGCAGCGCCACTCGAGCCATCGCAACGGTTCATTTCAGGAGTGGCACGATGAACGAATTCCGCAACACGCCGTCCGTCCTCGCGCAGCTGGCGGACGCCCCGTGGCGTACCAGCACGCGCAGCCAGACCTCCAACTGCGTCGAGGTCGCCCCGCTGCGGACCGGCCCGGCCGCGGTCGCCCTGCGGGACAGCAAGGACCGCCGCGGCCCGGTGCTGCTGTTCGACCGGGCCGGCTGGCTGGGCTTCCTCGCCGGCACCAAGAACGGACAGTTCGATCTGGACTGATCCGGTGAACGGGACGGGGCCGTCGGCAACGCGCCGGCGGCCCCGTCGCCTGTTCGATGGCCCGACCGCGCCAACCTGTCATCGGCTGATCGGATGAGGCTGCGGGTCGATCGTCGCGTTTGGGTTGCTGACTCGACCACGCGGCGTAACATGGCCCCCAGAGTGACGTGGAACTTCCACCCGTTCCCATCCGTCGCGGTACATCCGGAGACCGACATGCGGTTCCTGATCGTTCGCACCGACATCCGCGCCGCCGCCGCCGTGGACATCGCCGCCGCCTGGGCCGGCGGGATCCGACTGCGGGACGAGACCACCACGCCCGAGCCGCGCCGCCAGATCGTCCACGCCGAGGATCGGGACGCCGCCTTGCTGCTGGCCCGGGCACTGTCGACGGTCGGCGCGGTACGCGCCGGCAAGCAACGGGTGAAGGTGCTGCCGCTCGACGCGCCGGCCCGGCCGCACCGGCCGCCCGGCCCCGGCGGCTGACCGACGTCCGTCGTGGTCGGACCGGCTCCCCCGCCGTGTTCCTTGCCCCGCCGACCACGGCGGCCCGTGTTCCCGGCTCGTGACCGTCGCGGCAACGGCGGCCACGAGCCGGGACCGCACGGACACCCGGTCAGCGGTCGCCGTCCACCCAGCCGTCCAGCCACCGGTGGATCAGGAAGAGCGCGATCGACGACGGCGGCGGCAGCACCAGCCGGGCGCCGCCCACGTCCACGGTCCGTCCGGCCAGCGCCGCACCGATCTCCCGCCGGGTGAACCACCGGGCATACGCGATCTCCGCCGGGTCGAGCCGGACCGGGTGCTCCGGGTCGGCGGTGGCGAGGAAGCCGAGCATCAGCGAGCCGGGGAACGGCCACGCCTGGCTGCCCACGTACGCGATGCCCTCGACCGGGACGCCGACCTCCTCGTGCACCTCGCGCAGCACCGCCGCCTCGGCCGACTCCCCCGGCTCGACGTAGCCGGCCAGACAGGAGAACCGCCGCTCGCCCGGCACGCCCGGCCAGGTGGCGTTGTTGCCCAGCAGGCACCGGCCGTCCGGGCCGGGCTCCCCGTCGTGCACCAGCACGATCATCGCCGGATCGGTACGCGGCCAGATCCGGTCGCCGGCCGGGTCGATCCGGGACCAGCCCGCCTCGTCCACCTCGGTGAGCTGGCCGCTGGCCGACGAGTAGCGGTGCCGAAGGTGCCAGTTGACCAGCGCGAGGGCGGTGGTGAACAACCCGGCGTCCCGGTCACCGAGCAGGTGCCCCACCTCGCGCAGGTGCGCCGCGCGGGCGCCCGGCACGGCCGGCAGCGGGGCGTCCACCGCGAAGACCGGCACCCCGTCCGGCTCGACGCCGAGGAACATCGGCGGGGCGCCGGCGCTCGGCGGCACGTCGTCCGGGCCGAGCAGCACCAGCACCGGCGGGGTCACGTCGGCACGGACCAGCGCCCGGCCCTCGTTCGTCGAGTCGAGCACCAGCACCCGGGCCTGCTGCCACGCCTGCGCCAGCCAGTCCGGGTCGGTACGCCGGTGCGCCGCCCGGTCCAGCGTGGAGCGGGCCAGCGGTGGGGCGGCCTCTCCGCTCATGCCGGCACTCCGCTGCGCTCCGTGCCGCCACGAGGCCCCAACGCACCGAGTTCGATGATTCGCTCGCTGCGCTCGCTCATGCCTCCACCGGCTGGACCTCGACCGGGGTGAGCGCGGCCAGCGCCGGCGCGACCCGCTCGGCGTCGCCGAGCACCACGGTGACCGCGCGGGCCGGGGCGAGGTAGCGGGCCGCCGCCTCGGCCACGTCGTCGACGGTCGCCTTCGCCAGCCGGGCGGCGTGCTCGGCGAGGAACTCCAGGCGCAGCCCGTTGCCGGCGTACGCGCTGGTCAGCGAGGCCAGTCCGGCCTGGGTGGCCATACCGAGCTGGAGCGTGCCGAGGGCGTACCGGCGGGCCTGCTCCAGCTCGTCCGGCTTGGGCGGCAGCGCGGCCAGCCGGCCCAGCTCGTACGTCGTCTCCAGCAGCGCCGGCCCGGTCACCTCGGTGGCCACCTCGGCGGCGGCGACCAGCACGGAACCGGCCACCGAGTGCTCGACCAGCGAGTGCGGCCCGTAGGTGTAGCCCTTGTCCTCGCGGATGTTCTCCACCCAGCGGGACGAGAAGTAGCCGCCGAAGACCAGGTTGGCCAGTTGCAGCGCGGCGTGGTCGGGGTGGGTGCGCGGCACCGCCGGCAACGCCACCCGCAGCGACGACTGCACCGAGCCGGGCCGGTCGACCAGCAGCAGCGGACCCGGCTCCAGCGGTGGAGCGGGCGGCAGATCGGCGGTGTGGCCGGCCCCGTTCCACCCGGACAGCGCCTTCTCGGCCGCGTCCAGGGCCCGCTCCGGCTGCACGTCGCCGACCAGCACCAGCACCGCGTCGGCCGGGTGCACCCGCTGGGCGTGCAGGCTCCGCAGCGCGCCCGGCCGGACCGCCCGGACCTGCTCCGGCTCCGGCGTCTGCACCGCGTACGGGTGCCGGCCGTAGATCCGCTTGAGCAGCGCCGTGCGGGCCAGGTGCGCCGGCTGGCTCTGCGCCACCTGGATCCGGTCGACCAGCCGGTCGCGCTCGGTGGCGACCTCGCCGGTCGGGTAGCTCGCCCCGGTCAGCACCTCGGCGAGCAGCTCCAGCATCCGGTCCAGGCCGGTGACCAGGCTGGCGCCGGAGAGCATCAGCCGGTCCGGGTCGATGCCGGCGGACAGCCCGCCGCCGACCTTCTGCAACTCGGCGGCGAGCTGCACGCTGGACATCGTCTCCGTACCGGAGAGCAGGGTCTGCGCGAGCATCGCGCCGCGAGCCAGGTGGGCGCGGCCGAACGGCATCCAGAGCCGCAGCTCGACCAGGGGCACCGCGGACCGGCGTACCGCGATCACGGTGAGGCCGTTGCCGAGCGTCCGCTCCGCCTGCCGGGGCAGTTTCAGCTTGCGGTTCGGACCGAGCGGCGGCAGCGCCCGCGGCCCGGTGGGGACGGTCGCCGTCACTGCGCCTCCTCCGTTCGCGACTGCGGGGCTCGCAAAACCGGCTCACTCCTCGCGCTCACAGCGCCACCTTCGTTCGCGACTGCGGGGCTCGCAAAACCGGCTCACTCCTCGCGCTCACCGGGCACCTCCCGGGATGACCTCGACGGATGCCCGGCGCTCCGCCCGCAGGGTGGCGGCGGCGGCCCGGACCTGCTCCTCGGTGACCTCGCCGACCAGCCGGGGCAGCTCGTTGAGCAGACCCGGCTCACCGCGCTGCTGCTCCAGTACGGCCATCCGCAGCGCCCGGGTGAGCACCGCGTCGGTGTCACGCAGCAGGTGGGTCGCCATCCTGGCCTGGGTGCGGCCCAGTTCCCCGTCGGTCAGGCCGTCGGTGGCCAGCCGGTCCAGCTCCTCGTCCACGGTGCGCAGCACCTTGTCCACGTCGCCGCCCGGCGGCAGGTGCGCCTGGAGCAGCAGTGCCGTCGGGTCCCGCACGTCGAACGGGTCGCCCATGAAGCCGAGGTAGCCACCGACGCTGGTGACCGTCCGGTCCCGCAGCACCAGCCGCTCGACCAGCCGGGACGCGTCGCCGTCGGTGAGCACCTCGGCGAGCACCACGAAGGGCAGGTAGCCGGCGAAGTCGACGACCGGGTCGGGCACCCGCCAGGCCGAGGCCACCGCCGGCAGCGGGGCCAGCTTGTCGGTGTACGCGGTGCGCCGCTCGACGGTCAGGTCCGGCTCGGTGAAGTCCGGTCGCTCCGGCGCGGGCCGGGCCGGCACGTCCCCGAAGTGCCGGCCGATCAGCTCGGTCGCCTCGGCCACGTCGATGTCGCCGCTCACCGCGAGCACCGCGTTGCCGCTGGCGTAGTAGCGGCGGAAGAAGTCGGCGGCGTCGGCGACGGTGGCCGACTCCAGGTCGACGAAGGAGCCGTAGCCGTCGTGCGCGTTCGGGAACGTGTCGAACATGACCGGTGGCAGGGTCAGCCAGGGGAACCCGCCGTACGGGCGGTTGAGCACGTTGACCCGGATCTCCTCCTTGACCACGTCGACCTGGTTGCGCAGGTTCTCCTCGGTCAGCCGGGGGCCGCGCATCCGGTCGGCCTCCAGGAAGAGCGCCCGCTCCAGGGCGTTGCTCGGCAGGGTCTCGAAGTAGTCGGTGTAGTCCAGGTGGGTGGAGCCGTTGAAGGTGCCGCCGGCACCCTGCACGTGCCGGAAGTGGGCCAGCTTCTCCAGGTTCTCCGAGCCCTGGAACATCAGGTGCTCGAAGAGGTGGGCGAAGCCGGTGCGGCCCTCCGGCTCGGAGCGGATGCCGACGTCGTAGACGACCGCCACCCCGATCACCGGTGCGCTGCGGTCTGGGGTCAGCACCACCCGCAGGCCGTTGTCGAGGGTGAACCGCTCGGCCGGGTACTTGGTGACTGGGATTCTCGCTCTCCGCGTCGGCACGTGATCGACTCTAACGCGTCGGCACCCCCGTGCCGGCGACCTCCGCCGACCGGGACCGGACGGCGGTGGCGCCGGTCGGCGTGGCCGGGCCGGTGCCCCGCCGGCCCGACCACACCTCGCACCCCGCGCCGCGCGACCGGGCCCGCCCCTCCGCGGGCTCCGGTCCGGCCGGGGTACGACGACCGCGGCTCAGCCGGCGGTCGGGTCCGTCCGCCCGGCCGGGCCGGGCTCGTCCACCACACCGGCGGGACTGTGCAGCTCCACCGGGGCGGCCGGGGCGGCCCCGCCCGGCGTGGCGTGCCAGGGCGTGAAGACCGCGACCATGGCGAGCAGCAGCCCGGCGGCGGCGACCGCGACCACGAACAGCAACTCGCGTAGTGCCGTCGAGCCGGTCTCGCCCGCCATGGTCACCCCTCCCGTGTCGAGCCGATCCGCCCGGCCGTTCCCCCCGCCGTCAGCCTCGACCACGGACCGGACCGGCACAGTCGGCCACCCGACCCGGTCGGCGCTGATTGCCGACTCAGCAGGGTGACCGGCGCCGGGCCGACGCCGACCGGGGTGACGGTGACCGAAGCGGCGGCCGGCGTCAGGAGGCGCGGGGGCGGCGCGGGCGGCGCGGTCGGCCGGAGGCGCGGTGCGGAGTGCGACCGGCCGTGCCCGGGGCGGCGCCGGTGGCGCGGGCGGCCGGGGCCGGCGGGGCGGCGATGGTCACCGGCACGCCGGACGGCTCGCGGGCACCGGTCGCCCGGACCAGCGACGCGTCGCCGGGGCGGACCTGCGCCGAGTGGGGCCGGATGCCGGCGGCCGCCATCAGGCGCGACACGTCCCGGCGCTGCTCCGGCAGGACCAGCGTGACCACGGTGCCGGACTCGCCGGCCCGGGCGGTACGCCCACCCCGGTGCAGGTAGTCCTTCGCCTCGGTCGGCGGGTCCACGTTGACCACCAGGTCCAGCCCGTCGACGTGGATGCCGCGGGCCGCGACGTCGGTGGCGACCAGCGCGGTCACCTGCCCGGTGCGGAACTGCTCCAGGATCCGGGTGCGCTGCGGCTGCGACTTGCCGCCGTGCAGCGCCGCGGCGCGGACCCCCTTGGCCAGCAACTGCCGGGCCAGCCGGTCGGCGCGGTGCTTGGTGCCCATGAAGAGGATGGTGCGGCCCTCGCGGGCGGCGATCTGGGTGAGCGTGGCCGGCTTGTCCACCGCGTCGACGTGCAGCAGGTGGTGGGTCATCGCGGTCACCGTGGCGGTGCCCGGGTCGACCGAGTGGGTGACCGGCTCGCTGAGGAAGCGGCGGACCAGGCGGTCCACGCCACCGTCCAGGGTGGCGGAGAAGAGCATCCGCTGCCCGTCCGGGGCGACCTGCTCCAGCAGCTTGGTGACCTGCGGCAGGAAGCCCATGTCGGCCATCTGGTCGGCCTCGTCGAGCACGGTGGTGGCGACCTGGTCGAGCCGGACGTCACCACGGTTGATCAGGTCGTGCAGCCGGCCGGGGGTGGCCACGACCAGCTCGGCGCCGGCACGCAGCGCGTCCGCCTGGCGCCCCAGCGACAGGCCGCCGACCACGGTGGCGCAGCGCAGCCCGACGGCGCGGGCGTACGGGGCCAGGGCGGTGGTGACCTGCTGGGCCAGTTCCCGGGTCGGCACCAGCACCAGCGCCAGCGGGCGGCCCGGCCGGGCCCGGTGGCCGGCGGTGCGGTGCAGCAGCGGGAGCCCGAAGGCGAGGGTCTTGCCGGAGCCGGTACGGCCCCGGCCGAGCACGTCCCGGCCGGCGAGCGAGTCGGGCAGGGTGGCCGCCTGGATCGGGAACGGTTCGGTGATGCCCTGCGCGGTCAGCGTGGCGAGCAGAGCCGGCGCCAGGCCGGTGCCGGCGAAGGAGGGTACGACGGTGGTCAAAAGGAGGCCTTCCTCGAGGCGGCACGTGTCGAGGAAGGCGCCGGAGGCGGCGCTGTCACCGGCGGCGGCAGGCCGCGGTGGTCACAAGCACGAACCGAGGGGGTACGGGGCCGGCCCGCCGCGCAGTGGGGCGGGCCGGCCACCGTCACCGCGCCCGGAGGGCGCGGTGGATGTCACGAACTACGGGTGTCGCCGCAGATCAGAGCGGGCGGATGTTCTCCGCCTGCGGGCCCTTCTGGCCCTGGGTGATCTCGAACTCGACCCGCTGGTTCTCGTCCAGGCTCCGGTAGCCGGAGGACTGGATCGCCGAGAAGTGGGCGAAGACGTCGGCGCCGCCGCCGTCCGGGGTGATGAAACCGAAGCCCTTGTCAGCGTTGAACCACTTGACGGTGCCAATAGCCATGCTTGTCTCGTCTCCTTGACGGAACGTCGAACCCGCACCTGTTGCGGGCTCGAAAGGAGCGGTCCACGCGGAGTGCGTGGCTCGCCTGTCGCTGCTGGTCGCCCCGCCCGGAGAACTCCGGACACAACAAAGAGCGCCTGGGGCCACAATCCGCCAGGCGCACACAGAGTCTCTGGTAACCAAAACTGCAACTCACCGAACCTATCACGGTTGGCGCGCGCTGTCTTGCGGAACTTCCGGCACGGCGGCGATCAGCGCGGTCAGCCCCTCGGCGTCGAGCAGGTCCGCCGGGCGTACGGTCACCCCGTCGCGGACGTAGTGGAACGCCGCGCCGACCCGCTCCACCGGTACCCCGGCCAGCTCCGCCCAGGCCAGCCGGTAGACCGCGAGCTGCACCGCGGCGACCTCGGCGGCGGCCCCGGTGGGCTGGCCGCCGGTCTTCCAGTCGACCACGTCGAACCGCCCGCCCGGACGGGCGAACACGGCGTCCATCCGGCCCCGCACCACCACCCCGGCGATCACCGTGGCGAACGGCACCTCCACCTCGACCGGCACCCGGTCGGCCCACTCGCTGGCCAGGAAGCGCTCCTGGAGTTCGGCGAGCGCCTCGTCGGGCGCCGCGTCCGCGTCCGCCGCGCCGGGCAGCTCGTCCACGTCGAGCAGCCGGTCGGCCCCGAACCGCTGCTCCAGCCAGGCGTGGAACGCCGTGCCCCGGCGGGCGTACGGGTTGGGCTCGCTGGGCAGTGGGCGGCGCAGCGTCCGGGCCAGCCCGGCCGGATCCCGGCGCAACGCCACCAGCTGGGTCACCGAGAGGTGCCCGGGCAGCGCCACCTCGACCGCGCCGGCCTGCCGGGTCAGCTCGGCCCGCTCGGCGAGCAGCAGGTCGGCCTCCCGCCGCCAGCGCGCCACCTCCGGGTCGTCGGCCAGCGGATCGCCGTCGGCCGGGTCGCCGTCGCCGTCGGCGAGGAACCGGCGGACCAGCGCCGCCGCCTCGGCCAGCGCCGGCCGGCGGGCGCCCAGCGGGTCGGCCGGCCACTCGGCCCGCAGCACCACCTCGGCGGTCGGGTTGGTCGCGTCCGGCGGGGGTTCCGGCGCCCACTCGTCGACCAGGTGCCCCGCGCCGCCGTCCAGGCAGGCGTCGTGCACCTCGCGGAGCAGCACCGACGGGCCGCGCGGCCGCTTGGTGCCCTCCCCCCACCAGTAGCCGGAGCAGAGCAGCAGCCGGCGCGGCCGGGTGACCGCCACGTACGCCAACCGCCGTTCCTCCCGCTCGTCGTGGGCCCGCCAGGCGTCGGTGAAGTCCTCCAGCGCCCGGGCCACCCCGCGCTGGTCCTCGGCCCCGGCCAGGCCCAGCTCGGGCAGCCCGTCGGCGTCGCCGCGCAGCGGGAAGGGGAGCACGCCGAGCCCGCCGAGCCAGTGGTCGGAGTTGCGCACCGGCCCCGGCCACACCCCCCGGCACAGCCCGGCCACCGCCACCACGTCCCACTCCAGCCCCTTGGCGGCGTGCGCGGTGAGGATCTGCACCGCCCCCTCGACCACCTCCACCTCGCCCGGGGTGAGGCCGCGCTCCTCGTCCTCGGCGGCGGCCAGGTAGGCGAGGAAGGCCGACAACGTGGCGCCCGGGGTCTCCCCGCTGAACCGGGCGGCGACGTCGCCGAGCGCGTCCAGGTGCCCCCGGGCCAGCCCGGCGTCGCCGGCGCCGTCCCGGCCGGCCCGGACCGCGACCTCCACGTCCAGGCCGATGGTCCGTTCGATGTCCGCGATCAGGTCCGGCAGCGACTGGTCCATCCGGTAGCGGAGCAGGCCCAGCTCCCGGGCGTACGCGCGCAGCCGCGCGTAGCCCTCGGCCGAGTACGCCTGCGCCGGGCCGAGGTCGGCCAGCGCCTCGACCAGGGTCGCCTCGTCCAGCGCGTCCGGGGTGATCTCCGGCGTACCGTCGTCGGCCAGTTGCCGGCGGGCCGCGGCGATGGCCCGCGCCCGGCGGTGCAGCGCCACCAGGTCCCGCGGCCCGATCCGCCAGCGGGCCCCGGTGAGCAGCCGCAGCAGGGCCGCCCCGTCGGTCGGATCGGCCAGCACCCGCAGGGTGCAGACCACGTCCCGCACCTCGGGGGTGTCCAGCAGGCCACCGAGCCCGACCACCTCGACCGGCAGGCCACGGGCGCGCAGCGCCGATTCGATCGCCGGGATCTGGCTGCGCAGCCGGACCAGCACCGCCGTCGTCGGGCGCAGCGGCACCGGGATGTGCTCGGGCAGCGCGCCGGCTGCGCCGGCCGCGCCGCGCCACGCGTTGAGCACGCTGTCGGCGATCCACTCCGCCTCGTCGGCGTACGTCGGCAGCAGCGCGCAGTGCACGGTGCCGCCGGCGGCGCCGCGGGCGCTGCGGTGCGGCACCGGGTCCTTGACGCTCAGCGCCGCGTGCAGCTCCGGCACCCGGGCGCCGGCGGCCCGCAGCGGGGTGGCCAGCGCGTTGGCCACCCCGAGGATCTCCGGGCGGTTGCGCCAGCTGGTGGTGAGGCTGAGCACCTCGGCCGGGGTGCCGTCGGCACGGGCGAACTCGGTCGGGAAGCGGTCCAGGGTGCCGGCGGAGGCGCCGCGCCAGCCGTAGATGGACTGGCACGGGTCACCGACCGCGGTCACCGGGTGCCCGCCGCCGAAGAGCGCGTTGAGCAGCACCACCTGGGCATGGCTGGTGTCCTGGTACTCGTCGAGCAGCACCACCCGGAAGCGGTCCCGCTCGATCTCGCCGACGCCGGGGTGGTCGCGCGCCACCCGGGCCGCCCGGGCCAGCTGGTCGGCGAAGTCCATCGCCTCGAAGTCCTCCTTGCGCCGGGCGTACGCGCGCACCAGCGGGAGCAGCTTCAGCCGGGTCTGCTGGAGGGCGAGCGCCTTGCGCACGTCGGCGTAGACCCGGCCGGGGCGGGCCTGCACCTCGGCGAAGAAGCGCCCGGTCCAGGCGGCCAGGTCGTCCGGGTCGACCAGGTGCTCGTCCAGCTCGCCGGCGAGCGCCAGCACCGCGTCGGTGATGGTGCTCGGCATCCGGTCCACCTCGGACATGTCGCCGTCGTAGTTGCGCACCAGCAGGTCGACCAACTGCCAGCGGGACGCCTCGGTGAGCAGCCGGGTGGACGGCTCGTAGCCGGCCCGCAGGCCGTGCTCGGTGACGATCCGGCCGGCGTACGAGTGGTAGGTGGAGACGGTCGGCTCCCCGGCCAGCGGGTCGTCGAGCGGGTCCCGCCGCTGCCGGCCGAGCCGGCGCACCAGCTGGTCCAGCCGGGTACGCACCCGGTGCGCCAGCTCGCCGGCCGCCTTGCGGGTGAAGGTGAGCCCGAGCACCTGCTCCGGCCGCACGTACGCGTTGGCCACCAGCCAGACCACCCGGGCCGCCATCGTCTCGGTCTTGCCCGACCCGGCGCCCGCGACCACCAGCAGCGGCTCCACCGGGGCGGCGATGATGGCCGCCTGCTCCCGGGTCGGGGCCGGCAGCCGCAGCAGCTTCGCCAGCTCCACCGGGGTGTACCGGGGGCCGGCGTCGGCCACCCGGGGCGCCGGGGTCGCGGTGCCGAAGAGCGTCGGCTGGGTCACGGTGCCACCTCAGCTCGCAAGCTCACTCCTCGCGCTCACGGGTTCTCGGAGGGACGGACGGTGGGCGGTTCGACCACCTGGCGCCCCTGCCCGGAGACCGGGCAGCTCGTCCGCACCGGGCAGACCCGGCACTTGGAGTTGGCGACCGCGGCGAAGGTGGCGGCGGCCATCGTATCGGCGGTACGCCGGACCAGCGCGGTCGCCCAGCCCGCCTCCGGACCCTCCCCGGCCGGCGGCTGGCTCTGCTCCTTCGCGTCCTTCGCCCCGGTGCCGAGCTGCACCAGGGCCGCCCCGCCGGGCTCGTCGCCGAACTCGGCGAACGCCCCCGCCTCCACCGCCGCCTGGTACGCGCCCAACTGCGGGTGCTCGGCCAGGTCGGCGGCGGTCACCGCGGTGGACTTGCCGGTCTTCAGGTCGACCACCACCAGCCGGCCGTCCGCGTCCACCTCCAGCCGGTCGACCCGGCCGGTGAGCTGGACCGGACGCTGCGGGTCGTCGAGGCGGACCGCGAACTCGTGCTCGATGGCGAGCAGCCGGCGCGGGTTGGCGGCCAGCCAGCGCAGCAGCTTGTCCACCATCGCCTCGGCCCGGGCCCGTTCCGGCCCGGCCATCCAGCGGGCGGCCAGCTCGATCGCGTCGAACCGGGCGGCCACGTAGTCGAGCAACGCGCCCCGGTCGGCGCTGGCGTCCTCGGCCAGCATGGCGGCGGCGTGCACCAGGTTGCCCACCCCCTGCGCGGCGCTGGCCGGGCCGCTGCCGCCGTGCCGTTCCAGCAGCCAGCGCAGGCTGCACCGCAGGGCGCTCTCCATCGCCGACGGGGTGACCCGGACCGGTTCCCCGTCGTCCACCAGCGGGCGGTCGTCGGAGAGCGGGCGCAGCCCCCACCAGTCGTCCGGGTGCGCGCCGGACACCCCGGCGGCGGCCAACCTCGCCAGCTCGGCCGCGGCGGCGCGCCGGCGGGCGTACGGCAGATCCGGGTCGCTGACCGCGGTCCGCAGCTCCGCCACCAGCGCCGGCAGGGTCAGCGCCCGGGGCGGCCGGCTCACCGGCAGGCTGCCCGGCCGGCCCTCGTCGGCCTCGCCGGCCGACCGGCCGGGGTCCGGCTCCGCACCGGCCACACCGCCCGGCCGCGGGTGCCCCGCGCCGTTCCCGCTGTCGCCCGGCCCGGCCGGGTCACCGCCTGCGCCGTCGCCGGCCGGCGCGGGCGCGTCGTCCGGACCGCCGCGGTCGGGCGTCGGCGGGGGCCCGTCCGGCGGGTCGCCGCCGGTGGGCGGGTCGGTGGGGCCGAGCTCGTAGAGGAAACGGCTCGGCTGCTCCTCGTGGTCGTCGCCGCCGACGGCGGCCGAGGCCACCGCGCTGACCAGCAACCGGCGCCGGGCCCGGGTGACCGCGACGTGGAACAGCCGGCGTTCCTCGTCGAGCAACGCCGAGGTCTGCCCGACCAGGGTGGCCACGCTGCCCCCGCCCGCCCGGCCGGCGAGCACGTCGACCAGCCGTTCCGAGCCGAGCAGGCTGCCGCGCAGCCGCAGGTCGGGCCAGACCCCCTCCTGCACCCCGGCCACCGCGACCAGGTCCCACTCCAGCCCCTTCGCCGCGTGCGCGGTGAGCAGCCGGACGGCCTCGCCCCGGTCGGCGGTCGGCGCCAGGGTGTCGGCGGGCAGGTCCTGGCCGAGCACGTGGTCGAGGAAGACCTCGGTCCGCGCGCCGGGCAGCCGGTCGGTGAATCGCGCGGCGGCGTCGAAGAGGACCATCACCGCGTCCAGGTCGCGGTCGGCCGCCTCGGCCCGGCGCCGCCGCGCCACGTCGCCCTCGCCGGGCGCCGCCGCGCCCCGGCCGATCGCCGACGACCAGAGCTCGGCCAGCCCGCTGGCCCGCCAGACCGCCCAGAGCACCTCCTCGGCGGTCGCTCCCGGCCGGGCGGCCGCCTCCCGGGCGACGGCGAGCAGCCCGGCCACGGTCTGCGCCGGTTCCGCCCAGCGGCGCTCGATCCCGGCCAGCTCGGCCGGGTCGCGCAGCGCCTCGACGATCAGCTCACCGGACGGGCGGCGGTCACCGGCGGCCAGCGCGAGCGCCCGCAGCCCCTGTCGCAGCCGCCGCTCGGCCAGCGGGTCGGCGCCGCCCAGCGGCGAGTGCAGCAGCGCGACCGCGGCCTCCTCGTCGAGCCGCTCCGGCTCCAGCGCGCAGCGCAGCAGGAGCAGCAGCGGCGCCACCGCCGGTTGCAGGTGCAGCGGCAGGTCCTCGCCGTGCACCACGGTCGGCACCCCGGCGGCGTGCAGCGCCCGTTGCAGCGAGGGCAACTGCCGTGCGGTGGAGCGCACCAGCACCGCCATCTCCGACCAGGGGACGCCGTCGAGCAGGTGCGCCGCCCGCAACGCGTGGGCCAGCCAGGCCGCCTCGCTGGTCGCCGAGCGGAAGGTGTGCACCTCGACCGACCCGGGCGCCGCGTCGGGCAGCGGGCGCAGCCGGCGGTGCGCCGCCGGGCCGCGCAACCGCCGGGCCAGCCGGGCGGACGCGGACAGCAGCCGGGGCCCGGCCCGGTAGGAGGTGGTGAGCACCACCTGCGCGGCGGGCGCCCCGGAGGCGGTGCGGAACCGGTGCGGGAAGGTGGTCACCCCGGCCGGGTCGGCGCCCCGGAAGGCGTACGTGGAGGAGTCCGGGTCGGCGAAGGCGACCAGCGGCTTGCCGCCCCCGGCCACCGCCGCCAGCAGGTCGAGCTGGGCCGGGTCGGTGTCGGCCAGCTCGTCGACGTAGACGTGGGCCAGCCGGCGCCGCTCGGCGGCGAGCAGCTCCTCGTCGTCGAGCAGCATCCCGGTGGCGGCCCGGACCAGCTCGGCCGGGTCGTAGGCGATGGAACCGCGGTTGCTGACGTCGCGCAGCGCGAGCACCGCGACGTACTCGCGCAGGAAGCGGGCGGCGGCCGGCCAGTCGGCCCGGCCGAGCTTCTCGCCGAGCCGGGCCAGCTCGACCGGCCCGACCCCGCGCTCGGCGGCCCGCATCAGCAGGTCGCGCAGTTGGGCGGCGAAGGCCCGGGTGCGCAGCGCCGGGCGCAGGTCCTCCGGCCAGCCGACCGGGTCGTCGTCCGGCTCCTCGCCGACCACGTCCAGCAGCTCACGGATGATGAGATCCTGTTCCGGGCCGGTGAGCAGCCGGGGCGACGGCTCGCCCCGCTCGGCCGCGGCCCGGCGGAGCAGGCCGAAGGCGTACGCCGGGAAGGTGCGCACCAGCGGCTCGCGGAGCACCCGGGGCCCGCCCCGGGCGACCCGGGCCTCGATCCGGTGGCGCAGGTCGGTGGCGCCCCGCCGGCCGAAGGTGAGCACCAGGATGCGTTCCGGATCGACGCCCTCGGCCACCCGGGCGGCGACCGCCTCGACCAGGGTGCTGGTCTTGCCGGTGCCGGGGCCGCCGAGCACCAGCATCGGCCCGTCGGTGTGCCCGATGACCTCCGCCTGCACCGGGTCGTCGCGCCGCGGCACGAGCTCCTCGGTCGGCCGCCCGGTCGACCCGAGCTCCTCGGTCGGCCGGTCCGGCCGACGCACCAACCGGTACGCCTGCATCCGCCCATCCCACCACGCCGGTACGACACCCCCTCCCCGACACTCCACCCGTCCCGGCAGCGCCCACCCGTCCGGTGAGCCGGCGACCAGCGGGCGAGCGGCGACGGCCCCCGCGGCCGCACGTCCGCCGGTTCCCGACGACGCGTCACGGACGGGGTGACCGGCCGCCACGGCCGCCGCCCCCCTGCTGCTGGCCCTTCGCTCGGCACACCCGCTCCCGCTCGGCCCGGACCCCGCGTGCCCGGGCCCGGCGCCGCGTGCCCAGGCCTGGCGCCGCGTGCCCGGGCCCGGCCGGGAATGGCGGGCATGGTGCGTCAGATGAGCCGGGACTCGATGGCGTCGAGGGCGGCGGGCACGGTGTCGACCACGGTGAGCAGGCCGAGGCCGGCGGGCTTGAGGAAGGTGGCGTCGGCGAGTGTGGCCAGCCAGTCGAGCAGCGGCCGGTAGAAGCCGTCCGTGTCGACCAGCACCATCGGCTTGGCGTGCAGGGCCAGGGTGGCGGTGGTCCAGACCTCGAAGAGTTCGTCGAGCGTGCCGAGACCGCCGGGCAGGGTGAGGAAGGCGTCCGACTTCTCGATCATGAGGTTCTTCCGGCTGGCCATCGAGTCGGTGACCAGCAGCTCGTCGGAGGACAGGTCGGCGACCTCCAGGTCGACCAGCGCCTGCGGGATGACCCCGACGGTGGGGCCGCCGGCCGCCCGCGCGCCGTCGGCCACCGCGCCCATCATGCCGACGCACCCGCCGCCGCTGACCAGGGTGTGCCCCCGCCGGGCAATCTCCGCGCCGGTCTCGGCCGCGAGATCCAGCCAGCGCCGGTCGAGGGTGCGGGAGGACGCGCAGAACACGCAGATCGCGGCCACGGTCAGCCCGCCCCTTCCCCGTCACCCGCCGGGCGGGCCGGACCGGCCGGCCGCTCGCCCGAGCGGTCGCCACCGGCACCGGTGATCCGGCCGGGGCGCTCGCCGGTGGCCCCGCCGCCGACCGGCTCCACCGCTCCGCCCGCCGGCCGACCGCCGGCCGACGGACCACCGGCCGCCCGGTCACCGCTGGTCGCCTCCCCCGCCGCCTGCTGGTCGGCCGCGGTCCGGGCGACGGCCTCCTCGCGGACCGCCTCCTGCTCCGCGGAGAGGGTGGCCTCGGCCTCCACGATGTGCCGGACCGCCGCGTTGACGTCGTCGGTCACGCAGATCAGCTCCAGGTCGGTCGGCCCGATCTTGCCGTCGGCGGCCATCGTGTCGCGCAGCCAGTCGAGCAGCCCGCTCCAGTAGTCCGCGCCCATCAGTACCACCGGGAACCGGGTGACCTTGCCGGTCTGCACCAGGGTCAGCGCCTCGAACAGCTCGTCCATGGTGCCGAAACCGCCGGGCAGCACCACGAACGCCTGGGCGTACTTGACGAACATGGTCTTGCGGGCGAAGAAGTAACGGAAGTCGATGGCCAGGTCGACCCAGTCGTTGAGGCCCTGCTCGAACGGCAGCTCGATGCCGAGCCCGACGGAGAGGCCGCCCGCCTCGCTGGCACCCCGGTTGGCCGCCTCCATCACCCCCGGGCCGCCACCGGTGATCACCGCGTAGCCGGCCCGGGCCAGGGCGGCGCCCAGCGCCTCGGCCAGCTGGCACTCCGGGCTCTCCGGCCGGCTGCGGGCGGAGCCGAAGACGCTCACCGCCGGGGGCAGGTCGGCCAGGGTGTCGAAGCCCTCGACGAACTCGGAGAGGATCCGCAGCGCCCGCCAGGCGTCCTTGGTCTTCCAGTCGCTGCGGGCCCGCGAGTCGAGCAGGCGCTGGTCGGCGGTGCTGGTGGGGATCGCCTGCCGGCGCAGCGTGACCGCGCCCCGGTGCCGCTCCCGCCCGGGTGCGCGGCCGGCCTCCCGCCCGTTGCTCTGACTCATGGGAGCAACCGTAGTGGAGTCGTACCGGCCGGGTGCGCGGGGCGACGAGGCCGGAAAAATTCCGCGATCTTGGGCAACTAATTCGCTCGCTCGTACGTCTTACTATTCACATACCGGGTATGCCCCGGCGCGCGCCTTCGGGGGAGGAGTCAGCGTGATCAGCAACAGCGAGATGATCCGGATCCGCCGGCAGATGCAGCGGCGGATCCGCGACGTGGTGGCCGAGCGCCGCCGCGCCCGACAGATGGAGCCCGTCGCCGCCGACCCGGCCGGCGACCCCACGGACGTCCGCGCCACCCCGGACACGTCCCTGCCGCTCTGACCGCCCACCGGCGCCCGCCCGCCGGGGCCCGTTCTCGACCAGGAGGTTCGCGTCACCGGGGCAGACCCGGTCGACGCGAACCTCCTGGTCATGCGAGGGACACCTACGCGGAGGCCAGCCAGCGGTGCAGGGTGGCCGCGCCGTCGCGGATCTTGCTGATCTCGACGTGCTCGTCCCGGTGGTGGGCCAGGTTGGGGTCGCCGGGGCCGAAGTTCAGCGCCGGAATGCCCATGGCCGCGAACCGGGCCACGTCGGTCCAGCCCAGCTTCCCGATCGGCGGGGCGCCGACCGCGGCCAGGAACTCCTGCGCCGGTGGCGCGTCCAGCCCGGGCGGCGCGCCGGCCGCCGCGTCCGTCACCGCCAGGTCGAAGCCGGCGAAGACCTCCCGCAGGTGCGCCTCGGCGGCCGCCGGGTCGCGGTCCGGGGCGTACCGGTAGTTGATCTCGATCTCGCAGCGGTCGGGGACGACGTTGCCGGCCACCCCGCCGTTGATCCGCACGGCGTTGAGCCCCTCGCGGTAGTCGCAGCCGTCGATGGTCACCCGGCGCGCCTCGTACGTGGTCAGCCGGCGCAGCACCTCGCCGGCACCGTGGATGGCGTTCACCCCGTGCCAGGACCGGGCCGCGTGGGCGCGCTCGCCGTGCGTGGTGACGATCGCCCGCATGGTGCCCTGGCAGCCGGCCTCGACGATGCCGTAGGTCGGTTCCAGCAGCACCGCGAAGTCGGCCACCAGCCACTCCGGATGCGCCGCGCCGACCAGCTCCAGCCCGTTGTACTTCGACTCGATCTCCTCGGCCTCGTAGAAGAGGTACGTCACGTCGTAGCGGGGGTCGGGCAGGGTCACCGCCAGGTGCAGCGCGAACGCGACGCCGGACTTCATGTCCGAGGTGCCGCAGCCGTACATCAGGTCGCCCCGCATGGTGGACGGGAAGTTGTTGTTCAGCGGCACGGTGTCCAGGTGCCCGGCGAGCACCACCCGCTGGCTCCGCCCGAGGTCGGTACGCGCCATCACGGTGTTGCCGTACCGGAAGGTGGTCAGGTGGGCCACCCCCCGCAACACCTCCTCGACGCAGTCGGCGATCGCCTTCTCGTTCAGGGAGACGGACTCGATGTCGACGAGGGCGCGGGTCAGCGCCACCGGATCGGCGAGGACCTCGGGGGTCAGCGGGTTCTCCATGGTTCGCACGGTACCGTCAGTTCACGTGAGCGCGAGGAGTGAGCTTCCGAGCCCCGCAGCCGCGAACGAAAGGTGAATCAGTGACGTCCGCAGTTTCCGCCTGGGGCATCGGC
This sequence comes from Micromonospora desertarenae, assembly GCF_056150265.1. NCBI lineage: Bacteria > Bacillati > Actinomycetota > Actinomycetes > Micromonosporales > Micromonosporaceae > Micromonospora > Micromonospora desertarenae. The sequence goes on from NZ_JAXCFQ010000005.1 coordinate 396,437, forward strand.
CTGGCCACCGTCACCGCCGACGACCAGGTGCTCGACACCTGGTACCCGACCGGCAAGCTGGGTCTCGGCGAGTTGCCGCTGGTGCCCGGCGAGGACGAGGCCGACGTGCTCGACCTGCCGCCCGGCGCGCTCGGCGAGCGGGCACTGCCCGGTCTGCGTACGGTCGAGGTGACCACCGTGATCGGCTCGCTGGACGACCCGATCAAGGACGCCGCCGACGCGTACCTCCGGCTGCACCTGCTCTCCCACCGCCTGGTCCGGCCCAACGAGGTCAACCTGGACGGCATCTTCGGCAAGCTGGCCAACGTGGCCTGGACCTCGGCCGGGCCGTGCCCGCCGGAGCGGGTGGACGAGCTGCGGGTGATCGAGCGGGCCGCCGGCCGCCACCTGGTCGTCCACGGGGTGGACAAGTTCCCCCGGATGACCGACTACGTGGTCCCCTCCGGCGTGCGGATCGCCGACGCCGACCGGGTCCGGCTCGGCGCCCACCTGGCCTCCGGCACCACCGTGATGCACGAGGGCTTCGTGAACTTCAACGCCGGCACGCTCGGCACCTCCATGGTCGAGGGGCGGATCGTGCAGGGCGTGCTGGTCGGTGACGGCTCGGACATCGGCGGCGGCGCCTCGATCATGGGCACGCTCTCCGGCGGCGGCACCGAGAAGGTGCGCATCGGCGAGCGGAGCCTGATCGGCGCCAACGCCGGCGTCGGCATCTCGCTCGGCGACGACTGCGTGGTCGAGGCCGGCTGCTACATCACCGCCGCCTCCAAGATCACCCTGCCGGACGGCCGGGTGGTCAAGGCCCGCGAACTCTCCGGCGTGGACGGCCTGCTCTTCTGGCGCAACTCGGTCACCGGCGCGCTGGAGGCCCGGCCGCGTACCGGCCGGGGCATCGAGCTGAACGCGGCGCTGCACGCCAACGACTGACGGCCGCACCTCCGGGTCCGCGGTGCGCCGCGGACCCGGAGGCGGTACGCCTCAGCGCAGCCGGTACGCCTGGATGATCCGGGTGGTCACCGTGTTGCCGGCGGTGTCCCGGGCGGTGGCCCGCAGCGACACGTGACCGGCACCGGCCGGGTGCCGCACGCCGGCCGTCCAGCCGTCACCGGCCGGCCGGACCCGGGCCCGCTGCCAGGTCGCCCCACCGTCGTAGGAGACCTCGACGGTCAGCGCGGCGACCCGTCCACCCGGCGCGCCGGGCTGCCGCCGCACCTGGACCGGGATCACGAACTGCCGGCCGGCCGGGGCGGCGTTGCCGGCGTCCAGCCGCGGCGCGAACCGGATCGCCATCGCCGGCAGCCGGGCGAAGTCGTCGCCGGCCACGTGCCGGGATCGGAACGTCCAGGCGGTGGCCACCTCGGTGCTGAGGTCGGTGAAGCCGCGCCGGGACAGCGTCTCCAGCCGGTAGGCGGCGGCGCCCGGCGGCACCTCGAACTCGCCGTAGCCCGGTTCGGCGTTCTCCCCGACCAGCACCCCGTCGCGGTAGAGCGCGGTCCGGGCGGCGTCGGCGACCGACCCGCCGGCGTGCCCCTCGGCGTCGCTGTGCAGCGGCACGTCCAGCACGATCACGTCACCCTGCCGGGTGACCCCCTGCCCGGGCCAGCGCGGCGCCGGGAAGGACGGGCCGTACGGCGCGCTGTTCCAGCTCTCCCGCAGGTGCCGGCCGGCCCGGTGGGCCCGCGGCTCGGACGCCAGCGCGGCCCGGGGTTCGAGCCAGCCGTCGTCGGTCCGCACCCCGAACAGCAGCTCCGACGACCAGCGCACGCCTCGGGTGTTGTAGTGCTCGACCCGCTGCCCCGGCACCGCCGTCGGCAGCACCACCGCCCAGCCGCCGACGTCCGGCTCCAGGTGCGGGTAGACCATCCGTTCCGCGTCCAGCCCCGGGTAGCCGCCGCGGAACCGCTGGGTGACGGTGGCCAGGTCGCGGGCCCGGTAGTGCCGGTCGAAGCCGGTCGGCATCCGGCCGGGGAACCCCTCGCTGAGCGCGTAGAGGTACGGGCTGCTGGCCGCCTCGCGGTCGGCCCACTGGCTGCTCACCGTGCCGACGAAGCGCTCGGCCGAGCCGGCCGGGCCGACCTGTCCGCTGGCCATCCCGGCGAAGTCGAAGCCCAGCAGGCCGAAGCTGTAGGAGCTGCCGTCGGTGGCGGTCCAGTTCGCCCCGACGTCGACCAGCGCCGGGGTGGCGTCCCGGCGCGGCACGGTGGTGCGCACCGGCTTCGCCCGTCGCAGGTCGACGGTGATCGTGGTGTCCCGGTCGAGCACCAGCTCGGGCCGGGCCAGCAGGGCCGACTCGGTCACCTGGTCGCCGTCCACCACGAACAGGTAGCTGGACAGGCCGTACCGCCCCTTGGGCACCCGCAGCTCGGCGGTGCCGTCCGGGTCGTACAGGTCATGGGTGACGAAGCCGTCCAGCCCGGCCAGGGTGGTGCTGTGCTGGCCGGTGGGCGCGCCGTCGCGACCCAGGTGCCGGACGGTGAGGGTGTAGCTCTCCACCTCCCGGTTCACGGCCAGCGGGGTGATCGCGACGGTGTCGCCGGCGCGGGCGACGATCCGGCCGGTGTAGTGGCCGTCCGGGCCGTCGGGCCGGGTGTCGGCGGTGACCGTGGCGGTGGCCGTGCCGCCGGCCGGCACGGTGACCCGGTTCGCGCTCAGGGTGAACATGCCGGCCGGCGCGGGCGCGCCCGCCGGACCGGTGGCCTCGACGGTGAGGTCCAGGGTGAGCTCGCCCGGGCCGGCGTTCCGCCAGGTCACCTCCCGGCTGATCGGGGTGTCATCGGCGTGCGGCCAGAGCGCCCGGCCGAACGAGACGCTCGCCGGCTCGCTGGTCACCCGCTGGTCGATCGCCCGCGCCACGTCGACCCGGCCGGCGCCCTGCTCGTAGGCGGTCTGCTCCGGGTGCGGCTTCGCCGCGGCCATCAGGGTCGCCTTGAGCTGACCGGCGGTCCAGTCGCCGTGCCGCTGGGCGAGCAGCGCCGCCGCGCCCGCGACGTGCGGGGCGGCCATCGAGGTGCCGGAGAGCGAGACGTACCCCTCCCCCGCCGGGTCACCGATCACCCCGTCCGCGGCACGGGCCGCGACGATCGCCACGCCCGGCGCGGTGAGGTCCGGCTTGAGGGCGTCGTCACCGACCCGGGGGCCACGGCTGGAGAAGGGGGCGAGTGCGTCGTCCCGGTCGACCGCGCCGACGGCGAGGGCGGCGTCGGCGGTGCCCGGCGAGCCCACCGGGGCGAACCCGCCGTCGTTGCCGGCGGAGACCACGAAGAGCGCGCCGGTCTGCGCGGTCAGCGCCTGCACCGCCGCCTCCAGCGGGTCGACCTCTGGGGTGTCACCGCCGGTGAGGCTCATGTTGATCACGTCGGCCCGCTGCTCGACGGCGGCCCACTGCATGCCGGCCAGGATCGCCGAGTCGGTGCACCAGTCCGTCTCGCAGACCTTGCCGGAGAGCAGCGTCGCGTCCGGCGCCACGCCCCGGTAGCGTCCGCCGGAGGCGGCGCCGCCGCCGGCGATGATCGAGGCGACGTGGGTGCCGTGCCCGATCACGTCGCCCGGCTCCGCCTCCTCGGTGAAGTTGCGCGCCTCGGCCACCCGGCCGGCCAGGTCCGGGTGCCCGGCGTCGACGCCGGTGTCCAGCACGGCGACCCGTACGCCCCGGCCGGTGAAGCCGGCCTGATGGGCGGCCGGGGCGCCGATCTGCGGGACGCTGTGCTCCAGCGTGATCCGCCGCCGGCCGTCCAGCCAGACCCGGTCGACACCCCCCGCCGTGTCGACCCGGGCGCCGGCGCCGGTGAGCGCCGCCCAGAGTTCCCCGGTGCGCTGCTTGGCCGCCCGGGCCGCGACCCCGCCGATGGCGGGCAGGTCGCGGGTGACCGTCACGCCGGCGGGCGCGGCGGCCCGTCGGGCGGTCCCCGTGGCACCGGCGATCAGCACCGGCAGGTCGCCGCGCCGGGCGTCGTCGTAGCCGGCCGCGACCAGTTCGGTGACGTCGAAGAGCCGCCGGTCGACCCGGCCGGCCCGGATCAGCGGCAGGGCGTCGTGCGGCACGACGGATAGGTGCCCCCGCTCCCGACCGGTGAGGAAGCGGACGCCGTCACGCCCCGGGCCCGGCCGTACGCTGGCGGAGCCGGTCGCGGTGACGGTGACCCGGTCGCCGGTGAGCAGGGTGACGGTGGCGGACCGCCCGGCGGTCGGCGCACCCGGCCGGGCGGCGGCGTCCGGACCGGCCGTGGTGGGAGCGGTCGGGGTCTGCGCCACGGCCAGGCCCGGGGTGCCCAGCACCAGACCGAGCGCGAGGCCGAGGCCGGCCAGTTTTCTGATTCGGTGCAACGGATCCTCCTCGTGAAGCGTTCAGCCACTGAGAGATACATTGACAACCGTCAGAATTACATACCGGGTATGCATAGTGAAGTCGGAAAGATGACGGACTTGCCAACACGTCGACCGGGCGGGCGGGCATGATCGGCGGGTGACGTCCATGAGGGAACGCATGCTCGCCGGCGAGCCGTACATCGCCGACGACCCGGCCATCGCCGCCGACCTCGACCGGGCCGCCCGCCTGATGGAGCGCTTCAACACCAGCCCCGCCGCCGACCCGAAACTCCGCCTCGCCGCGCTGCGCGAACTGCTCGGCGAGGTGGGCGAGGGGGCCTGGGTCCGGCCACCGTTCTACTGCGACTACGGCTGGCAGATCCGGCTCGGGCCGCGCACCTTCGTCAACTACCACGCGGTCTTCCTCGACGTCGCGCCGATCACGGTGGGCGCCGACGTCCAGGTCGGACCGAACGTGCAACTGCTCACCCCGACCCACCCGGTGGAGCCGGAGCCCCGGCGGGCGAAGTGGGAGTCGGCCAAGCCGATCACCATCGGCGACAACGTCTGGCTCGGCGGCGGCGCGATCGTGCTCGCCGGGGTCACCGTCGGGGAGAACACGGTGGTCGGCGCCGGCGCGGTGGTGACCCGCGACCTGCCGCCCAACGTCGTCGCGGTCGGTAACCCAGCCCGCCCGGTACGCCAGCTCGACTGACGCGATCAAGGTCTCTACCTGCACAAACAGCCCCTCGGTGGATGGCGGACCGCCCCGGAACCAGGCACTGTGGGTGGTGACGTCGTCACCCGGGAGGCGGGGATGGTCGGTCGCGTCCTCGAACTGCGCGTGCACGGGGTGTCCAACACCCCGCCGCACCAGACCCTCGGCCTGCGCGGCGAGGCGGGCGCCGAACCGCCCCGGCCGTGGCTGGTCGCCGGTGGCCCGGTCACCGGTTTCTACCGCTCCTCGGCCACCGGCCCGGACGACCCGGTGGTCGTCGAGGCGTACAGCTGGGGGCAGTTGACCTCGGGCGCGCGGACCGCGCGCGACGTCGAGCGGGCCCTGTGGACGCTGCTGCTCCCGTTCACCCTGGCCAACGTCGCGCTGCACGCCCGGCCGGAGATCCCGGCCGACCCGGACACCGAGCGCTGGCGCAGCCGCGCCGGCCTCACCGCCTGGCTGATCCGGCTCTTCTGCCTCAGCATGACCGGCACCCTGATGCTCACCCTGTCCGGCGTGGGCGTCGACCTGATCGGCTGGCAGTGCGTCGACCGGGAGTGCCTGGCCCGGGTCCCCGGCCCGTGGGAGTTCCTCGCCCACGGCTGGTGGCGCGAGGGCGCCCGGTCGCTCGCCGTCGGCCTGCTCGTACCGCTCGGCCTGCTCACCGTGCTGGGCCTGGTGGCCTGGCGGACCTACCAGTACGAGGCGGAGATGCCGGCCGCCCCGACCGCCCCGGTGACCGGCCGGACGCCCGCCGAGGCGCCGGCGGACGGACCGGCCGACGGAGCGCCCGCCGTGCCGCAGCCGGAGACGGCGGCGCCCCCGCCGGAGCCGCCCCCGACCCGGCCGGTGAACCCGTTGCAGGACCCCACCTTCTGGTCCGGCGAGGGCCAGCTGCGCCGGGCCGGCCTGCTGCACCTGTGCACCGGCGCCGCCGTCGCGGCCGCCGTGCCGCTCGGCGCGGTGCTCGCCCTGGACCCGCCGCGCGGGCCGCGCGCCGCGCTCGGCTGGGCGACGGTCGCCTGCCTCGCCGCGGTGCTGCTCGCCACCGTGGTGGTGCTCGGCCGGCCGTGGCTGACCCGGCGCGCGGGACACACCCCGCTGGGCCGGCTGAGCGGCGGCCTGATCGCGCTCACCGGGCTCGGGCTGGCCGGCACCGTACTGCTCCTGCTGCTGCCGGACGGCCCCGCCGGCACCCCGCTGGCCGCGCTGCGCCCACCGGCCGGCTGCGCCCGGGACGCCGCCGGACCCGGCTGCGGCGCCGACCGCTCGCTGCCCGGCTTCGACTGGATCATCACCTGGCTGGGCACCGGCCAACTGCTGCTGCTGATCGCCATCGGCGCGGTGTCCCGGTCCGGCCGGCGGGCGCTGGCGGTGCCGCTCGCCGCCGGCCTGCTGCTCGCCCTCGGCACCGGCTGGATCTCCGGATGGCTGCCCGGCCTGCCGGCCGCCCCGCGGCGGCTGGAGATCTGGCTGGTCGCCCTGGTGGCGATCGGGCTGGCCGGCACCGGCCTGCTGCTGCCCCGGACCCGGTCCGCCGCGGACACCCAGCCGCTGGCGGCGCACACCGACCTGGCCTGGGGCGGTCGCGCACCGGCGGTGATCGCCGGCTTCGGCTGGGTGCTCTGCGTCTCCTACAGCGGCGGGCTGCTCTACTGGGTCACCGACCGGCTCGACACCGCCCCGTCCGGTGCCCCGCCCACCGTGGTGCCGCCGGTGCCGGTGATGTGGGCCGGGCTGGCCTTCGCCGTCGCGCTGCTGGCCCTGGCCGGCACGGTGGCCGTGGCCGGCCTGCTCTTCCACCGGCTGCGCCGCCAGGAGTACGCCGCGCTGGCGCCGACCGGGCACGCGCTCTCCGACCACGACCTGCGCCGCGGCCGGGACGTCAGCGCCTTCCGGGCGCTGCACCGCCTCGTCGGCGAGCACGGCCTGCGGCTGGTCGGTGGGTACGCCGTCGCCGCCACGGTGCTGGTCACGCTCGGCTGCGCCGCCGTGCTCACCCGGTCCCCGCCGCACCCGGTGACCGCGACCGGCGGCGCGGCGGTGGTCCGGGCGGTGGCCGACGCGGGCGACGCCCTGCTCGGCTGGCTGCCGGCGCTGGTCGCCACCATCGGCCTGCTGGTCTATCGCAACGACACGGTGCGCCGTACGGTCGGCGTGATCTGGGACGTGGGCACCTTCTGGCCCCGCGCCGCGCACCCGCTGGCCCCGCCGAGCTACGCCGAGCGGGCCGTGCCGGAACTGCAGACCCGCACCGCCGGGCTGCTGGCGCTGACCCCGCACGATCCCCGCCGGATGGACGGGATCATCCTCTCCGGACACAGCCAGGGCACCGTGCTCTGCGCGGCGGTGATCCTCCAGTTGCCGGCCCGGTGGCGACGGCGGATCTGGTTCTTCTCCTACGGCTGCCAGCTCACCCGGCTCTACGGGCGGGTCTTCCCGGCGTACTTCGGGCCGGAGCGGTTGCCGGCGCTGGCCGAGGCGCTGCGCCGGCCGGGCGGGGGCACCGGCTGGACGAACTTCTGGCGGGACACCGACCCGCTCGGCTGGCCGGTCACCGCCGGGGAACGCGACGTGGCCGTCCGCGACCCGGAGGCGCTGCACCCGAGTGCCGGCGAGGTGGCCGACCCGCCGATCCGCAACCACAGCGGCTACCCGGAGTCGTCCGAGTTCCACCGGGAACGGTCCCGGGTGGCCTGGCTGCTGCGGCGGGCGGTGCCGTCACCCCGGCGGGGGTTCGGCTAGCCGGACCACCAGGTCGGCCCGGTCGGCGGTGCCGACCACCAGGCTGGCGTTGGCCTCGTCGCTGCCCATCGCCCAGGCCCGGGCCTGCTCCGGCGACCGCCCGTACGCCACGTGCCGGGCGGTCAGCCGGCGCAGCCGCAGCTCGGCGTCCAGGTCGAGGAACCACGCCTCGTGCAGCAGCGCCCGCACCTCCTCCCAGGGGAAGTCGGGCAGCAGCAGGTAGTTGCCCTCGGTGACCACCAGCCGCACCTCCGGCGGCACCTCGATCGCACCGGCGATCGGCTCCTCCAGGTCGCGGCGGAACGCCGGCGCCCACACCGAGGTCGGCTCCAGCCGGCGCAACCGGCGCAGCAGCGAGACGTAGCCGTTCGCGTCGAAGGTGTCCACCGCGCCCTTGCGGTCGGCCCGGCCCAGCCGGTGCAGCTCGGACTGGGCGAGGTGGAAGCCGTCCATCGGCACCAGCCGGGCGGCCGGGCCGACCGCCGCGACGATCCGCTCGGCCAGCGTCGACTTGCCCGCGCCGGGCGCGCCGGCGATGCCGAGCAGCTGCCGCGGACCGGCCTCGGCGAGGGCTCGCGCCCGCGCCACCAGCTCGTCGACGGGGAGCACCCGGGCCGCCGGCATCAGCCCAGTACCGGCTCGCTGATCGCGAACCGTGCCTGCACGGTCGCCTGGACGGGCTGCGGCTGCGGGTCGAGTTCCAGCTCCGGCGGGCCGCCCGCGGCCTCCTGGTACGCGGCCCGGGCGAACATCGGCCGCTCGGTCGCGCCGGCGTCGGCCAGCTCGATCAGGGCGGTCACCCGGGCGCCGAGCGCCTCGGCGTACTCGCGGGCGCGCAGCAGCGCGTCGGCGATCGCGGCGTGCCGGGCCTCCCGGTGCACCGGGCTGTCCGGGCGCAGCGACCACCAGGGCCCCGCCACCTCGACCTGGTCCTGGTCGGCCAGGCGGAGCATAAGATCGCCCAGCGCGGTGAAGTCGCTGAGCGTCACGGTGGTGGTCACGCTGCCGTGCCAGGCCACCACCCGCTCGGTGGCGCGCCGGGTCTCCGGCCGCACCCGCAGCTCGCCGGTCTCCCGGCGCTCGATGGTCGGGCCGTACCCGTCGAGCAGCACCCGGATCGCGGCGGCCCGCTCGGCCAGCCGGGCCAGGGTGGCCTCGCGGTCGCGGTCGCGGGCCCGCGCGGTCACCGCGAACCGGGCGATCTCCGGCGGCACCTCCCGGTACGCCTCGCCACGTACCGCCACCACCGGCCCGTCCACCATGCCCTCATTCTCTGGCCGGGCCACACTGGCCGGGATCGAGCCGTTCAGGTCGACCAACGATGTGGCCGGATCGGGGCAGTGTACCGTGTAGGTCACCTCGTCGCGGCCCGTCGTGCAGCGGGTCAGGTAACCACCCCGGGCACCCAGGTCCAGCAGGAAGCGCAGTTCCTCATCACCCGGTTCGGAGAGCAGGAATCGTTTGGTGAAGGTCGTCAACGGCCGGCTTACCAAGGCTTCGCGCAGACCCTGGCTTTGGTTAAAGTAGTTTGCGGCGGCTACTGTGTCGCCGTTTCGCAAGGCCCTTGTTATGTCGCCGAGGAAAGTGCCAACGGATTCCATTTGCCGCAGCACGAAATAGCGGTTGTACATCAGCATGGCAGCGGTCCGACCGCTCGGCCCGCTTGCCACTCGGGTGCCATCCCTGAAGCTTCCGGCCGCAAGGCCGATTACCGCATCGCGGATCGATGATCGGGCCGCCGCACCGGCCAAGGACTGGGCCAGTAAATGCGGAATGTGCGACGCCAGCGCGACCACGGAGTCATGCATCGCCGGGGACATCGGTACGATCCTCGCGTTGAACACATCGAGGATCAGTGTGGCCAGAGCACGGAACCGACCGAGCCCTCCGTCGGGCGTGGGGCACAGCACCCAAGCTGCGCCGTTGAGCAGGCTGGGCATCGCAGCCGGCAAACCGGCCCGTTCGCTGCCAGCCATCGGGTGCCCCGGTACGAACCGTTCTCCCAGCCCGTTCTCTTTCGCGAACGATGCCAAGGGCGACTTCACGCTACCGACGTCCGTAATGATGCAGTCGGGCGTCGCGACTTTCATCACCTCCACCAGCGTGTCAGGCAAGCTGGGAAGGGGCGCACAGAGGAAAACCACGTCGCGACCCCGGACCGCATCCGTCAGGCTCTCCGCGAAAACCAACTCCCGCTGGCTGGCGTAGTCACGGGTCCCGCTGTCCGGGTCCCACCCACAGACGTCCACCCCGGCTCGTTGCAGGGCCAGAAGGATGGAACCACCGATCAGCCCCATGCCGATCACTGCCGCCCGGGCACGGCTCCCGCCCTCACCCAACATCAATTACCTCGATGTTCAATCGATGTATCGCGCCCCCGAACGTCGCTCGCCGCCGACACTACCGCCTCTCAGGCCTTCTCTTCGGTCAGACTGGACAGGTACCAGAGTGCGGACACCTGTCTGCCGGCACCGGCGGTCCGGGCAGAGCTCGCATCGAAACGAGTCGCCCCCCACCCGTCACCCACCTCCCTGTCGCCGCGGTGGGAACGTCATTCGTGACCGCGCAGGGCTGGGGGCCTGGAACGGACCACCCCCGTTCGAATAACCAGCACCCAGCCACGCAGCGGGCACGAAAGGGACCGTCTGCCTGCGGATCGCTCCGGGGACTACCGCCTGGACCGATTTCCTCGCTGTCCGCGGGACCCCTCAACGGATTGATCGAAGCTATGCTCTCCAGTCCGCATCCATCGCACGTCGACTGCTGATGAACGGAGGAGGAAAGGTGCTGGAGACCTTGGGGCTGGGCACTACGGCGGAAGTGGTCTACCGGGCCATGCTGGCGTATCCACTCGAAGGTGTCCCGCAGCTAGCTGTCAGGTTGGCCATGTCCGAAGATGCGGTGCGAGACAGCTTGGATCAGCTGAGCGAACTCTCCATCGTTCACCCATCCCAACACGAGGAGAGCGGCTTTCGAGTTCTCGGGCCGGAGATGGCCATGGAGATGCTGCTGGCCCGTCAGAACGCGAACCTTGCGGCGCAACGGTTGCGCATCGAGGCTTCCCGGGCCGCCGCAGCCCAACTCATCGCCGAATACTCCGGCGTCCGACCGCACGTCCCAGGCGACGAAAGACTGATGGGACCAGAGGCGATCCGGTCGCGACTCAGCCAACTCGCCAGCAAGGTCGAGTCCGAGGTCATGACCTTCGCGCCCGGTGGCGCCCATCCAGCAGCCGACCTGGAAGCCAGCCGGAGACCGAATGAAGAACTCTTGAACCGAGGCGTGCGGATACGGACCATCTATCTGGCCAGCGTACGCAATCACAAACCCACCCTGAATCACGTCACATGGCTCCAGGAGCGTGGCGCAGCCGTCCGCACCGCCGTCTCTCTACCCGTACGCATGATCATCTTCGATGGCCGAAAGGCGGTACTCCCCGTCCACATAGCAGATGCCCGGATGGGCGCTATGATCCTGACCGGCGAGGGCACGGTGGCCGCCTTATGCGCTCTCTTCGAGACCACCTGGTCCACGGCGACTTCGCTGGGCTCCGCACCGTCACCCAAGCCCGAAGGTCTGCCACTACAGCAGATGGAGATGTTGCGTCTTCTAGCGGCCGGCCTGACGGACGAGGCGATCGCCAAGAGGTTCGGGATCTCGGCCCGCACGGCCCGGCGGATGGCGGCTGAACTGATGGCGACCCTGGGAGCCCGGAGCCGCTTTCAAGCGGGCGTCCGCGCCGTGCAGAGAGGTTGGCTCCCCGCCGACCAGTGAACATACGATCTTCCGGGGCGACCGGGAGAGGAGGCACGGTTGGCTCTGCTCCATCCCGGTCGCGCCGGTCAAAGACTTGGTGTCATGCGTCGAAGCGCATCAGGCAACCGCGCCTCGCCGCGGTCCGTGTCGACCTCTAGGACGTAGGCGTCGGACAGTCGCTGCACCTGGGCTCTGATTTGCTGTTCGCTCTCTGCGCAGAAGTAAACCCTACCGGTCGCGACCGAGGAGTCGAGGCGTTCCGTTATGAGATCACCCTCGCCGAGCAACATGTCCACCTTAATCATCGAGGGGAACGAGAGGAGTTCCTCGGGCGAGGTCAAGCGGGTAATCCGGCCGGGTCGCACCGGAAGGTCGCAGTTGGCCACGATGTCGGTGCGCCGCCGCGGCTGCGGCCGCAGGACAGGCTTCCGACCTATGGCGAGCTCGGCGAACTCCTTCCAGATGTCCACGCCGAATTGAAGTCGCAACGCCTCGGCGATGCCGGCCCCACCCGGCCGGCAGGCGATCTCACCTACCAGAAATCCGGTCGCTGTCTTGAAGATTTCCAGGTGGGTCACGCCCGATCGCATGCCCAGAGCCCGCACCACGTCGTCGTGGATGCGTAGCAGGTGGTCCCGGTCCGGCTCAGTGGGAGGCAGGAAATAGGATCCGGTGAACTGGTCCTGGCTGCCCAACATCGGCACGAAATACTTGGAGGCCGCGACGAAGTTGACCTGGCCGTCATGGACGACGCCATCGCAGTGGTATTCAGCAAGAATGTCAACGAACTCCTCCACGATGAGCGCGTCGGTGAAATTCTTGAGCATTTCCGCAGCGCTGGAATGGCGGAAGCTGTCGAACTCGGCCGGGTCCGAAAAAATAAAGACGTCCAGAGCGCCACCGCCGAAGACCGGCTTGACGACCACCGGCCATCCGATCTCCTCGGCCTTCTGCGGCACTTCCCGCAGGTCGTGCGCCACGTCGTAACGCGCCGTCGGAATCTGCGCCGTCGTGAACCGGGACTTCATGACGTACTTGTTGGTGAAAGCGATCGCAGTCGCGAACGAGTCGCCGGGAATCCCGAACCTGTCCCGCAGGTATCCGGCGACAGGAACACTAAGTTCGTAGGGAGCAAGAATCCGGTCGATTCGGCGGTGCCGGAGGATGCTCATGGTGGCGAGCCGGACCTGCTCAAGGTCGCGAACGTCGGACACCACCCGCACGTCGGTCCCCGGTGGATAGGCGTACCGATAACCAGGTTCGGTGATAACCGAGAGGCTGTTGACGTAAGGCACATCGAGCAGACTTGACGAATGCAATTTACGCGCCGGGGTTATGAGCAGGACGTGCACTTGCTACGCTCCTTTCGGTGAGCGGAAAACGCTGTGATTGCAGGAGACGGGGCTGTGCGGGCGGGCTGCCCGACCCGTCGCCGTTGGAAGTGGCAGAGGACCCGACCAGAGGGGCTACTCCACTCGGGCCTGTGGCGGGATCCGCAACCGCGGTGCTCACAACTACTCGTTACGCCGCAGCCCGGAGGCAGACACGGTGAACCGCAACTGCTCTACGGCGTACCGCGCGCGCTGGACGGCTTCCTCCGCTGTCAGGCCGACCGTCCAGGCGTAGGCCGCCCTCGACGACGAGGCACTCGGACGGTCGAGCCACTGGCCGGGACCGATCAGCACTGAAACCTCCTGGACACCAGGCAGGGCCCGGGCGGCCTCCACTCCGTCAACCGACTGAACCTCGCCGGTGGCCTCTGGGCAGGCGTACCAGATGGCGGCACAGCGGCTGGCGGCAGCGGCCACAGCGAGCCGGTCAGCGACTAGGCGCAGGCACGGCATCCCGAGGCTCTGCCGGGCGAGCGCGTCGATCAGATCAACCCCTGCCACGTGAGCCAGCAGGTACGGGATCTGGTCGCCAGCGGGTCGCAGGTGGGTCTCCACGACCCGCACTTGGTCGCTGGTGACGATCACCTCAGTGTGTGTCACGCCGTCGGTGACGCCGAGAGCGTCCAGGGCCGCCAACACAAGGACTTCGATCCGTTTTGCCGTCTCATCGTCTAACGCCGCTGGCAGGACGTGACCGACCTCCACAAAGTGCGCCGGGTCCGAATACTTCCGGGTGACGCAGGCGACGAGGTGGACCCCCTTCTCGCTGATGGCCTCGACGCTGTACTCGACACCGGCGTGGTACTGCTCGACCATGATCGCCGTGCAGTCGAGCACCCCTGTCGACGCACGGGCCCGGTCAAGCGCCGCCAGTACCCCGTCGGCGTTGACTATGCGGGTAATGCCTCGACTACCAACCCCGGTGACGGGCTTGCAAATCAACGGGAAGCCGGCCCGAGCCGCGAACGCGAGAATGTCCTCCGGGCTGTCGACCAGGGAAGCAGGAGTGTCATCGACGCCGGCCGCCGCGAGCCGTTCCCGCATGGCGATCTTGTCCGACATGCAGTGGTACGTGGACTCGGATGGCGTGGGAAGTCCGAGAGTTCTGCCGATAGCGACGGTCTTGTCGGTGTCCCGGTCGCTGTAATTCACGACCCGGTCCACCGGGACGATCCGGTGCACGTACTCCGCCGCGGCGGTCCACTCGTCAACAGGAGCCTCCCGGGGAAGGACCACGAGCCGTTCGATCCGTTCCGGGCTGCGCAACAGGGGAACGGCCTCCTGCCGGCAGATCACGCTGGTTCGCAGATCCGGACAGACGCTCCGCGCCCGTTGGGGCAAATCGCCACCGCTTCCGATGACCAGCAGATGTTGACCCGACACATCCAACCTTTCCACGGGAGCCCCCGGTTGCTCATTCATCGCGCTGCGACCAGTTCCGCGGCGGCTGCCGCCTCTGCTTCGTGCGTTTTCGTGCGGCGGCGTCCGACTTGGACCGCCGCCCGTCTGGCGGACAGCCCGGCTACTACGAAAATCGCAGCTAGCCCGGCCCAGCCCCAAGAGCCCATCGCCGTGATCAGCGCGGTGACCAGGGCCGGGCCGATCAGATCCCGGACCGAGTGCCCGAGGTTGAACACCGCCAGGTGTCTGGCCCGTGACTCCTTTGGCGAGAGGGCGAAGGAAACTTCCCAGGCCGCGGCGGCATGTAGATTCTCACCGGCGGTGAGGAGCACCGAGCCGACGACAATTAGCACGCAGGCGATTACCACCGCCGCCTTTCCCGCGAAACCGATAGCGATGCTTGCCGCAGCGAGCACCGCACCGGCGCCGGCCATGCCCCGGATCGCTTTCGCGGTGGTGTTCGCCAACGTGGTCCACCACACCTGACTTAGCGCCGTCACGGCCGTGTTAATGACCAGCACCACGCTGACCAGCGCGAGCGGCGCCGACGTGTACTGGGAAATCCAGAGTGGCAGACCGACGAAGAGCACGGTGTCGTGCAGGGCCAGCACTCCGTTGGAGCCGCTCAAAACGAGGAACGGCCACTCCCGCAGCGGATGCCGCCGGTTTCTGTCAACGACAGTGGCACGCGATGGCTCCGCGTACGCGGCAAGTTCCAACACGGAGGGCGCCACTCGTGGTGTTGTCGCCAGCTTGGAGTCACCGAGCCGCCAGATCAGCACCGCCATGATGACGTATGACGCCCCGTTGGCAAGGGCGAGCATCACGTAGGCGGATCGGGTGTCCGACGACAGCGCGACAGCGGCCAGGAGAGAGCCGACCGAGAGACCGACGTTCTGGACCGCTCGCAGGAAGCCCATCGTCCGCAGGCGTTCCTGCTTGTCGAACAGCTCGCCCACCATTGCCTGATTGATCGCGGGGCTGGCCTTGTCCGCCATCGCCGTGGCGCAGACAAGCACCAGGAACGAGGGGAAGCTGTCCACCACGCCGTAGAGGCTGTAGGCCAGCGCCCGCCAGAGGTGAAGAGTCACCATCGCTCGACGCGGCCCGATCCGGTCAGCGACGGCTCCGAACGGCAAGGCGGTGATCATGCCGGCCACGCCAGCCACCGACAGACCGACCGCCACCTGGAAGGGGGTCAGTCCCACGCCACGGATGAAGAACAGCATGCTGCCGGCCAGGAACAGGCCGGTGCCCACCGCACCGGTGAAGCCACTGAATACAAGAACGCGTGCCGCGCCCGGTGGCGGCAGCTGCGTACGGATGAGATCCGCTACTCGCCCGCGCATGACTCCCCGCACTTGTCGATGTGTCGCTTCCTCACGTCAGTGGCGGCTGGTCAACCGCCACCGGGTCACGGCCCTGGCCCGGTTTACGGCGGGTGGTGGCGCCGGTTTGCCGCCCGACCGGATCCAAAAACGGATCAAGGACCTCGCCCACTTCGGCAAGAAGTTCGTGGAGGGTCACGACCCGTTCTTCCGCCAACGGCACAGTGTGGATGCGGACGGCAGCTGCGGCCCGCCGGCTCAGCTCCACGGCGGACGCGCTGTCCTTGTCGTACACCAGCACGTAGCCGCACCGGTCCTCGGACCAGTGCGGCTGCCTGACCACGTCCCCAGGCTTCGCGCTCACCCGGACCTCGACCACGCCGTCGAGGGCTGCCGCCTCGTCGACACCCTCCACGCGCGCCACGGTTCCCGGTTCCGTCCGCAGGAATCTCACCGCTGCGGCACCCTTACCGGGACCGACCCGTGGCGCCGGGGGATTCGGAAGCGCCAGCTCGTAGGCCCAGGTGTCCAGGTCGACGCCAAACACCAGCTTGACGAGTTCGTTGATCCGACCACCGCCGCGCCGGTCGTGCGACTCGATGAGACGCGGGCCGTCGGGTGTGAGCATGACCTCGGTGTGCGCCAAACCGTCCACCAGCCCCACCGCGTCGAGCACCCGACCGACGAAGGCCACCACAGCGTCGGCCTCCGCCGGGGTTAGGATTGCCGGCACGACATGGCCGAGCTCGATCACCCCGTCGCCGGTGTCCTTGCCGGTAATGGTCACGGCGGTGTGTCGGCCGGCCACAGAGAACGTCTCGACGCTCACCTCCGTGCCGCGCAGCAGTTCCTCCATCAAGAAATCCGTGAGACCGAACGACGCCATCCACGCCCAAGTCGCGTCCACGTCATCCACCGTGCGGACCTTTCGCACACCTAGGCTCCCGGAGCCTGTCCTGGGTTTTACCACCGCCGCGCCGTGCCGTCGGACAAACCGCCGCAGGGCCTCACGTGTGGACCCGGCCTCTGCAGCCACCGGGCCGATGCCGGCAGAGTTGAGCAGAGCTCGCAGCGCTGCCTTGTCGTGCAGTGTCCGCACCACCTCGGTGTTGTTGCCAGGCAATCCGAGCCGGGTGGTGAGGTGACCGCCCACCACAAGCGCCGCTTCAGCATGAGCGATCACGCGGGTGAAGGGCGCCTCGCGGTGCAGCGCCTCCGCGAGGGCAGTGACCAGCGGGATGTCCTGATAATCAAGGAGATGGACCTGTGCGCAGTATCGTGCGGCGAGTGGGTCGTACGCCTGGGGCTTCTGGACGTAGACGACCTCCAGACCGCACTCCGCCGCCTTGCTGAGCGCCTCCGCCCTGTCGCCGAGGACCAGAACACGGGGCCGGTCTACGCCGCCTTTTCGGGCGACCACTCCTGGACGTGTCACTTCCACTTCCTCTGTGTCCGTTCCTGGACGCATGAATCGGGACGAAAAGGGCCGACGTAGATTGTCAGCTAACCGTCGCCCAGCTTGCGGATTTCCGGTTTCCGGCCGATCGCTGGACCGGCCACCGTTCGCCGCTACGACGACGCACCGCTGTCACGAAAGCCAACACCCGTTGACCGCGACTTCCGGAAGGCGCTCAGTGCCCCCAGGTCACATCGTCGGTAGACATCGGCGCACTCGGCTCTCCGGCCAAGACGGCAGCAACCGGCGCGGGCGGAGTGCCCAGCGCAGGCGGCACTGACAAGCCCAGCGCGAGAAAAGCAAAAAAGGCAATCGTTGAATTGCGGAATTTAGCCATGCACTTTACCCCGTCTACAGCAGATGGTATCGCTCCCTCGCCCGGCGGAACGACTTTGAAAACGACCCTGCGAGGTTTTCAGAACCCTCCGGCCGCTGACAGCAAACACCGTAACTGCGACTTACCGTGAAGGCGAGAGGGTTGCGCTGGCCTAATCCTGACTTGACCTATCCCGTCCATCACGGGCGACGACCTTGGGAGGTCATTGATCATAGAAGTATGGAGCTAGCCTCGTGTCGCACCGCCGGAGGGTGAAGCCGCAGAACTCGGGGAGCGTGTCCAGGGCTCGCAGACACACCGCCGCCGCCGTACGTTCGGCCTCCTCGATCGAGGACGCGAGGAGGAACAGGCCCACAAGCTGGATTTCCCCGGCGCCCGGGTGCAGCACCACGTGCTCGACCGCCTCGCTTGGACGGCGACAGCCGGCAATCAGCCGGGCGGCGTGCTCGGGCAACTCGACGTCTGCCAATCGGCGGAGTTCAGCATGAACGAGATACATGGGGCCGAGCATCCGGGCCGGTCATCTACCGCACAACAGCAGACACGGAACTGGC
The DNA here is from genome assembly GCF_056150265.1 of Micromonospora desertarenae. Taxonomy (NCBI): domain Bacteria; kingdom Bacillati; phylum Actinomycetota; class Actinomycetes; order Micromonosporales; family Micromonosporaceae; genus Micromonospora; species Micromonospora desertarenae. The sequence goes on from NZ_JAXCFQ010000005.1 coordinate 414,428, forward strand.
ATGGGACTGTTTATGCCACAGCCTAAACCTGCCGCGTCGAAACCGGGAAAGGAGGCTGCGGAACCGCCGCAGCCGTCAGCTGCGGAGTCGATCGACGACGGCGGAAACCCGTTCGTCTGTTTCGGTGAGGGCCACTCGTACGTACTCTCGTCCGGCCGGGCCGTAAAAACTGCCGGGAGCCACGAGTATTCCCCGGTCGGCGAGCCAGTCGACCGTTCGCCAGCAGTCCTCCTGGCGGGTTGCCCACAGATAGAGCCCCGCCTCGGAGTGTTCGATCTCAAACCCGGCCTCGATCAGCGCGGCGTATAGCACCTCGCGGCGCGCCAAATAGCGAGCACGTTGGACGACCCCGTGATCGTCGTCGGTCAGGGCGGCCACCATCGCCGCCTGAACCGGGGCCGGCACGATCATGCCGGCGTGTTTGCGCACCTTTAGAAGCTCGGCGACCAGCCGCGGATCACCTGCGACGAAGCCGGCTCGGTAGCCGGCCAGGTTGGAGCGTTTGGACAGCGACTGCACCGCCAAGACCCCGTCGTAGGACGATCCGCAGACCTCCGGTGCGAGCACCGAAACCGGGTCGGCGTCCCACCCGAACGGCAGGTAGCACTCGTCGCTGGCCACCACGGCACCCCGCTCACGGGCCCAGTCGACCACCTTGCGGAGGTGAGCGGCGGGCAGCACCCGGCCGGTCGGGTTTCCCGGCGAGTTGACCCAAACGAGACGTACGCGCGACATGGGGCCGACGGAGGTGAGGGAGTCTGTCCGGACCTCCGTCGCGCCAGCCAGGCGCACCCCGACCGAGTACGTCGGATAACTGATCGGGGGCACCACCACGATGTCGTCAGGGCCTAGCCCGAGCAGGGTCGGCAACCAGGCAACCAGTTCCTTGGAGCCGATGGTCGGCAGCACGGCTAGCCCGTCCGAGGCCGCGCCGCACGTCCGACGCACCCAGGATGCGATAGCAGCACGGAGCTGCCCCGTGCCGGCGGTCAGCGGATAGCCTGGCGCGTCGGACGCCTCCGCGAGCGCCTGCTGGATCACCGCCGGCACGGGGTCGACCGGAGTGCCGACCGAGAGATTGATCAGCCCGTCCGGATGACTGGCGGCACGTTCGCTGGCCTTGTCCAACAGATCCCAGGGAAACGTGGGCAGCTGGTGCGAAACGGCCGAGAACGCGTTCAGTGGCCCTCTCCGCGCGGCGGCTGGGCGGCGACGAAGGTCGCGTCCTTCTCCACCTTGCCGATCTTCGAGGCGCCGCCGGGCGAGCCCAGGTCCTCGAAGAACTCGTAGTTGGCAGCGGTGTAGTCCTTCCACTGCTCCGGCACGTCGTCCTCGTAGAAGATCGCCTCGACCGGGCAGACCGGCTCACAGGCACCACAGTCGACGCACTCGTCGGGGTGGATGTAGAGCATCCGGTTGCCCTCGTAAATGCAGTCGACCGGGCACTCTTCGATGCATGCCTTGTCGAGCACATCCACGCACGGCTCGGCGATGATGTAGGTCACCGATCTTCTCCTCCGCAAGATACGCCGCGATCACCCGCGACGGTTAGAGCCTAGTATCTCGCCGGGGAGGGGGTCGATCGTGCTCGGTCAGCAGGATGTGGGCCACCGCGTGGTGGTACGCCGGATTGTGGGGATTCGCGAAGGCAGACCCCTGTTCTCGGACGCCCTCGGCGAGTTGGTCGAGCTGAGCGAGACCCATCTCACCCTCACCACCGCACAGGGGCGGCTCCAGGTGCCCCGGTCGGAGGTGCACCGGGCCAAGCGGGTGCCGCCGTCGCGTCGGCCGACCGCCGCCGCGGTGACCGCCCTGGAACTGGCCGCCGACGAGGCCTGGCCCGCGCCCACCCGGAGCCGGCTCGGCGGCTGGCTGCTGCGCAGCGCGGACGGCTGGACCGGCCGGGCCAACAGTGCCCTGCCGGTGGGCGACCCGGACCGCCCGTTGCCGGCGGCGGTGGACGCGGTCGTCCGCTGGTACGCCGAGCGCGGGCAGCCCGCCCTGGTGAACACCCCCCTGCCGCTGGCCGCGCCGGTCGGCGCGGAACTGGACGCGCGGGGCTGGCACAGCCGCCCGCCGGTGCTGGTGCAGACGGTGCCGCTGGCCGCGCTGCCGCCCGGCCCGCCGGAGCGCGCCGGGGCGCCGCCGGTCGAGCTGGCCGACTCGCCGTCCGACGACTGGCTGGCGATCGCCGCCGGCCGCAAGGGCGGCCTGCCGGACGCCGCCCGGCACGTGCTCACCGCCGTGGACCAGGTCCGCTTCGCCCAGGTGTACGCCGCCGGCACGCTGGTCGCGGTCGGCCGGGGCACGGTCACCGGCGGCGGGCGGTGGCTCGGGCTGAGCCTGATCGAGGTGCTGCCCGAGGCGCGGCGGCAGGGCCTGGCCGGCCGGGTGATCCGGGCGCTCGCGGCCTGGGGCACGGCGACCGGGGCCAGCCACGCCTTCCTCCAGGTCGAGCAGCGCAACACCGGGGCGGTGGCGCTCTACCGCGGGCTCGGCTTCACCACCCACCACACCTACCTGACCCGGGTCGCTCCGCGCGCTTGATCAACACGAAATCCGGGATATCGGGGTGTCCCGGTGACCAGGACACCGCGACATCCCGGACAGCGAGTGGATCAAGCCGGGCGCGGCGCCGGGTCAGCGCCGGACCGGGCGGCGCGGCTTCGCGGTCTTGATCTCGGCGTACCGCTTCAGGGTCTGCGAGCGGTGGTCGAGGCCGAGCGCGGTGAGGACCAGGTAGCCGAGCAGCACTCCGGCCGCGGCGGCGGCGAGGTAGAGCCAGATCTGCGCGAAGAACGTGCCCGCGCCCCCGCCGAACGGGTTCTGCCCCACCAGCAGCGGCCCGACCAGCACGGTCAGCAGCAACGCGAGGCCCACCCCGGCGGCCATGTCGGCCGCCCAGCGACCCACCGGCCGGCGCCGGCCCCAGACGAACGCGAGCCCGGCCAGCACCAGGCCGATCACCACGAACATCCCGAGCGACACCCGGTCGGCGGCAGCGGTGTCGTCGGCACCGTCGAAGCCGAACCGGATGATCAGCCGGGCGACCACGTTGACCGCGAACAGCGCGACCGCGAGCAAACCGATCGCGCGCCACCGCTCCCTCATCGCACGCCTCCCGCCGTACTCGCGCCCGCCGCGGCGGCGGGCTTCCTGGCAGGAATACTTACCACCGGAAGCTGTGTGTCGTCAGTCCCGCTCGGGTGCCGGCGGCGGGGCGGCCAGGATCTGCCGGAAGCCCATCACCGCGAAGGTCATCGCGCCGGCCACGATCATCGCCAGCCCGACCCAGTTGTCGCCGGCGACCAGCAGGTCACCCTCGTCGGTACGGACCGCGGCGACCGCCATCAGCAGGAACCAGGGCACCGCGGGCAGCGCCACCGCCCAGCGGCGGCCGACCGTCTCGTGGGCGAACCAGCTCAGCGCGATGTTGGCGCCGATCGCGACGAGCACCGAGACGCCGATCAGCTGGCCGCCGACCCGGACCGTGGCGAGCAGCAGCTCCAGCACCGCGGTCACCACTCCGGCGATTACCGCCACCAGGCCGCCGGCCCAGCGCAGCGCGAGGTCGAGCAGCGGATTCGGCCGCCCGGGCGGCGGCGGGACGGTCTCGTCCGGGGCGACCGACATCGGCGCGGCGGGCAGGGTCACCGGAGACCGGCCGCCGCGACCGGGGACCGGTCCGGGCCGTCGGCCACGTCCAGCCCGGCGAACAGGTCGTCCTCCCAGCCGTACGGCCCGGAGCCCGGCCCCTTCTCCCCCACCGCGAGGGTGTAGTACTCCACGCCCATGAACTCGCTGCCGAAGTTGCCGGCGATCGAGTAGAGCCACGAGGTGGCCGGGATCTGGGTGGCGTGCGCGCGCATCGCGGCCTCCTTGGCCGCGTGCCGCTCGGTGGCGTCGATCCGGGCGGCGATCTCCTCGTCCGGGGTGCCGAAGGGCAGCTCGGAGAGGTCCTCGATGCCGGCGAAGGGGTTGTCCGACGACTCGACGAAGTGGTTCATGCCGGCCTCCAGCACGCTCAGCGGCATGGCCGTCCAGTAGACCTTCGCCGGGGCGAAGCCCTCCGCGGCGGCCAGTTGGTGCGCGCGCATCGCCACCCGGTGCGCCTGGATGTGGTCCGGGTGGCCGTAGAAGCCGTTGTCGTCGTACGTGATCATGACCTGGGGGCGGACCTCCCGCATGATCTCCACCAGGTGCCCGGCGGCCTCGTCGAGGTCGGCCTGCCAGAAGGCCCGGGGGTGCTCGTTGGTCGGCAGCCCCATCATCCCGGAGTCGCGGTAGCGGCCGGCCCCGCCGAGGAAGCGGTGGTCGGTGACGCCGAGCGCGGCGCAGGCGGCCGCCAGCTCGGCGATGCGGTAGCCACCGAGCTGGTCGGCCTCGGCGGCGGCGAGCTGGGCCAGCGCCGGCACGTGGATCTCACCCTCCTCGCCGAGGGTGCAGGTCACCAGGGTGACGTGGGCGCCGGTGGCCGCGTAGTGGGCCATGGTCGATCCGGTGCCGATGGACTCGTCGTCAGGGTGCGCGTGGACCAGCAGCAGGCGTCGGTCGGGCAGCGTCGTCACGACGGTCACTCTAACCGGCGGTTCTCCCCCGCCGGCCGGTACGCGTCCAGGCAGGTCGGCCACATCACCCCGGACGCCGCTCTACGATCTGGCCTGTGGACTTTCCGGAGCTGGCCGCCCGTACCCGCCGGTTCAGCCACGGTGCGCCGCGTGCCGTCTCGGTGACCGAGGACGGTTCCCGGGTGGTCTTCCTGCGCTCCGCAGGCCCGGAGGATCCCGCCGACGCGCTCTGGCTGCTGGACGTCGCCAGCGGCGAGGAACGGCTGGTCGCCGACCCGACCGCGCTGCTCGGCGCGGACGCCGACGGCGCCGCGCTCGGTCCGGGTGAGCGGGCGCTGCGCGAGCGGCTGCGGCTCAGCGCCGCCGGCATCGGCTCGTACGCCCTCGACGGGGCCGGCCGGGTGGCCGTGTTCGCGCTGGCCGGCCGGCTGTTCCGGGCCGACCTGGTGCACGGCGACGTGGTCGAGGTGGCCGCGGTCGGGCCGGTGCTCGACCCCCGGCCCGACCCGACCGGGCAGCGGCTGGCGTACGTCACCGACGCCGCCGAGGGGGTCCGCCGCGGGCAGTTGCGGGTGGTCGAGCCGGACGGCACCGACAACCTGCTGGCCGGCGAGGACTCCGGGGTCACCTGGGGGCTGGCCGAGCACATCGCGGCCGAGGAGTTCGACCGGTTCCGCGGCTACTGGTGGGCACCGGACGGCCGCTCGGTGCTGGCCGCGCGGGTGGACGAGTCCCGGCTGGCCCGGTGGCACCTGCACGACCCGGCCGAGCCGGCGAGCCCGCCCAGCACCGTCGCGTACCCCCGGGCCGGCGGGCCGAACGCCGAGGTCAGCCTGCACCTGCTCGACCTCGACGGCGGCTGGGTCGACGTGCACTGGGACCGCGAGACCTACCCCTACCTGACCTCGGTGCAGTGGGCCGACGGCGGCCCGCTGATCACCGTGCTGCGCCGCTCCCAGCAGCACGGGCTGGTGCTGGCCGTCGACCCGCGCACCGGGGAGACCCAGGTGCACGCGGAGCTGGCCGACCCGCGCTGGGTGGAGCCGATCGCCGGCACCCCGGCGCACCTGCCGGACGGCCGGGTGCTGGTCGGCGGCGAGCTGGCCCACGACGGGTACGACGCGCGCTGCCTCTTCGCCGACGGCACCCTGCTCACCCCGCCCTCGCTCTACGTGCGGCGGGTGGTGGGCCGGCTGCCGGGCGGCTCGGGCCCGGCCGACCTGCTGGTGGAGGCGAGCGACGGCGAGCCGAGCGAGCGGCACCTGTTCCGGGTCCGGACGACCATCGGCGGCGGCGTGGACGCCCGCCGGCTCACCACCGACCCGGGCTGGCACACCGGCGCGGTCGGCGGGGACGTGCTGGTGGTGGGGAGCGCCACGCTGGACCATCCGGGCGTCCGGTGGACGGTGTACCAGGGCGAGCGGGAGGTTGCGGTGCTCCGTTCGCTGGCCGCCACCCCGCCGTACTCGCCGCTGCCGCTGCTGGAGCGGGTGACCGACCGGCGGCTGCCGAGCGCCGTGCTCTACCCCGACAACCACGTCACCGGTCGCCGGCTGCCGGTGCTGCTGGACATCTACGGCGGCCCGGGGCATCAGGAGGTGGTCGCCGCCCGGACGGCCTGGCTGGAGCGGCAGTGGTGGGCCGACGCCGGCTTCGCGGTGGTGGTGGTGGACAACCGGGGCACGCCCGGGGTGGCCCCGTCGTTCGAGAAGGCGATCCACCGGCGGGTGGCCGACGTGGTCCTGCTCGACCAGGTGGACGCGCTCACCGCGCTGGCGGAGAAGCATCCCGACCTCGACCTGGGCCGGGTGGCCGTGCGGGGCTGGTCGTTCGGGGGCTGGCTGGCCGGGTTGGCGGTGCTGCGGCATCCGGAGCTGTTCCGGTGCGGCATCGTCGGTGCGCCGGTGACCGACTGGGCCCTCTACGACACCGCGTACACCGAGCGCTACCTGGGCCTGCCCGACGACGGGATGGACGTCTACGCGCACCACTCGCTGGTGGAACTGGCCGGCGAGCCGGTGACCGGCCCGGAGCAGGCCCGACCGCTGCTGCTGGTGCACGGCCTGGCCGACGACAACGTGGTGGCGGCGCACACGCTGCGGCTCTCGGCGGCGCTGCTGGCCACCGGTCGCCCGCACAGCGTGCTGCCGCTGACCGGGGCCACCCACATGGCCGCCGGCGGCACCGCCGAGCGGCTGCTGAAGCTGGAGCTGGACTTCCTCCGCACCCACCTGTGAGCCAGCGGCCCGCGCGGCGACGGCGGCGCGGCGGGACCACGCCCGGCGGAATCACGGAGGCCCCGGTCGACGACGTTGTCGACCGGGGCCCGTCCGTGCGGCTTGTGCCTGTGGTTACTGCTTGACGTACGCGTTCACGAAGGACGGGTAGCCGAACACGCTGGAGACGAAGACGCCACCGGCCTTGGAGCCGTGCACGAGGTAGGCCACGTCGACGTAGAGCGGCACCACCGGGGCGTGCTCCTTCATGATCCGCTCGTCGAGCTTGGCCCACTCCGGGCCCTGCTCGGCCGGCGGCAGGGCCAGGATCCGGTCGAACTCGGCGTTGATCGCCGGGTCGTTGAAGAACGCGCTGTTGCTGTTGCCCTCGGGCTTGATGGTGCGGCCGTCGTAGAGCACCGGCAGGATCGAGGCGCCGCTCGGCCAGTCCGCGGCCCAGTTACCGATGTACAGGTCCCAGGGGTTGTCCTTCTTCTTGACCTCGTCGAGCTTCGAGTCGTCCGGGATGTTGCGGACGGTGATCTTGAAGCCGGCCCGCTCCAGGTTGCCCTTGAGCTGGGTGCCGATCTGCTGCTCGGTCGTGCTGTCGGCGACGCCGAGGACCAGCTCCGGCGTCTGGCCGCCGAGCAGCTCCTTGGCCTTCTCGACGTTGCCGTTAGCGCCGGCCGGGTAGGCGTCGTACGCCTTGAAGCCGATCGTCGACGGCGGCATCAGCGTGGTCAGCGGCGACGCGACGGTCTGGCCGCCGACCGACTTGATCAGGCCCTCCCGGTCGATGGCGTAGTTCAGCGCCTGGCGGATCTTCAGGTCCTTGACCCGCTGGTTGTTGATGACGAGCTGGTTGGCGCTCGGCGTCGGGGAGAGGATGGTCCGCTGCTTGAGCGCCGGGTCGTTGGCGACCTTGGCGACCAGCGAGGCGGGCACGAAGTTCCAGGCGATGGCGCTCTGGTCGGCGCCGTTGTCCGCGATCACCCGGTTGTTGGCGGCGTCGGCGGTCGGGCCGAAGCTCCAGACGAACTGGTCCGGGTACTGGTGCCGCACCGGGTCGGTGTTCGGGTCCCAGTGCGGGTTGCGGTCCAGGGTGAGCTGAACGCCGACCTGGTTCTTGGCGATCTTGTAGGGCCCCGACGAGAACGGCTGGTTGTCCAGGTTCACGCCGGTGTCCTTGTCCGCCGGCAGCGGCGCGGTGGTCGGCAGCGAGACCGCGAACGGCAGGTCACAGCGGGGCTTGGCGAACTCGAAGCGCAGGGTCTTCGGGTCCGGGGTGGTCAGGCCCGGGGGCAGCGAGGTCTTGTTGGCCTTGAAGTCCCACTTGGTGTCGAACTGCGGGCTGTCGGCCAGCCACTCCTGGATGTAGGTCGGGCCGCCCGACAGGTCCGGGTCGAAGGAGCGGGCGATGCCGTACGCGATCTCCTTCGAGGTGATCGGCCGGCCGTCCTCGAACTTGACCCCGTCCTTGATCTTGAATTCCCAGACCTTGCAGTCGTTGTTGACGTTGGTGCCCGGCGTCTCGGCCAGGTCGCCGACGAGGACCAGGCCGCCCTTGCCGTCGTCCTTCCACGTGGTCAGGTAACGGGAGAACAGCGGCGACGCCATCAGGCCGGCGAACGAGTAGGTCCGCTGCGGGTCCAGGTGGGAGATGGGGGTCTCCCGGATGATCGTGAAGGTGCCGCCCTTCTGGGCGCCCGGCACCTCGGCCGCCGGACCCTTGGAGTCCTTCGGGTCCGTCGCGATGACGCCGGTCTGCTGCCGGTTCGTGTCTACCGTGGTGCCCTCGCCCGTGTTCTCCGAGCACGCACCCAATGCCACAACCAGAGCGATCGCGCCGCCTGCGGCGGCCGCCACGCGTGGTCGCATCTCCTACCTCCTCCACCCAGGTGCCGCCGGGCGTGAACGCCGACGTCCCGAGGATCGTAAAGAAGAAAACCTACGAGTTGTGTAACAGTTGTCGATAAATTTCACCGCCGCCCGGTCGGCGGGCGTTCGGGAGCGCGGGCCGGCCGGGACGGGCTGGTCACCCCAGCCGTACGCGGGGGTCGATGGCCGCGTAGAGCAGGTCGACCAGCACGTTGGCGATTACCACGAAGACCGCCGAGATGAGCACGGTGGCCATGATGGTGGGCAGGTCGCCGGCCCGCACCGCATCGACAGCGGTCCGCCCCAGCCCCTGGATGCCGAAGGTGGTCTCGGTGATCACCGTGCCGCCCAGCGCCGCCCCGACGTCCAGGCCGGCGATGGTGACCACCGGGGTGATCGCGGCGCGCAGCGCGTGCCGCCCGTACACCTTCGGTTTCGCCAGGCCCTTCGCCCGCGCGGTGCGGACGAAGTCCTCGGAGAGCGTCTCCAGCATCTGCGCCCGCGACAGCCGGGCGTAGATCGCGGAGAAGAGGAAGGCCAGCGCGACCCAGGCGAGCACCAGGCCGCTGGCCCACTTCAGCGGATTGTCGAAGATGGACGTGTAGCTCGGCACGGGCAGCAGGCGCAGGTTGTAGACGAAGACCAGCAGCAGCACCGCGCCGACGAAGTAGAGCTGGAGCGAGGCGCCGGTCAGCGAGAAGCCGATCGCGGCCCGGTCCAGCCAGGTGCCCCGGCGCAACGCCGAGACCATGCCGAGGCCGACCCCGAGCAGCAGCCAGAGGATCGCCGCCGGGATCACGATGCTCAGGGTCACCGGCAGCACCCGGGTGATGGTGTCCAGCACCGCCTCGTTGTTGACGTACGACCAGCCCAGACAGGGCGCGTCGCACCTGCCGCCCTGCGCGCTGCCCAGGTCCCGCCCGGTGAAGATGCCCTTCATGTAGCCGGCGTACTGGGTGACCAGCGGGTCGCGCAGGCCCAGCTCCTGACGGACCCGCTCCAGCCGCTCGGGGTTGCAGTTCTTCGGGCACATGCCGCTGACCGGGTCGCGGGGCAGCGCGAAGAACATCAGGAAGGTCAGCACGCTCACCGCGAAGAGGGTGAGCACGGCGGAGAAGAGCCGCTTGATGAGAAAGCGCGCCATCGGATAACCCCTACCGGGACGACTTCGGGTCGAGCGCGTCGCGCAGCGCGTCGCCGAAGAGGTTGAACGCGAACACGAGCGCGAAGATCGTGATGCCGGGGAAGAAGACGAAGGCCGGGTCGGTCTGGAGGTAGTCCAGGCTCTGGTAGATCATCCGGCCGAAGCTCGGCGTCTCCTCGGTCAGCCCGACGCCGATGAACGACAGCGCGGCCTCGCTGGTGATGAACTGCGGCACGGCCAGCGAGAACGACACCAGGATCGGCGCCCAGATGTTCGGCAGCAGTTGCCGGAAGAGCATGTGGGCCAGCCCGGCGCCGCTGGCCTTGGCGGCCTCCACGAACTCCCGTTCGCGCAGCGCGATCACCTGGCCGCGGACCAGCCGGGCGGTGCCGGTCCAGCCGAAGATCGCGAAGACGGCGATCAGCACCCCGACGCCGAAGGCCGGGGAGACCGCGTCGCGCTCGCCGTAGAAGCGCAGGGTCAGGGTCGGGGTCAGGGCCAGCGCGATGATCAGGAACGGCATGGCCAGGGTGAGGTCGGTGATCCAGTTGATCACCGCGTCCAGCCAGCCGCCGAGGTAGCCGGCGAGCGCGCCGAGCGCGATGCCGATGACCGCCGTGATCACGGCCGCCGCGAAGGCGATCAGCAGCGAGGTACGCAGGCCGTACACCAGCCGGATGAAGATGTCCCGGCCGAGGTTGGGCTCCAGCCCGAAGAAGTGGTCCCCGGACACGCCGCCGGCGTAGCCCAGCGGCATGCCGAAGCCGTCCAGCTTGGCCTGGAACTGGTCGCGCGGGCTGATCCCGTAGAGCGCCTCGATCAGCGGCGCGGCGAGCCCGACCAGCACGAAGAAGACCAGCATCGCCCCGCTGACCATCGCCGTCCGGTCGCGGCGCAGCCGGAGCATCGCGAGCTGGCCGGGCGAGCGGCCGACGAAGCCCTTCTCCTTCGGCGCGTCGGCACCGCCGCCGCCCGAGTCGATCTCGGCCAGCGCCACGCCCTCCACCGGGGACATGCTCATCTCGACACCTCCTCGACGCCCGCACCCGTGCCCGCCGGCTCGGCACCCTGGCCCGCCGGCTCGGCACCCCGGCCCGCCGGCGCGGCGGCCGGCTGCCCGCCCGGGGTGGCCTCGACCGGTCCCCGCTCCGGGAAGTGGCAGGCGGCGGCCTGGTTGCCGCCGTCGCGGGACACCAGCGCCGGCTCCTCGGCGGCGCAGATGTCCTGCGCCTTCCAGCAGCGGGTGCGGAACCGGCAGCCCGACGGCGGGTCGAGCGGGGTGGGCACGTCACCGGCCAGCCGGATCCGGCCGGCCGGGCCGAGCTTGGTGACGTCCGGGATCGCCGACAGCAGCGCCCGGGTGTACGGGTGCTGCGGGCGCTCGTAGATGTCGTCCCGGTCACCGATCTCGACGATCTTGCCGAGGTACATGACGGCGACCCGCTGGCAGAAGTGCCGCACCACGGCCAGGTCGTGCGCGATGAAGACGAACGCCAGGCCGAGGTCGCGTTGCAGGTCGCGGAGCAGGTTGACCACCTGCGCCTGGATCGACACGTCCAGGGCGGAGACCGGCTCGTCGGCGACGATCAGCTTCGGCCGCAGCGCCAGGGCCCGCGCGATGCCGATGCGCTGGCGCTGGCCGCCGGAGAACTCGTGCGGGTACCGGTTGTAGTGCTCCGGGTTCAGCCCGACCAGCTCCAGCAGCTCCTGCACCCGGGCCTTGATCCCGCCCGGTGGGTTGATCCCGTTGACCTGCAACGGCATCGCCACGATCCGGCCGACCGTGTGCCGGGGGTTCAGCGAGGCGTACGGGTCCTGGAAGATGATCTGCAGGTCCTGCCGCAGCGGGCGCAGCTCACGCCGGCCGGCGTGGGTGATGTCCCGCCCGGCGAACTCGATGCTCCCCGCGGTGGGCTCCAGCAGGCGGACCAGCATCCGGCCGGTGGTCGTCTTGCCGCAGCCGGACTCCCCCACCAGGCCGAGCGTCTCGCCCGGGCGCACGTCGAAGTCCAGGCCGTCCACGGCCCGCACCACGCTCCGGTTGCGGAACCCGCTGCGCACCGGGAAGTGCTTGGTCAGGCCGCGCACCCGCAGCAGCGGTTCGACGGGCTCCACACTCATCGGGCGACCCCCACGTGCGCGATGTCCTCCGCGTACAACCGGGTCCGGTCGTCGGCGGAGAGGTGGCAGGCGACCAGGTGGCCGTCCTCGCCGGCCGGCCCCAGCTGCGGCACCTCGGTGCGGGACCGGTCGCCGTTGCGGTCGGCGTACCGGCAGCGCGGGTGGAAGGCGCAGCCGGGCGGCAGGTTGATCAGGCTGGGCGGGTTGCCCCGGATCGGCACCAGCTCCGCGTCCGCGTCGCCGTGCAGCGACGGCACGCTGGAGAGCAACCCCCAGGTGTACGGGTGCTGCGGCCGGCGCAGCACCTGCTCGACGCTGCCGCGCTCGACCGCCCGGCCGCCGTACATCACCAGCACGTCGTCGGCGACCTGGCTGACCACGCCGAGATCGTGGGTGATCATGATGATCGCGGAGTGGAACTCGGCCTGGAGGTCGGCCAGCAGGTCCAGGATCTGCGCCTGCACGGTGACGTCCAGCGCGGTGGTCGGTTCGTCGGCGATGAGCAGATCCGGGTCGTTGACCAGCGCCATCGCGATCATCGCGCGCTGGCGCATGCCGCCGGAGAACTCGTGCGGGTACTGGTCGAACCGACGCGCCGGCTGCGGGATGCCGACCCGGCCGAGCATGTCCACCGCGCGCTGCCGGGCCTCCCGCTTGCCGGCCCGCGGGTGGTGCACCCGGTACGCCTCGACGATCTGCTTGCCCACCGTGTAGTACGGGTGCAGCGCGGAGAGCGGGTCCTGGAAGATCATCGCCATGTCCCGGCCGCGCAGCCGGCGTACCTCCGCCTCGGGCAGGCCGACCAGTTGCCGGCCGCCGACGTGGATCTCCCCGGAGACGGTGGTGCGCTTCGGGTTGTGCAGGCCGAGGATGGCCAGCGAGGTCACGCTCTTGCCCGAGCCGGACTCGCCGACGATGCCGAGCGTGCGGCCGCGCTCCACCGCGAACGACACCCCGTCGACCGCGCGCACCACGCCGTCCTCGGTGTCGAAGCGCACCCGCAGGTCATCCACCCGCAGGTAGGGCCCGTCGGTACCGCGCTGCTCCGGCACGCTGGGGCGGTCGTCCAGTTTCCCGGACGGCGCCGACTCCGGCATGTCCACGACCGCCTCCCTCAGTAGTGAAGAGAACCTACAGCAAATTCCTGAGGGCGAAAATAAGCTACAGAGCCGGAGGCTGTCAGCGGGCCTCAGAGTAACGAGTCGGCAACGGCTGTGAACAGTCCCCACCAGCACATCCATGGACTCCGCTGCCGCCACACCGGCGCTCGAATCCACTTGATCGAGTGGTACCTGCTGGTCGGTCGGCTCGCCTAGGGTCGGTCGCATGACCGAGTTCGACGCGGCGACCGCCGCGGTGCAGGCCGCGCTGGACGCGGGAGCCCGGTACGCCGACGCCCGGGTGATGCACCGTCGCTACGAGTCGATGTCGGCCCGCAACGGCGAGATCGAGGAGCTGGCCCAGGACGAGAGCATCGGGCTGGGCGTACGCGCGCTGGTCGGGTCGAGCTGGGGCTTCCACGCCGTACCCGACCTCTCCGACGCCGCGGCCCGCGACGCCGGCCGGCGCGCCGCCCGGACGGCCGCCGCGAGCGCGCGGGTGCCCGGCCCGGCGGTCGACCTGGTGCCCACCGAGGCGGCCACCGCGAGCTGGGCCTCGCCGTGCACCGTCGACCCGCTCGGCGTCCCGCTGTCCCGCAAGGGCGACCTGCTGGTCGGCGCGACCCGGACGATGGCCGAGCACGGCGCCGACGTGGCCGAGGGGCTCTACCAGGTCTGGGACACCGCCAAGTGGTTCGTCTCCAGCGAGGGGCACCGGATCGACCAGCGGATCCGGGAGTGCGGCGGCGGCATCTCCGCCACCTCGATCGGTGACGGCGAGACGCAGCGCCGTTCCTATCCCAGCTACCGCGGCCAGTACGGCACCAGCGGCTGGGAACTGGTCGACTCGCTCGACCTGGCCGCCCACGCGGCGCGGATCGCCGAGGAGTCCCGGGCGCTGCTCACCGCGCCGCTCTGCCCGGCCGGCGAGACCGACCTGATCCTCGGCGGTGAGCAACTCGCGTTGCAGATCCACGAGTCGGTCGGGCACGCCATCGAGCTGGACCGGATCCTCGGCTGGGAGGCCGCCTTCGCCGGCACCTCCTGGCTCGACCTGGCTCAGCTCGGCTCGCTGCGCTACGGCTCCGACCTGATGAACGTGACCATCGACCCGACCATCCCCGGCGCGCTCGGCAGCTTCGGCTACGACGACGAGGGCTCCCCGGCGGCGCGGCGGGACGCGGTGCGCGAGGGGCGCTGGGTCGGCGTGCTCGCCGGCCGGGACTCGGCCGCCGTCGCCGGCCTGGACTACGGCGGCAGCGTACGGGCCGACGGCTGGGCCCGGCTGCCGATGGTGCGGATGACCAACGTGGGCCTGGAGCCCGGCCCGCACACCCTGGAGGAGATCATCGCCGCCACCGACGAGGGGGTGCTGATGGACGTGAACCGCTCCTGGTCCATCGACGACAAACGGCTCAACTTCCAGTTCGGCTGCGAGATCGGCTGGGAGGTCAGGAAGGGCCGGCGCGGGCGGATGCTGCGCAACCCCACCTACACCGGCATCGGCCCGCTGTTCTGGCGGTCGATGGACATGCTCTCCTCCGAGGTCGTCGCGTGGGGCACGCCGAACTGCGGCAAGGGCCAGCCCGGCCAGATCGGGCACACCGGCCACCCGGCCGCGCCGGCCCGCTTCCGCAACGTCCGGGTGGGGGTACGTGCGTGAGCGCGAGGAATGAGCGAGCGCAGCGAGCGAGTCCCGCAGTCGCGAACGAAGGGGTCGCAGCATGACCGCGCCGGAACTGGACCTCGCCGGACAGGTGGTGGAGCTGGTCCGCCGGCTGGCCGGGCCGGACGCCCAGGCCGAGGCCGTGGTGACCCGTAGCGACCTGGCGCTGACCCGGTTCGCCAACTCGTTCGTCCACCAGAACGTCGCCGAGTCGACCGTCGGCGTCCGGCTGCGGCTGCACGTCGACGGCCGGACCGCGGCCGGCAGCGGCAGCCTGGTCACCGCCGACGGGTTGCGCGCGCTGGTCGAGCGCACCCTGGCCGCCGCCCGGCTCTGCCCACCCGACCCGGGCTGGCCGGGGCTGTCCCCGCCGGCACCGGTGGCGGCCGGCGCCGCCGTCGACGAGGCCACCGCGTACGCCGAGCCGGACGAGCGGGCGGCCCGGGTCCGCGCCTTCGTGGACGCGGTGGGCGGCCTCGAAGCGGCCGGGTACTGCCGCACGTCGTACCGGTCCGGGGCGTTCGCCAACTCGGCCGGGCACTCGGCCCACGGGCGGACGGCGGAGGCGGCGATGGACGGGATCGCCCGCACCGGTGGCTCGGACGGGGTGGCACGCCGCTGCGCGGACCGCCTCGCCGATCTCGACGGCGCCGACCTGGGCGCCCGGGCGGCGGCCAAGGCGCGCGCCGCGGCCGAGCCGGTGGAGCTGCCCCCGGGCCGCTACGAGGTGGTGTTCGAACCGGCCGCCGTCGCCGACCTGCTGCAGAACCTCTCCTGGTTCGGGTTCAACGGCAAGCGGTACGCCGAGCGGCAGTCCTTCGCGGAGCCGGGCCGGGCCCAGTTCGACCGCTCGGTGACCCTGGTGGACGATCCGCTGCACGGCTCCGGCCTGCCGTACGACCTGGAGGGCACGGCGCGCCGGGAGCTGACCCTGGTGGACGCCGGGGTCACCCGCGCGGTGGCGCACGACCGGCGCAGCGCCGCCGGCGTCGGCGCCAGCTCCACCGGTCACGCCTCGCCCGGTGGTGCCACCTTCGGCCCGATCCCGCACAACATCCGGCTGCTCGCCCCGTCCGTCGCCGGCGGCGCCCCGGACGGCGGCACGGTGGCCGGCGGTGGTGCACCGCCCGCGACCAGCGTGGCCGGCCCGGCCGGCGTGGCCGGGGCGGTGGCCGACGCCGACACGGCGGCGCTGGTCGCCGGGGTGCGCCGCGGGCTGCTGGTCAGCGACCTCTGGTACACCCGGGTGCTGGACCCGAAGAGCCTGGTGGTCACCGGGCTGACCCGCAACGGGGTCTGGCTGGTCGAGGACGGCGCGGTCACCCGCGCGGTGCGCGACCTGCGCTTCACCGAGTCGTACCCGCGGGCGCTCGGCCCGGGCGCGGTGCTCGGCCTGGGCCGCCGGGCGGTCCGCCAGCCGGACCGCGTCGACGGGGTCTGGTGGGAGGCCCCGCCGCTGCGGCTGGCGTCCTGGAACTTCACCGGCGGCGCGTCCGGGTGAGCCCGTCCCGACGCGCCGGGCGGCGGGCAGTGAAGTTCTTAACATCGCGACATCGATCTTCATACAGGGCTTTCCACCAGCCAGGACACACGGGACACTGCCTTGCGCGGACGGCCCGCGGAGATCGGCGTAACGTGTGTCACTTAGCTGCGCCGGTTCGCCCGGCGTGGTCGTTGGTGTGCGCATGACGTGGCAAGCGGGTGCGGGTTCGCGGTCCGCGTGCCGACCGGAGGAAGATCCGCCCGCCTGTTGCGGGCCCCGTCAGGGAGACGACTCGAATGACATCAACGGCAACGAAGCCGGGGGGCGTGCGCAGCCGCGCCGCCATCGCGGCGAAGACGTTGCGCACCGACCGCTGGTGGTTCGCCCCACTGATCACCGTCGTCGGCCTCAGCGCCTGGGTCGCGTACGCGACGGTCCGGGTCTTCATGCACAAGTGGTACTGGGTCGAGGACTACCACTACCTGACCCCGTTCTACTCCCCGTGCGTGACGGACCGGTGCCTGCCCGAGGCCGCGCACTTCGGACGGTTCCTCCCCGACTGGTGGATCATCCCGGACGCCGCGCTGACCCTGCCGTTCCTGCTGCTGTTCCGGCTCACCTGCTACTACTACCGCAAGGCGTACTACCGGTCGTTCTGGCTCTCGCCGCCGGCCTGCGCCGTGCCGGACGGGCACAAGGCGTACAGCGGGGAGACCCGGTTCCCGCTGCTCGGGCAGAACCTGCACCGCTACTTCTTCTACGCCGCCGCGATCATCTCGCTGATCAACACCTGGGACGCGATCCTGGCCTTCCACTCGCCGGAGGGCTTCGGGTTCGGGCTGGGCAACATCATCCTGCTCGGCAACGTGGTGATGCTGTGGGCGTACACCATCTCCTGCCACTCCTGCCGGCACATCATCGGCGGGCGGCTCAAGCACTTCTCCAAGCACCCGCTGCGCTACCGCGCCTGGACCGGCGTGTCCTGGCTGAACGTCCGGCACATGCAGCTCGCCTGGATCACGCTCGGCACCCTGGCGCTGACCGACTTCTACGTGATGGCGGTAGCGGCCGGCTGGTTCAACGACCTGCGGTTCATCAACTAGAGGGCCCTGGACATGACGACTACCACTCGCATCGAACGACACCACTACGACGTCGTCGTGATCGGGGCCGGCGGCGCCGGCCTGCGCGCGGCGATCGAGGCCCGGCTCGCCGGCAAGAAGACGGCCATCATCTCCAAGTCGCTCTTCGGCAAGGCGCACACGGTGATGGCCGAGGGCGGCGCCGCGGCCGCGATGGGGAACGTGAACAGCCGGGACAACTGGCAGGTGCACTTCCGCGACACCATGCGCGGCGGCAAGTTCCTGAACAACTTCCGGATGGCCGAGCTGCACGCGAAGGAGTCGCCGCAGCGGATCTGGGAGCTGGAGACCTACGGTGCGCTCTTCGACCGCACCAAGGACGGCAAGATCTCCCAGCGCAACTTCGGCGGCCACGAGTACCCGCGGCTGGCGCACGTCGGCGACCGGACCGGCCTGGAGCTGATCCGCACCCTCCAGCAGAAGATCGTCTCGCTCCAGCAGGAGGACAAGCGCGAGCACGGCTCGTACGACGCCCGGATCCGGGTCTTCGCCGAGACCACCATCACCGAGCTGCTGCTCGACGGCGACCGGGTCGCCGGCGCCTTCGGCTACTACCGGGAGTCCGGCGAGTTCGTCCTCTTCGAGGCGCCGGCGGTGGTGCTGGCCACCGGCGGCGTCGGCCGCTCCTACAAGGTCACCTCGAACTCCTGGGAGTACACCGGCGACGGGCACGCGCTCGCGCTGCGCGCCGGGGCGACCCTGATCAACATGGAGTTCCTCCAGTTCCACCCGACCGGCATGGTCTGGCCGCCCTCGGTGAAGGGCATCCTGGTCACCGAGTCGGTCCGCGGTGACGGCGGCGTGCTGAAGAACTCCGACGGCAAGCGGTTCATGTTCGACTACGTCCCCGACGTCTTCCGCAAGCAGTACGCGGAGACCGAGGAGGAGGCCGACCGCTGGTACACCGACCCGGACAACAACCGCCGCCCGCCGGAGCTGCTGCCCCGCGACGAGGTGGCCCGGGCGATCAACAGCGAGGTCAAGGCCGGTCGGGGCACCCCCGCCGGCGGCGTCTTCCTGGACATCGCCAGCCGGCTGCCGGCCGAGGAGATCCGCCGCCGGCTGCCGTCGATGTACCACCAGTTCAAGGAGCTGGCCGACGTCGACATCACCAAGGAGCCGATGGAGGTCGGCCCGACCTGCCACTACGTGATGGGCGGCGTCGAGGTGGACCCGGACTCCGGTGCCGCGTTCGGTCACGTCCGCGGCCTCTTCGCCGCCGGTGAGGTCTCCGGCGGCATGCACGGCTCCAACCGGCTCGGCGGCAACTCCCTGTCCGACCTGCTGGTCTTCGGCAAGCGCGCGGGCGGTCACGCCGCCTCGTACGCCGACGGGCTGACCGCCCGGCCGAAGGTGTCCGTGGGCGCGGTGGAGGCCGCCGTGGAGACGGCGCTGGCCCCGCTGCAGCGGGACACCGGCGAGAGCCCGTACACCCTCCAGCAGGACCTCCAGGCGGTGATGGGCGACCTGGTCGGCATCATCCGGCGGGAGGGTGAGCTGGTCGACGCGCTGGGCAAGCTGGCCGAGCTGCGCGAGCGGGTGGCCAAGGTCAGCGCGTCCGGTGGCCGCCGCTACAACCCGGGCTGGCACCTGGCGCTGGACCTGCGGAACATGCTGCTGGTGTCGGAGTGCACCGCGAAGGCGGCGCTGGAGCGGCGGGAGTCGCGCGGCGGCCACACCCGGGAGGACTTCCCGGCGATGGACCCGTCGTGGCGCCGGGTCAACCTGGTCTGCTCGCTCGACGGCGACACCGTACGCCTGGAGCGCAAGCCGCTGCCGAAGATCCGCGCGGAGCTGATCCGCCTCTTCGACCGGGCCGAGCTGGCCAAGTACCTCACCGACGAGGAGCTCGCCGAGTTCGACGCCCTCGTCACCGACGCCGAGGCCGAGGAGGCGAGCAAGTAATGGCGGAGCAGAAGTCCACCGGGGCCGGCAAGTCCGGCACCAAGCGCCAGTTCCGCATCTGGCGGGGCGACGAGAGCGGCGGCGACCTCCAGGACTACATGGTCGAGGTGAACGAGGGCGAGGTGGTCCTCGACGTGATCCACCGGCTCCAGGCCACCGACGCCCCGGACCTGGCCTGCCGGTGGAACTGCAAGGCGGGCAAGTGCGGCTCGTGCTCGATGGAGATCAACGGCAAGCCCCGGCTGAGCTGCATGACCCGGATGTCGACCTTCGAGCCGGACGAGACGGTCACGGTCACCCCGCTGCGCACCTTCCCGGTCATCCGGGACCTGGTCACCGACGTCTCGTTCAACTACGAGAAGGCCCGGGAGACGCCGGCGTTCGCGCCGCCGGCCGACCTGGCGCCCGGCGACTACCGGATGCAGCAGGTCGACGTCGAGCGCTCGCAGGAGTTCCGCAAGTGCATCGAGTGCTTCCTGTGCCAGAACGTCTGCCACGTGATCCGGGACCACGAGGAGAACAAGCCGGCCTTCTCCGGGCCGCGGTTCTTCATCCGGGCCGCGGAGCTGGACATGCACCCGCTGGATGAGAAGAGCGACCGCAAGGAGTACGCACAGCGGGAGCAGGGGCTGGGCTACTGCAACATCACCAAGTGCTGCACCGAGGTCTGCCCCGAGCACATCAAGATCACGGACAACGGGATCATCCCCATGAAGGAGCGGGTCGTCGACCGCAGGTACGATCCCCTTGTGTGGCTTGGTAGCAAGATCTTCCGTCGGGGTGAGACGCCCCAGACCAGCGTGACCACCCCCCGTTCGGGCTCGGCGGCACACTCCGGCAGCCCCGCCGGGGTGCACTCGCACGCGGGCGGCTCGCACGACCCGCGCGCCGAGGCGCAGGCCCAGCGCGGGGTCAACTGGCACCGCGAGGTGCCGAAGCCGACCGCGCCGGCGGTCGACGACCGCGGCAAGCTGCCGCTGACCGAGCTCACCTTCGACCGCGCGGCGGCGCCCTCGCCGTTCGGCGACGACGTCACGTTCCCGCTGCCGCCGGAGCACCTGAACTTCGCCCACCCGGAGCAGGACAAGCACTGAGCACCACAGTGACGACGGGGGCCGCGGCTGTTGCCGCCGGCCCCCGTCCCGTTTTCGCCCGCCTGTCCGGTTCCCCGGCCAGGCGCGGGTCCGGGCGCCGCCCGGCGGCCCGCGGCGCGGCGGGCGGTCAGGGCGGTCAGCCGCGGACGAGCATCGGGCGCAGCGCGGCGACGATCGGGGCGTCGGCCGGCAGCCAGGTGACGTCGTCCAGTTCCGCGGCCGAAAGCCAGCGCAGCGCCGAGTGCTCCAGCGCCTGGGGCCGGTCGCCGTGCAGCAGGCGGGCCGTGTACACCTTGAGCACCGACCGGCCGTGGGCCATCCGGACGTTGCGGCCGACCCGCTCACCGATCTCCACGCGTACGGCGAGTTCCTCGGCGCACTCGCGGGCCAGCGCGGCGGTCTCGCTCTCCCCCGGCTCGACCTTGCCGCCGGGGAACTCGAACATCCCGGCGACCTCCGGCGGGGCGGACCGGGCGCAGGCCAGCACCCGCCCGTCCTCGATGATCGCCGCACCGACGATCACCTTCAGGTCCCGTCGCTCGATCTGCCCGCCGTCGTTAGCCCGTTCGGTCCGCACGGGCGTCCAGCGTGCCAGATCAATCGGCGGTTTGGGTACCTTGGCCGACCGTCAGGCCAGGAAGACACGGAAGTGTGGGCGTGGACACACCATCCGTGCGACGACAGACTAGAGGGCACCGACAAGACACGGGATGGCGACGATTTGGCCACAAGCCGGCAACGGCGCCTGGGAGGTGCGGTGATGCGCGCGCTGTTCAGCGGTCGTGCGAAGCGCGACTACCTCAGCGACGCCCTCGCCCTGCTGAGCGGATGGGTCCGCGAGGGTGAGCAGATCCGACGGACTCTCGTGATCGACGACTCGCAGCACGCGGCCCTGACCGAGCGGGTGAAGGTGGTTGCCGACGCCCTGCACCTGCGCCCGGAGATCAGCCGGCGGGCCGACCACACCCAGATCCGCGTCGGGCACGGCAACGCGCCGCTGACCGAGGGCGAGGTCCTGCTGGCCGCCCGGATCGAGGACGCGTACCGCGCGGTCACCGAGCCCTGACGTACGCTCGCCCGCCATGACGACACGGGCGGTCCTGGTGGACATCGGCGGCGTTCTGGAGATCACCCCTTCGCTCGGGGTGACCGAGCGGTGGGAGACCACCCTGGGCCTGCGCCCCGGCGAACTGGACGAACGCGCGGCTGGGGTCTGGGCGGCCGGGGCCGTCGGCGAGATCACCCTGGACGAGGTGCACGCCGGCCTCGCCGCGCTGCTGAGCCTCCCGCCCGAGCGGGTGACCGCCCTGATGGCCGACATGTGGGTGGAGTACCTGGGCAGCCCCAACGAGGAACTCATCGAGTACGTGCGGGCGCTGCGCTCCCGGTGCCGCACCGGGATCATCAGCAACAGCTTCGTCGGCGCCCGGGAACGCGAACAGGAGCGGTACGGCTTCGCCGACCTGACCGACGTGCTCGTCTACTCGCACGAGGTCGGCCTGTCGAAGCCGGACCCGCGCATCTACCAGCTGGCCTGCGACCGGCTGGGCGTGCCGCCGGAGCACGCGCTCTTCCTGGACGACGTCCCGGCGGCGGTGGACGGCGCCCGCGCCGTCGGGATGCACGGCGTGCTGTTCACGACGAACGCGCAGGCCGTCGCGGAGATCGAACAGTGGCTGAGAGAAAGCTGAAAAGCTCAGGTTTCCCGGAAAAGTGCGAGGGTATCAATTCCGCGCGCCGCCGGACATCCGGAGCGCAAGGGACTTACCCCCTCACATTGCACTTTGGAGCTGACATGACGACGCCCACCTCGAACCGCGCCACCGACCGGCTCGCCGACCACGCCGAGCACGGCGACCACGTCGGGCACGTCGGGCACCACCCGCACCGGCACGGCGACGAGACCAAGCCCTCCTGGAAGACCACCGAGCTCGCCGTCTACCTGCTCTCCGTCATCGGTGTGCTGATCGCGTCCAACGCCGTCGGTGACGGTGCCGCCGACAACGGCGGCGACTACTTCGCGGCCGACAAGGCCTGGTGGTACATCACCCTGCTGACCATCGGCTACCTGGTCAGCCGGGGTCTGGCCAAGTCCGGCAGCCGGTCCCGCGACCACGACCCGCGCACCAACCGGTAATCACCAGCGACCTCGATCGGGCCCCGCCGGCTGCCGGCGGGGCCCTGCTGGTGGGTGGTGTCCGGCTACCCGCTGCCCGTCACGCGGCCACCGTCGGGTCGGGACGGCCGCCGGCGGCCCGAGCCGGGGCGGCGCGGTCGAGGCACCGGCGCGGCGACGAATCGACTTAAGTTTTGCTTATGGGGTCTGCTGATCGCTCGGCAAGATCGGTACCTTGCCCGAATGCGACACATCGGAACCGTGATCGCCGCCGCCGTCGTGGGTCCGCTGGCCTGGGTCCTGTTCGCCCTCGGCCAGGATCGGTCGGCGCAGGCGTTCGCCAACGCGGAGGACGGCGGCTCGCTCGACGGCGGTGACTTCGTACGACCGGCGCTGGTGCTGGCCGCTGCCGGGCTCCTGCTCGGGCTCATCGCCACGCTCCGGTTCTCGCCGCTCGGCGCGGCCGTGACCGGGCTGGTGTACTCGGCCAGCTACCTGGGTCTGCTGCTCAGCCCGAGCGCGGTGCTGAACCTGGTCGACCACGAACCCACCCTGGTCGGCCACCAGGTGGACCTGGCCGCCCCGGTACGCAACGGGACCACCCTTCTGATGGGCGCGCTGCTGCTCGTCGGGGTGGTGAGCATCCGCCGCTGGCAACGCTGGCCCCAGCCCACCACCGCCGACGAGACGCCCGCCGCGCTGGTGCCGGACGAGGTCATCCCGGCCCTGCCGCGACGGGACCGCCCGCTGGGCGCGGACGGCCTTGGCCTGGGCAAGCCGTCGGAGACGCCGGAGCCGGTGGCGGCCGGCGGCGCCGGCTGGGGTGGCGGCCCGGAAGCCGGCGGTCGCACCGACTGGGCCGGCCGTTCGGACTGGGCCGGCCTGCTGTCGGGCGACGGCGGGGACAAGACCGGGCGGTCGCCGGACTGGACGCGCCAGCCGTCGCGCTGATCCCCGGCGCGGCCGGGAGCGGATCAGGCGGGCCGACCCGAGCCGGGTCATCCGCGAGGTCGTGCTCCGCTGGGGCACCGTACTGCCCCCAGCGGAGCACGACCGACCGGCAGCGGCGCTCAGCCGGCGGCGTCCTGCGGGTACCAGCGCAACTCGACCGAGTTGCCGTCCGGGTCGCGCACGTAGATCGAGGTGGCGCTCCCCCGCGCCCCGAACCGGCCGACCGGCCCCTCCAGCACCTCGAAGACTCCGGACGCGACCACCTCGGCCCAGTCCAGTGGCTCGACCACCAGGCAGAAGTGGTCCACGTTCGACTCGCCCCGCGGGCGGTGGACCAGGTCGATGATGGTCTCCGGGCTGACCCGTACCGAGGGGAACGGCACCTGGCCGGCCCGCCACTCGTCGACCCGGACCGGGGCCAGCCCGAGCACCCGGCAGTAGAAGTCGAGGGCCCGCTCGACGTCGGCCACGTTGATCACCAGGTGGTCGAAGCCCGTCACCCGCACCGCGCTCACTTCGCCTCCCGCTCGTACGCCTGCCGCAGCCGGCCGGTGACCGGCTGGAACTTCTCGCCGATCTCCCGCAGCCGGGCCGTCGAGGCCGGTCAGGTGGTCGGAGACTGTCGTCGTCGTCATGCCGTTCACGATCCCCCGCCGCGCGAGCACGACCAAGGCATGATCGGGCTACGATCGTTGATTCCGGTTCAACGATGGGACGTGGCGTGCTCGAACGGTACGAGGTGGAGACCTTCCTGACCCTCGCCGAGGAACTGCACTTCGGCCGCACCGCCGAGCGGCTCGGGGTGACCACCGGGCGGATCAGCCACGTGGTGAAGAAGCTGGAACGCCGCATCGGCGCCCCGCTCTTCGCCCGCACCAGCCGGGTCGTCCAGCTCACCGCGATCGGCCGGCAGCTCGCCGACGACCTCGCCCCGCTGGTCACCGGCATGGACGAGGCGGTACGCCGGGCCGTCGAGGCCGGCCGCGGCGTCACCGGGCGGCTGCGGGTGGCGTTCCTCGGCGAGTGGACCGCGCCGGTGCTGCTCAAGGCGGTCGCCCTGTTCACCGAGCGGCACCCGGAATGCCAGGTCGAGGTGCACGAGGTGCAGCTCTACAACTCCCGGCCGAGCCTGGAGGACGGCTCGATCGACCTGCTCATCGCCGCGTACCCGTTCGACGGCATGGCCTGCGGCCCGCCGCTGCTGACCGAGCGCCGGGTGCTCGCGGTGCCGGCCGGGCACCCCCTGACCCGCGCGGCGTCGGTCTCCCTGGAGATCCTCGCCGACCACCCGGTGGTGCAGTACCCGGCGGTGACCTCGGCGGAGTTCAAGCGCGACCGGACGCCCGAGCACACCCCGTCCGGCCGTCCGGTGCCGAAGGGCCCCACCGGGAACACCTTCTCGGAGATGCTGACCCTGGTGGCGCTGGGTCGGGGCGTGCTGCCGGTGGGCGAGCACACCCGGACCTACTACCCCCGGCCGGACGTCGCCTACGTGCCGATCCACGACGCACCGCCGATCCGGCGCGGCCTGGTCTGGCGGGAGGCCAACACCACGGCCCGGGTCCGCGAGTTCGTCCGCGCCGCCACCGACGCGAACGCGGTCCGGCCGGCGGGCCGGGAGTGATGATCTTGTTGGTGGCGCGCCGGACCTACCGTGAAGGTCATGGCGAACGCGACCTATGACCGCAAGGAGCAGTTCCAGCAGATCCAGAGTGGGCTGCTGGACGGGGAACAGATCATCGCCGTCTACGACGCGGTCGGCACCGGCACCGGCTTCATCGGGCTGACCGACCGGCGCGTCATCATCCAGGACCGCTCCTTCATCGGCAAGCGGTACGCCATCACCAGCATCCCGTACTCGAAGATCACCAGCGTGAGCGTGGTGAGCAACAAGTCGTGGGGCGGGTCGTTCTTCTCCACCGGCGCCATCGCCATCCACGTCGGCACGCACACCTACGAGGTGGAGTTCCGCGGCGCCCAGAAGAGCCACCACGTGCACAACGTCATCCTGCACTACATCAGCTGACCAGCGCGGCCGGGCGGCCGCCTCCCCCGCCCCGGCGCCGACATCACCTTTCCCGGTCACGGCCGTTCAACTCTTGACGGCCGCTGACGGAAGGGACGGGCGTGGAGGAGCATCCGGCGGTCGAGGATCACGGGATCATCGGCAACCTGCAGACCGCCGCGCTGGTCGCCCGGGACGGCACCCTTGACTGGTTCTGCGCTCCCCGGTTCGACTCGCCCAGCATCTTCGCCGGACTCCTCGACCCCCAGCGCGGCGGATACTTCCGGGTCGCCCCGGAAGGCGTCCACTACCTGTCCAAGCAGCTCTACCTGCCGGACACGCCGATGCTCATCACCCGGTTCATCAGCGCGGACGGCGTCGGCGAGATCATCGACTTCATGCCGGTGGCGGGCGACCAGGTGACGGACCGGCACCGGATCGTACGGATCATCAAGGTGGTACGCGGCCGCATGCGGTTCCGGGCCGAGTGCCGCCCACGGTTCGACTACGGGCGGGAACCGCACCAGCTGGAGCGGCACCCGGACGGGAGTGTCTTCCGCACCGCCTCGATGAGCCTGACCCTGCACACCGCCCGGTCGCCCGGGCGGCTGTTTCCGGAGGAGAACATCAGGAGCGAGGGCGGGGACGCGGTCGCCTTCGCCGACCTGCACGAGGGCCAGACGGGGGCCATCGTCCTGGAGACCGCCGCCCCGGACGGCCCGCACGCCATCCCGGTGCCCGAGATCCAGGCGATGTTCGAGCAGACCCGCGACTACTGGCGACGCTGGCTGGACCGCTCCCGCTACACCGGGCGGTGGCGGGAGATGGTGGAACGGTCAGCGATCACCCTGAAGCTGATGACGTACGCGCCGACCGGCGCGATGATCGCCGCGCCGACCGCCGGGCTGCCCGAGAAGATCGGGGGAACCCGCAACTGGGACTACCGCTACACCTGGATCCGGGACACCTCCTTCTCGGTGCACGCCCTGCTCGGGCTCGGCTTCACCGACGAGGCCCACCGGTACGTGGACTGGCTCGACGAGCGCGTCCGCCGGGCCGGCGACAGCCGGGTGCCTCTGAAGATCATGTATCGCGTGGACGGCTCGTCCGACCTGCACGAGGAGACGCTGAACCACCTGACGGGGTACCGGGGCTCGGCGCCCGTCCGGATCGGCAACGGCGCCGCCGACCAGCTCCAACTCGACATCCACGGCGACGTGCTGTTCGCCATGTACTTCGCCGACCGGCACGGCATCCGCGCGCCGCACCATGTCTGGCTCAGCACGGTACGGCTCGTCGACTGGCTCTGCCGCAACTGGGACCAGCCCGACAAGGGCATCTGGGAGAGCCGTCACCATCCCCGCGACCACACCTTCAGCCGGGTCATGACCTGGGTCGCCTTCGACCGGGCGATCCGCCTCGCCGAGCGGCACGGTCGACCCGGCGAGATCGCCCGCTGGATCCAGCAGCGCAACGCCGTGTACGACCAGATCATGGAACGCGGCTACCACGCCGGGCGCCGCTCCTTCGTGCAGAGCTACGGCACGGACGTGCTGGACGCGTCCCTGCTCATGATGCCGGTGGTCGGCTTCGTCGCCCCGACCGACCCGATGTGGCGGTCCACCCTCCGGGCGATCGAACACGACCTGGTCTCCGACAGCCTCGTCTACCGGTACGACCCGGCCGAGTCACCGGACGGGCTGCCCGGCGACGAGGGCACCTTCAACATGTGCACGTTCTGGTACGTCGAGGCCCTCGCCCAGGCCGGTCGCCTCGACGACGCCCGGCTCACCTTCGAGAAGATGCTCACCTTCAGCAACCACCTCGGCCTCTACGCCGAGGAGATCGCCCCCACCGGGGAGCAGTTGGGCAACTTCCCGCAGGCGTTCAGCCACCTGGCCCTGATCAACACCGCCCTCGCCCTCAACCGGCTCCTCGACGAGCGCCGCCGGTAGCAACCCTGCGACGCCGACCGCGGAGTCGAGGTCGAGCTGATCCGTCCGACCCGCCGCCCGCCGCCGACCCGGCCCACCTTCGACCGGCGACAGCAGGGTGACGGCGGCCCGCGGCGGCCTTAGCCTTGGGCGTGCTCGAAGCCGGCAGCCGGAAGCGGAACCAACCAGCGCCCCCGCACGTGCTCTTCGAGGCGCTGACCGAACCCAACCGTGACCTCGCCCGTCCGTGGCTCCTGCTGCTTGACGACGAGCGCTGGCCGCGGACACTGCGCACCGAGATGCCCCACCTCGTGGTGTGGTCCTCGATCTGGGTCACGCGGCCCGACGCCGTGGTGCGGTTCGACCTGCCCTTCGACGGCACCTACGGGACCGACCTGCGCTGGACCCTCCTCGTGGCCGAGCCGTTGCCGGATCCCTCGCTCCTCGGGCACCTGCGCAAGCGGGTCAACCAACTCATCAACGGCAACCTGCGCCGCACGTTCGGCCAGTAGCCCGATGCCGCCGGTACGGCGGCACAGCCCCCTGCCGGTCGCCGACCTCGCCCGAGGTGCGGCATTCACCTGCCGCCACGAGAATGGCTCTCGGAGGTGATCAAGGGTGGTCGACCGGGAGAGCGTGCCCAGGCTGTGTCAGGTGGTGCTCGACTGCACCGACGCCAGGGCCCTGGCGGAGTTCTACCGACGCCTGCTGGGCCTGGTCTACCGGCCCGGCGACGAACCGCCAGCGGCGGGACAGGCCGATGAGCGCGGTCGTGACTGGCTGGTGCTGAGGACGCCCGACGGCGCCCCGCAGCTGGCGTTCCAGCAGGTGGATCACCTGCCGGAAGCGACCTGGCCGGAGGGTCCGGTGGCCCAGCAGCTGCACCTGGATCTGACCGTGGAGTCCGTCGAGGAGTTGCGGGTCCAGCACGAACGCGTCCTGAACCTCGGTGGCCGGCTGCTGTACGACCGCATCGACGACCCCGACGAGCCGCTCCGCGTGTACGCCGACCTCGCCGGCCATCCCTTCTGCGTCTTCGTCGCCTAGCCGCTGCCCCGCGGTCCCCGCTTCGCTCCGCATAGGATCTTGCGAGCATGCACCCGGCCAAGGAGGAGCGTGTCGTGACGGACTCGGCAGCGTTCCTGCTGGAGTGCCTGCTCCACGCCGGCATGCGCGATGTGGTCGCAGTGGAGCCGGCGACGGGTGGGGTCGCGGCGCTCGCGGGCATAGCCACCCGCCGGGACGCGCCGTCGGTGTTCGTCAAGGCCTTCGACGGCACTCCGGCCGACGATGTCTTCGCCGCGGAGGCCGAAGGGCTGGCCGCCCTGCGTGACCTCGGTGGCGTGGCGACACCCGAGGTGATCCTGGCGGACCGGGAACTGCTCGTGCTGTCGGTGCTGCAACCGAGGCCGCGCAGCGAGACCTTCTGGGAGCGGTTCGCGCATGCGCTCGCCCGCCTGCACCTGAACACCATCCACCCTCGCTTCGGATGGCACCGCGACAACTGGCTGGGCCGCCGCCGACAAATCAACACCTGGGCTGACGACGGCTTCGCCTTCTTCGCCCAGCACCGGCTGCTCCGCTGGCTCCCAGAGCCCCGCGTCGAGGCGGCATTCGACCGCGAGGACCGGGCGGCGCTGGAGCGGCTGTGCCACCGGCTGCCCGACCTGCTGCCGGACCGGCCGGCATGCCTGACGCACGGCGACCTGTGGGCACAGAACGTCCTGGCCACCCCGGACGGGCGGCCCGCGCTGATCGACCCGGCGGTGTCCTACATGTGGGCCGAGGTCGACCTCGCCCACGTCTGGTCCACCTCGCCCCCGCCCGAGGCGCACCGGTTCTTCGCCGTCTACGCGGAGCTGACCTCCCTGGACAGCGACTGGCCGGCCCGCATGCCGATCGTCCAGCTACGACAACACCTCGCCGTGCTGGCCCAGTTCGACCACGACTGGGGCGCAGCCGACCAGATCCGCGCCACCCTCGCCCCGTTCCGGACCCGAACCTGACCAGCGGCCCGACGATCGACCGCGGCTACCTCGCGCGATGGCCGGTTCGCCGGCTACCGATTGTGCGATCCGCCGGCCAGCGGCCGAGGGCAGCCCTAACCCACGAGGTCCTTGGTCAGGATGTGCTCGCGGCGCACGCCGTCGGGCATGAGGTCGCCGAGTTCACCCGTGTCACGGAAGCCGTTCCGCTGGTAGAGCGCCCAGGCATTCGTGTTGCCCGCTACCACCGCCAGCCGCAGCGTCCGCGCCCCCACGCGTCGGGCCCACTGCTCGACCGCCCCCACGAGGTGGTCACCCACGCCGTGGCCACGTCCCGCGGGCGTCACGTACATCGAGATCAGCTCGACGACCCCGTCGTGGTCGGTCGGCACCCCGCTGGCCATCCCGGCGGCCTGGCCGTCGAGCATCGCCAGGATGTTGTACGAGCCGGGGATGGCCAGTCGCGCGCGCCAGCGTTCCTCGCGGTCGCCGTCGCCCTGCCAGTCCGCCAGCTGGGCACCGAAGGCGTACCCGGCCTCCGTCAGGGCAGCGAGTCGCAGTTCCCGCCACAACTTCCAATCGCCCTCGCCGAGCACCCGGGTATCGATCACTCGGAGAGGTTCACGCAAAACGTGCCGCGCAGGCAACCCGGTATCCGGCGATGGGCCCCGCACCACCACGAGAGCGTCGGCAGATTCAAAGCCCGCAAGCCCGAACCGCCACGACGCGTCGCTGCTAGCCGCGTCGGCTCCGTCGACGCCAAATGAGCAGACCTGCGACTGCGGCCGCGATGGCGACGAGGATGGACCAGTCCCCCGCGACGGTCGCCTCCGGCAGTGCCCGCACCGGCTCGGGCTCGGCCTCGTATTCGTCGCTCCCGGGCGCTTCGTTCATGCCGATACGCTATCGCGCCGAACCCACCAATCCGGGTGACGCTTGCGCCGCGCCGTGGTTCGAGCACGGCAGCTGACCTCACAACCGTGATTGTCGTCTGGCCGGACGTGTCACCCCACATCTGACACCAATCTGTCACGCATCAAGTGGAGTCCGACATTCGCCGGCAGTCGGTATCGGGCTCCACTTGATCCGTCACACATCGGCGACCGGGCGGCCCGAGCACAACTGAGCGCCCACCACCGACGCTTCACATGAAGCGTGACAAGTTGGCCGGCTCTCTCCGGGTCGGGCTGTCACAGTGCGTAACTGGGCTGCCGCGTATCGCTGGGGCATGCGATTCCCGATGCGGGTCAAGACGCGCGGTCAGCGGAAGCGGGCGTCCTTCTCGGCCCCGGTCGCGCACCGGCCGGTGGTGCTGCCTCGCGCAATGTGGTCGACCTGTCCGAGTTGGCCACCACCTCGGCGGTGACGGCGATCCGGTGCCTTCGGGAACCGTGGGTGCCGGCAGGTTCGCCCCACACACTCGACTAGCCTTTCCGGATGATCAATCCGATCGGGCTTGTCATCTTCGACTGCGACGGGGTGCTGGTAGACAGCGAGCGCATCGCGGTCCGCGTCAACATCGCGCTTGGCGCGGAACTGGGCTGGCCCCTGACCGAGGCAGAGGTCGTCGAGCGCTTCATCGGCCGGTCCAGCACGTCCATTGGTGAGCAGATCTTGGCCCGCCTCGGACAGGGCGTGGCTGCCACCTGGGCTGAACGATTCGATCTAGCACACCGTCAAGCGGTGGACGCCGGACTGTCCGCCGTCGACGGGATCAACGACGCGCTCGATGAGATCACCCAGTCGACGTGCGTGGCTTCGAGCGGTACGCAGGAGAAGATGCGCCACACCCTGGGCCGCACCGGCCTGTATTCCCGCTTCGAGGGCCGCATCTTCAGCGCGACCGAGGTCGCCCACGGCAAGCCCGCCCCCGACCTTTTCCTGCACGCGGCGGCGACGATGGGTGTCCCGCCCGCGGCGTGCGTCGTAGTCGAGGACAGCCTGTATGGAGTCCGAGCGGCCCGCGCCGCCGGAATGCGCTGCTTCGGCTATGCGGGCGGATTGACCCCCGCGCACCGGCTGGAAGGCCCGGACACGGTGGTCTTCGACGACATGCGCAAACTCCCGGCTCTGCTGAACACAGCCTGACCACTCGCGACCACCACGGCATCAACCGCACCGCGGACGGAGAAGCGGCACGACTACTACGGCACGCTCAGCTTCGGCGCGGCCGTCCGGAAGGCCGGCCTGCCGGAGAGCATCACGACCCACTTGATGCCGGACTCGGAGGAGCACCCGCCGGGCGGTCGATGCGGCGTGGCGTTGTGCCCCCGGCGTGCCCCAGGGCGAGGAACAAACCTCCTGAGCTGCGGGAACAGGCCCAATTCAGACGTTGAAGCGGAACTCCACCACGTCGCCGTCCTGCATGACGTACTCCTTGCCCTCGATCCGGACCTTGCCGGCCGCCTTGGCGGCGGCCATGCTGCCGGCCGCGACCAGGTCGTCGTAGGAGACCACCTCGGCCTTGATGAAGCCGCGTTGGAAGTCGGAGTGGATCACCCCGGCGGCCTCCGGCGCGGTCGCGCCGACCGGGATGGTCCAGGCCCGCGCCTCCTTGGGCCCGGCGGTGAGGTACGTCTGGAGCCCGAGCGTCCGGAAACCCACCCGGACCAGCTGGTCCAGGCCGGGCTCGTTCTGCCCGATCGACTCCAGCAGCTCGCGGGCCTCCTCCTCGGGCAGGTCCACCAGCTCGGACTCGATCTTGGCGTCCATGAAGATCGCCTCGGCCGGGGCGACCAGCTCGCGCAGCTCGTCGAGGAACTCGGCGTTGCCCAGCTCGGCCTCGTCGACGTTGAAGACGTAGAGGAACGGCTTGGTGGTGAGCAGGTGCAGCTCGCGCAGGTGCTCCAGCTCGATACCGGCGTCCTTGGCGCCCGCGTACAGGGTGACGCCGGTGTCGAGCAGCTCGACGGCCTGCTTGGCGGCGGTCAGCGCGGCGGCCCGGTCCTTGCGGAGCTTGGCCTCCTTCTCCAGCCGCGGCACCGCCTTCTCCAGCGTCTGGATGTCGGCCAGGATCAGCTCGGTGTTGATCGTCTCGATGTCGTCGGCCGGGGAGACCTTGCCGTCGACGTGCACCACGTTCGGGTCGGAGAAGGCCCGGACCACCTGGCAGATCGCCGAGGCGTCGCGGATGTTGGCCAGGAACGCGTTGCCCCGGCCCTGCCCCTTGGAGGCGCCGCGCACCAGCCCGGCGATGTCGACGAACGACACCGGCGCGGGCAGCACCTTCTGCGAGCTGAAGATCTCGGCGAGCTTGTGCAGCCGCTCGTCCGGCAGCCCGACGACGCCGACGTTGGGCTCGATGGTGGCGAACGGGTAGTTCGCCGCGAGCACGTCGTTCTTGGTCAGCGCGTTGAACAGGGTGCTCTTGCCGACGTTGGGCAGGCCGACGATGCCGATGGTGAGACTCACGACGAGCCAGCTTACGCCGCCGGTTCCCGCCGACCGGAACGCGGTGCGGTGTCGCGGGCCACGATCGGTCGGATCGTGGCCGGAGACCGTACCGGGCGGGGCACCGCCGCTCCAAGATCCACTGGGTCAGGTGAGCAGGCGGGGCGCGATCGGGGTTTCCCGGGGGGTGCCGTCGGAGGTGCGGGTGACCTTGTACGCCGAGACGCCGGGGCGGTCGGCGACCGCCTCGACCAGGCGCTCGCCCCGGTAGAGCAGCCCGGTGCCGTCGTCGGTGCAGTGCGCGGTCGGCAGCGTGCCGTCGCCGACCAGCCGGTGCATCAGCGGCCGGCGCTGCTCCTCGCTGTCGTAGTGCACGCCGTTGCCGTACGGCAGCCAGCCCAGGCCGTCGGTGAAGCCGCGCAGGTCGGTGCCGAAGCTGTCGGTGGCCCCGCCGACGTGCCAGCAGATCGAGCCGGCGGAGACGCCGCCGAGCACCACCCCGGCCGCCCAGCACTCGCGCAGGATCTCGCCGAGGCCGTGCACCCGCCAGACCGCGCAGAGGTTGGCGACGCTGCCGCCGCCCACCCAGACCACGTCCTGGCCGAGCAGGTGGGCGCGGATGTCGTCCACGTTCGGCATCGGGAACAGCGCCAGGTGCGACATCCGGAACCGGCTGCCGGCGAACGCCTCGTAGACCCGGGTCAGCGTGGTCGGCTGGTCGCCCTCGGCCTGGTTGAGGAAGCAGATCCTCGGCTGCGGCCCGGCGCCGGCCAGCTCGGCGGCGAGGTCGAAGACCGGGTTGACCCGGCGCGGCTCGCCGTCCCCGCGCGGCGCGTAGATGCCCATGCTGGTGGCGAGGATGGTCGGTTCGCTGGCGGGCACGGGTCGTCCTTCCGTCGAGGATTGGCGCTGCCCATCCTGCCCGAGGCGGCGGCCCCGGCGGCCGTCGGGCGCGCGGTCCGCGCGCCGGTCACCGCTCCTGGTCGGTGATCGCGCCGAGCAGCGTACGCAGCAGGTCGGCGAGACGGTCCTGGTCCTCGGGGGACAGCGCGTCGAGCAACCGGCGCTGCACGGCCAGCCCCGCCTCGGCGGCCTCCTCGACCAGTTGCCGCCCGGCGGGGGTGAGCGTGACCTGGAGCGCGCGCCGGTCGGCCGGGTCGGGTGAGCGGCGGACCAGTCCGGCCCGTTCCAGCCGGTCGAGCCGGCCGGTCATCCCGCCCGAGGTCAGCATCATCGAGGCGGTGAGCTGCTTCGGCGCCAGCGTGTACGGCTCACCGGAGCGCCGCAGCGTGGCCAGCACGTCGAACTCCCCCCGGCTGATCGACCAGCGCGCGTAGGTGCGTTCCTGCTCGTCGCCGACCAGCCGGGCGATCCGGTAGATCCGACCGAAGACCGCCATCGGCTCGGGCCGCATCCCGGGCCGCTCGCGCCGCCACTGCTCGACGATGCCGTCCACGTCATCCCGCTCCACCACTCCCGGATTGTGCCGCACGCCGCCCTTCCCCTTTCGCTTGCCCTCAAGTAGCTTAGCTCTAAGCTATTTACCGTCAAGATACTTCGGGAGCACCGATGGACCGTCGTTGGGCCGACCCCCTGCTCACCGCCGTCACGCCGATCACCTGGGGCACCACGTACCTGGTCACCAGCGAGCTGCTGCCGCCGGGCCGACCGCTCTGGTCCGGCGTGATCCGGGCCCTCCCGGCCGGGCTGCTGCTGCTCGCGCTCACCCGGCACCGCCCGCACGGCGCGTGGTGGTGGCGGTCGGCGGTGCTCGGCGCGCTGAACATCGGGGCGTTCTTCCCGCTGCTCTTCTACGCCGCCTACCACCTGCCCGGCGGCACCGCCGCGGTGCTCGGCGCCACCCAACCGCTGCTGGTCGCCGGGTTGACAGTGCTGCTGCTCGGTGAGCGGCCCCGGCCCCGGGCGCTGGCCGCCGCGGTGGCGGCGCTGGTCGGGGTGACCCTGGTGGTGCTGCGTCCGACCGCCGGGCTCGACGCGGCCGGCATCGCGGCCGGACTCACCGGCACCGCCGCGATGGGCACCGGCCTGGTGCTGACCCGCCGCTGGGGCCGACCGCCCGGGGTCGGCACACTCACCGCCACCGGCTGGCAGCTCACCGCCGGCGGGCTGATGGTGCTGCCGCTGGCCCTGGCCGTCGAGGGGCGACCCCCGGCGCCCGGGCTGCCCGGCCTCGCCGGATACGCCTGGCTGACGCTGGTCGGCACGGCACTGGCCTACGCGCTGTGGTTCCGCGGCGCCGCCCGGCTGCCGGTCACCCAGGTCTCGCTGCTCGGGGCGCTCAGCCCGCTCACCGCGGCGGTGCTCGGCTGGGTGGTGCTCGGCCAGGCGATGACCGGTTGGCAACTGGCCGGCTTCGCGGTGGCGGTGGGCGCCACCGTGGTCGGGCAACTGCCGGGCCGGCCCGTCGACCGAACCCGTCAGTCGCGGTGGGCCGGGCCGGGCTGGCGAGGGATCATCGCCGCGACCCGCCCCGCCGGACGCGGCCCGGACGGGGCCGCGGTGGGTGCCGACTCCCCGGTGGCCGGCGCGAACGGCTCGGCCGCGGGCGCCCTGCCGGTCACCGGTCGGCCCGCCGGCAGCTCCTCGGCCGCGAGCGAGCCCGGCGGCAACTCACCGGCCGCGACCAGGGGCAGCGTGAAGCGGGCGTCGGCGGCCGGGCCGGCCGCGTACGACTCGCGGAGCATCCAGCGCACCTCGTCGGCCGTCCAGCCCAGGCCCGAGCGGCCGGCGATCTCGCGGAGCAGGCGCAGCCCCACCCGGGTGTCGTCGTCGTAGAACCGCATGCACCAGTGGTGCACCCACATGCCGAGCGCGCGGAGCCCCGGGGCGTCGAGCGAGCGGACCAGCCGGCCGCAGGCGGTGTCGCCGAAGCGGTGGCCCGGGTCGCCGGCCCGGTCCCGCTCGATGGCGCCGACCGCCGCCGGGGCGACCGCGCGCATCCGGTCGTAGAAGCCCTGCACCACCGCCCGGTCCAGCAGGGGGTGCCCGTCCCGTGTCGACGCCGCTTCCCGACCCGCCACGCTCGCCATCGCTCGCACCCCTTCTTGAGTTGGTGCCGGGACGGTACCGACCACAACCGACAGTTTCGGCGGCCGGGGGCGCCGGGCCGGGCACCGCCGGCCGCCGTCGTCAGCTCCCGGCCGCGCCGCCGGGCGACCTCCGGCGGTGCCGGTGACCCCAGTCGACCAGGGGTTGGAGCACCGTCATTAGCTCCGCGCCGTCGCGGGTCGGGGCGTAGCGGATCTGCACCGGGGAGGTCGGGATCACGGTGCGCTCGATGAGCCCGTCCGCCTCCAACTCCTTGAGCCGCTGGGCGAGCAGCCGGTCGGAGATCCCGGCCACCGCCGCCCGGTACTCCCCGAACCGGCGGGCGCCGCGGGCGGCGGCCAACATGATCGCCCCGGTCCACCGGCGGCCCACGAGTTCCAGCGCGTCCTGGAAGACCCGGCAGCCCGCGTCGTCGATGTCCTGGTACGCCCAACCGATGGGCGGTCGTCGATCAGTCACTTACTAAAGATTAGTAACTAACCTCGGTTTTGGCAACCCGATCGGACCGGCGCAACCTGGTGGTCGTGACCGATTACCACCAGCCGCTGACCTTCGGGGTGAGCCTCGATCCGTCAGTCGACAACCTTCACGAAACCCGACACCTGGCCCGGACGGCGGTCACGGGCGGCCTGGACTACCTGGCCGTCCAGGACCACGCCTACCAGCCCAGCCACTTCGACACCTGGACCCTGATCAGCCACCTGGCCGCCGCGACCGAGCGGATCTCGTTCCTCACCGACGTGGCCGACCTGCAACTGCGCCCGCCGGCCGTGCTCGCCAAGTCGGCCGCCTCGCTCAGCGTGCTGACCGGCGGCCGGGTGGTCCTCGGCGTCGGCGGCGGCCCGAGCCCGGACGCCATCGCCGCCATGGGCGGGCCCCGGCGCGACGGCCCGGCGACCGTTACCTACACCGCCGAGGCGTTGCAGATCATGCGCCGCGCGCTGGCCGGCGACGCGGTGCGCTTCCGCGGCGAGCAGCACACCGTCGAGGGCTACCAGGCCGGGCCGGTGCCACCGGGTCCGGTGCCGCTCTGGCTGGGCGGCCAACGGCCCCGCATGCTCGGCGTCGCCGGCCGGTACGCCGACGGGTGGATCTCACCGCTGAACATCTACGTGCCGCCGGCCGAGGTGCCGAGCCGGCAACGGGTCATCGACGAGGCGGCCCGCGCGGCCGGCCGGGATCCGGCGTCCATCCGGCGGATCTACAACGTGATCGGCGCGATCGGTGCCCACCGCGGCGCCACCGGCCTGGTCGGCGACGCCCGCGTCTGGGTCGACACGCTCACCCGGTGGGCGGTCGACCTCGGCTTCGACACGTTCGTCTTCTGGCCGGTCACGGCCCATCGGGCCCAGCTCGAGGTGTTCGCCTCGCAGGTGGTGCCGGCCGTCCGCGCCCAGGTGAGCCAGCTCAGGGGGGAACGATGAACCAGTCGCGCGCCAACCTGCCGGAACAGTTGACCGGCAAGCTCGTCACGCCCGGCGACCGGCGGTACGCCATGCTCCGCTCGACGTACACCACCCGGGCCAACCCGGCGGCCGTGCTGCTGCCGGAGAGCACGGCGGAGGTGGTCGCCGCCGTCCGCTACGCCCGGGAGCAGGGGCTGCCGGTAGCGGTCCGCAGCGGCGGCCACGGCCTGTCCGGTTCCGGCAGCAACGACGGCGGGGTGGTCGTCGACCTGTCCGCGCTGAACCGGGTCGAGGTGCTCGACCGGCGTACCCGGCTGGTCCGGGTCGAGGCCGGCGCACGCTGGGCGCGGGTCGCCTCGGCGCTGACCCGGTACGGGCTGGCGATCAGCTCCGGCGACCACGGCAACGTCGGCGTCGGCGGCCTGGCCACCGGCGGCGGCGTCGGCTGGCTGGTGCGCTCGTACGGGCTCACCATCGACCACGTCCGCGCGGTCGAGGTGGTGCTGGCCGACGGGACCGTGCTGCGCGCGGACGCGGAGCACGAGCCGGAGCTGTTCTGGGCGGTCCGGGGCGCCGGCGCGGGCCTCGGCATCGTGGTGGCCTTCGAGATCGAGGCGGCCGAGATCCGCGACGTCGGCGTGGCCCAGCTCGCCGTCGAGGCGAGCCCGGACGGCGGCACGCTGCGGGAGTGGGGGGCCCGGCTGGCCGAGGCGCCCCGGGAACTCAGCACGGCGGCGGTGCTGTTCCCGTACGGGTCGTCGGCCGTCATGCAGATCACCGCCGTGGTCGCGGCGGGAAGCATGCGCCGCGTCCGGCCGGCCGTGGCGCCGCTGCTGGAGATCGGCAAGCTGCTGGATCACCGCAGCGACCTGGTGCCGTACGCCGCCCTGGTGCCACCGGCACACCTGCACCCGAACGTGGGCCAGCAGCCGTCACTCACCACCAACGGGCTGCTGCCCGAGCTGGACGAGGGCAGCGCGCGGGCGGTCATGCGGGCGGTGACCGGCCCGCACCGGGCCCTGGTGCAGCTGCGGTCGGTCGGCGGCGCGGTCAACGACGTCGCGCCGGAGGCGACCGCGTACCCGCACCGGCACCAGAGCACGCTGGTGGTCGCCTCGGTCTTCCCGCCACAGGGCGGGGCGGCGCTGGACGCGGCCTTCCGGGACGTCGCCCGGCACACCGACGGGGCGTACGTGAACTTCGAGTCCCGGCCCGACCGGGCCGCGTTCGACCGGATCTACCCGGGCGGGACCGGCCGCCGGGTGGCCCGGGCCTGGCGGCGCTACGACCCGGACGGCGTGTTCCGGCCGGCGCTGCTGGCCGAGCGCTCCGGTCGACCCGGGCGGCGCGGTCAGCCCGAGCGGCCCGGTCGGCGGTGACCGGGCCGGCCGGGCGGCGCTTGCCGGGCCGGGCTTGGTCGGGGACGCTGACCAGGCCGGCCTGGCGGCGCGCTGCCCCGGGCCGGGCCGGGCGGCGCTGACCCGGTCCCGCCCGCGGAGCGCCGCGCGCCCGCCGCACGGTCACGTCCGATTCCCGCGAGCCGCCGGCCGCGAGCAGGAGCATCATCGGTGTCGTGGAGTTGGACTTCGAACGGTGCTACCGAGCCGTCGACAGCCGCGACCAGCGGTTCGACGGGTGGTTCTACACCGGCGTGACCTCGACCGGGATCTACTGCCGGCCGTCCTGCCCGGCGATGACGCCGAAGCGGCAGAACGTCCGGTTCTTTCCGTCCGCCGCGGCGGCCCAGGGCGCCGGGCTGCGCGCCTGCCGCCGGTGCCGGCCCGACGCGGCACCCGGCTCGCCGCAGTGGGACGTCCGCGCCGACGTGGTGGGCCGGGCGATGCGGCTGATCGCCGACGGCGTGGTGGACCGGGAGGGCGTGCCGGGGCTGGCCGCCCGGCTCGGCTACACCGAGCGGCACCTGCACCGGATGCTGCGGACGGAGATGGGCGCCGGGCCGCTCGCGCTGGCCCGGGCGCAGCGCGCGCAGACCGCCCGCACCCTGATCGAGACCACCGGCCTCGGCCTGGCCGAGATCGCGTTCGCGGCCGGGTTCGGCAGCGTACGGCAGTTCAACGACACGGTCCGCGAGGTGTACGGGGCGCCCCCGTCGGAGTTGCGCGCCGCCCGGCGGCCGGCGCCGGGCGGGGCGGGCACGATCACGCTGCGGCTGGCGTACCGCCCGCCGTTGCACGCCCGCGCGTTGCTGGACTTCCTCGCGCTGCGCGCGCTGCCGGGCATGGAGGAGGTGCGCGACGGCACCTACCGGCGCGGCCTGCGGCTGCCGCACGGCACCGGCGAGGTGGCGCTGACCCCGGCGGACGGGCACGTGTCGGCGACGCTGCGGCTGACCGACATGCGCGACCTCGCTCCGGCGGTGGCCCGCTGCCGCCGCCTGCTCGACCTCGACGCCGATCCCGCCGCCGTCGACCAGACGCTGGCCGCCGACCCGGCGCTGGCCCCGCTGGTCGCCGCCGAGCCGGGGATCCGCCTCCCCCGCTCGGTCGACGGCTTCGAGATGGCCGTGCGCGCCATCGTCGGCCAGCAGGTCTCGGTCACCTCCGCCCGCACCACCCTCACCCGCCTCCTCACCCACACCCCCGCCGACACCGTTGATCATGAGGTTGACGGCGAACCGGATCTCCGAAACCGCCGCCAACCTCATGATCAGCCCGGCGGGAGCGGGAGCGGGGGTGGGGGTGGGGGGTTGCGGGGGTTTCCGGGGGCGGAGGAGGTGCTGGGGCTGCCGGATGGGGCGTTCGGGATGCCGGGCGGGCGGCGGGAGACGATCCGGGCGCTGGCCCGTGCGGTCGCCAGCGGGGAGCTCGACCTGGCGCCGGGTGGGGACCGGGAGGCCGCCGCGCGCGGACTGCTGGCGCTGCCCGGGATCGGGCCGTGGACCGCCGGCTACGTGGCCATGCGCGCCCTCGGCGACCCGGACGTCCTGCTCCCCACCGACCTGGCCGTACGCCGCGGCGCCGCCGCCCTCGGCCTGCCCACCGACCCGAAGACCCTCGACGCGTACGCCGAACGCTGGCGCCCCTGGCGCTCGTACGCGGTGATCAGACTCTGGAGAGCAGCATGAGCACGACCATCGACAGCGCGGTCCTCACCACCCCGACCGGGCCGCTGAGCATCCTCGTCGACGCCGACGGCGCGGTCCGGGCGGCCGGCTTCACCGCCGACCCGCGGCAGTTGCTGCCGGTGATGCACCCGAGCCTGCGGGCGCCGCTGCGGGACCGGTCCGACCTCGGCCCGGTCACCGCCGCCGTGGCGGCCTACCTGGACGGCGACCTGACAGCGATCGACGGGGTGCCGGTACGGCAGCACAGCGGCGGCGTCTTCCTGGCGCACGCCTGGGACGTGCTGCGCGAGGTGAAGCCGGGCGAGCCGGTGACCTACACCGGGTTCGCCGGGCTGGCCGGCCGCCCCCAGGCGGTACGCGCCGCCGCGGCGGCCTGCGCCCGCAACGCGGCCGCCCTCTTCGTCCCCTGCCACCGGGTGCTGCGTACCGACGGCACGCTCGGCGGCTACCGCTGGGGGCTGGACGTGAAGAAGTGGCTTCTCGGTCATGAGCGGCGGTTGACGGCAAGCTGACACCTGTCGATCTCATGTTTGCCGATACCGTCGGGTAGTGCCTGCGGAGAGCGACGGCAACCCGGCTCCCGGGGTCGCGGCTGGCCGACATCCGCTGCACAACCTCTGGCGGCTGCGCCGCTACCTGCGCCCGTACGCTGTCGAGTTCGGCTGGCTGCTGCTGGCCGCGCTGGGCGCCACCGGGGCCAGCATCGCGATCCCGCTGGTGGCGCAGCGGGTGGTGGACGGGCCGGTCGCCCGGCAGGACCCGGCCGGCCTGTTCCGGCTGGCCGGGTTGGCCCTGCTGCTCGGCCTGGCCGAGGCGCTGCTGATCTTCGTCCGGCGGTGGGTGCAGTCGTCCTCGTCGGTGGCCATGGAGGCGGCCATCCGGGCGGACGTCTACGCCCACCTGCAACGCCTGCCGGCCAGCTTCCACGACCGGTGGCAGTCCGGCCAGCTGCTCTCCCGGATCACCAGCGACCTGTCGGTGATCCGCCGGTTCCTCTCCTTCGGCCTGTTCTTCCTGGTGCTCAACCTGGTCACCTACCTGGTCGTGGTGGTGCTGCTGATCCGGCTGCACGCCGCGCTCGGGCTGCTGGTCGCGGCCAGCGCGGTTCCGCTGCTGCTGGTCAGCCGCCGCTTCGCCCGCGCGTACCACACCGCGTCCCGGCGGATGCAGGACCAGCAGGGCGACGTCGCCACGCTGGTCGAGGAGACCGCGCAGGGCCTGCGCACCATGAAGGCGTACGGCCGGGGGCCGGAACTGGCGGCCCGGTTCGCCACCGGCGCGCGGGCGCTGCACGACACCGGCGTGGGCAAGGGGCGGCTGCTGGCCCGCACCTCCGCCCGGCTCGACCTGGTGCCGAACCTGACCCTGGGCGTCGTGCTGGTGGCC
This sequence comes from Micromonospora desertarenae, assembly GCF_056150265.1. Taxonomy (NCBI): domain Bacteria; kingdom Bacillati; phylum Actinomycetota; class Actinomycetes; order Micromonosporales; family Micromonosporaceae; genus Micromonospora; species Micromonospora desertarenae. Next base: position 456,072 of record NZ_JAXCFQ010000005.1, read on the forward strand.
GGGGCCGCGGCGGCCGCCGCCGGGGTGCTCACCATCGGCGAGCTGGTCGCCTTCGTCAGCCTCCAGCTGATGCTGATCTGGCCGGTGCAGTCGCTCGGCTGGATCATCGCCAACGGGCAGGAGGCGGCGACCGCGGCCGACCGGGTGCAGGAGGTGCTGGACACCCCGCCGGCCATCGTGGACGCTCCCGGGGCGGTGACGCTGCCCCGCGCCGAGGTGCGGGGCCGGCTCCGCTTCGAGCGGGTCTGCTTCCGCTACCCCGGGGCCGGCGCGCCGGTGCTGCGCGACGTGGAGCTGACCGTCGAGCCCGGCGAGACGCTGGCGCTGGTCGGTGCGACCGGGTGCGGCAAGAGCACGCTGCTCTCCCTGGTGCCCCGGCTGCACGAGGTGACCGGTGGCCGGATCACGCTGGACGGGCACGACCTGCGGCAGGTGCGGCTGGCCTCGCTGCGCCGGCTGGTCGGGGTGGCGTTCGAGGAGCCGACGCTGTTCTCCATGTCGGTCTGGGAGAACCTCACCCTGGGCCGGCCGGACGCCGGCGAGGACGAGGTCCGGGCCGCGCTCGCGCTGGCCCAGGCCGACTTCGCGTACGACCTGCCGTGGGGGCTGGCCACCCGGGTCGGCGAGCAGGGTCTCTCCCTCTCCGGCGGGCAGCGGCAGCGGCTCGCGTTGGCCCGGGCGGTGCTCGGCCGGCCGGCGCTGCTCGTCCTCGACGACCCGCTCTCCGCCCTCGACGTGCAGACCGAGGCGCTGGTGGAGGCGGCGCTGAAGCGGGTGCTGCGGGAGACCACCGCGCTGCTGGTGGTGCACCGGCCGTCGACCATCGCGCTCGCCGACCGGGTGGCCCTGCTCGACGGTGGCCGGATCGCCGCGGTCGGCCGGCACACCGACCTGCTCGCCACGGTGCCGGCGTACCGCGCGGTGCTCTCCGCCGAGCCGCCGGCGCCGACCACCGAACCGGCGCCCGGCGGTCGCGGCCTGGTGCGGTCGTGACCGCCGCGGCCGGTCGCGGCGAGGACGCCGACGACGGGCCGGACCTGACCCGGTGGCGCGGGATCGCCACCGACCCGGACGCCGACCGCAGCCAGGCCGAGGAGGCCACGCCCGAGGCGGTCGCCCGGCTGCGGGCCCGCAGCCGGGCGCTGCTGCGCGACCTGCTCCGCCCGCACCGGCGCCGGCTCGGCGCGGCGATCGGGCTGCTGCTGAGCCAGAACGCGGCAGCGATGGCCGGGCCGTACCTGGTGATGCTCGGCATCGACCGGGCCATCCCGCCGCTGCGGGCCGGCGACGCCGGGCCGCTGGTCGCCGTCGCCGGCGCGTTCGGCGCGGCCACCGCCGTCGAGTTCCTGGCCCGGCGCGGCTTCCTCATCCGCTCCGCGCAGATCGGCCAGGCCGTCCTGCTCGACCTCCGCCAGCGGGTGTACGGGCACTTCCTGCGCCTGCCGGTGGCGTTCCACGAGCGGTACACCTCGGGGCGGATGGTCTCCCGGCTCACCAGCGACCTCGACTCGATCGCCGAACTCGTCGACGGCGGCATCGACAGCCTGGTCCTCGCCGTGCTGTCGATCGTCTCGGTGGCCGCCATCCTGCTCTGGCTGGACCCGCCGCTGGCCGCCGTGACGCTGCTGGCCTTCCCGTTCCTGTTCTGGCTCTCCCGCTGGTTCGCCCGCGCCTCGGCCGGCGCGTACCGACACACCCGGGAGGCGATGGCGCTGGTGATCGTCCACTTCGTCGAGTCGACCCGGGGCATCCGCGCGGTCCAGGCGTTCCGCCGGGAGCGGCGCAACCAGCGCATCTTCGACGCGGTGAACGACGACTACCGGCGGGCCAGCCGGGACGCGTTCCGGCTGATCGCGACGTACTCGCCGGGGATCAAGGTGATCGGCAACGTCACCGTGGCGGTGGTGCTCTGCTACGGCGGCTGGCGGGTGCTGGACGGCGCCACCGGCGTCGGCGTGCTCGCCGCCTTCCTGCTCTACCTGCGGCGGTTCTTCGAACCGATGCAGGAGCTGAGCCAGTTCTACAACTCGTTGCAGTCGGCCACTGCCGCCTTGGAGAAGCTCGCCGGGGTGCTCGACGAGCGGCCGGCGGTGGCCGAGCCGGCCCGGCCGGTACCGCTGCCCGCCGGGCCGCCGCGCGGGGCGGTGGCCTTCCGGGCGGTCACCTTCGGCTACCGGCCGGAGACGCCGATCCTCACCGAGCTGGACCTGACCGTCCCGGCCGGGCAGACCGTCGCGCTGATCGGGCCGACCGGGGCGGGCAAGTCGACCATCGCCAAGCTGCTCGCCCGGTTCCACGACCCGCTCGCCGGCACGGTCCGCCTGGACGGGGTCGACCTGCGGGACGTGGCCGACGCCGAGCTGCGCCGGGCGGTGGTGCTGGTCACCCAGGAGACCCACCTGTTCGGCGGCACGGTCGCGGAGAACATCCGCTTCGGCCGGCCGGGCGCCGACGACGCCGCCGTCGAGGCCGCCGCCCGGGCGATCGGCGCGCACGACTTCATCGCCGCCCTCCCCGACGGGTACGCCACCGAGGTGCACCGCCGCGGCGGCCGGCTCTCCGCCGGGCAGCGGCAGCTGGTCGCGTTCGCCCGGGCGTTCCTGGCGGACCCGACAGTGCTGATCCTGGACGAGGCGACCTCGTCGCTGGACGTGCCCACCGAGCGGCTGGTGCAGCGCGCGCTCGGCACCATCCTGCGCGACCGCACCGCGCTGGTGATCGCACACCGGCTCTCCACTGTGGAGATCGCCGACCGGGTGCTGGTCCTCGACGGCGGCCGGATCGTCGAGGACGGCCCGCCCGCGCGGCTCGCCGCCGCCGGCGGCCGGTACGCCGATCTGCACCGGCAGTGGCGGGAATCCCTGCTCTGACTAGAATCGGCCCGCCACTGCGCCGCCGCCTGCGGCAGGATCGCGGGCGCGGCGCCGGACACACGGGGGAAGGTGTGGACGTGCGGACACGACGACGCATGATCATCGCGGGGCTGGCCACGGCCGCCTGCGTGCTGGGGACGACAGCGGTGGTGCTGGCGTCCGGATCCGGGGCGGAGCGGGAGCCGGCCGGCACACCGGTCGCCGCGACGACGCCCGGCGCGACCGGCGCGGATCCGGGCGATCCGGCCGGGACGGCCGGCCTCGGCGCGGCCCCCCGATCCCCGGCCCCGGGCTCGGCCACCGCGGCCGCCCGCCCGGCCGACGCGGTCGCCAAGGACGGTCCGGCGTCCACCTCCTACCTGCGGGACCGCTACCGGGTCAGCGCCGACGAGGCGGCCCGCCGGCTCGCCCTCCAGGAGCTCTCCGCGCCGCTCGCCGAGGAGCTGGCCACCCGCTTCCCCGACCAGTACGCCGGCATGTGGCTGGACCAGGCCGGCGGCGGCGTGCTCACCATCGCGGCCACCGACCCCGCGCCGCTGCGCGCGGCGGTGGCCGGCCTGCCGGACGCGGCACACGTCAAGGTGGTGCCGGTGCGCCACTCGCTGCGCCGGCTCGCCGCCGGGGCGACCCGGCTCGCCGCGGCCCTGGACGCCACCGCCGGCAGCGACGTGGTGGTCGACGTGCAGGCGAACGAGGTCGCGGTGCTCACCGGCGACGTGGTGGCCACCGACGACCGGCGGCTGGCCGACGCGCTCGGCGCGGCCGGGGTACCGGCGCAGGCGCGTACCCGCCTGCCGGCCGGCACCGTGCAGAAGGCGTGCGACCCGCGCTACTGCGCCCGGGCGCCGATGCGCGGCGGCATCCGGCTCGACGTGCCGCGCGACGACGACACGGTGGGCGGCTGTACCTCCGGCTTCAACCTCCGCGCCCGGTCCGGGGCGTACTACGTGCTGACCGCCGGGCACTGCGTGGTCGGTGGCCGGCACCAGGAGCAGGACCGCACCTGGCACCAGTTCCTCGGGCCGAAGGTGCCGGTCGGGGTCGAGTCGACCAGCCCGGTGCTGGCCGAGAACGCCTACCCGAACGACTACGCGGTGATCCCGTACCAGCCGGGGGCGGTGGACCGGTGGGCGTACCCGCGCCGCGCCACCACCGACCCGGTCAACCTGGTCAACTACTGGTGCGTGCCGGACAACCCGAACTGCACCGACGAGGAGGGCAGCCGGGACGTGCCGATCACCGGGTACGTCGCGGCGAGCGCGGTCCAGGTCGGCTGGATCGTCTGCGCCACCGGGTCGGCGTACACCCCGAAGGCGGGCGAGACCTACGTCGACTCGGGCGCCGGCGCGGGCTACGTGCCGGGCACCCGGTGCGGGGAGGTCTTCGGCAGGGGCAGCGGCGGCATCGACGTACGGATCTGCGCCCGGCCGGGCGACAGCGGCGGCCCGCTCTTCGTCGAGTCGACCGGCAAGGCACTGGGCATCCTCTCCACCGGCGACCCGGGGCAGGGCGCCTGCACCAACCCGAACGAGCGCAACTACTACGCCCCGGTCGCCACCATCCTCGACCGGGTGAACGCGCGCACCGGGCTCGGCTTCCAACTGCCCACCCGCGGCCCGCTGCTCGGCCCGATCGCACCCTGACCGGCCCTGCCGACCGACCCTCCCGGCCGGGTCCACGGGCGACCCGGCCAGGAGGGTGCCGGCCCGGGCGATGTGCGGCGCCGGCCGGCGGGCCGAGCGACCGGAATTCCGGCGCGGCACGCGCGGCTTAACGCGTGGTCCGGCCACCGCCCGCTGCCTACGATCGACGGATGACCGACACGGCGAGGACGGCCCGCGCCGGCGTCCCCGAGCGTCCCACCCTGGACGGGCTCGAGGCGACCTGGGCGCGCCGCTGGCAGGAGGAGGGCACGTACGCGTTCGACCGCTCGAAGCAGCGCTCCGACGTGTACGCGATCGACACCCCGCCGCCGACCGTATCGGGCGAGCTGCACATGGGGCACGTCTTCTCCTACACGCACACCGACCTGGTGGCCCGGTTCCAGCGGATGCGCGGCCGGGCGGTCTTCTACCCGATGGGCTGGGACGACAACGGCCTGCCCACCGAGCGGCGGGTGCAGAACGTCTACGGGGTGCGCTGCGATCCCGCCCTGCCGTACGACCCGGGCTGGCGGCCGCCGGCCACCCCGGTCAGCGACGCCGCCCGCCGGGACCCGACGCCGATCTCCCGGCAGAACTTCATCGAGCTGTGCGAGCGGCTGACGGTCGCCGACGAGCAGGTCTTCGAGGCGCTCTGGCGCCGGCTCGGCCTGTCGGTGGACTGGTCGCTGACGTACACCACCATCGGCCGGGCGGCCCGGGCCACCTCGCAGCGGGCGTTCCTGCGCAACCTGGCCCGGGGCGAGGCGTACCAGGCGGAGGCGCCGACGCTCTGGGACGTCGGGTTCGCCACCGCTGTCGCCCAGGCGGAGCTGGAGGACCGGGAGCGCCCCGGCGCGTACCACCGGCTGCGGTTCGCCGGGCCGGGCGGGCGCGAGGTGCTGATCGACACCACCCGCCCGGAGCTGCTGCCGGCCTGCGTGGCGCTGGTCTGCCACCCCGGCGACGAGCGCTACGCCGACCTGGTCGGCGCCACCGTGCGCAGCCCGCTCTTCGCGCTCGAGGTGCCGGTGCGCGCGCATCCGCTGGCCGACCCGGCCAAGGGCACCGGCATCGCGATGGTCTGCACCTTCGGCGACCTCGCGGACGTGACCTGGTGGCGCGAGCTCCAGCTGGACACCCGGGTGGTGATCGGCCGGGACGGCCGGCTGCTGCCCGAACCGCCGGCCGGCGTGCCGGCGCAGCCGTACGCGGCGCTGGCCGGGCAGACCGTCAACGGCGCCCGGCGGACCATCGTCGAGCTGCTGGCCGACGCGGGTGACCTGGTCGGCGAGCCGCGACCGATCACCCATCCGGTGAAGTTCTACGAACGCGGGGACCGGCCGCTGGAGATCGTCTCGACCCGGCAGTGGTACCTGCGCAACGGCGGGCGGGACACCGCGCTGCGCGATGCGCTGCTCGCCCGGGGCCGCGGCCTGCGCTGGGTGCCGGAGCACATGCGGCACCGCTACGAGCACTGGGTGAGCGGCCTGACCGGCGACTGGCTGGTCAGCCGGCAGCGCTTCTTCGGCGTGCCGGTGCCGGTGTGGTACCGGCTCGACGACGCTGGCGAGCCGGACTGGACCCAGCCTCTCACGCCGGAGGAGTCCGCGTTGCCGGTCGATCCGTCCAGCGACGCCCCGCCCGGGTTGGAGGAGTCCCAGCGCGGGCAGCCGGGCGGCTTCGTCGGCGACCCGGACGTGCTGGACACCTGGGCCACCTCGTCGCTGACCCCGCAGATCGTCGGCGGCTGGGAGACCGACCCGGACCTGTTCGCCCGGGTCTTCCCGATGGACCTGCGCCCGCAGGGGCAGGAGATCATCCGGACCTGGCTCTTCTCCACCGTGGTCCGGTCCCACCTGGAGCACGGAGCGCTGCCCTGGCGGGACGCGGTGCTCTCCGGCTGGATCCTCGACCCGGACCGGAAGAAGATGTCGAAGTCCAAGGGGAACGTGGTCACCCCGATGGCGCTGCTGGAGCAGCACGGCTCCGACGCGGTCCGGTACTGGGCGGCGAACGGCAAGCCGGGCATGGACCTCGCCTTCGACCCGGCGCAGATCAAGGTGGGCCGGCGGCTCGCCACCAAGCTGCTCAACGCGTCCCGGTTCGCCCTCGGGCTGGGCGCCGCCGACGCGTTGCGCGCCCCGGCGACCGAGCCGCTGGACCGCGCGCTGCTCGCCGAACTCTCCGGCCTGGTCGCCACCGCGACGTCCGCGCTCGAGGCGTACGACCACACGGCGGCGTTGCAGGCCACCGAGGCGTTCTTCTGGCGGTTCTGCGACGACTACATCGAACTGGTCAAGGAACGCGCCTACGGCTCCGGACCGGGGGCCGAGTCGGCGCGGGCCGGGCTGGCCAACGCGCTGTCGGTGCAGTTGCGACTCTTCGCGCCGGTGTTGCCGTTCGTGACCGAGGAGGTCTGGTCCTGGTGGCGGTACGGCTCGGTGCACCGGGCGCCGTGGCCGACCACCCACGAGGTGGGCCGCGCGATCCAGGGCGAGGGCGAGCCGGAGCTGCTGCGGCTCGCCGGTGACGCGCTCAGCCAGGTGCGGCGGGCCAAGTCGGAGCGGAAGCTGTCGATGAAGGCGGAGGTGCCGCTGGCCGAGGCGCTCGGCCCGGCCGCGCTGCTGGAGAAGCTCAGCCTGGTCTCCGACGACCTGCGGGCCGCCGGCCGGATCGGCAAGCTCGACCTGCTCCCCGACCGTACGCCCGAACTCGTCATCGCCTGCGCGTTCTGACCGGGACCCCGCCGCGCCCCGCCCCGCGGCGGGCTGGGCGCGGTGGGGTCACCAGCCGCGGAGGAAGCGCAGACCGAGCAGGAACGAGATCACGGCCGGGCCGACCAGCAGGGTGATGGCCTGGAGCCGGTACGGCATCCGGTGCCGGGTCAGCTCGACGGCGTTGCCGAGCACGATCACCCCGGCCAGCATGAGGTAGGCGCCCCACCAGCCGGTGTCGCCGAAGTCGACCAGGCCGGCCCGGATCAGCTGGAAGGTGCCGCCGAGCAGGGCGCCGGCGAGGGCCAGCAGGGCGGCGGCCCGGTGCAGCCCCCGGGCCAGCGGGTGCGCCGGCCGCCACAGGTAGGTGCCGGCGACCGCCAGGCAGGGCAGGATGATCATGACCGGCCAGCCCCGACCCATCACGCCGAACATCAGCAGCGCGCCGACCGCGAAGACCAGCGTGCCGAGGCAGGCGACCACGTAGCCGGCGAACGCCCGCCCACCGCCACGGGCCAGCAGTGGCCCGCCGGTGGCCGCGATCAGCGCGCCCGGGATCAGCACGAACCCGGCCCACCAGTGGAAGTGGCCGCTGCCCTGCGCCGCCGTCGTGGTCACCGCGGCGGCCAGCCCGGCCACCGCGAGGCTCACCAGCCAGTGCCGCGCGGCCGGGTACGGCTGGCGCGGCAGGACGTGTCCCGCTCCTGCACTCACGCGTCCAGCCTCGCCGACCGGGCCGGCCCGGTCCATCCGGCCAGCCCTACCATCCGCCCACCGGTGTACCGGAAACCCCTGGTGGCCGGCCCGTACCGCGTCGAGCGTGACACCGCGGAGTCGTCGTGGTGACTCCGCGGCAGCACGCTCGTGGAACGATGCCGCCCGGCCGGGTGACGGGCACCCGGCCGGCGGCGCTCAGCTCGTCTCGCCCGCCACGCTGAACGAGCGCAGCCGGTCGATCGCCAGCACGGTGAAGCCGACGCTGATCAGCGCGGTCATCACCGCCGCCACCGGCACCGAGACGTCGGCCTCCAGCAGCCCGGTGGGGGCCAGCCGGTCGGCGAGGGCGATCACGTACTGCTGGATGGAGAGCACCTTGGTGCCGCTGACGAAGTTGCCCAGCAGCCCCTCCCAGATCAGCACGTAGACCAGGCCGAGCAGCACCGGCCGACGGGTGACCAGGCTGAGCGCCACGAACAGGGCCGAGTAGGCCAGCGCCCCGGCCGACGCGGCGGCGGCCAGCGCCAGGCCGAGGCGTACCGAATCGGCCAGCACGCCCGCGACGTAGAGCGGCACCGCGACGGTGACCGCGCTGACGCCGGTGGCCACCGCGAGCTTCGGCAGCACGATCTGCCAGCGCGGCAGCGGCTTGGTCAGGATGTGCACCACGGTGCCGTCGTCGATCTCGGCGCCCAGCACGCCGGTGCCGACGATCAGGGCCACCACCGGTAGCACCACTGCCAGGCCGAGACCGACCAGCACCGCCGGGCCCCACTCGCCCGGGTCCACCCCGAGCGCGCGGGAGAGCACGGCGAGCACCACCAGCACCGCCGGGAGCGGCAGCAGCAGGAGGAACCGGCGACGGCCGAACAGTCCCCGCGCGGTGATCCAGGAAACGGTCGACATGTCAGGCCTCCACCAGGTAGGAGAAGACGCTCTCCAGGGACTCGTCCTCGGGCACCAGTTGCCGGACCCGGATGCCGTGCGCCAGCGCGATCCGCGGCAGCGCCCGGGTGAACGCGCCGTAGTCGCCGGCCCGGACGGTCAGGCCGGTGCGGTCCAGCTCGACCCCGGTCACCGACGCCTCGGCCATCAGCGCGACCGCCAGCGCCCGGTCGTCGGTGGAGCGCACCGCGAACACGTGCGGCCGGTTGGTCATCAGCCGCCGGATGGTACGGAAGTCGCCGGAGGCGGCCAGCCGGCCGGCGACCATCACCTGGACAGTGCCGGAGACCTGCTCGACCTCCTCCAGGATGTGCGAGCTGAACAGGATCGTCCGGCCGGCGTCGCCGAGGCGGTGCAGCAGCTCCATCATGTGCAGCCGCTGGCGCGGGTCCATCCCGTTGAACGGCTCGTCGAGCAGCAGCACCTGCGGGTCGTGCACGAGCGCCGCCGCCACCCGGGCGCGCTGTCGCATGCCCTTGGAGTACGTGCCGATCCGGCGGTCCTGCGCGCTTTCCAGCTCGACCAGCGCGATCGCCCGCCGGGCCGCCTCCGCCGGGTCCGGCAGCCGGTGCAGCTTCGTGCTGGCCAGCACGAACTCGTGGGCGGTGAGGAAGGTGTGCACCGCCTCCCGCTCGCTGACCAGGCCGAGTCGCCGGTAGACCTCGGGGTTGCGCCAGGTGGGCCGGCCGTCCAGGGTGACCGCGCCGCGCGACGGGGCCAGGAAGCCGGCCATCATGTGCAGCAGCGTGGTCTTGCCCGCACCGTTCGGGCCGAGCAGCCCGGTGACGCCCGGGCCGAGGCTCATGCTGACGTCGTTGACCGCCACCACGTTGCCGTACCAGCGGGAGACGCCGGCCAGCTCCAGGGTGCTCACGGTCGGGGCGGACGGCTCGCCGGCCGTCGTGGGCCGGGTGTCGGCACTCGTCGCGCTCATCGGGCGGCCACCTTCCGGTACCGGGCCAGCAGCAGGGTGACGCAGGCGGCCACCAGCAGCACGGCGGCGACCGCGTAGACCGGACCGAAGTCGCCGATCAGCGATTCGGTCTGGCCGGCGCCGTTCTCGGTGATCAGCAGGTCGCCGAGGGACCAGACCCCCACGCCCTGCACCAGCGTCGACGGCGAGGCGAGGAAGGCCAGTTCGTTCACCGCCCGGGACGGCATGACCGACAGGGTGGCGACGATCGGCGTGGTCATCAGGAAGACCGCGACGATGCCGCCGGCGGCGAAGGCCCGCTTGCCGGTGAGCGAGGCGACCAGCAGGCCGATCGAGGCGAAGACCACCGCCCACAGCCCGGCGTAGAGCAGCCCCGGCAGCAGGTCGAGCAGCTCGTTCCAGACCCCGCGCATGCCGTCGCCGGTGGTGAACGCGGCGCCCAGGAACATCACCAGCTGCGGCGCGCCCAGCAGCAGCCAGAGCGCGGTCGCCATCGCCAGCAGCTTGGCCAGCGGGTAGTCCGACCGGGGCAGCGGCCGGGAGAAGTAGAGCGGCAGCACCCCGCTGCGCAGGTCCCGGGAGACCAGCTCCGGGGCGACCACCGCGACGAAGAAGATGACCAGCCAGCTCATGTTGTCGGCGAACTGGGCGTAGGTCATCACCACCTCGCCGATCTGGCTGCGTACCGCTGTGGCGCCGGCGGCCACCACGGTGACGATGCCGACCACCAGCCAGGGGAAGATCTTGGCCTTGGCGCTGCGGCCCAGGCCGAAGGCGGTGCGCAGGCCGTGCAGGTAGAGCGCGCCGAAGACCTGTCGGCGCCCCAACCGGGGGCCGGTGTAGCGCTGGTATCCGATGTCGTGGATGACGCCGGTGGGCTCAGGCATGGCTGGGCTCCCTCGTGGCGAAGAGCTCGGCCACCCGGTGCCGGCGCTGGTCCAGCCGGTGCAGCGGCAGGTCCAGCTCGGCGACCGCGCCGAGGATGAGGTCGTAGGTGTCGTCGTCGGCGAGTTCGACGAGCAGCAGCCGCCCGTCCCGGCGCACCGGCAGGCGCAGCGCGGCGAGCCGCGCGGCCAGTTCCTCGGTGCCCTCGCTGACCTCGACGGCGAGCACGTCGGTGGCCGAGGTCATGGCGGAGATGTGGTCGGCCCGCAGCAGCCGCCCGCCGTCGATGGCGACCAGGGTGTCGCAGATCCGCTCCACCTCGCCGAGCAGGTGCGAGCAGACCAGGACGGAGATGCCGAACTCGGTGCCGATCCGGTGCACCAGGGCCAGCATGGCGTCCCGGCCGGCCGGGTCCAGGCCGTTGGTCGGCTCGTCGAGCAGCAGCAGGTCGGGGTCGTGCACCAGCGCCTGGGCGAGCTTCACCCGCTGCTTCATGCCGGTGGAGTAGCCGCCCACCGGGCGGTAGCGCTCCTCGTAGAGCCCGACGTGCCGCAGCGCCTCGGAGGCCCGCTCGCGGGCGACCGTACGCGGCAGCCCGCTGATCCGGCCGAGGTGGGTGACCAGCTCGGCGGCGGTGAGGTCGGGCGGCAGGGCGTCGTGCTCGGGCATGTAGCCGACCCGGGCGCGGACTCCCGCGGATTCGGTGGTGGGGTCGAGGCCAAGCACCCGCACCCGGCCGCTGGTCGGGGCGAGCAGGCCGAGCAGGATCTTGATCAGCGTCGACTTGCCGGCGCCGTTCGCGCCGACCAGGCCGATGATCCCGGGCTCGACCGCGACGGTCAGGTCGGCCAGCGCGGTGACCCCACCCCCGTACGTCTTGGTCAGCGACTCGGTCGCGATGAGTGTCACGCCGCCCAGCGTAGGCATTCCGGGCCCGCCGCGGGCCTGGTGGACCCCTGGCGCTCCCCTGATTCTGCCGCCGGGGCCCCCTAGGGTCCGCCCGCCCGCCGCCGCGGTGGGCCACCGGCCGGTCACCGGCCGGCTCCACCCGGCCCCGCCACGCCCGCCCCCACAGCGGGCGGCGTCGCCACCAGAATGGTGCCGTTCGGCGTCGACTGTCCGAACCCGTCGCGCGAGCCCACCGGAGGACGCATGCCCCTCGACACCAGGACGCCCCGGGTCAGTGTCGTGGTTCCGGTCCACAACAGCGGGCCGCACATCGAGAAGCTGGTCGCCTCGCTGCTGCGCCAGTCGCTGCCGCCCGGCGAGTTCGAGGTGATCTTCGTCGACGACGGCTCCACCGACGCCACGCCGGCCCGGCTGGACGAACTGGCCGCCGCGCACCCGCACTTCGACGTGCTGCACATCCCGAACTCCGGCTGGCCGTCGCGGCCCCGCAACCTGGGCGTCGAGCGGGCCCGCGGCGAGTACGTCTTCTTCGCCGACGACGACGACTGGTTCGGCGACGAGGCGCTCGAACGGCTCCACGACTGCGCGACGACGCACGACGCCGACCTGGTGGTCGGCAAGATGGCCGGGCACGGCCGCCGCGTGCCGCGGGAGCTGTTCCGCCGCAACCGCTTCGACGCCACGCTCGCGAACGCCCCGCTGATCGACAGCCTGACCTGCCACAAGCTGTTCCGGCGGTCCTTCCTCGACGAGCACCGGCTGCGCTTCTCGGAGGGGCCGCACCTGCGGCTGGAGGACCACCGGATGGTCGTCCGGGCCTACCTGCTCTCCCGGCGGACCTGCGTCCTGGCCGACTACACCTGCTACCACCACCGGCGACGCCAGGACGCCGGCAACGTCACGGCCCGCAAGTTCTTCGATCCGGTCAGCTACTTCGCCGGCCTGCGCGAGGCGCTCGACATCGTCGACGCGCACGTCCCGCCGGGTGACGTGCGGGACCGGCTGCACCGGCGGTGGCTGCGCCACGAGATGCTCCACCGGCTGCGCCGGCGGCGCCTGCTGGAGGCCCCCCCGGAGTGGACCGACCAGGTCGCCCACGAGGTGCGGCAGATCATCCGGGAGCGCTTCGCGCCCGGGGTCGCCGCCGGGCTGCCGCCCCTGCAACGGGTGGCCGCCCACCTCGCCGAGCAGGGGCGGGTCGAGGACCTGCGCCGGCTGGCCGAGTGGGAGACGGGCATCTCGGCCACCGGGGCCGTGGACCGCCGCGAGCTGAGCGGCTCGACCCTCACCGTCGCCGTCTCCGCCCGGCTGGAGTCCGGGGGTCGGCCGGTGGCCTTCGCCGCCGACGGCGACCGGGAGGTGCTGGTGCTGCCGGTGGCGGGCGTCGACCCCGCACTGAGCGACTCGACCGGCACGCTCGACAAGAGCCGGCTCGACCTGATCGCCCGGCGCCGGGAGACCAACGAGGAGGTCTTCCTGCCGGTCACCTGCCACACCGAGAAGGTGACCGGGGACGACGGCACGCTGCACCTCGTCCACCACGCCACCGCCACGGTCGAGCTCGACCGGCTCAACTCCGGCCGGACCAGGGGCACCTGGTTCCTGAAGGCCCGGATCACCAGCGCCGGGTGGACCGTGGACACCCCCCTGGCGCTCGTCCTGCACTTCTCGTCCGACGGTGCCCGGCCGGTGGTGCGCGACCGGGCGGGGTTGTGGTGGCGGGCTCGCTGGGCGGTCAGCCGCCGCCTCCCCCGGTGACCACCTCGTCGGCGCGCAGGCTCGCGGTGCGCTGCTGGATGAGCGTGCGCAACTGACCGGCGTCCCGGTCCACCGCCGCGGCGTCCACCCCGTCCACCGTCTTCAGCACGGTGGTGATCGCGTCCAGTGCTCCGCCGGCCCGGCCGCTGCCGTAGATCTCCTGGAACAACTCGCGGTACGCGTCCTCGTAGACCCGGGTGAACGCGGCGCTGGCCAGGAACCGTTCCTTCAGCCGGTGGCCGCCCATCGCGCCACCCCGCCGCCCGCCGTCGGGCGCGGCACCGGCGGCGGCCGCGTCCGGGACGGCACCGGTTCCCGGGGCGGCGGTGTCCGGCGTGCCGGCGGCGCCCGGGGCGGCGTCCGGGGTCGTGGCGTTTCCCGGGGCACGGCCGGGGCCCCGCAGGCCCGGGCCGCCGCTGTCGTGCGGACCCTGGGTGGCGTTGCCGCTGAAGGTCAGGTTGTGGTCCCAGCTGAGCACGCTGAACTTCTTCGTGCCGAGGTCGTACCAGAGGTAGTAGTTCCGCCCGGGGCCGGCCATGTCGTCGAAGTTCAGCAGCAGGTTCTGCAGCGCGACGTAGCGGGCGAAGGATCGCACGTCGACCTTCTCGGCGAGGGTGGCGGCGAACTCCTCGTCGCTGGCCGAGTGCACCCACCGGATCAGGTTGATCACCGGTTGCAGATCCTGGCTGCCGCGCATGGTGATCTGCTTGAAGTCGTCCTGGTACTCGGTCGGGTCGTCACCCTGGTCGGTGAAGCTGCCGCCGGCCAGCGCCTTGTAGAGCACCCCGTCGCCGGCCAGCCGCTCGGCGAAGTGCTCGTCCGGGTGCTCGACCAGCAGCCGGGCCGTGGTCGGCCGGTCGTTGACGGTGAACGACGAGTACGCGTACCGCTGGGTCGTCTCGCCGACGCCGTCCAGTAGGGACAGTGACAGCGCCTCGTTCAGCACTGTCGAGCCACCGCCCATGCCGCCGACCCGGACCGCGACCTCCCGGTGCCCCTGGTAGCGGCGCCCCTCGACGAACTCGTCGAAGCTGATCAACCAGGGCAGCGTCTCCGGTTCCTCCGCCTTCAGGCCGACCCGACCCGTCCCGGCACCGGGACCGCCGGCACCGGGACCGCCGGCACCGGGACCGCTGACGCCCGGAGCCGCGCCACCGGGAGCGGCCCCATCCGGAGCCGTCCCGTCCGGGACCGCGCCGTCGAGGGCCGGCCCACCCGGGGCCGTACCGTCCGGAGCCGCGCCGTCCGGGGCCGCGCCGCCCGGTGGGCGTACCCCCTGCGGACGGGCGCCCTGCCGCTGGCCGGCGGGCGGCTGACCGCCGGCCGGCCCGCCCGCCTCCCCTCCCTGGCGCGGCCGGGTCTCCCCATTCCAGGTCAACGTGCCGAGGGTCGAGTTGCCCTTGAGCCGGATGCCCACGCTGGGGATCGAGGTGCCGTCGACGACCAGGTCCGCCTCGACGTACTCCTTCTCCCCCTCCTTCCAGTACGTCTCCAGCATCCGCTGGTAGTCCGCGTCCCGGAAGGTGAGGCTGATCGAGTGGGCCGCCCCGGCGTCGAAGAGGTCCCGGGTGCCGGCGAGGTCGACGGTCACCGTCTCCGCTCCGGCAGCGCCGGCGCCGGCCACGTACGGGCGGATCCGTTCGGTGCCGAGCACCAGGGTGAGGACGGCGAGGAAGGCCACGCAGGTGGTCAGCAGCCGCCAGTTCTGCCGCACCCGGACCGGGATCCGGCGCCGGAGCCGGCGCGGCAGCGCCGGACGGGGAAGCCGCTGCATCACAGGTCCGTCTGGTCGTAGCCGGTCAGCACGGTGACCCGCTGCCCCGAGGTCCGCTCGCTCAGCGCCGCGATCAGGTCGCCCGGCTCGCTGCCCTTCTTCAGCCGGACTGTGTACATCAGCTCGGTGAGCGCGCCGGCCCGGATCGACTCCAGGCTGACCAGTTCGAACTCGCTGGTGTGCCGGACCAGCACGTCCTGGATGTCCGCCGTGTGATCACCGCCGGCGGGCACCTGCACCTTCACCACCTGCCGCTGCACCTGGAGGGCGAACCAGTTGAACCGGTACATCACCACGATGACCAGGCTGATCGCGAAGGCGGCGACCACGGCCAGGGTGTAGAACCGGGTGCCGCAGGCCATGCCGACGCCCATCACCAGGAAGATGAACCCGACGTCGCGGGTCTCCTTGATCGCGTTGCGGAAGCGGACCACCGACAGCGCGCCGACCAGGGCGAAGGCCCGCGCGATGTTGGAGCCCACCACCAGCATGATCAGCGAGATCAGCATGCCGAGGATGATCAGCGTCTGGACGTACGACTGGCTGTACGACACGTTGCGGTGAGTGGCCCGGTAGACCAGGCCGATCATGGTGCTCAGCAGGAACGACAGCGACAGTGCGAGGGCGACGTCGCCGACGCTGAAGGTGCCGGACAGGTCCTGGAACGTGATGTCCATGAAAGTTCAGGCCTCGCTTCCCGGGACGGCCGCCGTCAGGTCGGCGGCCGGGTCGTGGTCGTGGATGTGGAAGATCGAGCGCGGCGCCTGGCCGAACGCCTCGACGCTCTGGCAGTACTTGGAGACCCGCACCACCTGGAGTTCGGCGCGGGCGGCGAGGTCGGTGAGCCAGTACGGCACCCGCTCGTTGGCCTTGACCTCGACGATCGACCGGGACGGCGGGACGATCAGCCGGTTCTCGGCGTCCGCGCCCAGGTGGAAGTCGCGATCCCGGCCGCGTACCCGGTGGTCCAGGGTGACCCGCAGGCCGAGGTCGGCGTCCTGCCCGACGAACGCCTCGCGCTGGTAGCCGGTCATCGCGACCGGGCGCAGGTCCAGGCCGGAGACCAGACCGAGCACCTCGGCGACGAAGCCCCGCTGGGACGGGTCGTGTTCGATCAGCACCCGCTCGTCGCAGAGCCGGCGGGCGGTCCGGTACGGCAGCGCGATCCGGCGCTTCTGGGTGACCCGGTTGACCCGCTGCTTGATCTCGACGTAGACGGTGCTGTCGTCGTCCACCGTGGACCGGTCGCCGTAGTGCCGGATCCGCAGCTTGCGGCGGAACCGCAGGCCCTCGATCTTCTCCCAGTAGAACCGCAGCCCGGCGGTGTCGTAGTAGACGCTCCACACGCCGTAGCCGCCGTCGGTGCCGTGGCTGTCCGGCGCCAACCGCGCGGCGAGCTGCTCCCGCAGCGCCGCCACCCGCGCCGTGTCGACCAGGTACTTGATCTCGTACCGGTTGAACGCGTGCAGCTTGCTCGGCGCGCGCAGCGCGTGACCGGCCTGGTCGGCGGCGCGCCGGGGCGTCGCCGGACGTCCGGCCGCCGGGGCGGTGCCGGGCTCGACCGCCGGGGCGGTGTCGGGCTCGGCGGCCCGGTCGGGCGGACGGGCGGAGCGGGTGAACCGTGGACCCATGGGCCTTCCTCCGGTGGTCACTCGGTGCGGACCGGTGGAAGGGAAACCGACCAGCATGCGAAGACCGTGTGAACGACCTGTGGACGAGCTATGGACAGCGGGCGACCCGCGCATTGGCCCCGGCGGGATCGGTAAGGGTCCCGTAACCGGCCGGCCCGGTGACCGCCCGCCGGCCGGCGGCGAGACTGGATGCCATGCGCAGCCGCCTGTTCCGTACACCCCTGACCTGGCTGGTGGTCGCCGCCGTCGGCACCGGAGCCGCGCTCGGCCTCTGGTGGTTCCAGCCGTGGAAGCTGGTCACCGACGCCGAGGTCGACGAGGACCTGTCGGTGGTGGCCACCGCCGCGCCGAGCGGCCCGGCGACCGGCACCGCCGCCCCGCCCTCCCCGCCCGCCGGCCCGACGGTGATCCGCAGCGGCGCCTTCGTCACCCACGAGCACGACACCTCCGGCACCGCCCGGATCGTCCGGGGCGTGGACGGCCGGCACCGGCTGGAACTCGTCGGACTGGCCACGTCGAACGGGCCGGACCTGCGGGTCTGGCTCACCGACCAGCCGGTGCGCACCGGCACCGCGGGCTGGCGGGTCTTCGACGACGGCCGCTGGGTCGAGTTGGGCCGGCTCAAGGGCAACCGGGGCGACCAGGGCTACGAGATACCGGCCGGAGTCGACCTGACCGGGCTGACCAGCGTCTCCATCTGGTGCAAGCGGTTCGCCGTCTCGTTCGGCGCCGCGCCGCTGGCACCCGCCGCCTGACCCCGCGCACCGCACCCGGCCCCGGGTCGCCGCACCCCCGCCGACCCGGGTCGCCGCCTCCCACCGCCGGTCGCGCCGCCGACCGGACGGGAGTGGAGTGGCGCTCTCGACCGATTCACGGTCGACTGAGAAACTGTGTGCCGGTCAGCGGGTTGGGGGTCTGATGAGCAACGGATGGGTGCTGTCCGACGAGGTGCTGCGGGACGCGCCGGCGTACACACCGAGGCCCGGTGAGCTGGCCGATCTGGAACTGCTGCTGATCGGGGCGTACGCCCCGCTCACCGGTTTCATGACCCGCGCCGACCTGGTCTCGGTCAGCCGCCGCGGCCGGCTCGCCGACGACACCCCGTGGCAGGTCGCGGTGACCCTCCAGGTGCCCGCGGCACTGGCCCAGGGGCTCGACCCCCGGGACCCGGCGCGCCGGGTGCTGGTGCTCACCGACGGCGAGGGCGCCCCGGTGGCCGCGCTGGACGTGGCCGACGCCTGGCAGGTGCGCGACGGGGTGGCCGGGGTCGGCGGTACGGTGCGCCGGCTCGGCGACGGCGGCCACGGGCCGTTCCAGCGGCTGCGCCGCACCCCGGAGGAGATCCGGGCGCTGCTGCCTCCCGGCCGGGTGCTCGGGGTGGTGGCCGACCGGCCACTGCACCGGCCGCAGCTGGCCCAGATCGCGCACGCCGCCCGTACCCTGGCCGCGCACCTGCTGGTGATGATCCCGGTCGGTGAGGACGGCACCGGCGGGCTGCCGCCGGAGTCGCTGGTGCGCAGCATCTTCGCCGCCCGCGACCGGATGCCGCCGGCCACGCTGGTGGCGGTGCCGCTGTCCCGCCGCCGCGACGAGATCAGCGACGCGCTGCTGCGGGCCCGGGTCTCCGCCGCGTACGGGGTGACCCACCTGCTCTCCACCGGCGAGATGCTCTCCGGGGCCGGGCTGCGGGTGCTGGTGCCGCGCGAGCTGGCCTACGACAACCGGGACGGGCAGTGGCGCTGGCGGGAGGACATCCCGCCGCGCAACCGCCGCCTCGCGCTCACCCAGGCCGAGATCGACGATCTGCTGGACCGGGGCTTCCCGCTGCCGGAGTGGCACACCCCGCCGGCGGTCGCCAAGGAGCTGGCCCGGGCCCGGCCGCCCCGCCGGCACCGGGGCCTGGTGGTCTTCCTGACCGGCCTGTCCGGTTCCGGCAAGTCGACCATCGCCCGCGGGCTGGCCCACGCGCTGCGCGAGCAGGGCGACCGGACGGTCAGCCTGCTCGACGGCGACGTGGTGCGCCGGGAACTCTCCGCCGGGCTGGGCTTCAGCAAGACCGACCGGGACCT
Source organism: Micromonospora desertarenae (assembly GCF_056150265.1). Lineage (NCBI taxonomy): Bacteria > Bacillati > Actinomycetota > Actinomycetes > Micromonosporales > Micromonosporaceae > Micromonospora > Micromonospora desertarenae. The sequence goes on from NZ_JAXCFQ010000005.1 coordinate 474,924, forward strand.
CAACGTCCGCCGGATCGGCTGGGTCGCCGCCGAGATCGCCCGGCATCGCGGCGTCGGCATCTGCTGCCCGATCGCCCCGTACGCGCAGGCGCGGGCGACCGCCCGGGAGATGGCGCTGGCGGCCGGGGCCGGCTTCCTGCTGGTGCACGTCGCCACCCCGCTGGAGGTGTGCGAGCAGCGCGACCGCAAGGGCCTGTACGCGCGGGCCCGGGCCGGCCTGCTCACCGGGATGACCGGCGTCGACGACCCGTACGAGGAGCCGACCGACGCCGACCTGGTCATCGACACCACCGACCTGACCGTCGAGGAGGCGGTGCAGGCGGTGCTGCACCACCTGACCGAGACGGGCTGGGTCGAGCCCCGCCTCCAGTCCACCTGATCACCGGCGTCGCCCCGGGGTTCCTTCCCGCTGTCGAGCCGTACGCGCTAGTGTTCATTCTTGTTGGAACACGTTCGACCGCGTGAGAGTGCGCGGCTGGCGCGGGAGGTGCGGCGGGATGCTCGCGCAGCAGCGGCAGGCGGCCATCCTCGACCGGGTGCGCAGCACCGGCGGGGTCCGGGTCACCGAGCTGGCCGCCGAGTTCGGCGTCTCGGACATGACCATCCGGCGCGACCTGGAGGCGCTGCACGATCGTGGCCTGCTGGCCAAGGTGCACGGCGGGGCGACCGCCGCCGGCCCCGGCTCCACCGACGAGCCCGGCTTCCGGGCCAAGTCGGTGCGGCAGCTGCCGGAGAAGGCCGCCATCGCCAGCCGGGCCGCCGAGCTGGTCCGGCCCGGTGCGGCGATCGCCCTCTCCGCCGGCACCACCACCGCCGAGCTGGCCCGCCGGCTGGTCGACGTGCCCGGCCTGACAGTGGTGACCAACTCGCTGCCGGTGGCCGAGATCCTGCACGCCGGCGGCCGGTCCGATCAGACGGTGGTGCTCACCGGCGGGGTGCGTACGCCGTCGGACGCGCTGGTCGGGCCGCTGGCCGTGGCCGCGATCCGGTCGCTGCACCTGGACCTGCTCTTCCTCGGGGTGCACGGGATCAGCGAGCGGGCCGGCTTCACCACCCCCAACCTGATGGAGGCCGAGACCGACCGGGCGCTGGTGGCGGCGGCGGACCGGCTGGTGGTGCTGGCCGACCACACCAAGTGGGGCACGGTCGGCATCTCCTCCATCGTCGAGCTCGCCGCCGCCCACGTGCTGGTCACCGACGACCGGTTGCCGGCCGACGCCCGCCGGGTACTCGGCGAGCGGGTGGGTGAGCTGGTGGTGGTGACCGGGACGGGCGGGGGACGGACGACCGCCCCGACGAGTGGAGAGGTGGCGCAGTGAAGCGCACGGCGATCCGGCTGGCCGACGGCCGCGAGCTGATCTACTTCGACGAGCGCGACGACGCGGTCCGCGACCAGCCGGACCGTCGGGAGCTGCCCCCGCTGCCGGCCGCCTCGCAGCTGCGCTACGACCCGCTCACCGACGAGTGGGTGGCGGTCGCCGTGCACCGGCAGACCCGCACGTTCCTGCCGCCGGCGAACGAGTGCCCGCTGGACCCGTCCGTCGGCGACCGGCTCACCGAGATCCCGGCGCCGGACTACGACGTGGTGGTCTTCGAGAACCGCTTTCCGTCGCTGAGCGGCCGGGTGGCCGACGAGCCGGGTGAGATCACCCCGTTCACCCCGGTCCGGCCGGGGCTGGGGCGCTGCGAGGTGGTCTGCTTCACGGCCGACCACGACGCCTCCTTCGCCAGCCTGCCGCCGAGCCGGGTGCGCACCGTGCTGGACGCGCTCGCCGACCGGACCACCGCGCTCGGCGAGCTGCCCGGGGTGGAGCAGGTGTTCTGCTTCGAGAACCGGGGCGTGGAGATCGGCGTCACCCTGCACCACCCGCACGGCCAGATCTACGCGTACCCCTTCGTGACGCCGCGCACCCGGTCGCTGCTGGCCGCCGCCCGCCGGCACGCCGAGCGCACCGGCGGCGGCAACCTCTACGCCGACGTCCTCGCCGCCGAGCGGGCCGCCGGCGAGCGGGTGGTGGCCACCAACGAGCACTGGACGGCGTACGTGCCGGCGGCCGCCCGCTGGCCGTTCGAGGTGCACGTCGCCCCGCACCGGCCGGTGCCGGACATCCCGGCGCTGGACGACGCGGAGCGGGACGCGTTCGGTCCGCTCTACCTGGACCTGCTGCGCCGCTTCGACGCGCTGTTCGACCTGCCGATGCCCTACATCGCGGCCTGGCACCAGGCCCCGGTCCGGGTCGACCGCGAGCTGGGCCACCTGCACCTGCAGCTGTTCAGCATCCGGCGGGCGAAGGACAAGCTGAAGTACCTGGCCGGATCGGAGTCGGGGATGGGTGTGTTCATCAACGACATCGCCCCGGAGCGGGCCGCCGAACTGCTCCGCGCCGCCTGACGCGCCTCGCCACCAGACGGGCCCTCGCCGCCCGACGGGCTCTCACCGCCCGACGGACCCTCGCCGCGGGCGCGAGGTCCGGACCCTTGCGTGACGGTGGCGCGGGGCCGGACCGGGGCACGACGCCGGGGCAGCACGGGCGCGGAGCCGGAAGCCCGGACAGGGCGTCGGAGGCGGGATGCCCGGACACGGCTCCCGAGTCTGGAACGCCCGTGACAGGGCGCGGGGGGCCCGGGACAGGGCCCCCCGCAGGGAAGGGACGGCTGGCTGTGCACGACAGCCGGGAAGGCTGGCTGATCGGCACTCTGCCGCGAGGCGACCCGCGTCAACCCTCCTGGACGCGACTGGCATCTCGTCCACCCAGGTCAACGAGGCGCGCCGGGGAAGGTGACGCTGCGTGCGTGTCGTCCCGCGACACGCCGTACGCGCGGCCGGGCCGACGGCGGGCGGCACGCCGGATCGCCGATGTGGCGGTGTCCACCCGCCCCGGACGCCCCCCGGATCGCCGACCCGGAGTCGATCAGCCGACCGGGAACGGCGGAAGCCCGCCGGCGGGTGCCGGCGGGCTTCCGGGGTGGTGCGGTTCGACCGATCAGGCGGCGAGGCGGCGCGCCAGGTTCTCGTCGAGCGCGTTCATGAACTCGTCGGTGGTCAGCCACGGGGCGTCCCGCGAGATGAGCAGCGCGAGGTCCTTGGTCATCTGGCCGCCCTCGACGGTGTCCACGATGACCTGCTCCAGGGTGTTGGCGAACTCGGTGACCGCCGGGGTGCCGTCGAGCTTGCCCCGGTGGGCCAGGCCACGGGTCCAGGCGTAGATCGACGCGATCGGGTTGGTCGAGGTCTTCTCGCCCTTCTGGTACTGCCGGTAGTGCCGGGTGACCGTGCCGTGCGCGGCCTCGGCCTCGACCGTACGGCCGTCCGGGGTCATCAGCACCGAGGTCATCAGGCCCAGCGAGCCGAAGCCCTGCGCGACGGTGTCGGACTGCACGTCACCGTCGTAGTTCTTGCAGGCCCAGACGAAGCCGCCCTCCCACTTCAGCGCGGCGGCGACCATGTCGTCGATCAGCCGGTGCTCGTAGCTGATGCCGGCGGCCTCGAACTCGGCCTTGAACTCGTTCTCGAACACCTCGGCGAAGATGTCCTTGAACCGGCCGTCGTACGCCTTGAGGATGGTGTTCTTGGTGGACAGGTAGACCGGGTAGCCGCGGTCCAGGCCGTAGCGCATGGAGGCGCGGGCGAAGTCGCGGATCGACTCGTCGAAGTTGTACATGCCCATGGCGACGCCGCCGCCGGGGAAGTTGGCGACCTCCATCTCCATCGGCGCGGAGCCGTCGGCCGGGGTGTAGGTGATGGTCACCGTGCCCGGGCCGGGGACGACGAAGTCGGTGGCCTTGTACTGGTCGCCGTGGGCGTGCCGGCCGATGATGATCGGCTTGGTCCAGCCGGGGACCAGCCGCGGCACGTTGGACATGATGATCGGCTCGCGGAACACCACGCCGCCGAGGATGTTGCGGATGGTGCCGTTCGGCGACCGCCACATCTTCTTGAGGCCGAACTCCTCCACCCGGGCCTCGTCCGGGGTGATCGTCGCGCACTTGACGCCCACGCCGTGCTCCTTGATGGCGTTGGCGGCGTCGACGGTGACCTGGTCGTCGGTCTCGTCGCGGTGCTGGATCGACAGGTCGTAGTAGTGCAGGTCGACGTCGAGGTAGGGCAGGATCAGCTGCTCCCGGATCTGCTTCCAGATGATCCGGGTCATCTCGTCGCCGTCGAGCTCCACGACCGGGTTGTTTACCTTGATCTTCGCCATCGGCCGGCGCTCCTCTCGGGGGACACGTGCTCAAGCAGTACGAGCGTACTGGAACCGGCTGGCGTTCCCCACCCGGCCTCCGTCAGCGCGCTGACCAGCCCGGATGCGGGCGCGGGAAAACGGGGATGCCCGACCAGCGGGATCGGTGGCACCATCGCCCGATGCCGCCGAACCGCACCCTCGGGTCTATCACGGTCACCGCGCTCACCGACGGCGAGGGGCCGTTCTTCCAGCCCCGCGAGGAGGCGTTCCCGCACGCCACGGCGGAGCACTGGCGCGCGGCCGACCAGCGGGACCCGGCCGCGGTCACCGCCGACGGGCGCTGGTGGCTGCGCTTCCGCAGCTTCGCCATCCGCACCGGGGACGGGCCGGTCACCCTGGTCGACGCGGGCATCGGCCCGGCCGACTCCCCCGCCGCGAGCTGGGCTCCGGTGCCCGGCCGGCTCCCGGCCGAGCTGGCCGCCGCCGGCATCGACCCGGCGGACGTCCGCACCGTGGTGCTCACCCACCTGCACACCGACCACATCGGCTGGGCGGTCACCGGCTCGCCGGGCACGCCGTACTTCCCGAACGCCGACTACCTCGTCCAGCGGGCCGAGCTGGACGCGTTGGGGTCGATCAACCCGGGGTTGCGGGCCGGGCTGGTCGCGCCGTTGCGCGCCGCCGGCCAGCTCCGGGTGGTCGACGGCGAGGCCACCGTCGGATCGGGCGTACGGCTGCTGCCGACGCCCGGGCACACCCCCGGCCACCAGTGCGTGCTGCTCGACGGCGGCGACGAGCGCCTGCTGCTCACCGGAGACCTGCTGGTCCACACCGTGCAACTGGTCGACCCGAACCTGGCGTACGCCCACGAGATGGACCCGGAGACCGCCCGCGCCTCCCGCACCACCCTGCTACGCACCCTCGGCGCCCAGACCCCCACCATCCTCGCCACTCCCCACCTCAACCCCCCGTTCCTCCCCCTCTAACCCCCACCGCCCCCTCCCCCGCTGGCCGGGTCGCCGCGTTGATCATGAAGGTGTTGCCGCGACACGCCGACGCGGGCGACAACAACTTCATGATCAACCGCATGGGTGGGGGCGGAGACGGCGGAAGGGGCACGCCGGGTGCGGCGTGCCCCTTCCGGAGGTGGTGCTCAGGTCACATGTTGGCGACGTCGGCCTGCTTGGCGCGGACGGCCTCGGCGGCCTCCTTCAGGCTGGCCAGCTCGTCGGCGTCCAGGTCGGTCTCGACGACCCGCTTCACGCCCTCGGCGCCGATCTCGGCCTCGACGCCCAGGTAGACGCCGGAGATGCCGTACTGGCCGTCGACCCAGGCGCAGACCGGCATGACCTCGCCGGAGTCCTCCGCGACGGCCTTGGCCATCCGGGCGGCCGCGGCCGACGGGGCGTAGTACGCCGAGCCGGTCTTGAGCAGCGCGACCACCTCGGCGCCACCGTTGCGGGTCTTCACGACCAGCTCCTCGATCTGCTCGGCCGGCATCGCGTCGCGCAGCGGCTTGCCGTTCACCGTGCTCTTCGACGGCACCGGCACCATGGTGTCGCCGTGCGAGCCGAGGGTCAGCGTCTTCACCGACTTCACCGGTACGTTCAGCGCCTCCGCCACGAAGTTGGTGAACCGCGCGGTGTCCAGCATGCCGGCCTGGCCGAGCACCCGGTTCTTCGGGAACTGCGTGGCGAGCTGGGCCAGCGCGGTCATCTCGTCCAGCGGGTTGGACACCACGATGACCACGGCGTTCGGGGCGTACTTGGCGACGTTCTCGGAGACCTGACGGACGATCTTGGCATTCGTCTCGAGCAGGTCCATCCGGCTCATGCCCGGCTTGCGCGGCAGACCGGCGGTGATCACCACGACGTCCGAGCCCTCGATCGCCTCGTAGCCCTCGCCGTTCGGGCCGGTGGTCACGCCGACGACCTTGGTCTCGAAGCCCTCGATCGCGCGCGACTGGTTGAGGTCCAGGGCGAGACCGGCGGGCTTGCCCTCCACGATGTCGGTGATCACGACGGTGTCGAAGACGTCGTACTCGGCCAGGCGCTGCGCGGTGGTCGAGCCGTAGAAACCGGCGCCGACGACAGTGACCTTCTTACCCATGGTCGTCCCACTCCCTGATACCAGTCGGTTTTCCGGACCGTATCAGTCATCCTGGCACCGATCCGGCCAGGGGCGGACGGTTATGACCTCGATGGGCGGAAGGCGGTTTCGCCGGGCCGGCGGGCGCGGCCGGTCAGCCCCGCTCGGCGCGCTCGACCACGTTGGTGAGCAGCATCGCCCGGGTCATCGGGCCGACGCCGCCGGGCATCGGCACCAGCGCCCCGGCCACCTCGGCGACCTCGGCGGCCACGTCCCCGGTGTAGCGGCCCTTGCCGTCCGGACCGATCACCCGGGTGATGCCGACGTCGACCACCACCGCGCCCGGGGTGACCATGTCCGCGGTGAGCAGCCCGGGCACCCCGGCCGCCACGATCACGATGTCGGCGGCCCGGGTGTGCGCGGCCAGGTCGAGGGTGCCGGTGTGGCAGAGCGTGACGGTGGCGTTCTCGCTGCGCCGGGTCAGCAGCAGGCCGAGCGGGCGGCCGACCGTGTTGCCCCGGCCGACCACGGCCACCTTCGCCCCGCGCAGCGCCACGTCGTGCCGGCGGAGCAGCTCGACGATGCCGCGCGGGGTGCACGGCAGCGGGGCGTCGTAGCCGAGCACCAGCCGGCCCAGGTTCACCGGGTGCAGACCGTCGGCGTCCTTCTCCGGGTCGACCAGCTCCAGCACCCGCTGGGTGTCGAGCTGGGCCGGCAGCGGCAGCTGGACGATGTAGCCGTGGCAGGCCGGATCGGCGTTCAGCTCGGCGAGCACCTCGTCGACCTGCTGCTGGGTCGCGTCGGCGGGCAGTTCCCGGCGGATGGAGGCGATCCCCACCTCGGCGCAGTCGCGGTGCTTGCCGTCGACGTACGCCTGCGAGCCCGGATCGGCGCCGACCAGCACCGTGCCCAGCCCCGGGGTGATGCCGCGTTCGGCCAGGGCCTTCACCCGCACGCGCAGCTCGTCCTTGATCTCGGCCGCGGTCGCCTTACCGTCCAGAAGCGTCGCCGTCACGCCCAGATCGTCTCACGGCGGACGGCTCCCGAACGGTGACCTCGATCAACGGACCACGACTTCCGCCCGGGGCCGCTGATCATGAAGTTGGTGGCACGACACGCCGGCGGGACGGTCGACAACTCCATGATCAAGGCGACCCCGGAGGGCGGGCGTCAGTGGAAGAAGTGGCGGGTGCCGGTCAGGTACATGGTGACGCCGGCCTGCTTGCAGGCGGCGATGACCTCCTCGTCGCGGATCGAGCCGCCCGGCTGCACGATCGCCCGTACGCCGGCCTCGATGAGGATCTTCGGGCCGTCGGCGAACGGGAAGAACGCGTCGGAGGCGGCGACCGAGCCCCGCGCCCGGTCCGCGCCGGCCCGGCTGACCGCGAGCTGCGCGGAGTCGACCCGGTTGACCTGGCCCATCCCGACGCCGACCGAGGCGCCCTCCCTGGCCAGCAGGATCGCGTTGCTCTTCACCGCGCGCACCGCCCGCCAGGCGAAGACCAGGTCCCGCAGGGTCGCCTCGTCGGCCGCCTCGCCGGTGGCGAGCCGCCAGTTCGCCGGGTCGTCGCCGGCGGCGTCGATCCGGTCCCGCAGCTGCACCAGCACGCCGCCGGTGACCTGCCGCCACTCCGCCGGCAGCGGGTCGTACTCCGGCGCGCGCAGCAGCCGCACGTTCTTCTTGGCCCGGAGCAGCTCCAGCGCGCCCTCGTCGTAGCCGGGGGCCACCACGACCTCGGTGAAGATCTCGGCGACCTGCCGGGCCATCGCCACGCTCACCGGACGGTTCACCGCGATCACCCCGCCGTACGCGGAGACCGGGTCGCAGGCGTGCGCCCGGCGGTGCGCCTCGGCCACGTCCGCGCCCACCGCGATCCCGCACGGGTTGGCGTGCTTGATGATCGCCACCGCCGGCTGGTCCGGGAAGTCGTTGGCGGCCCGCCAGGCGGCGTCCGCGTCGACGTAGTTGTTGTAGGACATCTCCTTGCCGTGCAGCTGCTCGGCCTGGGCCAGCCCGGGCGGGCTCGCCGGGTCGGCGTACACGGCGGCCTCCTGGTGCGGGTTCTCGCCGTAGCGCAGCACCGCCTCGCGGCGCAGGGCCAGCCCGGCGAAGCGCGGCCACCCGTCGGCGGGCGGGGCCAGCGTGGTGGCGAACCACTCGGCGACGGCCACGTCGTACTCGGCGATGTCGGCGAAGGCACGGGCGGCCAGGGCGCGGCGCTGGGCCAGCGTGAACCCGCCCTCGTCGAGGGCGGCCAGCAGCGCCGGGTACGCCGCCGGATCGGTGACCACGGCGACCGAGGCGTGGTTCTTGGCCGCCGCCCGGACCATCGCCGGGCCGCCGATGTCGATCTGCTCCACGCACTCGTCGGCGGAGGCGCCGGAGGCGACAGTGGCCTGGAACGGGTAGAGGTTGGACACCAGCAGGTCGATGCCCGCGATGCCGTGCTCGTCGAGCTGGGCGGTGTGCGACTCCTTGCGCAGGTCGGCCAGGAGTCCACCGTGGATCTTCGGGTGCAGGGTCTTGACCCGGCCGTCGAGGATCTCCGGGAAGCCGGTCACCGTCTCCACCGGGGTCACCGGCACCCCGGCGCCGGCGATGGTGGCCGCCGTGCTGCCGGTCGAGACGAGCTCCACCCCGGCCGCGTGCAGGGCTCGGGCCAGCTCGACCAGGCCGGTCTTGTCGTAGACGCTGACCAGCGCCCGCCTGATCGGGCGGCGCTCGTCCTGAGTGGAACTCACGGGACCGTGACCTTTCTTCCGGTGATCGTCCAACCTTCGCGGACCAGGCGGCCCACCTGCTCGACGAGCTGGCGCCGCTCGGCTTCCTTGATGCGCTCGGTGAGCGTCTCCACGTCGTCGTCGTCGAGCACCGGCACGGCGACCTGCGCGACGATCGGGCCGGTGTCCATCCCGGCGTCGACGAAGAAGAGGGTGGCCCCGGTGATCTTCACCCCGTAGGCGAGGGCGTCGCGCGGGCCGTGGATGCCGGGGAACGCCGGCAGCAGGGTGTTGTGCGTGTTGAGGTAGCGGTCGCCGAACGCGGCCAGGAAGTGCGGGCCGACCAGCTTGAGGAAACCGGCGGAGATGACCAGGTCGGGCCGGTGCTCGGCGACGTGCGCGGTGAGCGCGGCGTCCCAGTCCTCGCGGGAGGGGTACGCCTTCAGCTCGTCCACGAAGGTCGGTACGCCGGCCGCCGCCGCACGCCGCACGCCACCCGTGCCGGGCCGGTCGGCGCCGACGGCCACCACCCGCGCGCCGTACGCCGGATCGGCGCAGGCGTCCAGCAGCGCCTGGAGGTTGCTGCCGGAGCCGGAGACCAGGACGACGATGCGGGCTGCGGACGCGGGCTCGGTCACCCGGTCACCCTATCCGGCAGGTCAGCGCGCCCATCCGTTGGGCGGCGCGACATTCGCTGACAGCCAAGCCCGCCGGAACCAGGTACGCTGCCCGTCGCTCGGGCTGGGCGCACGTCCGGTCCGCACCCCGTCAGTGAACCCGGCACGCGAGTCGTGTCGGTGGAAGAGGAGTCCCGCACGATGCAGCCCGGATACCAGCCCCAGCAGCCGCCGCAGATCAACAACAACATGGCGATGTCGATCGTCGCGATCTTCCTGTTCTGGCCGCTGGCCATCCCGGCCATCATCAACGCCTCCAAGGTCAACCCGCTGCTCCAGCAGGGTGACTACGCCGGCGCGCAGGCCGCCGCCGCCGAGTCGAAGAAGTGGTCCAAGTGGGCCCTGATCGTCGGCATCGGCTGGTACGTGATCGTCCTGGTGTGCTGCCTGCTCGGCGGCCTCGCCGGGCTGATCAGCGCCGACACCAGCAGCACCAACTGACACACCTAGCCGAGGAGCTTCTTCGACATGCAACCCGGACAGCCCGGTCAGGACCCGTACGGCCAGCAGCCCACCTCGGGCCAGCCCTACGGCCAGCCGAACGACCCCTACGCCCAGCCGCCGGCCGCCCCGTACGGCCAGCAGCCGACCTCCGGCCAGCCCTACGGCCAGCCGAACGACCCCTACGGCCAGCCGCCCGCCGCCCCGTACGGCCAGCAGCCCACCTCCGGCCAGCCCTACGGCCAGCAGCAGCCGTACCAGGACCCGTACGCCCAGCAGCAGCAGCAGCCGTACGGCGCCGCGCCGACCTACCCGAGCGCCGGCTACCCGCAGTCGCAGGGGCAGCAGAACACCCTCGGCCTGGTGTCGCTGATCCTCGGCATCGCGTCGATCCCGCTGGTCTGCTGCTTCTACCTGGGCATCCCGGTCGGCATCGCCGCCGTGGTGACCGGTTACCTGGGCAAGCAGAAGGCGACCCAGGGGCTGGCGTCCAACGCCGGCCAGGCCAAGGCCGGCCTGATCTGCGGCGCCGTCGGCGCCGGACTGGGCATCCTGCTCATCATCCTGGGGGTCGTGGCCAACGTCGCCCTGCCGACCCAGTCCTGACCCCACCGCACGACGCAGGGGCGTCCCGGATCCGTCCGGGGCGCCCCTCGCCGTTTCCCGGGTCGCCCGGCACCCGTCGGGCGGCACCGCACGCCGCCGGCGTGGCCTCAGCGCGTGGCGGGGCGGGCGAGCACCTTGGTGGTGGCGGCGCCGAGCAGCGCGCCGACCCCGACCACCGCGGTCGCCACGGCGGCCACCTGCCAGCCGACCGGGCCGATCTCGGCCAGCCGGCCGCCGCCGAGCGGACCGGCGGAGGCGGCGGCCGCCGCGCCGAGCAGCAGGCCGGCCACCGGACCGGCGAGCGCCGCCGGCCCGAGCACCCCGCCCCAGCCGAGCGTCGCCCGCTCCTCGGCGGCCAGCCGGACCAGCCGGCGGGCGAGCAGGCAGCCCGCCGCCATCCCGGCGAGCACCGGCACCGCGAGCAGCCCGGCGCCCAGCCCGTCGACCGGGCCGCGCGGCAGGCCGGCCAGCAGCGGTACGGCCGGCAGCGCGGCGACCGAGACCTCGCTGGTGCGTACCGCCGTGTCGGTGCCCACCGCGAAGCCCGGGCCGAGCAGGTAGCTGGTCGACCAGACCGTGGCGTTCGGCGCGTAGGCGAGGCTGACCAGGGTGATCCCGGCCTGCCCGGCCACCCCGGTGCGGTAGGCGCCGATCATGTCGGCGGCGTCCCCGCCGCCGGTCGCCACGGCGAGCCCGGCCGCGCCGCCGCCCGCGGCGAGCAGCAGCAGCCCGGCGACCAGACCGGTGCGCAGCCCGTCGCGCAGCGGCGCCGGGGCGCGCGCGGCGAGCAGGCCGGCCACCCCGGTGGTGCGGGCGGCGCCGACCAGGGCGGCGAGCGCGCCGAACACCCCCAGCGTGATCCCCGCCCGTACCGGCGACACGTCGGGACCGCCGGTACCGACCGCCACCGCGGCGAGCACGCCGAGCAGGGCGTACGCGACACCGACCGCGCCGGCCGCGGCGACCGCCCGGGGTGCCGAGCGGCTGCCGCGGGCGCCGATCGCCCGGCTGGTGTGCACCCCGGCCCGGGTGAGCCGCCAGACCGCCAGCGCGGTCAGCGCCAGCGGGGCCAGCCCGACCGGGCCGGCGCTGGTCTCCAGCGGGACCCCGTGCCCGAGCAGCCAGCCGGCCAGCCCGGCACGCAGGGCGCCGAGCAGGGACGCGGCGTCCTCGCTGAGCTGGAACAGCCAGAGCACCACGACGACGGGCAGGCACGAGGTGATCGCCGCCCACCCGGCGGCCACCCCGGCGGCGACGGCGAGCGGCGCCCGGCTGCGGGGCGGCTCCCCGCCCCGGGGGGCGGGCACCCGCGGACCCGCAGCGGCCCGGCCGGACGGCCGGGCGTCGGGGTCGACGTCGACGGGACGGCTGGGCTGGTCAGGGGTGACGGAGGACATCACGTCTACTCTGGCATGCCGCGCGGGTGACGGCAGTCCGATACCGCCCCGTGCCGGCGGCGAGTTCGGTGATCCACCGCCTCCGGCCCCGGATCCGGTTTAGCCTCGGCCCAGGGCGCGACCGCAGTCGCGGCACCGACCGTCCGGAGGAAAGCCGTGAACGCTCCGTATCCACCGCCCCCGCCCGCCCGGGGCCGGGACCGCACCACCCTCTGGGGCATCCTGGGCATCCTCACCGGCCTGCTCTGCTGCGGCATCCTGGGCATCGTCTTCGGCTGGCTGTCCATCCGGGACGCGAAGCGGTCCGGCCAGTCGCCGGTGCTCGGCTACCTGGCCATCACCTTCGGCGTGATCAATATCATCGGCAGCGCGATCCTGCGGGCCACCGGCAACTACCCGGGCTGGAACGACTGAGGGGGCCGACCGGACCCGGTCGACCCCCTCGCTCCGTCTGCCGTCCGGTCAGCCGGCGGACATGATCTCCCGCATCAGGTTCGCGGTCTCGGTCGGCGTCTTGCCGACCTTGACGCCGACCGCCTCCAGGGCCTCCTTCTTCGCCTCGGCGGTGCCCGCCGAGCCGGAGATGATGGCGCCGGCGTGCCCCATGGTCTTGCCGGGCGGGGCGGTGAAGCCGGCGATGTAGCCGACCACCGGCTTGGTCACGTTCGCCTTGATGAACTCGGCGGCCCGCTCCTCGGCGTCGCCGCCGATCTCACCGATCATGACGATCGCGTCGGTGTCCGGGTCGGCCTCGAACGCGGCGAGGGCGTCGATGTGCGTGGTGCCGATGATCGGGTCGCCACCGATGCCGACGCAGGTGGAGAAGCCGATGTCGCGCAGCTCGTACATCATCTGGTAGGTCAGCGTGCCGCTCTTGCTGACCAGGCCGATCCGGCCGGAGCCGGTGATGTCGGCCGGGATGATGCCGGCGTTGGAGGCTCCCGGCGAGGCGATGCCGGGGCAGTTCGGGCCGATGATCCGGGTCTTGCCGCCCTTGGCCACGTTGTACGCCCAGAACGCGGCGGTGTCGTGCACCGGCACGCCCTCGGTGATCACCACGGCCAGGTCGATGCCGGCGTCGATCGCCTCGATCACCGCGGCCTTGGTGAACTGCGGCGGCACGAAGATGACCGTGACGTCCGCCCCGGTCTCCTTCATCGCGTCCGCCACGCCGGCGAAGACCGGCAGCTCGGTGCCGTCGAAGTCGACCGTCTGACCCGCCTTGCGTGGGTTGACGCCGCCGACGATGGTGGTGCCGGCGGCCAGCATCCGCCGGGTGTGCTTGGAACCCTCGGAGCCGGTCATCCCCTGCACGATGACCTTCGAGTCCTTGGTCAGCCAGATAGCCATTGTCAGACCCCCGCAGCGGCCAGCTCGGCGGCCCGCTCGGCCGCGCCATCCATGGTGTCGACCCGCTCGATCAGCGGGTTGTTCGCGCCGTCGAGGATCGCCCGGCCGGCCTCGGCGTTGTTGCCGTCGAGCCGGACGACGAGCGGCTTGGTGACCTGCTCGCCGCGCTGCTCCAGCAGCTCCAGCGCCTGCACGATGCCGTTGGCGACCGCGTCGCAGGCGGTGATGCCGCCGAAGACGTTGACGAAGACGCTCTTGACCGACGGGTCGGAGAGGACGATCTCCAGCCCGTTCGCCATCACCGCGGCGCTCGCGCCGCCGCCGATGTCGAGGAAGTTGGCCGGCTTGACGCCGCCGTGCCGCTCACCGGCGTACGCGACCACGTCGAGGGTCGACATGACCAGACCCGCGCCGTTGCCGATGATGCCGACCTCGCCGTCGAGCTTGACGTAGTTGAGGTCCTTCTCCTTGGCGGCCTGCTCCAGCGGGTCCACCGCGGCCTGGTCGACCAGCGCCTCGTGGTCCGGGTGCCGGAAGGCGGCGTTCTCGTCCAGGCTGATCTTGGCGTCGAGCAGCAGCAGCTTGCCGTCGCCGGTCTTGGCCAGCGGGTTCACCTCGACCAGGGTGGCGTCCTCGGCGACGAAGGCCTTCCACAGCCCCACGGCGACCTCGACGACCTGGTCGGCGACCTCGGCCGGGAAGCCGGCGGCGGTGACGATCTCGCGCGCCTTGGCCTCGTCCACGCCCTCGACCGCGTCGATCGGGGCCTTGACGACCTTCTCCGGGGTCTCCGCGGCGACCTGCTCGATGTCCATGCCGCCGGCGACGCTGGCGATGCAGAGGAAGGTGCGGTTCGCCCGGTCCAGCAGGTAGGAGAAGTAGTACTCCTCGGCCACGTCCGCGGTCACGGTGATCATGACCTTGTGGACGGTGTGGCCCTTGATGTCCATGCCGAGGATGTCGGTGGCCCGGGCCACCGTCTCATCCGCGCCCTCGGCCAGCTTGACGCCGCCGGCCTTGCCCCGGCCGCCGACCTTCACCTGCGCCTTGACGACCACCCGACCGCCGAGGCGTTCGGCGATCGCGCGGGCCTCCTCCGGGGTCGTGGCGACGCCGCCGGCGAGCACGGGCAAGCCGTGCCGCTCGAACAGGTCCCGCCCCTGGTACTCGTACAGGTCCACGTTTGCGCGTCCCGTCCCGTCTCCGCGGCGCGCCGTCGCGCCGCCACCAGCGTTATGGAAAACAGTTTGACGCCTGTCATCAGTTGAAGCAGGCCATTGGGCGCAGCCTAGCGAGGTGGGCACCGCCGGCAACCGAGCGGGTGCGCGGTGTGCGGTAATGCACAGCCGCCCGCCGGGCGGGCCCGGTTGGCCCGGCCGTCAATCGTCCGGGGGATGTTCACCCGGGTGCGTAACCCCCCGCCGGGGGCGTCGTTGAGTCAGGTGTCGGAGCGCTGCTCAAGCGCGAAGACGGGAGACGGCCGATGCCCTGTCGGTCGAGGGGTGGCGGCGGGGCATCGTGCATAGAGGGGCCGGACGTGTGAGGGGTGCGTCCGGCCCCTCCCCCGTCTCCGGCGCCCGCCGGGCCGTTCGCCCGGCACCCGGCTCCGTCAGCCGCCCGCCCGACGACCACGGTCGATGCGGCGGCGGGTCAGCCGACCGGCTGCGCCACGTTCGCCCGCACCCACTCGACGATGGACTGCGTGGTCGCGCCCGGCGTGAAGATCTTGGCGACGCCGAGCTGCTCCAGCTCGGGGATGTCGGCGTCCGGGATGATGCCGCCGCCGAACACCACGATGTCCCGGGCGTCCCGCTCGGCGAGCAGCTCCAGCACCCGGCGGAAGAGCGTCATGTGCGCCCCGGAGAGCACGGAGAGGCCGACCGCGTCGGCGTCCTCCTGGATCGCGGTCTCCACGATCTGCTCCGGGGTCTGGTGCAGACCGGTGTAGATGACCTCCATACCGGCGTCCCGGAGGGCACGCGCGACGACCTTGGCGCCGCGGTCGTGGCCGTCCAGGCCCGGCTTGGCGACGACGACCCGAACACGAGAGCTCATCTGCGCATCCCTTTCACCGGCTTCGCGGCTTCACCTGAACGAACGGTAACCCGCCGGGCCGGCGCCGGGAAATCCGGGCCGCGAAGCCGCCGGCGCCCGCCGGCGCCGGGTGGGCCGGGCGGCCGTGCCGGCCCACGGAAGCGGGATCCCGCGCCCCATGCCCGGAACGCGACCGGCCGTCAAGCCGGACGACTCCGCCGTTCGGTCACGCTCCGCGACGAACGGGCAGTAACGGGGGCGCCGATCGACGGGTACGAGGCATGACAATCGCGGACGCATTTGGACAGAACGCAGCACCAATTCGGCGCTCCGGCTTGTGACTCGTCTGGTGGTTGGCTACCGTGTCCACGGTTGTCATCAGGTCCACGGACGGGTGGCGACGCGGTCAGCAGACGTTCACCACCGCTTCACGAACGCCGGCACGACCGCTTCGAGACCCCGACAACGGAGGGTGTGCGTGCGCCAGCGCCTGTCGTCTGAGCCCGATCGATATCGCGGCCGCCGCCGCGTACCCACCCCCCCGCGGAGCCGCTACGCGGCCGTCGTCACCACCGCGTTCGTCGGAGCCGGTGTGGTGGCTCTCGGCGCGGGAGCCATGCCGGACGCGAAGAGCGTCAACCCGTCGGTCCTCGACGAGCTCAAGGCGGCCTCCACGCTGAGCCAGGACGCGGCCGCCCGCGCCGACTCCGCCGAGCGCGCCTCCCGCGACAGCGGGCGCGAGGAGGCCGCGGAACCCCAGGTCTGGCTGCTGCCCCTGCAGGGCTACGACTTCAAGTCCCCCTACGGCATGCGCTGGGGCAAGCTGCACACCGGCGTCGACCTGGTCGCCCCCGAGGGCACCCCGTACGTCGCCATCCACGACGGCACCGTCACGAAGGCCGGCTGGTGGGGCGGCTACGGCTACACCGTGATCGTCCAGCACGCCGACGGCAGCGAGGCCATCTACGGCCACTCCTCCGCGCTGAGCGTCCAGGAGGGTCAGCAGGTCAAGGCCGGCGACCAGCTCGGCCTGGTCGGCAACACCGGCCACTCCTACGGCTCGCACCTGCACCTGGAGATCCATGTCAAGGGCGAGCCGCAGGATCCGGTGCCCTACCTCCAGGACCGCGGAGTGGACATCCAGCTACAGGTCGAGGCGATCTACAACGAGGTAGCCGCTTCCTGACGCTGCGTATCGACCGATGACCGCCCGGATCTGCCGATCCGGGCGGTTTTTCGTTGCCGGTCGAGCCGGAAAGTCTCCCGGGTCACAGTTGCGAATGTGACGCAGGGCACGGAGTTGCATGATCACTTATTGGGACAAGCTCGGCTGTAAGCGGACATAGCCGTCAGTGCCCGTCCGCGCCGGAGGCCGCCGCCACCGTCCCGGTACCCCGCGCGGATCCGGCCGACACCAGTATTTCGAGGTCAAGTGCCCCTCGACTGTGAAGGTCAACCGTGCAGGAAGACAGCTCCATCCAGAACGAGAAGACCCCGAACGCCCCAGCCCGGCACCGGCGGCGGATGGGCGGGCGCACCCGGCAGGTGGCCATCGGGGCGGGTGTCCTGGTCGCCCTCGGCCTCGGCGGCGTCGCCGTGGCGACCACCGGCGCCGACGACAGCACCCCGGCCGCCGTCTCCCTGGACGCGCAGGCCCGCGCCGAGGCCGCCGCCCGCGCCGACCGGTCCGCCCGCGAGTCCACCGCACCGGCCACCCCGACCGCCTCCCCCACGCCCAGCCCGTCGACGGCCAGCCCGTCCGCGAAGCCCAGCCCGAAGGCGACCACCGGCAAGCCGAAGCCGAAGGCCAAGCCGAAGCCGACCTGGGTCATCCCGATGAAGGGCGCCGAGATCACCTCCTGCTACGGCCAGCGGTGGGGCACCCTGCACGCCGGCATCGACTTCGCCATGCCCGCCGGCACCCCCATCCGCGCCGCCTTCGGCGGCACCGTGGTCAAGGCCGGCGACGCCGGCGACGGGTACGGCATCTCGGTCTTCATCGACCACGGCAACGGCTACCTGACCCACTACGCGCACCAGAGCCGCACGGCGGTCGGCGTGGGTGACAGGGTCGGCGCCGGCGAGGTCATCGGCTACGAGGGCTCCACCGGCGACTCCACCGGCCCGCACCTGCACTTCGAGGTGCACAAGGGGCAGATGTGGAACCAGATCGACCCCGCGCCGTTCCTGCGCGCCCGGGGCATCGACGTGGCCTGCTGACCCACGGCATCCAGTCCCGTCGCTGCGCTCCCCCGAGGCGTTGCCCGGCCCGGCACCCGCCCGGGCCGGGCGACGCCGGCTCAGAGCTTGTCGAGCGGCGCGTGCCGCAGCACCAGCCACATCGTCTGGTCGCCGAAGTCGATCTGCGCCCGGGCGCTCGGGCCGTGCCCCTCCACCGCGAGCACCCGGCCCAGCCCGTAGCGCTGGTGGTTGACCCGGTCACCCGCGGCCACCTTCGGCCCCTGTGGCAGCTCGCTCGCGGTGGCGAGCCGGCTGCCGTCGACCCCGAGCCGCTTGGCCAGTTGCGCCGCCTTGGGCGTACCGCCGGTGAAGCCGCCGCGTCCGCCGGGCGTGCGGTCCGCGCGGCCGCCGACGCCGCCGCCCCCGCCGCCCCACGAGGTGTACGACCCCTCGGTGCGCTCCCAGCGCACCAGCTCCGGCGGCAGCTCCTCGACGAACCGGGAGGGCGGGTTGTAGGCCGGCGCACCCCAGGCCGAGCGGGTCACCGCCCGGGAGAGGTAGAGCCGCTGCCGGGCCCGGGTGATGCCGACGTACGCCAGCCGGCGCTCCTCCTCCAGCTCGCGGGTGTCGCCCAGCGAGCGCAGGTGCGGGAAGACGCCGTCCTCCAGCCCGGTCAGGAACACCACCGGGAACTCCAGCCCCTTGGCGGTGTGCAGGGTCATCAGGGTGACCACGCCCTGGTGGTCGGGGTCGTCGGTGGGCACCTGGTCGGCGTCGGCGACCAGCGCCACCTGCTCCAGGAACCCGGCCACGGTGGCCCGTTCCCCCTCGGCGCCGAGCGCCTCGACCCGCTCGGTGTACTCCCGGGCGACGCTGACCAGTTCCTGGAGGTTGTCGACCCGGCCGGCATCCTGCGGATCGAGGCTCTCCTCCAGCTCGGTGAGGTAGCCCGAGCGGGTCAGCAGCGCCTCCAGCACCTCCTCGGGGGTGCCGGTCTCGGCCAGCTCGCGCGCGCCGTCGAGCAGGGCGACGAACTCGGCGATGCCGTTGGCCGCCCGGGTGGAGATGCCGGGCGCGTCCTTGGCCCGGCGCAGCGCGGCGCCGAAGGAGATCCGGTCACGGCTGGAGAGCGCCTCCACGCACGCCTCGGCGCGGTCGCCGATGCCCCGGCGCGGGGTGTTCAGGATCCGGCGCAGGCTCACCGTGTCGTCGTCGTTGACCACGGCCCGCAGGTAGGCCAGCGCGTCGCGGACCTCCTTGCGCTCGTAGAAGCGCACCCCGCCGACCACCTTGTAGGGCAGGCCGACCCGGATGAACACCTCTTCGAAGACCCGGGACTGGGCGTTGGTGCGGTAGAAGACCGCGACGTCGCCGGGGCGGGTGTCGCCCGCGTCGACCAGCCGGTCGATCTCCCGGGCCACCCAGTCCGCCTCGGCGTGCTCGGTGTCGGCGACGTAGCCGACGATCTGCTCGCCGGCCCCGGCGTCGCTCCACAGCCGCTTCGGCTTGCGCGAGGTGTTCCGGTCGATCACCGCGTTGGCCGCGTTGAGGATGGTCTGGGTGGAGCGGTAGTTCTGCTCCAGCAGGATCGTCCGGGCGTCGGTGAAGTCCCGCTCGAACTCCAGGATGTTGCGGATCGTCGCGCCGCGGAACGCGTAGATCGACTGGTCGGCGTCGCCGACCACGCAGAGCTCGGCCGGCTCCAGCCCCTCGGTGCCGGAGACCAGCTCCTTGATCAGCACGTACTGGGCGTGGTTGGTGTCCTGGTACTCGTCGACCAGCACGTGCCGGAACCGCCGGCGGTAGGTCTCCGCCACGTGCGGGTGCGACTGGAGCAGGTGCACCGTCGTCATGATCAGGTCGTCGAAGTCCAGCGCGTGCGCCTCGCGCAGCCGCCGCTGGTAGAGCGTGTATGCCTCGGCCAGCGCCCGCTCGTTGGGGCCCTTGGCGCGGCCGGCGAACTCCTCCGGGTCGACCAGCTCGTTCTTCAGGTTGGAGACCTGGGCCGCCAGCCCGCGCGCCGGGTAGCGCTTCGGGTCGAGATCCAGCTCGCGGGCGACCAGTTGCATCAACCGGCGCGAGTCGTCGGCGTCGTAGATGGAGAAGGTCGACTTCAGCCCGGCGTGCTCGTGCTCGGCGCGCAGGATGCGGACGCACGCGGAGTGGAAGGTCGACACCCACATCAGCCGGGCGCGCGGCCCGACCAGGGCGGCCACCCGTTCCTTCATCTCGCCGGCGGCCTTGTTGGTGAAGGTGATCGCGATGATCTCGCCCGGGTGCACGTCGCGCGCGGCGAGCAGGTAGGCGATCCGGTGGGTGAGCACCCGGGTCTTCCCCGAGCCGGCGCCGGCCACGATCAGCAGCGGCGAGCCGGCGTGGGTGACCGCGTCGCGCTGCGGCCCGTTCAGGCCGGTGAGCAGGGCCTGCGGGTCCAGGCGGGCAGCGGTGGCCCCGGGGCGCCGCGCGGGCGTCGGCGTGGGCGTCGGCGCGGGCGGGGACGCGGGGATGTCGAAGAGAGGATGCATCGCACGGCGAGTCTATGCCGCCGGCCGGACACTTCCCGCCGTGGACGCCCGGCGGGCCGCCACCGGCGACCGGGGTCGCCGGTTTCCTTGCGCCGGACGCGCGCCGGGCGGCATACTCGACGGCGTGTTCGGTCAGCGCTTCTACTTTTACTACGGCTCCGGGAGTCCGGCAGCCGTAGGTCGCGCCTGATCAACCAGACCTACGAAAAGCCCCGGGCTCCTGGAGCCCGGGGCTTTTTCCGTCCCGGGATCCCGGCACCAGGGCACCACAGCGCAAGGGGTACCCGATGATGACAGACGTGGTGGAGCAGAGCGGCGGACCGGCCCGGCCCGGCGCGGGCGGCGCCGGCACGGACGCCGACAGCCCGGCCGACGGCGCGGCCGCCAACGGCACGGCGGCCCAACCCGGCCCGGCCGGTGCGGCCGTGCCGGGCACCGGCACCCTGGAACCGTCCGCCGCCGCCCGGATCGTGGAGATCCGCGAGCGGATCGACGAGATCGACCGGGCGCTCATCGAGCTGTGGCAGGAGCGCGCCCGGCTCTCCCAGGAGGTCGGGGCGACCCGGATGGCCTCCGGCGGCACCCGCCTGGTGCTCGCCCGCGAGCGGGAGATCCTGGAGCGTTTCCGGGTCGCCCTCGGCGCGGACGGCACGCAGCTGGCGCTGCTGCTGCTCCGCGCCGGCCGCGGGCCGCTCTGAGTCGTCCGCCAGCGGGCCCCGCAGACGCGGAACCGCCTGCCGGCGTCGTGGCGACGCGGGCAGGCGGTTCCGGCGGTGTCACGCCTCGTGGGTGGCGACGATCTCCCGCTTCTCGGCGAAGTGGCAGGCGCTCGGGTGGTCCGAGCCCCGCCGGATCTCCAGCAGCGGCACCTGCTCGGCGCAGACGTCCTGTGCCTTCCAGCACCGGGTGCGGAACCGGCAGCCCGAGGGCGGGCTCACCGGCGACGGCACGTCACCGGTGAGGCGGATGATCGCCTTGTTGTCCCGCACGGTCGGGTCCGGCACCGGCACCGCCGACAGCAGCGCCTGGGTGTACGGGTGCGTCGGCCGCTCGTAGATCTCGTCCTCGGTGCCGACCTCGACGATCTTGCCGAGGTACATCACCGCGACCCGGTCGGAGAGGTGCCGCACCACCGACAGGTCGTGCGCGATGAACACGTAGGACAGGTTGAACTCGCTCTGCAGCTGCTCGAGCAGGTTCATCACCTGGGCTTGGATCGACACGTCCAGCGCCGACACCGGCTCGTCGCAGACGATGATCTCGGGCCGCAGGGCCAGCGCCCGGGCGATGCCGATGCGCTGCCGCTGACCGCCGGAGAACTGGTGCGGGTACCGGTTGATGTGCTCCGGGTTGAGGCCCACCAGGTCGAGCAGTTCCTTGACCTTGTTCCGGCGGCTGCCCTTTGGCGCCACCTCCGGGTGGATCTCGAACGGCTCGCCGATCAGGTCACCGACCGTCATCCGCGGGTTCAGCGAGGTGTACGGGTCCTGCATCACCAGCTGGATCTGCCGGCGCAGCCGCCGCAGCGCGCCGCCGGAGAGCTTGGAGATGTCCTGTCCCTTGTAGTGCACGCTGCCGGCGGTCGGCCGCTCCAGGTTCATCAGCACCCGGGCCAGCGTCGACTTGCCGCAACCGGACTCGCCCACCACGCCGAGGGTCTCGCCGGCCCGCAGGTCGAAGGAGACCCCGTCGACGGCCTTGACGTGACCGATGGTCTTCTTGAACACCACGCCGCGGGTGACGGGGTAGTGCTTGACCAGGTCACGGACCTCGAGGATGTTCTCAGTCACGGTTCACCAGCTCCTCGGCGAAGTGGCAGGCGCTGGCCCGGCCGGCACCCACCTGCAGCAGCGGCGGGATCTTCTCCCGGCAGACCGGCTGCGCCATGGGGCAACGCGGGTTGAACGGGCAGCCCGGCGGGATGTTCATCAGGTTCGGCGGGAGGCCCTTGATCGTCCGGAGCTGCTGCCCCTTCTCGTCCAGCCGGGGGATCGAGTTGAGCAGGCCGAGGGTGTACGGGTGCGCCGGCTTGGCGTACAGGTCGTACACGTTGGCTTCCTCGACGATCCGGCCGGCGTACATGACAGCGATCCGGTCCGCGACGTCGGCGACCACGCCGAGGTCGTGGGTGATCAGGATCAGGCCCATCTGCCGCTCCCGCTGGAGCTCGGCCAGCAGGTCCATGATCTGGGCCTGCACCGTCACGTCCAGCGCCGTGGTCGGCTCGTCCGCGATCAGCACCTCCGGGTCGAGCGCCAGCGACATCGCGATCATGGCGCGCTGCCGCATACCGCCGGAGAACTGGTGCGGGTAGTTGTTGAACCGGCCCTTGGCGTTCGGGATCTTGACCTGGTCGAGCATCTCGATCGCGCGCTTCTTGGCCTCGGCGCGGCCCAGGCCGCGCCGGACCCGGAACTGCTCGGCGATCTGGAAGCCGACGGTGAAAACCGGGTTGAGCGCGGAGAGCGCGTCCTGGAAGATCATGGCGATCCCCTCGCCGCGGATGCGGCGACGCTCCTCGGCGGACATGGTCAGCATGTCCTTGCCGTGGAAACGGACCTGACCACCGGTGACGAAGCCGGGGGGCGTGTCCAGGATGCCCATGATCGTCTGGGCGGTGACGCTCTTACCGGAGCCGGACTCGCCGAGCACGGCGAGGGTCTCCCCCGCGTCGACGTGGTACGTGACCCCGTTGATGACCTTGGCGACGCCGTCCCGGGTACGGAACTCCACGCGCAGGTCGTCGACCTCCAGCAGCCGGCCGGCGGGCCGCCCGGAGGCGCCTGCCGCGGACTGCTCGGACACGAGAATGTCGGACAACTGAATCGCCCCTAGCGGAGTTTCGGATCGAGGGCCTCGCGGACCGCCTCGCCGAGCATCACGAAGCTCAGCACGGCGGTGACGAGGAACGCGGCGGGGAAGAAGAGCAGGAACGGCGAGACGCGGATGTACTGCTGCGCCTCACTGATCATGATGCCCCAGGACACCACCGGGGTCTTCAGGCCGACGCCCAGGAAGGACAGCGTCGCCTCGGCGCCGATGAACGAACCCACCATGATCGTGCCGTACACCAGCAGCGGCGCCAGGCAGTTCGGCAGCAGGTGCTTCAGGATGATCCGGCCGGTGCCGGCACCCAGCGCCCGCGCGGCCACGATGTAGTCCGCCTCCTTGGTGGCCAGCACCGAGGAGCGCATCAGCCGCATCACCACCGGCCAGCTCAGCACCGTCAGGGAGAGGATCACCAGACCCATGATCTCCGGGGTGCTGTTGTCGGTGCCCGAACCGTTGAAGGTGGTCAGGATGACGATCGCGCCGAGCACGAACGGCAGGCCGAAGAAGACATCGGCGATCCGGGACAGCAGGCCGTCCACCCAGCCGCCGCGGTAGCCGGCGATGATCCCCATGGTGCCGCCGATCAGCAGCGTGCCGGCCACCGACAGCACCGCCACCACGATCGAGGCGCGGGCGCCGTAGATGACCCGGGCGTACACGTCGCGGCCCTGCACGTCGTAGCCGAACCAGCCGTCGGCCCCCGGCTCCACCCGGCTGCGCGACAGCGCGCCGTTGACCGGGTCGCCGTTGGTGAACAGCGACGGGAACGCCGCCATCACCAGGAAGATCACGATGAACGTGGCCGAGATCCAGAACAGCGGCTTGCGACGCAGATCCTGCCAGGCGTCACCGAGCAGACCCCGCGGCTTCTCCTTGCGGGCGTTCTCCGGCAGCCCCGCGTCGGCCGGCGCGCCGATCTGGCTCGGCTGCTCGGCACGGGGGGTGCTGACGATCGATGCGGTGCTCGGGTCACTCATAGCGGATCCTCGGGTCCAGGGCGGCGTAGAGCAGGTCGACCAGCAGGTTCATCAGCAGGTAGACCAGCACCAGGACCACCACGATGGAGACAACGGTAGCGCTCTCCTTGGTGACGATCGCTCGGAAGACCTGGCGACCGATCCCGTTGATGCCGAAGATGCCCTCGGTGACGATGGCGCCGCCCATCAGGGCGCCGAGGTCGGTGCCGAGCAGCGTGACGACCGGGATGAGGGAGTTGCGCAGCAGGTGCACCCCGACCACCCGGCGCATCGGCAGGCCCTTGGCGATCGCCGTGCGCACGTAGTCGGCCCGCCGGTTCTCGGCGATGCTCGTCCGCGACACCCGCGCGATGTAGGCCATGGAGGCGCTGCCCAGTACGAAGCCGGGCACGATCAGCTCGGAGATCCGCATCTCGTTGGAGACGGTCGGCTTGACGATGCCCCACTGCACACCCAGCACCCACTGGAGCACGAAGCCGATGACGAAGACCGGCAGCGCGATCAGGAACAGGGTGGAGACGAGAACCAGGTTGTCCAGGAACCCGTTGCGACGCAGGCCGGTCAGCACGCCCGCGGTGAGACCGATGAGGGCCTCGATGGCGAGGGCGACCACGGCCAGCTTCAGCGTGTTCGGGTACGACGTGGCGATGATGTCGCCGATCGGCCGGCCACCGAAGGTGGTGCCGAAGTCGCCCTGGAACAGGTTCTGCATGTAGTTGCCGTACTGGACGAAAATGTTCTCGTTCAGCTTGAACTTCTCGGTCATCATGTTGACGTACGCGTCCGGGCAAGCGCGCTCACCGCACTTGCCGGCGAACGGGTCGCCCGGCACCGACCACACGAGCCAGTAGATGAGGAACGTGGTGCCGATGAAGACCGGAATGAGTTGGAGCAGCCGTCTCAACAGATAACGGCCCATGGGGTGGTCCTCCAGACAGGGGGCGCGTCGGACGGCCGACACGGGGATGACAGACCTTGCGGGGAGATGTTGTAACACCTCCTCACGGAACGGCCCGGGTCGGGCCCACCGGTAGGTGAGCCCGACCCGGGGTCAGACCGTTCGGATCAGAGCTCGACCGAGGTGATGTCGAGCTCGCCGACGTTGGTCAGCTCGAGCTTCTTGATCTTCTCCGAGTGGCCGGACTGCTGGCCACCGAAGTAGATCGGCACCGACGGAACGTCCTGGTCGATGAGCTTGACCGCCTCGGCGAACTTGGCGTGCGAGGCCTCGAGGCTCGGCGCGCTGCTGGCCTCCTTGGCCAGGCGGTCGACCTCCTTGTTGCTGTACAGGCCGTCGTTCGAGGAACCACCGGTCACGTAGAGCGGGTTGACCCAGTTCTCCACGTCCGGGTAGTCCTGCTGCCAGCCGGCGCGGTACATGCCGGTCATCTTGTGGGCGTTGATGTTCTGGCGGAACACCGCGAAGGTCGGCACACCCTCGGCGACGGCGTCGATCTGCAGGTTGGTCTTGATCTGCTGGGCGACGGCCTCCATCCACTCCTTGTGGCTGGCGTCCGCGTTGTAGGCCAGGGTCAGCTTGCCCGAGAAGCCACCAGCCTCGGCCAGGAGCCGCTTGGCCTCCTCGGGGTTGAACTGGCAGGAGGTGCAGTTGCCCGGAGCGGCACCCGGGGTCAGCGGGTTGGCCCAGCTGTCGGCCGGCTTCCGGTTACCGAAGAAGATCTTGTCGCTGATCTCCTGGCGGTTGATCGACAGCGAGATCGCCTTGCGCAGCTTGGCGTTCTGGAAGCGCCTGTCGTAGATCGGGAAGGCGATGATGCCGGTCGACGGGGTGGTCGAGGAGATCGCCCGCTCGCCCAGGTCGGTCTTCCACTTGTCGCCCGCGAGCGAGGAGACCGGAACCTGCTGCATGAAGTCGATGTTGCCGGACAGCAGGTCGTTGTAGGCGGCCGTGTCGTCCTGGTAGATCTTGACGTTGACGTCCTTGATCTTCATCTTGTCGCGCAGCTGGTAGTCGTCGAAGCGCGTCAGCTTGATCATGACGTCGTCTTCCCACGACACGAACTTCACCGGGCCGTTACCGATCGGCTTGCGGCCGAACTCTTCCGGCTTCTGGGTGAAGAAGGCGTCCGGCAGCGGCATGAAGGTGCTGTAGCCGAGCTTGGTCGGGAACACGGCGGTCGGGGCCGCGAGGGTGACCTCGAAGCTCCAGTCGTCCAGGACCTTGAGGCCCTTCATCTCCTTGGCCGTCGGCTCGGGGGCCTTCTGCGGGCCCTCGGCGCCGTCCGGGTCCTCGGTGTGGACGTCGGTGAAGCCGTCGATGTCGGCGAAGAAGCTGCCGTTCTGGGCACCGTTCGGGGAGTACGCGCCCCAGTTCCAGGCGTCCACGAAGTTCTTGGCCTTGACGGGGGTGCCGTCGTGGAACTTCGTGTTCTCCTTGATCTTGATCTTGTAGACCTTGGAGTCGGTCGTCTCGATCGACTCGGCGAGAGCGTTCCGCGGAGCACCACCGTCGTTGGGGTACTCGACCAGGCCGGTCCACATCCAGTCGATGATCTTGCCACCACCGGTCTCGGTGGTGTTCGACGGCACCAGGGGGTTCTCCGGCTGGGTGCCTTCGATGGTGATCGCGCCGTCGGTGCTGGCGCCGGCGTCGCCGCCGTCGCTGTCGCTGCCCGAGCAGCCGGACGCGACGAGCGCGAAAGCCGCGCCCAGCGCGACCGCGCCCGTTGCCCGCTTCGAGACTCTCATTCCGAGGGGCCTCCTCTTTCTAACCTGGTTCGTCGTGGGTTTCACGCACGTTGGGGGGTGACGCCGCCGTCGGCTCCGCACGCGGGCCGCCGGTCCTACCGCAGAGAAATCGGGACACCCTGAGGTACCGATCCGCCGGGCCACCTCATCCATCGAGCTCGGCACGCGCACACGTCACGACCACCAACCGCACCGCTCGCGGTGCCGGAGGGTGGTCGCAGGTCGTACGGAGTGCCTCACGCGAGGGGTGAGGTGCTGCCACTGTGACACTCACTTGCCCGTTACGTGAAGGTGCCGTTATCAAGCCGTTAGTTGGTCGCCACGTTGCCGATACTTGAGAAAAGATCATGAAACAGCTCGGTGGCACCGCCCTGAGCAGCGAAGATACACCCACGCCGGGCGCTGCGACGAGCGCGCGCTGAGCGGTTGTGACCTTCCCCGCCCCGGCTCCGGCGCGCTCCGGAGTCAGCTCCGCGCTGGCCGTATTTGCCCATCCGGACGATACAGATTTCGGCTGTGCGGGCACAATAGCAAGCTGGGTGGACGAGGGCATCGAGGTGGCGTACCTCACGGCCACCCGGGGCGGCACGGGCCGCCGGCCGGCCACGGCCGCCACCGTCCGGTGCCCGAGTTACCCCCGATCGCCTGACATGGGGCAGGCGAGACCCCCGCTCGGACGACCAGCACGTCGACGGCCCCGGCGCCCGCCTGGGTGGGCGGGTGCCGGGGCCGGGATCGAGCCGCGGTCCGGTCAGGCGGTGAAGCGGACCTTGCGGCGGCGGACCACCAGGACGGTGACCGCGCCGGCGGCCAGCAGCACCAGGCCGGCGGTGATCGCGGTGGCGATCGGGGAACCGGTCAGCGGCAGGTCGCCGCCGTTGGAGGCCGGCGAGGTGGACGGCGCCGGGCTCTCGGCCGGAGCCGACGGCGACGGCGACTCGGCCGGCGTGCTCGGCGTCGGCGTCGGGCTCGGCGACGACGGGGCGGCGGTGAAGGTGGCGGCCGCCTTGGCGGTCACCGT
Organism: Micromonospora desertarenae; assembly: GCF_056150265.1. Classification (NCBI taxonomy): domain Bacteria; kingdom Bacillati; phylum Actinomycetota; class Actinomycetes; order Micromonosporales; family Micromonosporaceae; genus Micromonospora; species Micromonospora desertarenae. Next base: position 502,667 of record NZ_JAXCFQ010000005.1, read on the forward strand.
CTCGTCGGTGCTGCCGCCCAGGATCAGCTTCTGCGCCTTGCCGCCGGTGTACAGGAAGACCCGGCCGAAGGAGACCGAACCCTTGGCGGACAGCGTGACCTCGACCTCACCGGCGTCCTCGGCGGTCAGCCAGAACTTGCCGCCGTTGGCGGTGGCGGTGACCGGCTTGCCCTCGGCGTCGACGGCCACGCCGCCGGTGACCTTGAGGGTGATCTCGCCGGCCGGGCCCTTCACCGTGAACGGGCCGGCCTTCTCACCGACGGTCGCCTTGGCGCTGGTCGGGTCCACGGTCAGCTCGGCCTTCGGCTCGGGCTGGTCGGTGGCGTTGGCCACCAGGTAGTCGTGCACCTTCTTGACCACGTCGTACTGCTGCTTGCCGAGCAGGCCCTTGTCCTTGACCCAGGCGCCCAGCTCGATGCCGTCGCTGAAGTGCCAGACGGCGGTCTGGGTGCCGAAGTAGAGCAGGTTGTTCCGCTTGACCTCGTCCAGGTTCGCCGGCATGGTGGCGCCGGCGGCCGCCAGCAGCTTGGCCGGGTCGGCGTTCGGGTAGCCGTGGGTGAGCACCCACTGCACCTTGCCGAGGTTCTTCACCTGGGACTCGTCCCAGGTGCCCTCGGCGTACTTGCCGTTGATCGCCACGTTGGTGTGGTAGTCGATGCAGAACGCGGGCAGGGTCTTCCCGTCGATCTTCAGCGCCAGGGCGCTGACCGGCTTGGCCTTGCCGTTGAGCAGCAGGGTGACCTTGCTGCCCGGAACCGACTTGGCCACGCCGGTGGCCGGCTCGGCGGCTGCCGGCGCGGCGAAGCCGAGCGCCAGCGCACCACCGGCGACGACGCCCAGGGCGATCCGGGCCCAGCGCCGTCCTCGTTGTCCGATCATGAGATGTGTACCTCTCCCCAGGGGTGACCCGCTCCGGGCGGGTTGCGTGGGCCGCCGTTCCCGCGGGATGCGCACCACCCGCGCGCGAGAACGCGACGGGGCATTATCAAACGCGAATTGATCGTTTGTCAGCCCCTGCGGGTCAGATCCGTGGCATCTGTCCGGATTGACGAGGAAGAGGAATAGGTCACACCAGACGACGATCGGCCGCCCAGCGGGACAATTCGTACCTATTGGACATCTGCAGCTTGCGGAGCACGTTCGACACGTGCGTCTCGACCGTCTTGATCGAGATGTAGAGCTCCTTGGCGATCTCCTTGTACGCGTACCCCCGGGCGAGCAGCCGGAGCACCTCGCGCTCCCGGTTGGTCAGCTGGTCCAGCTCCGGGTCGGCCACCGGCGCGTCCGGCCGGGCGGCGAAGGCGTCCAGCACGAACCCGGCCAGCCGAGGGCTGAACACCGCGTCGCCGTCGGCCACCCGGCGGATCGCCGCCGCCAGCTCGTCCGGCGAGATGGTCTTGGTGACGTAGCCCCGGGCGCCGGCCCGGATCAGCCCGATCACGTCCTCGGCGGCGTCGGAGACGCTCAGCGCCAGGAACTTCACCTGCGGGTGGGTACGCCGCATCGCGTCCAGCACCGCGCGGCCACCGCCGTCGGGCATGTGCACGTCGAGCAGGACCACGTCGGGCAGGGCGGCGGCGATCCGGCTGACCGCCTCGGCCACGGTGCTCGCCTCGCCCACCACCTCGACGTGCGCGCCCAACTCGGCGCGGACCCCCGCGCGGAACATGGCGTGGTCGTCGACGAGGAAGACCCGCAGCCGCTCCGCGCCGGCACCCGCTCCCTCGACCGGTTCCATCGACTGCTCGGTCATCACTTGTCCCTTTCCGCCGTGGACGAGTCCCGGGAGATCGGCAGGATCAACCGGACCTCGGTCCCCTCCCCCGGCTCGGACCGGATCTCCGCCCGGCCGCCGTGCCGCTTCATCCGCCCGATGATCGAGCCTCGGACGCCGTGCCGGTGATCCTCCACCGTATCCGGGTCGAAGCCCTTACCCCGGTCCCGGACGAAGACGCTGACCTGATCCGGCTCGACCTCCGCATAGAGGGAGACGGTCTGCACGCCCGCGTGCCGGGCCGCGTTCACCAGCGCCTCGCGGGCGGCCGCGACCAGCGCGCCGACCCGCTCGTCGGTCTCCCGGTCACCGACCACCACCGCCTCGACGGTGATCGCGAAGGTGTCCTCCACCTCGGCGGCGGCCTGCTCCAGCGCCGCGGCGAAGCGCTCGGTCGGCGAACCGGTCGGCTTGTAGAGCCAGTTACGCAGCGAGCGTTCCTGGCCCCGGGCGAGCCGCTGCACCGTCTTCACGTCGCCGGCGTTGCGCTGGATCAGGGCGAGGGTGTGCAGCACCTGGTCGTGCACCATGGCGGCCAGCTCGGCGCGCTCCTGCTCCCGTATCCGCCCCTCGCGCTCGGAGCGGAGCTGGTTGTACGTCCGCCAGAGCACCGGCGCCGCCACCACACCGACCCCGGCCAGGCCGACCAGCGCGAAGATCACGCCGTTGAGCACGGCGTCGAAGTTCTGCGCCGGGGAGTAGACAGCGGCGACGCCGATGATGCCGACCGCGACCAGCACCCCGCCGCCGATGAAGCGGAGCACGAACGCCCGCCGGTCGCTCTCCTCCACCACCGCGCCCAGCCACGGCACCGGCATCGACTCGCCCCACCGCTGCCGCCGCTCCGGAGCGGACTGGTGCCAGATCACCCCGGCGCCGACCGCGATGATCGCGACCAGCCAGCCGGCGGTGCCGGCCGCGCCGACCGAGTCGAAGACCATCACCTGGACCAGCAGCACGCCGAGGCCGATCGCCACGAACGGCAGCAGCTGGGCGACGTCGCGCCGGGGCGGCACCGCGGTGTCGCCCGGCCGCAGCGGCACCACCGCCCAGAACGCCGCGTAGAGCAGCAGGCCGAGCCCGCTCAGCCCGAGCAGCACCATGAAGGCGATCCGCACCCGGACCACCGAGATGCCGAGATGGTCGGCGATGCCCGCGGCCACCCCGGCGGCCATCCGGTGCTCCGGGGCGCGGTAGAGGCGCGGTGGCTGGGTCACGATGCTGATCGCAGGCTCCCTGGTCGGCTGGGCACGAGGCCGGGCGGCGGGCCGCTGCCGGCGCCGGTTCGATCGTCACACGCTGCGCCGCCGCCCGGCCACGGGGACGCCCCCGACATTCGGGGCGCCGGGATCTCAGGGTGGGGTCAGGGTCGGGTCCTGAGGCCGTCCGGGCGGTCGACGCAGCAGGATCGAGGGCATGACCGAGGAAGCTGCCCAGTCCCCCCGTCCCGGGGCGGCGCAGCCGGGTGGACCGCCACCCGCTGCCCCCGCCGGCGGGACCGCGTCCGGCACGTTCGGGACGCCGCCGCCGGTGGCCGCGCCGGGCGACGCCGGTGGCACCACGGGGACGCCACCGCCGGGCGCGGGGACGCCGCCACCCGGGCCGGGCGCGCCGCCACCGCCGGGCGCCGCCGGCTTCACCACGCGGTACGGGCTGGTGCGCCCGCGCGACGGCCGCTACCTGGCCGGCGTCTGCGCGGCGATCGGCCGGGCCACCAACACCGACCCGGTGCTGTGGCGGGTGCTGCTCGCGGTGCTCGGCTTCTTCGGCGGCATCGGCATCCTGGTCTACGTCACCGCGTGGCTGATCATCCCCGGCGAGGGCGACAGCGCCTCCCCGGTCGAGTCGATGCTGGGCCGGGGGCGCTCCAGCATGTCCCCGGTCACCGTGATCGTGCTCAGCATCCTGGTCGCGGTCAGCTTCGGCTACATCGTCACCGACGCGTTCCGCGCGGTGCTGCTCGGCGCGGCCATCCTGATCGGCGGCGCGCTGCTGCTGAACCGGGAGAACCAGGGCCGGCCGGCCGCGGCACCGGTTCCGCCCACTCCGGCGCCGCCGCCCGGTCCGGTCCCGCCGGTCAGCTACCCCGCCCCGGCCGCGACACCCGCCCCGGTGAGCGGTGCGCCGGGCGTTCCGCCGGCACCGCCGGTCTCCGGCCAGCCGGCCGAGGCCACCGCCGAGCTGCCCGCCTGGCCGCCGGCCCCGCCGGCCGCCCCGACGGTCGGGACACCGCTGGCCGGCCCGGCCACCGGCTGGCCGCCGGCCGCGCCCACCTCCGGCTGGCCCGCGCCGACCAGCGGGCAGCCGGTCACCGCGCCGCTGCCCCCGGCCGGCTACCGGCCCCCGTTCGCCCCGCACGGCCCGTACGCCGGGAAGCCGGTGCCGGCACCGAAGCCGCCCAAGCCACCGAAGCCACCGAAGCGGCCGCGCGAGCGGTCCCCGCTGGGCGCGGTGACGTTCTCGCTGATCTTCCTCGCCCTGGGCGTGGTCGCGGTGCTCGACCTGCTGGACGTCTTCGCCGTCGGCGCGTCCGCGTACTTCGCGGCGGCGCTGGCCACCATCGGTCTCGGCCTGCTGGTCGGCACCTGGTTCGGCCGGGCCCGCTGGCTGATCGCGCTCGGCCTGGTCACCGCCGCCGCGCTGGCCGTGGCCACCGTCGCCGAGTCGTACGACCGGGTGCGCGGCGTGGACGGCGCGGTGACCTGGTCGCCCACCGACTACCGCGACCTCGCCGTGCGGTACGAGAACAGCTTCGGCGACGCCGTGCTCGACCTGCGGGCGGTCGACTTCGACAAGAAGGACACCGAGATCACCGTGTCGATCAACTTCGGCGAGGCGACGGTGGTGGTGCCGCCGAACGTGGACGTCACCACGGTGGCCGACGTCAACGCCGGTGACGCGAACGTCTTCGGCCGGCGCTCGGGCGGGCTGGACGGCCCGCTGCGGGAGACCACGGACCTGGGCGCTGACGGACCCGGTGGTGGGAAGCTGCGCCTCTACATCCACGTCAACGCCGGCAACCTGGAGGTGACCCGGTGAAGGCCCACCGCACGGACGTCGTCTCGTTCGCCTTCGGGCTGATCTTCGTCGGGCTCGCCGCCTGGTGGCTGCTCGCCCAGCTGCTCGGGTTGGCGCTGCCGCCGGTGGGGTGGTTCCTGGCCGGCGCGCTGATCCTCGTCGGCCTGCTCGGCCTGGTCGGCGCGCTGCGCTCGGGCCGCTCCGCCAACCGGGAGGAGCCGCCGGGCACGCCCGCCACGGGCGAGCCGGCGACCGGCACCGACGCGACGGTCCTGGACCTGCCGGCGGTCGCCGACCGGCCGACCTCGGACGCGGGCGAGCCGAGCTGGCCGGAGGCGGGCGGATCGGCCTGGCCGACCGGCCGCTCCGAGTGGGAGGTGTCCGCCCCGATGTCCGGTGCCCCGGTGTCCGGCCCCGGCCGGGCCGGCCGGGACGAGGCCGACGAGTGGCCGACCGAGGCGGTGGCCGACCGGCCGGTGGAGGGCACCGAGGACCGCCCCGCCGACGAGTGGCCGACCGGTTCGGTCGCCGACCGGCCGGTCGAGGGCACCGAGGACCGCCGCGCCGACCGGGACCGGCCGGGTGAGGAGAACCCGGTCACCGAGGAGCGGCCCGCCGGGGCGCCGGTCACCGGGCCGCCGGCCGGCGACGAGCGGTCGCGCGGCTGACCGCGCCCGGTGCCGCCCCGGTCCGGGGCCGCCTATGCTGGCCGGTGGAGATTTCGCCTCCGCCGGCCGGCCCGCGCCGCCGTGGCGGTCCCGCCGCGATGCCCGTCGCTACCCCGTCAGGAGCCCGTCCGACATGACCCAGTCCCCCGCCGTGCGCACCCCCGGCCGGTCCGGTCCGGTCCGCATCGGCGAGCGAGCCGCCCGTACCCTCGTCGCCGAGCTCGCCCGGATCAACGACCCCAAGGCCGCCCTGCTGGTCGGCGCCGCCCCGGAGTCCGCGGTGCTGGCCGCCGCGATCGAGGCGCTGCTGCCCGGTGACACGCTCACCCTCGTGCCGGCCGGCACGGCCGACTCCGCGGGGCTGCGGGAGCACGTCACCGCCCAGGGCCGGTGGGTCGCCGAGCGGGTCCGGGTGGTGGACACGCTCGCCGAGGCCGAGCCCGCCGCCGTGGTGGTCGCGGGCGAGGCGTTCGTCGGCACCGCCGACGAGGCCCGTACCAGCATCGAGTCCCTGACGAAGTACCTCGCCGACGGCGGGGTGCTCAGCGTGGCCACCGCCCCGGGCCGCACCGCGGGCGCGACCGCCGAACTCGACCGGCAGAGCGCGCTGTACGGCGTCGGCACCGACCTGGTGCTGCGGAACAACCCGCCGGTGCGGGTGCACCGGCTGCGCTTCACCCCGGCCGACGTCGCGGCGGCGGAGCGGCTGGCCCCGGCGTACCGCCCGTCCAGCGTGCCGCTGACCCGGACCATGCACATCGACTCGAACGGGGTGGCCGCGGCCGGCATCACCCTCGGGCTGGCCGCGCTGGCCCGCGTCGCGCGGCCGAAGTCGAAGCTCTGGCTGCTGCCGGCGCTGGCCGCCGCTCCGGTGGCGGCGTTCTTCCGCGATCCGGAGCGGGACGTGCCCGAGGACCCGTCGGCCGTGGTCGCCAGCGCGGACGGCCAGGTGCTGTCGGTGCAGCGGCTGCACGACGAGCGCTTCGGCGACGGCGAGTGGCTGCGCGTCGCGGTCTTCCTGTCGGTGCTGGACGTGCACGTCAACCGGTCGCCGGTGGCCGGCAAGGTGGTCGACTACTTCGTCGCCGACGGCGGCTTCGTCAACGCGATGAAGCCGGACGCCGAGCACAACGTGGCGGCGTACACGGTGCTGGACACCACCCGCGGCACGGTCGTGGTGGCGCAGCGGACCGGGCTGATCGCCCGCCGGATCGTGCAGCGGGCACCGGTCGGCACGCTGCTGGCCCGGGGCGAGCGCTTCGGGCTGATCCGGTTCGGCTCGCGGACCGACGTCTACCTGCCCGCCGAGGCCGCCGAGCCACTGGTCGGCCCGGGCGACAAGGTGGTCGGCGGGTCGACGGTCATCGCCCGCTGGCGCTGAGCAGACGACGAAGGGGGCGCCGCTGGTGGCGGCGCCCCCTTCTCGCTTGTCCGGGGTCAGGCGGTACGGCGCTGGCGCAGCCAGAGCACCGGGCCGCTGACCAGGTAGCCGACCACGACCAGGGCGAAGGTCAGCCGCACGTCGACCAGCGCGCCGATCACCGGGGCCAGCCACACCCACGGCGGCAGCTTGACCAGCCGGGCGAGCTTGGCGTACGGGAAGCTGGAGACCATCGTGAAGGCCAGCACGGCCACCCCGGCCACCAGCACCGGGCCCGGCACGGGCAGCCCGATGGCGACGGTCAGCGCGAGCACCGCGGCGGCCATGGTGGTGGGCACCCCGCAGAAGAACCGGCCGTCCTTGGGCGAGACGTTGAACCGGGCCAGCCGGATCGCCGCACACGCGGCGACCAGCGCGCAGGCCACCGCGGCGGCCGGCGTGGAGACCGACCCGGCGAGTGAGGCGTAGACCACCACCGGGGCGGCGAGGCCGAACGAGCACATGTCGGCCAGCGAGTCCATCTGCGCGCCGAACGGGCTGGCCACGCCGAGCTTGCGGGCCAGCGCGCCGTCCAGCCCGTCGAAGGCGACGCAGGCGATCAGGCAGAGCGCGGCCACCCGCACCTCGCCCTGCATGGCGAGGAAGATCGCCAGCATGCCGAGCATGAGGCTGGCCAGGGTGCACGCGTTGACCACCGCGAACTTCATCCGGCGGGCGGCCGTCCGCTCGCCGGGCAGCAGCGGGATCGACATCGAGGGCGACTCGTCGACCGGCGCGGCGGGCGCGAGGGCCGGGCTGACCGGCATCACCGCCTCGACCTGGGCTCGACGGATCCGGCTCAGGCCGTAACGGCGACCGGGTCGATCGGCGTAACGGTGCTCCGGTAGCGCGACGTCGGTGGCGGACTGGGGGCCGCCGTCCCGGCGACCCACCCGGACCAGCAGCACCTGGCGGGCGAACGTGCTGCTGCGGCGCAACGGGCCCGCCCAGCGACGCCCTGCGGGGCGCGGACTGTCAGTCGTACGACGCCGGCGCCATGGGGCTCTCGGCACGTTTCCTCCATCACCGGATCGGCTGGCCGCCGCGAGGGCGGGGGCGTCCGGCTGTCTCTTGCCGGACCGCTTCGGCCCGGCAGCCGTTTTGCGGAGTACACCATCGCATAGGGGAACGGGGATTGGCGATAGCTGCCGGCGGTACTTATATCTCCCTTAAACCGCTCGAACCGCTCTCTTATTCCCATCCCGGGCTCCATCGCCCGTTTCCTCCACCAACCCCACCCCGACTGTACCGGAGCGTGCCCACCTCAGCTCGGCGAGCGGGTGCTGTCCACCCGGTTGTCCGGTTCCCGCAGCCCGGCGACGATCCGCCGGGCGCCCCCGGCCGCGCCGGGCGCCCCCGGCCGCGCCGGTCCGCGCCCGGTCAGCGCCCCGGACCGGGCCGGTCCGCGCCCCGGTCCGCGCCGGTCAGCGACCCGGGCGCGGGACCACCTTGGCGGCGATCTCGGTGAGCGGCAGCCCGGCCAACTGGTCGGGGGCGAACCAGGCGGCCCGGGCGGTGGAGCCGCCGGCCAGCTCGGTCACCCGCGCCTCGGTGGGCGCGTCCACCGCCACCCGGTAGATCACCCGGACGCCGTGCCAGTCCAGCGGGCGGCCCTCCGGGCCGAGGGCGGCGGGGTTGTGCAGGTTGTCCACCCCGATCAGCTCGACCACCCGGCCGAGCTGGCCGCCCTCCTCGACCAGTTCCCGCAGCAGCGCGGCGACCGGCTGCTCGCCGTGGTCGGTGCCACCGCCGGGCAGGTGCCAGCGGCCCGCCCCCGGGTAGCCGTCCGCGATCATCGTGAGCAGCACCCGCCCGGTCGGGTCGGTCACCAGCCCGTACGCCCCGAAGCGCAGCCGCCGGTCCGCCGGTGGCGGGCCGGCCTGCTCGGCCGGCAGTGATCGGGGCAGGTCGGGCGGCAGGGGCGACACGGGCACGCCGAGCAGTTCGGCGGTGAACGGCATCAGGGGCACCTCGGCCGCCTCGGCCGGGGTGAACCAGCCGATCTCGTCGCTGCCGCCGGCCGGCTCCGGCCGGGCCTCGCCGCCCCGCACCACCACGTCGAACACCAGCCGGTCGGTGTGCACCGCGACACCGGCGTCAGGGAAGGTGGTCACGTCCGCCAGGACGGCTCGCAGCCCGGTCACCTCGACCGTGAGGCCGGTCTCCTCGGCGAACTCGCGGACCACGGCGTGCGCCGGGTGCTCCGCGTGCTCCACCCCGCCGCCCGGCAGCTGCCAGACCCCCGGGTACGGGCCCGCGGCCGACCCCCGCGCCAGCACCACCCGCCCGGCGTCCTCGCACACCCCGTATGCCCCCACCCGCCGCGCTTCCCGCACCACCCGCCGCTCCCCCACACCGGCTCCACCCCGTCGATCATGAGGTTAGCGGCACCGGGGGCGGCGTGCCGGCCGGTCAACCTCATGATCAACGGGCGGGGGTGGCCCAGGTCAGGCGAGGCGGGCGGCCTGGACGGCTTCGGCGGTGACCTCGGTGAGGCGGTCGGTGGGCAGGGCGCCCAGCTCGGCCGGGGCGAACCAGCGGGCCTCGCAGGTGGAGCCGCCGACGTCGGCGACCGTGGGCGGGGCGGGCTGGTCGACCACCACCCGGTAGAACGCGCGGACGCCGTGCCAGTCGATCGGGTAGCCCTCCGGGCCGAGCGAGGCGGCGTCGCGGTGACTGGCCACGCCGAGCAGCTCGACCAGCCGGCCGGTCTGCCCGGTCTCCTCGACCAGCTCCCGGATCAGCGCCGCGCCCGGCTGCTCGCCGTAGTCGGTGCCGCCGCCGGGCAGGTGCCAGCAGCCGGCGCCGGGGTAGCCGTCGGCCACCCGGGTGAGCAGCACCCGCCCCTCCGGGTCGGTGCAGACCGCGTACGCGGCGAAGCGCTGCGCCCGGTGCAGCCCGTCCGGGCCGGGCACCGCGTAGAACGAGGGGAACTCCGGCGGCTCGTCCGGCACCACGTCGGCCGAGGAGGCGGGCAGGCCGAGGGCGCGCGCGGTGAACGAGCGCAGCGGCAGCTCGGCGGCCTCCTCGCGGGTGAACCAGCGGGCCAGGTCGGTCGGCCGGCCGACCCGGTCGGTGAGCGTCCCGCCGCGGACCGAGACCCGGTAGATCAGCCGGTCGGTGTGGATCGTGATGCCCCGCTCGGGCAGCGCCCGCATGTCGGCCAGCACGTCGTCGAGGCCGTCGACGGTGACCGAGAGGCCGGTCTCGGCGGCCGTCTCCCGGACCACCGTGTGGTTCGGGTCCTCGCCGTGGTCGACCGCCCCACCGGGCAGCGACCACGTGCCCGGTGTGCCGGACCGCTCCGACGCGCGGACCAGCAACACCCGGTCGAGCGGGTCGGCACAGACTGCGTATGCCGCGATCCTGCGAAGCGGCGTGAGCGTGGTGGTCACGGGAGGAAATTCTCCCCGGCGCCGGTTACCGGCATCGAAAAGAGTCAGATTCCTGACTCAAGTCTCCCGAATCAGGGGCCGGTCAGGGTAAGGCTCCGGGCGGTCACCGAGGTCGATCCGGCCGCCCGCGCGGAGGGTTGAGGCATGACACACACCAGCCCTCCCCAGGCCCCGTACAAGCAGCTCCGCCGCCCGACCACCGACCGGATGGTGGCCGGGGTGGCCAGCGGCCTCGGCCGCTACTTCGCCGTCGACCCCACCCTGGTGCGGGTCGTCTTCGCCGTCACCGGTCTGCTCACCGGCGGGCTCGCGCTGCTCGCGTACCCGATCATGTGGTTCCTGATGCCCGAGGAGCCGGCCGACGCGCCCGCCTGGCCGCACCCGGCGGAGGCCGCGCCACCCACCGTGCCGCAGCCCACCGCCGCGCCGACCACCGTGGTGCCGCCGGCCTACCCGCCGGCCGCGCCCCCGGCCGGGTGAGCCGGGGTCACTCCCACTCGATGGTGCCCGGCGGCTTGCTGGTCACGTCCAGCACCACCCGGTTGACCTCGGCGACCTCGTTGGTGATCCGGGTGGAGATCCTCGCGACCACCTCGTACGGCAGCCGGGACCAGTCGGCGGTCATCGCGTCCTCGCTGGAGACCGGGCGCAGCACCACGGGATGCCCGTAGCTGCGCCCGTCGCCCTGCACCCCGACGCTGCGCACGTCGGCCAGGAGCACCACCGGGAACTGCCAGACGCCCCGGTCCAGCCCGGCGGCGCTCAGCTCCTCGCGGGCGATCAGGTCGGCCCGGCGCAGCACGTCCAGCCGCTCCCGGTCCACCGCGCCGATGATCCGGATGGCCAGGCCCGGCCCCGGGAACGGGTGCCGCCAGACCATCGCCTCGGGCAGGCCGAGCTGGAGGCCGAGCGTGCGGACCTCGTCCTTGAAGAGCGTGCGCAGCGGCTCGACCAGGGCGAACTTCAGGTCCTCCGGGAGGCCGCCGACGTTGTGGTGGCTCTTGATGTTGGCGGTGCCGGTGCCGCCGCCGGACTCCACCACGTCCGGGTAGAGGGTGCCCTGCACCAGGAACTCGACGTCGCCGTGCGCGGCGACCTCGCGGGCGGCGGCCTCGAAGACCCGGATGAACTCCCGGCCGATGATCTTGCGCTTCTGCTCCGGGTCGGTCACCCCGGCCAGCGCGCCGAGGAACCGGTCGGCGGCGTCGACCACCTTGAGCTTGATGCCGGTGGCGGCGACGTAGTCCTTCTCCACCTGCTCGGCCTCGCCGGCGCGCAGCAGACCGTGGTCGACGAAGACGCAGGTGAGCTGGTCGCCGACGGCCTTGTGCACGAGCGCGGCGGCGACCGCCGAGTCGACCCCGCCGCTCAGGCCGCAGATGACCTCCTTGTCGCCGACCTGCTCGCGGATCCGGGCCACCTGCTCGTCGATGATGTTCTCCGCCGTCCAGGTGGGCTCGATGCCGGCGATGTCGTAGAGGAAGCGGCGGAGCATCTCCTGGCCGTGCGCGGTGTGCCCGACCTCCGGGTGGAACTGCACACCGGCCCGGCGGCCGGCCAGGTCCTCGAACGCGGCCACCGGCGCCCCCGCCGACTCGGCGGTCACCGTGAAGCCGGCCGGGGCCTCGGTCACGCAGTCGCCGTGGCTCATCCAGACCGGCAGGTCGTCCGGCAGCTCGCGGAGCAGCACGCCGGCCTCGGGGCGGGCGCGCAGCGGGGTGCCGCCGTACTCACGGTTGCCGGTGCGGGCCACCGTGCCGCCGAGGGCCTGGGCCATCGCCTGGAAGCCGTAGCAGATACCGAAGACCGGCACCCCGGCGTCGAACATGCCGGCGTCGATCTGCGGGGCGTCCGGGGCGTAGACGCTGGCCGGGCCGCCGGAGAGGATGATCGCCGCCGGGTTCTTCGCCAGCATCTCGGTGACCGGCATCGAGTGCGGCACGATCTCCGAGTAGACGTTGGCCTCGCGCACCCGGCGCGCGATGAGCTGGGCGTACTGGGCTCCGAAGTCCACCACGAGGACGGGGCGAGGCGTGCTCATGCGCAGAAAGCCTACCCACCGTCACGGCCCTTCCCGCCCACACCCCGCCGCACCACCCCCACCCGGTCCCGCCCCGCGCCCCACCCCGCCGCGATCTTGCGCTTTCCGCCCCCGTTCTGCGGCACGTGCGGCTTTTGCCCGGGCGGCAAGTGCAAGATCGCGGCGGTCGGGGCCGGGGTGGGTCAGGGGCGGAGGGCGCCGGGGGCGGTGGCCGGGACCGCGGGGTGGCGCGGGGGGATCGGGTCCAGGCGGCGGTAGGGGGAGCCGAGTGGGGGCCGGGGGTCCGGTTCGCCCTTGTTGGGCCAGAACGACATGGCGCGTTCGGCCTGGGCGGTGATGGTCAGCGAGGGGTTCACCCCGAGGTTCGCCGAGATCGCCGCGCCGTCCACCACGTGCAGCCCGGGGTGCCCGTAGACCCGGTGCCAGGGGTCGATCACCCCGTCGGCCGCCGTGGCGCCGATCACCGCCCCGCCCAGGATGTGCGCGGTCATCGGGATGTCGAACGGCTCGGTGAGCGAGCCGCCGGGCACCCCGCCGATCTCCTCGGCGAGCAGCCGGGCGGCGGTGTTGCCGGCCGGGATCCAGGTCGGGTTGGGGGTGCCGTGCCCGGGCCCGGAGACCAGCCGCCGGCCGAACGGGCCGCGCCGGAACCGGGTGGTCAGCGAGTTGTCCGCGGACTGCATGACCAGGGCGATCACCGTACGCTCCGACCAGCCGCGCACGCTCAGCATCCGGGCCGCCGTGCCGGGCTGGCGCAGCAGGATGCCCAGCCACCGGCGCAGCCGGTGCGGCCCGCCGTCGACCAGCAGCGACTGGAGCAGCCCCATGGCGTTGGAGCCCCGGCCGTAGCGGACCGGCTCGATGTGGGTCTGCGGGTCGGGGTGGAACGAGCTGGTGATCGCCACCCCCTCGGTGAAGTCGAGCCCCCGCTCCCGGGCCTGCCGGCGGGACACCGAGGCGCCGAGGATCGCCTCCGAGTTGGTCCGGGTCAGCTCGCCGAGCCGGGGCGAGAGCGCGGGCAGCGCGCCGGTGGCCTTCATCTCGTGCAGCAGCCGCTGGGTGCCGAGCGCGCCGGCGGCGAAGACCACCTGGTCGGCGTGGATCACCTGGCGGCGCCGGCGCAGCCAGGCCCCGGTGCGGACGGTCTGCACCGCGTAGCCGCCGTCCGCCGCCGGCCGGACCGCGGTCACCGTGGTCAGCGGGTGCACCTGGACGCCGAGCCGCTCGGCCAGCCAGAGGTAGTTCTTCACCAGCGTGTTCTTCGCACCCTGGCGGCAGCCGGTCATGCAGGAGCCGCAGTGCGTGCAGCCGGTGCGCTCCGGCCCGGCGCCGCCGAAGTAGGGGTCGGCCACCCGCTCGCCCGGCCGCCCGATGTGCACCCCGACCGGGGTGGCGTGCACTGTGTGCCCCACCCCCATCCGCTCGGCCACCGCCCGCATCGCCCGGTCCGCGCCGGTGACCATCGGGTACGTGGTGACGCCGAGCATCCGCTTCGCCTGGTCGTAGTGCCGGGCCAGTTCGTCGCGCCAGTCGGTGATGTCCCGCCACTGCGGGTCGGCGTAGAAGGCCGGCAGCGGCTCGTAGAGGGTGTTCGCGTAGACCAGCGAACCGCCGCCGACCCCGGTGCCGGAGAGCACCATCACCCCGCCGCCGGCCCGCCGGTCGGCCGGGCGCAGCAGGGTGATCCGTTGCAGGCCGTAGCAGCCGAGCCGCGGCGCCCAGAGGAAGCGGCGCAGCCGCCAGGAGGTCTGCGGGAACTCGTGGTCGGCGAATCGCCGCCCGGCCTCCAGCACGCCGACGGTGTAGCCCTTCTCGGCGAGCCGGAGCGCGGTGACGCTGCCGCCGAAGCCGGACCCGATGACGAGCACGTCGTACCGCATGGACGCATCATTACCGGTCAGTAGCTGTCGCGCCAGGGCCAGTTTTCGCGCGATCATGCACCCCGTCCACCGCCCCGCCGCCCCGGACGCAACCCGAGGCCACCGTCGGAGCGTCGAGTCAGGTACGGGGAGAGGGGTCGACATGGTCCTCCGATCGCGGACGCCACGGCGGCGCTGGCTGCTGGGGCTGGTGCTGCTCACCGCCGTGGTGCTGGTGGCGACGGCCGGCGTCGTGGTGACCCGGCTGGTCGGGGCCGACGGCGGGTCCGGCACGAGGGCAGCGGGCACGCCGAGCGCCACCCCGGCCGGCCCGCCGAGCGCCAGCGCCAGCCCGACCGGCCCACCGCCGGGCGCCGACATCACCGGCCCGCTCAACCTGCTGCTGGTCGGCGTGGACACCCGGGTCAGCGTGCCGGGCTGGGAGCCGCACGCCGACGCCGTCCTGGTGCTGCACGTGCCGAAGGGGCTGGGCCGGGCATACCTCTTCTCGCTCCCCCGCGACCTGGTGGTGGACATCCCGGCCTACCCCAAGGCCGGCTACCGGGGCGGGCGGACCAAGCTGACCCACGCGATGAGCTACGGCAGCCGGGTGCCGGGCAAGCCGAAGCAGCCGAGCACCGCGCAGGGGTACGAGTTGCTGCGCAGTGCCGTCAGCGGCTACACCGGGCTGCGCATCGACGCCGGCGCGGTGGTCACCTTCGGCGGCTTCGACAAGCTGGTGGACACCCTCGGCGGGGTGGACATCTACGTCGACCAGCGGGTGGCCTCCCGGCACCGCCGCCCGGACGGCCGGCACCGCGACCCGGCGCCGGGCGGCTACACCGGGCCGCAGATGGTCTACGAGAAGGGCCAGCGGCACCTGACCGGCTGGCAGGCGCTCGACTACGCCCGGCAGCGCTACCTCACCGGAGGCGACTACGCCCGGCAACGGCACCAGCAGCAACTGGTCCGGGCCCTGGTCCGGAAGATCCTCGACCAGGACCTGGCCCGGCAGCCGCAACGGGTCGAGCAGGTGGTCGCCGCGCTCGGCGACACGCTGGTCTACTCCGCGCTCGGCGGGCGGCGGATCGTCGACTTCGCGTACGCCCTCGGCGAGCTGCCGCCGGAGCGGTTCGTCCTGGTCGGGCTCCCGGGCGCGTCGGTCGGCCGGGGCAGCGGCTACCGGGGCGAGCAGCTCACCAAGGTCGGCCGGGACTTCCTCACCGCGCTGCGCGCCGGCCGCGCCGACGCCCACCTCGCCGAGCACCCGCAGCTGCGGGTCAAGACCTGACCCGGCCGCCCGGGCGGCAGCGCCGCGCGGGGGCACGGTGTTCGACGCCCGCCCGGGGTGGGCCGGGGTCAGAGTCGCTCGGGGCGGGCGGGACGCTCGGTGCCGTAGAGCCAGTCGTCGAAGAGGTCGTCCAGCCGCTCGCCGGAGATCCGCTCGGCCAGTGCCACGAACTGGGCGGTGCTGCCGTTGCCGTCCCGCTTCTCCGCCGCCCAGGTCTTGAGGATCTCGAAGAACGCCTTGTCGCCGACCGCCACCCGCAGCGCGTGCACGGTCATCGCGCCGCGCTGGTAGACCGACTCGCCGAACAGGTTCTCCACCCCCGGCCTGCCCGGCGGGGTCCGCCAGACCCGGCTGCTGGCGGCGGCGTACCGGGCGTCGAAGGTCCGCGCGGCGCTCCGCCCGCCGTCGTGCTCGGTCCAGAGCCACTCGGCGTACGTGGCCAGCCCCTCGTTGAGCCAGATGTCCTGCCACCTGGTCAGCGCCACGCTGTTGCCGAACCACTGGTGGGCCAGCTCGTGCGCGACCACCCCGGTGTTCTCGCCCTGCCGGAAGAAGGACGCGGCGTAGACCGGGCGGCTCTGCGTCTCCAGCGCGTACCGGATCCGGTCGTCGGAGACCACCACCCCGCCGTACGACTCGAACGGGTACGGCCCGAAGAGCCGCTCCAGGTAGTCGGCGACCTTCACCGTCTCGGCGATCGACCGGTCCGCCGCTCCCTCGGCGAGCTTCGTGGTGACCGCGTGGAACACCGGCCGTCCCTTGTGCTCGCCCCGGGTCAGCCGGAACTTCCCGATCGCCACCATGCTCAGGTAGCTCGCCATCGGGTTGCGCTCGGCCCACCTCCAGGTGGTCCAGCCGTCCGCGCTGCTCCGGCCCACCGGCACGCCGTTGCTCACCGCGGTCAGCCCGTCCGGCACGGTGATCTCGAAGTCGTAGCTGGCCTTGTCGGAGGGATGGTCGTTGACCGGGAACCAGGTGCTCGCCGACTCCGGCTGGCCGAGCGCGATGGCGCCGTCGGAGGTGTGCAGGAACCCGCCCTGGCCGAGGGCCTCGGTACGCAGCGGCTCCGGCTCGCCGTCGTAGCTGATCTCGGCGACGAAGCCGTTGCCGGCGATCAGGCCGCGGGCCGGGGTGACCACCAGTTCGTCGCCCTTGCGGGAGTGCCGGGCGGGGGCGGCGTCCACCGTCACCTCGCGCACGGTCAACCCGGCCAGGTCGAGGTTGAACGCGGACAGGTTCGCGGTCGCGGCGGCCTGCACGGTGGTGGTGCCGGTGAGCCGGTCCGTCGCCGGGTCGTAGCGCACCTTGACCGTGTACCGGCCGACGTCGTAGCCACCGTTGCCGTAGGTCGGGAAGTATTCGTCGCCCGCGCCGGCGCCGCCGGGCTTGAACTGCCGGGTGCTGCTCGGCGACGGGGCGGCCGAGTCGATCCCGGGCTCCGCCGGGGACCCGCACCCGCCCACGCCGAGCGCCCCGGTGACCAGCAGGCCGGTAACCAGCAGAACCCGCCGCGGCAGCGCCATCGCCTCGCCCCTCCCTGTGCCGACGGGCCGTCCCGCCGGCCGGTCCGGCCGGGCGGTGGCCACCGGCGGACCCGCGTCGCGGCCGGCCCGCCCGGCGGCAGCCTACCGACCGTCGATCAAGGACCCGTCACGGCAGGGCGGGGGCGCTGCCCCCGACCAGCCAGGCGTCGAAGAGCGGGCGCAGCGACCGCCCGGCGACCCGTTCGGCGAGCGCGATCAGGTCGGCGGTGGTGGCGTTGCCGTTGCGCCGCTCGGCGGTCCAGCTCCGCAGGATGCGGAAGAAGGTCTCGTCGCCGACGGTGCGGCGCAGCGCGTGCACGGCCAGCGCACCGCGCTTGTAGACGGCGGTGCCGAACATCTGCGTCGGTCCCGGGTCGACGGACGGGCGGGACCAGTCGGTGGCGGCGTACTGGAGCTCGAAGTTGCGCTGCGCGGTGCGGCCGCCGTCGTGCTCCTCCCACAGCCACTCCGCGTAGCTGGCGAACCCCTCGTTGAGCCAGATGTCCTGCCACTTCGTCAGCGCGACGCTGTTGCCGAACCACTGGTGGGCCAGCTCGTGGGCGACCACCCCGGTGTTGGGCCGGCCGCCGCGGAAGAAGCCCGGCCCGTACACCGGCCGCGACTGGGTCTCCAGCGCGTAGCCGATCCGGTCGTCGGTGACCACGATCCCGCCGTACGAGTCGAACGGGTACGGCCCGAAGCGGCTGGCCAGGAAGTCGGCGATCTCCCCGGTGCGGGCGAGCGAGGCGGCCTCCGGGCCGGTCGCCGGCAGGCCCGCCGGTACGGCGGTGACCATCGGCTTGCCGGCGTGGGTGCCGGTGCGCACCTGGTAGTCGCCGATCACCAGGGTGGTCAGGTAGCTGGCCATCGGTGCCCGCTCGGCCCAGCGCCAGGTGGTCCAGCCGTCGGCGGTGGTCTGCTCCCCCGGCACCCCGTTGCTCAACGCCTCCAGCCCCTCCGGCACGGTCACCTCGATGTCGTAGGTGGCCTTGTCGGACGGGTGGTCGTTGACCGGGAACCAGGTGGCCGCCGAGTGCGGCTGGCCGAGCGCTATCGCGCCGTCGGCGGTGTGCTGGAAGCCGCCGTTGCCCAGCACGCCGTCGGGGACCGGGGCGGGCACCCCGGCGTACTCGACCTCGACCGCGAACTGCCGGCCCTGCGGGATCCCGTCGGCCGGGGTGACCACCAGCTCGTCGCCGTCGCGCCGGTGCTCGGCGCGCTGCCCGCCGACGGTGACCGCGCTGACGTCGAGGCCGACCAGGTCGAGGGTGAACCGGGACAGCCCGTGACTGGCCGTGGCGGTGACCGTCGCGCGTCCGCTCAACCGGTCGGTCGCCGGGTCGTACCGGACCGCCAGCCGGTAGTGCGAGACGTCGTATCCGCCGTTGCCGGCGCCGGGCACGTACGGGTCGGCGAGGTCGGCGCTGCCCGGACGGAGGCCGTCGGGGTCGCCCTGCCGGTCGCCGGGGCAGCCGGTCAGCAGCCCGAGCACCGCCACGGTGGCCAGCGCCAGCGGGATCAGGTCACGAGTACGACGCACCGGCCGAGCCTATCGGCGCGGCCGGTGCGGGTGGCGTCTCTTGGCGGCGCGTCAGCGGTCGAGGACCAGGCCGACCTTCTGGAACTCCTTGAGGTCGCGGTAGCCGCACTTGGCCATCGCGCGGCGCAGCCCGCCGAAGAGGTTGAGCTGCCCGTCCGGCTCGTCGGCCGGGCCGAAGAGCAGCTGCTCCATCGAGCCGAGCGGCTCGCCGGCCACCTCGAACGCGCCGCGGGGCAGCGACGGGTGGCTGGCGGCGGAGTGCCACCAGGCGCCGCCGGCCGGCGCCTCGGTGCAGAGCGACAGCGGCTCGCCGAGCATCACCGCGTCCGCGCCGCAGCCCAGCGCCTTGGCGATGTCGCCGGAGGTCTGCAGGTCGCCGTCGGCGATCAGGTGCACGTACCGGCCGCCGGTCTCGTCCAGGTAGTCCCGCCGGGCCGCCGCGGCGTCCGCGATCGCGGTGGCCATCGGCACCCGGATGCCGAGCACCGACTCGGTGGTGGACCACTCGTCGCCGCCGATGCCGACGATCACGCCGGCCGCGCCGGTCCGCATCAGGTGCAGCGCGGTCTTGTAGTCGGTGCAGCCGCCGACGATGACCGGCAGGTCGAGGTCGGCGATGAACTCCTTGAGGTTGAGCGGCTCGTCGGTGGTCGACACGTGCTCGGCCGAGACGATGGTGCCCTGGATGACCAGGATGTCCACGCCGGCGTCCAGGATCACCGGGGCCAGCGCGAGGGTGTGCTGCGGGGAGACCCGGACGGCCACCGTCCCACCGCCGGCCCGCAGCTCGCGGACCCGCTCGGCGATCAGGTCCGGGCGGATCGGCTCGGCGTACACCTCCTGGAGCCGCTTGGTGGCGCGGGCGTCCTCGTCGAGCGCGGCCAGTTCCTCGAGCACCTTGGTCGGGTTCTCGTAGCGGGTCCACAGCCCCTCGACGTTGAGCACGCCGAGGCCGCCGAGCTGGCCGAGCCGGACCGCGGAGGCCGGGCTCATGGTGGCGTCGGAGGGGTGCCCGACGCAGGGGATGCCGAACTGGTAGGCGTCGAGCTGCCAGTTGGTCGAGACGTCGTCGACGTCCCGGGTGCGGCGGCTCGGCACGATGGCGATGTCGTCCAGGTGGTAGCCGCGTTGCGCGGTCTTACCCAGCCCGATCTCGACCACGTCACGCATGGGGGACTCCAGGTGTCTTCGGGGGTGGTGTGGTGGGGGTCAGCGGGAGTGGTAGTTGGGCGCCTCGACAGTCATCTGGATGTCGTGCGGGTGGCTCTCCTTGAGCCCGGCCGCCGTGATCCGGATGAGCTGGCCGCGCCGGTGCAGCTCGGGGATGCTCTCCGCGCCGACGTACCCCATCGCGGCGCGCAGCCCACCGACGAGCTGGTGGGCGACCGTGGCGAGCGGCCCGCGGTAGGGCACCTGGCCCTCCACGCCCTCCGGGACGAGCTTGTCCTCGGCGAGCACGTCCTGCTGGAAGTAGCGGTCCTTGGAGTAGGACTTGCCCTGGCCACGGGACTGCATAGCGCCCAGCGAGCCCATCCCGCGGTACGCCTTGTACTGCTTGCCGTTGATGAAGATCAGCTCGCCGGGGCTCTCCTCGCAGCCGGCCAGCAGGCTGCCGAGCATCACCGTGTCGGCGCCGGCCACCAGGGCCTTGGCGATGTCGCCGGAGTACTGGATGCCGCCGTCGCCGATCACCGGCACGCCGGCCGGGCGGGCGGCCCGGGCGGCCTCCATGATCGCGGTGATCTGCGGTACGCCGACCCCGGCGACGATCCGGGTGGTGCAGATGGCGCCCGGGCCGACGCCGACCTTCACCCCGTCGGCACCGGCGTCGACCAGCGCCTTCGCACCGGCGTAGGTGGCCACGTTGCCGCCGACGATCTCGATGCCCACGTCCTTCTTGAGCCGGCGGACCATGTCCAGCACGGCCCGCTGGTGGCCGTGCGCGGTGTCCACGATCAGCACGTCGACGCCGGCGTCGACCAGCGCCCGGGCCCGCTTGTACGCGTCCTCGCCCACCCCGACGGCCGCGGCAACCCGCAGCCGGCCCGCCTCGTCCTTGGTGGCGTTGGGGTACTGCTCGCTCTTGGTGAAGTCCTTGACGGTGATCAGCCCGCGCAGCTTGCCGGAGTCGTCGACGATCGGCAGCTTCTCCACCTTGTGCTGGCGGAGCAGGCCGAGCGCGTCCTCCTTGCTCACCCCGACCGGGGCGGTGACCAGCGGGGTCCGGGTCATGATCTCGCGGACCGGGGTGGCCGGGTCGGAGACGAAGCGCATGTCGCGGTTGGTCACGATGCCGACCAGCTGGCCCTCGGCGTCCACCACCGGCACGCCGGAGATGCGGTAGCGCCCGCAGAGCGCGTCGACGTCGCGCAGGGTGTCCTCCGGGCTGGCGGTCACCGGGTTGGTGATCATGCCCGACTCGGAGCGCTTGACCAGGTCGACCTGGAGCGCCTGGTCCTCCAGGGAGAGGTTGCGGTGCAGCACGCCGATGCCGCCCTGGCGGGCCATCGCGATCGCCATCCGCGCCTCGGTCACCGTGTCCATCGCGCTGGACAGCAGCGGCACGCTGAGGTTGATGTTGCGGGTGAGCTTGGTGACGGTGTTCACCCGGCTCGGCACGACGTCCGACTCGCCCGGCTGGAGCAGCACGTCGTCGAAGGTCAGCCCGAGCGGCACCACCCGGGCGGAGCCGGCGGGCAGCTCCGGCAGGTGACCGCCCAGCTCGCCGTGGTCGGCGCCGCTCGACAGGTCGGTGCTGGGCGAAATTTCCACGATTGCTCCCCTGAGCTGCTCGGACGGGCTTCAGCGAGGTGGCGCGGACGGGCACCGGCGTACGCCGGGTGACGGCGCGTCGCCCCATCGTACCCAGTGACCTGGGCCGGACCCGCCGGCGGCGGGCGCGGACACCGCCGGCCGGGGGGCGGGCGTCGCCGCTGCGGGAGGTCTACGGTGATGGTGTGCACGACGAGCCCATCGACCCGTTCAACGGCGACCCGGCCGATCCGGCAGCGGGCCTGCACGATCCCGGCGACGACGCCCCGCTCGACCCGCTGACCGAGGGCGAGCGCCAGGACGTGCTGGAGGATCTCGCCGACCTGGAGATCTACCAGGCGCTGCTGGCCCCGATCGGGATCCGCGGGCTGGTGATCGAGTGTGAGGACTGCCGGGAGCCGCACTACTTCGACTGGGACCTGCTCCGCGGCAACCTGCGCCACCTGCTCAGCTCCGGCCGTCCCCGGGTGCACGAGCCGGCCTACGACCCGGATCCGGACCACTACGTCACCTGGGACTACGCCCGGGGCTACGCCGACGGGGTGCACGACACCCTGACCGAGGGCACCGAGGACGAGCCCGGCTCCGCCGACTGACGCCCAGTGGGCGGTTCCGGTGGCCCGGCGCGGCAGCCCGCCCGGCCCCGCGCGTGGACGTCCAACGCGGTGCAGCTCAGCGAGTAGGTCCCGGCGGCACCGGACTCGACCCGGACCCGCGGGCGACGGCGGTCGCGGCGGGTCAGGCCACCAGGCCGGCCCGGAAGCCGGCGGCCACCGCGTGCGCCCGGTCCCGGGCGCCGAGCTTGCGGAAGAGCCGGCGGGCGTGCGTCTTGACGGTGTCCTCCGAGACGAACAGTTCCCGGCCGATCTCCGCGTTGCTCTTGCCCTCGGCCATGCCGAGCAGCACCTGGAGTTCCCGCTCGGTCAGCCCGACCGGCGCCCGGTTCGACCGGTTGGCCGGCGCGCCGCGGCGCGGCTCCGGCGCGGCCTCCTCCGGCTCGCCGGCGGCCGGCTCGGCCGGGTCGTCACCGCGCTGCACCGGCACCACCGCCGGGGCGCCGCCGGCCCCCTCGGCCGATCCGGCCGGCCAGGTCGGGTTGGGCTCGCCCGACGGCCGGCCGCCCTGCGCCGGGCGACCCGGGCCGCCGACCGCGGCGGTGTCCCGGGCCGGGTCGGTGATCCGGTGCCGGGCCGCGCGGCCGGGGGCGGAGAGCAGCAGCAGCGCCTTGGCCACCGCGCTGGTCAGGTCGTGGTCGACCCCCTGGATCAGGCCCCGGGCGCCGGCGCTGATGGTGGCGGCGGCCGCCTCCGACTCCTCCGCCCCGAGCAGCACCACGGCGGCCTGCGGCGCGCGGGCGAGCACCCGGCGGACGAAGCCGGCGCTGTCCGGCCGGGTGAGCGCCGTGTCGGCGAGCACCACGTCGGCCGGCCGCTCGGCCAGGCGCAGCATCACCTCGGGATCGGAGACGGCGGTCCGCACCACCGCGGACAGCCCGAGCCGGGCCGCCGCCGAGGTCAGGTGCTGGGCGGCGAGCGGTGTCCGAACGCACACGAGAACCGTACGCACAGTGGGTCTCCTCTCCGCCAATGAGCAGACCATGACCGGGCGCACCCCCGAGGGGGTTCCCGGCAATCCTCCGAACTTTTCCGACAGTTAGGGCATATGCCGCAAGTTGCCGGAAGTTTTCGATCACAGAAGTGTGAGTCGGCAAAAGCTCGGGTACCGGGAGGTCCAGGCCGGGAACGGTGCGCCAGCGCGGCCCGCCGCCCGGTTAGCCGGCCAGAAGGATCTCGCGGTGCCGCGCGGGAGGAGGGGTGCTGATGTCGAACGTACGTAGACTGCCCGGACCCATCGTCGATCTGTGGGACTGGCAGCGGCTCGGTGCCTGCCGGGGCCGCGACAGCGCCCAGTTCTTCCACCCCGACGGCGAGCGCGGCTCCTCCCGCCTGCGCCGCGAGTCCGGTGCCAAGGCGGTCTGCCGCACCTGCCCGGTGCGCGCCGAGTGCGCGGCGCACGCGCTCTCGGTCCGCGAGCCGTACGGCGTGTGGGGCGGCTTCAGCGAGTCCGAGCGGCTGCGCCTGCTCGCCATGGGCTGGGAGGACCTGGCCGACCGCCGGCAGACCCGGGTCGACGTGGCCCGCCTGGAGGCCCGCCTGGGCCGCCCGCACAAGACCGCCGTCCCCGCCCAACGCAAGATCGCCTGACCCACCCCCAGCACCCACCGCGACGCCACGCCCCCCGGGCGTGGCGTCGCACTGCGCCCCCGCCCCGCCCCCACCCCGCCCCGCCCTGCCCTGCCCCCGCCCCCGCCCCCGCCCCCGCCCCCCGGTGATCATGAGGTTGACGGCGGTGTCGATCTCGACTTACGCCGTCAACCTCATGATCAACCGGGACTCGGGGGGGTCAGCGGATGGTGAGGGGGACGGTGTGCCAGCCGGTGGCGCCGTCGGGGGCGACGTCCTGGCGGCGGGCGGTCTGGGTTTCGCCGGTGGCGTCGGTCGCCCGCACCTGGAGGGTGTGCTCGCCTGGTGTGGCGTCCCACCGCCACGACCACTGCACCCAGGTGTCCACCGAGACCGTGGCGGCCAGGTCCGCCTCCTGCCACGGGCCCTCGTCGACCCGGACCTCCACCCGGCGGATGCCCCGGTGCTGGGCCCAGGCCACCCCGGCCACGGTGATCGGGCCGGCGGTGAGCCGGTTGCCCTCCCGGGGCCTGTCGATCCGCGACTGGGTCTTCACCGGCCCCTGCGCCGACCAGCCGCGCGGCACCCAGTACGCGTCGAAGTCGGCGAAGCTGGTCAGCTCCAGCTCGGTCACCCACTTGCAGGCCGAGACGTAGCCGTACAGGCCGGGCACCACCATCCGCACCGGGAAGCCGTGCTCGACCGGCAGCGGCTCGCCGTTCATGCCCACCGCCAGCAGGGCGTCCCGCCCGTCGCGCAGCACCGCCGTCGGGGTGCCGCAGGTCCAGCCGTCCACCGACCGCCCGACCACCTGGTCGGCGCCCTCCTCGGGCTCCACCTCGTCCAGCAGGTCCTTCAGCGGCACGCCCAGCCAGCGGGCGTTGCCGATCAGGTCGCCGCCGACCTCGTTGGACACGCAGGCCAGGGTCACGTACCGCTCGACCAGCGGCCGGGCCAGCAGGTCTGCGAAGCTGAGCGTGAGCGGCCGGCGGACCCGCCCGTGGATGCGCAGCCGCCAGGTCTCCGGGTCCACCTGCGGCACCACCAGCGCGGTGTCGATCCGGTAGAAGCCGAGATTCGGCGTGACGTAGGGCGCGAGCTGGGTCAGCGACAGGTCGGCCCCGGCCGGCACCGGCGGCGCGGCGGAGACCGGGGCGGGCAGCCGCACCGCCGCCCGGGCCGCCGAGACGCCCCGCCGCCCGGCCAGCCACCGCCCGCCCAGCCCGGCCACGGTGGCCGCGCCGAGCAGCACCCCGGCCCCGGTGAGGAACCGCCGCCGCGACTCCGGATCGGTGTGTTCCAACGGCTCGGCCGGCTCGGCGTCCGCTGCCCCGGTCGGCCCCGGGCTGGCCGGGTGCGCGGTGGCGGGCAGTGGCTCGGGCGGCGACCAGGGCCACGGGTCGAGTTCCAGCGGGCCGGCCACGAAGAGCCAGAGCACCAGCGCCCCCGCCCCGGCGCCGAGCAGCGCGGGCAGGGCGTCGGCGAGGTCCGCGCCGGCCCGGGTCAGCGCGGCGACCACCCCGAGCGCCGCGAAGGCCGCGATGCCGGCCAGGGCGACCGCCAGCCGGCGGACGGCCAGCACCCCGAGCAGCGCGGCCACCGCGCCGAGCAGCAGCGCCGTCCCGACCAGCAGCGCGATCTTGTCGTACGTGCCGAAGAGCGCGATGCCGAGCTGCTTGAGCGGCTCGGGAACGGTGTCCACGACCAGCCCGCCGACCGCCACCAGCGGGGCCGAGCGGGGGCCGGTCAGCACCGCCACCAGCTCGGCCGAGCCGATCGCCACCGCGGCGGCGGTGAACCCGGCCAGCGCGGCGTACCGGCGTGTCGTGGTGCTCATCGGGCCAGTCTTTCCGATCGCCCGGCCCGGCCGGTAGCCACGTCAGCGTTCCGTAATCCGTCCCGCGCGGCGGCGAGCCGCGCCCGCCCGACCGTCGCCGGCCCGCGCCGGGCCGGGAACGCGGCCGGGGCACACCGTCGGCGTGACGGTGTGCCCCGGACCGGTCGTACTACCGGGTCAGAAGCCCGGGCCGTGCTGGTGGCTGTGGCCGTGACCGTGCGAGTGGCCGTGACCGGCGGCGGCCGGCTCCGGCTCGGCCGGCTTCTCCACCACGAGGCTCTCGGTGGTGAGCAGCAGGCCGGCGATCGACGCGGCGTTGCTGACCGCGTTGCGGGTCACCTTCACCGGGTCGACGATGCCGGAGGCGGCCAGGTCGACGTACTCGCCGGTGGCCGCGTCGAGGCCGTGGCCCCACTCCTTGCCGACCACCTTCTGCACCACGACGTAGCCGTCGTGGCCGGCGTTCTGGGCGATCCAGCGCAGCGGCTCGACCAGCGCCTTGCGCACGATCGAGACGCCGACCTTCTCGTCGCCGGTGAAGCCCAGGTCGTCGTCGAGCGCCGAGAGGATCTGCGCCAGGGCGGCGCCACCGCCGGGGACGGTGCCCTCCTCGACCGCGGCCTTGGTCGCCGCGATGGCGTCCTCGATGCGGTGCTTGCGCTCCTTCATCTCGACCTCGGTCGCCGCGCCCACCTTGATGACGGCGATGCCGCCGGAGAGCTTGGCCAGCCGCTCGGCGAGCTTCTCCCGGTCCCACTCGGAGTCCGAGGCCTCGATCTCCTTGCGGATCTGGGCCACCCGGTCGGCGACCTCGCTGGCCTGGCCGCCGCCGTCGACGATGGTGGTGTTCTCCTTGTCCACCACCACGCGGCGGGCGGTGCCGAGCACCTCCAGGCCGACCTGGTCGAGCTTGTAGCCCAGCTCCGGGGCGACCAGCTCGGCGCCGGTCAGGATCGCCATGTCCTGCAGCATCGCCTTGCGGCGGTCGCCGAAGCCCGGGGCCTTCACCGCGCAGACCTTGACGGTCTTGCGGATCGCGTTGACCACCAGGGTGGACAGCGCCTGGCCCTCGACGTCCTCGGCGATGATCAGCAGCGGCTTGTTGTTCTGGAGGACCTTCTCCAGCAGCGGCAGCAGCTCCTCGATCGCCGAGATCTTCTGCGTGGTGATCAGGATGTAGGCGTCCTCGAGGACGGCCTCCTGCGCCTCCGCGTCGGTGACGAAGTTCGGCGAGATGAAGCCCTTGTCGAACTGGAGACCCTCGGTCACGTCCAGCTCGGTGTGCAGGGTGGAGCCCTCCTCGACGGTGATGACGCCGTCGCGGCCGACCTTCTCCATCGCCTCGGCGATCAGGTCGCCGATGGCGGCGTCCTGCGCCGAGACCGTCGCGACGTGCGCGACCGCCTTCTTGTCGGACACCTCGACCGCGCGGGCCAGCAGCGCCTCGGAGACCTTGTTGGCCGCCGCGTCGATGCCCCGCTTGAGGCCGGTCGGGTTGGCGCCGGCCGCCACGTTGCGCAGGCCCTCGCGGACCATCGCCTGGGCCAGCACGGTCGCGGTGGTGGTCCCGTCGCCGGCGACGTCGTTGGTCTTGGTCGCCACCTCCTTGACCAGCTGCGCGCCGAGGTTCTCGTACGGGTTGGTGAGCTCGATCTCCTTGGCGATGGTCACACCATCGTTGGTGATCGTGGGCGCACCGAACTTCTTGTCCAGGACGACGTTGCGCCCGCGCGGGCCGAGGGTGACCTTCACCGCGTCCGCGAGGGCGTTGACACCGTGCTCGAGCAGGTGCCGGGCGTCGTCCGAAAAGCTCAGGATCTTCGCCATGGATGTCCCTTCGAAGCGACGTTGCCCCGGCCCGGCGAGCCGGACCGGGGCAACGACACTGATCGGTTGCTTACTTCTCGATGACCGCGAGGACGTCGCGGGCGGAGAGCACCAGGTACTCCTCGCCGGCGTACTTGACCTCGGTGCCGCCGTACTTCGAGTAGAGGACGGTGTCGCCGACCTTGACGTCGATCGGCACGCGGTTGCCCTTGTCGTCGATCCGGCCCGGGCCGACAGCGAGGACGGTGCCCTCCTGCGGCTTCTCCTTGGCGGTGTCGGGGATCACGATGCCCGACGCCGTGGTGGTCTCAGCCTCGTTCGCCTGGACCACGATCCGGTCCTCGAGCGGCTTGATCGCAACCTTGGTCGCGGTAGTCACGGGCATACCCTCCTGGGGTACTGGTTTCGTTACCGGTCGGCATGCCGACCAGCGTCAATCTGCCACATGCCACCGGGCGGGGCCGTCGTCGCGGGTGCCGGTCCGCCTGGCGTTCAGCCCCGGACCGAGCGGCCCGGAAGCTGGCACCCTCAGGGTGAGAGTGCTAATCGCAGGTTATTCCTCGGCTAGCACTCCGTCAAGGAGAGTGCCAACGCGCCCGAACCTCGTGTCGCCACTGTCCCGCCACTGTTCCGCCACGGGATACCGCGACACGCCGGCAACGCCTCGCCGCAGCGTGGTCAACCCCCTACTGTCCGGTGCCGGCGCGGATGCCGAGGGGAGGGAGCACCGATGTCCCGGGTACCGACACTGACGTTCCTGCGGGGTCAGCTCCGCCGGGCCCGCCAGGCGCGCGGGCTCAGCCAGGAGGAGCTGGGCAAGCTGATCAACTACTCGTCGTCGCAGGTGAGCGCCGTCGAGATCGGCGAACGCCCGGTCCAGCCGGACTACCTGGCCCGGGTCGACGCGGTGCTGGACACCGGCGGTCTCTTCGTCGCCATGCTGGAGCTGATCCGGCTCCACGCCGCGCCTGACTGGTTCCGCCCCTGGGAGGAGATCGAGCGGGAGACGGTGGCGCTGCGGTGGAGTGAGGCGACCGCGGTGCCCGGGTTGCTCCAGACCGAGGAGTACGCCCGGGCGATGCTCGGGGTGGGCGGGGAGCTGAGCGCTGACGAGTTGGAGGCGCGGGTGGTGACCCGGTTGGCCCGGCAAGCCGTGTTGACCGGCGACCTGCGGCCCCAGTTCGTCGCGGTCCTGGACGAGCAGGCGCTGCGGCGGCAGGTCGGCGATCGGGCCACCATGCGCGACCAGATGACGCACCTGTTGGCCGTCGGCGCGGAGCCGAATGTGCAGGTCCGCGTCGTGCCAGCGGAATCCCCCTGGCACACCGGGCTCGGCGGCTCGTTCATCCTGGCCCGGCTCGCCAGCGGCGCCGAGCTGATCCACCTGGACAACCAGCTCCGTGGGCTGACCGTGGACAGCCCTAACGACGTTGCCGCCCTCGAACGACGCTGGGAGACTGTGACGGGTGAGGCACTGCCTTGCCGGCAGTCCGCCCGGCTGATCGAGGAAGTGGCCAAGACATGGACCTGACCCGCGCCGCCTGGCGCAAGTCCTCCCGGAGCACTAACAACGGCGGCGCGTGCGTCGAGGTCGCCGACAACCTGCCCGGCGTGGTCGCCGTCCGGGACAGCAAGGACCCGACCGGCCCGGCGCTCACCTTCGCCCCGGCGAACTGGCGGGCCTTCGTCACCGCCACCCCGACCCGCCGCTGACCCACCCGTTCGAGGGCGAGCCGCGCCTCCCCTGCGCCGAGGGGCGACACGGGCCGGCGCCGGTCCGGGTTCGCCAGCGTGGCCGCGCACCGGCCCGGCAGCACCAACCCGGCTGTCCAGCACCAGTCAGCAGCCGACCATCCCCCGCGTTCCGCGCCACCCCACAGCGACACGGGGGATGCCACGTTCCCGGCCACTCCATGATCGACACCAGATCGGCGACATGCCGGCATCAGACCTCCCGCAACACCCCCACATCGCCGACATGGCGCCGCCGCCACCGCAGCCGCGCGAGACGGGACGGCCCGGGCGGCTTGTGAGGGCCCTGCCGACGGGCGGGCCGCGGGAGAACGGGACAGCGCCGACATGACCGGCACGCGTAGGAGGCGGAACGGGGGCCGGGACAATGGCCGGGTGGATCTGGATCAGCTCGCCGCCCTGCGTACCGCCGAGGGGTCGGCCGCGCTCGCCGCGGCGGCCGAGATGGCCGGCGGCGACCCGCTGGCCGCGGCGTCGGCGCTCCGCTCGGCCGGGGTCCCGGCCGGGCTGGCCGCCGCCGCGCTGACCCAGGTCGAGCTGCGCCGCCGGGCGGCCGGCAAGTTCGGACCGGCCGCCGCCGGCATGTTCCTCACCCGCGCCGGGCTGGAGCAGGCCACCCGCCGGGTGGTGGCCGGCCGGCGGGCCGAGCGGTTGCGAGCCGCCGGGGTGCGCACCCTGGCCGACCTGGGCTGCGGCCTCGGCGCCGACGCGCTCGCCGCCGCCCGCGCCGGCATCCGGGTGTACGGCGTGGAGGCCGACCCGGTGACCGCCGCGATGGCCGCGGCGAACGCCGAGGCGGCCGGCGTGGCCGAGCTGTTCACCGTCGAGTGCGGCGACGCCACCGCGTTCGACGTCGACCGGGTCGACGCGGTCTTCTGCGATCCGGCGCGGCGGCAGACCGGCACCGGGCGGCGGGTGTTCGACCCGAGCGCCTACTCGCCGCCGTGGGACTTCGTGCTCGGGCTGGCCGAACGGGTGCCGTACACCGTGGTGAAGGTGGCGCCCGGGTTGGACCACGCGCTGATCCCGCCGGGTGCCGAGGCGGAGTGGGTCAGTGTGGACGGCGACCTGGTCGAGGCGACCCTCTGGTGCGGCCGGTTGGCCGAGGTCCCCCGCCGGGCCACCGTGGTGCGCGGCGGGGACGCCCACGTGCTCACCGGCGCCGGCGACCGGCAGGCGGCGGTGGGGCCGGTCCGCCGCTACCTGTACGACCCGGATCCGGCGGTGGTCCGCGCCCACCTGGTCGCCGAGCTGGCCGACGCTCTCGACGCCACGCTGGCCGACCCCGACATCGCCTACCTCTACGCCGACGCGCCGGCCACCACCCCGTACGCCCGCTGCCTGGCGGTCACCGACGTGCTGCCGTTCTCACTCAAGCGGCTGCGGGCGCTGCTCCGCGAGCGGCGGGTGGGCCGGGTGGAGATCCTCAAGCGCGGCTCGGCGCTGGAGCCGGAACGACTCCGCCGCGACCTGCGGCTGGCCGGGGAGAATCCGGCCAGCCTGGTGCTCACCCGGGTGGCCGGCGCCCCCACCACCCTGCTCTGCCAACCCGTGCCGGCCCTCTGACCAACTCGCCGCTCGCCGCCCGGCGGTCGGCCCGTCTCAGGGCGCAGGTATCGGATGGCCTGGCGGGCGGGGCACCGCTAGCTTGTCGGTCATGGCGGGACAGGGAACGCCGGCGACAGCGCTGCTGGCGAAGCGGAAGATCGCGCACAGCACCCATCCGTACGACGTCTCCCCGGACGCGCCCAACTACGGCGGGCTGGTCGCCGAGGCGCTCGGCGTGCCGCCGGAGCGGGTGTTCAAGTCACTGGTCACCGAGGTCGACGGGGTACTCACGGTGGCGGTCGTGCCGGTCACCGGCGAGCTGGACCTCAAGGCGCTCGCCGCGGCGGTGGGCGGCAAGCGGGCGGCGCTGGCCGACCGTACGGTGGCCGAGCGGGTCACCGGCTACGTCCGGGGCGGGATCAGCCCGCTGGGCCAGCGCAGGCGGCTGCCCACCGTGCTCGACTCCTCCGCGCTGGACTTCCCGACCATCTACGTCTCCGCCGGCCGGCGCGGCCTGCAACTCCAGCTCGCCCCGTCCGACCTGGTCACCCTCACCGCCGCCCGCACCGCCCCCCTCTCCACCACCCCCTGACCCCGCCCCACCTCCCGCTCCCCGCTCCCCCGCTCCCCGCTCCCGCGGGGTGATCATGAGGTTAGCGGCGCAGTTCCGGCTGGATATCGCCGCAAACCTCATGATCAACATGTCGGTGCGAGGGGGCGGGGGGCGGGGGGAGGGGTGGGGGGGTGTGGGAGCGCTTTCTTTTGGGGGATGGTCGGGTGTCGGGGGCGTTGCTGAATTGTTACCGCTGCCAACAAACTCATGACCTCGGCACCCTTGTGGTGGGGTCGGAGAGCGGAATACGTTGCCGGGCACAACAAAACATCACCTACCCCCACCCTCGAAAGGACCCTGCACATGCGCAAGGGCTTCCTCACCTTCGCCGCCGTGGGCCTCCTGACCGTCGGCAGCGTGGCCGCCTGTGGCGACGACTCCGGCAGCGGTGACCAGGCCGGCAGCGCCAAGACCCCGAAGATCGGCGTCATCCTCCCGGACAGCAAGTCCTCCGCCCGCTGGGAGGGCGCCGACCGCAAGTTCCTGGAAGAGGCGTTCAAGGCCGCCGGCGTCCAGTACGACATCCAGAACGCCCAGGGCGACAAGACCGCCTTCCAGACCATCGCCGACCAGATGATCACCAACGGCGTCACCGCCCTGATGATCGTCAACCTGGACTCCGGCACCGGCAAGGCCGTCCTGGACAAGGCCAAGTCGCAGGGCGTCGCCACCATCGACTACGACCGGCTCACCCTCGGCGGCTCCGCCGAGTACTACGTCAGCTTCGACAACGAGGCGGTCGGCAAGCTCCAGGGCGAGGGTCTGGCCAAGTGCCTGACCGACAAGGGCGCCAAGAACCCGGTCGTGGCCTACCTGAACGGCTCGCCGACCGACAACAACGCCACCCTGTTCAAGAACGGGTACGACTCGATCCTCAAGCCCAAGTTCGACTCCAAGGAGTACACCAAGGGCCCGGACCAGTCCGTGCCGGACTGGGACAACGCCCAGGCCGCGACGATCTTCGAGCAGATGCTGACCCAGACCGGCGGCAAGATCGACGGCGTGCTCGCCGCCAACGACGGGCTGGGCAACGCGGCCATCTCGGTGCTGAAGAAGAACAAGCTCAACGGGAAGGTCCCGGTCACCGGCCAGGACGCCACCCCGCAGGGCCTGCAGAACATCCTCGCCGGCGACCAGTGCATGACCGTCTACAAGGCGATCAAGGAGGAGGCGAAGGCCGCCTCCGACCTGGCCATCGCGCTCGCCAAGGGTGAGAAGAAGGAGACCGGGCAGACCGTCAAGGACCCGGAGGGCGGCCGTGACGTCGCGTCCGTGCTGCTCACCCCGAAGCTGATCTACAAGGAGAACGTCAAGGACGTGATCGCCGACGGCTTCGTCACCAAGGACGAGGTCTGCACGGCCGACTACGCCAAGCTCTGCGCCGACGCCGGCATCAGCTGACCGACGCTCCACGTCGTACCCGCCGAGGCGAGCCGCCCGGCACGGGACTCCCCCGTGCCGGGCGGCACTCGCCGGACGGGCTCCGAGATCTCCCCTCCATCCGAAGGAGACACCCCGTGTCCGCAACACCACTGCTGGAGCTACGCGGGATCGACAAGAGCTTCGGTCCCGTCCAGGTCCTGCGTGACGTCGCCTTCGCCGCCCACCCCGGCGAGGTGACCGCCCTGGTCGGCGACAACGGCGCCGGCAAGTCGACCCTGGTCAAGTGCATCAGCGGCATCTACCAGACCGACGCTGGCGAGTTCCTCTTCGACGGCCGCCCGGTGACCATCAACAGTCCCCGGGACGCCGCCGCCCTCGGCATCGAGGTCGTCTACCAGGACCTCGCGCTCTGCGACAACCTCGACATCGTGCAGAACATGTTCCTCGGCCGGGAGAAGCGCAGCGGCATCGTCCTGGACGAGCCGACCATGGAGCAGCTCGCCGCCGAGACGCTGGCCGGGCTCTCGGTCCGCACCGTGAAGTCGCTGCGGCAGCACGTCTCCAGCCTCTCCGGTGGTCAGCGCCAGACGGTGGCCATCGCCAAGGCGGTGCTCTGGAACAGCAGGCTGGTCATCCTCGACGAGCCGACCGCCGCGCTCGGTGTCGCGCAGACCGCGCAGGTGCTCGAACTGGTCCGCCGGCTGGCCGACAACGGCCTGGCCGTCGTGCTCATCTCGCACAACATGAACGACGTCTTCGCCGTCTCCGACCGGATCGCCGCGCTCTACCTCGGCCAGATGGTCGCCCAGGTGAAGACCACCGACATCACCCACGCCCAGGTGGTGGAGCTGATCACCGCCGGCCGCTCCGGCGCGCTCGGCCTCCCCGCCGAGGCGGCCAGCAACGGCCACGGCGCCGAGCCGGCCGAGACCACCACAGGAGGCGTCCAGTGACCACCACGGTCGTGCAGAAGGAGGGCCCGGCGGCGGTCACACCGACGCCCACCCTCGGCAGCCACGTACGCAACTACGTCGCCCGGGTACGCGGCGGCGACATCGGCGCGCTGCCGGCCGTGCTCGGCCTGATCGTGCTCTGCACGGTCTTCTCGATCATGCGGCCGTCGTTCCTCACCGCCGGCAACTTCGCCAACCTGTTCACCCAGGGCGCGGCGGTCACGCTGATCGCCATGGGTCTGGTCTTCGTCCTGCTGCTCGGCGAGATCGACCTCTCCGCCGGCTTCGCCAGCGGCGTCTGCGCCGCGGTGCTGGCCAACGTGGTGACCGTACTGGGCTACCCCTGGTACGTAGCGGTGCTCGCGGCCCTGGTCACCGGCGTGGTGATCGGCACGACGCTGGGCTTCCTGGTCGCCAAGATCGGAATTCCGTCCTTCGTGGTGACCCTCGCCGGATTCCTCGCCTTCCAGGGTGTCGTGCTGATGCTCATGGAGGAGGGCACCAACATCTCGGTGCGGGACGACGTGCTGGTGGCCATCGCCAACCGCAACCTGCCTCCCGTCCTCGGCTGGCTGCTGGCCGCCGTGGCGGTCGCCGGCTTCGCGGCGGTGCAGCTGCTGCGGCGGCGCAACCGCGCCAACCGGGGGCTGGTCACCGATCCGCTCGCGGTGGTGTTCGTCCGGATCGGCGGCCTCGCCGTGATCCTCGGCGTCGCGGTCTTCATCCTCAACCTGGAGCGCAGCCGCAACGTCCTGATCAGCTCGCTCAAGGGCGTACCGATCGTCGTGCCGATCATCGCGCTGCTGCTGGTCCTCTGGACCTTCGTGCTCCAGCGCACCAGCTACGGCCGACACGTCTACGCGGTTGGTGGCAACAAGGAGGCGGCGCGCCGGGCCGGCATCAACGTGGACCGGATCCGGATCTCGGTCTTCATGATCTGCTCCTCGATGGCCGCCGTGGGCGGCATCGTGGCGGCCAGCCGGGCCAACTCGGTGGACCCGAACACCGGTGGCAGTAACGTACTGCTCTACGCCGTGGGCGCCGCCGTGATCGGCGGCACCAGCCTGTTCGGCGGCAAGGGCCGGGTGCTGGACGCGGTGCTCGGTGGTGCGGTGGTCGCGGTGATCGACAACGGGATGGGTCTGATGGGGTACAGCTCGGGCGTGAAGTACGTGGTCACCGGCGTGGTGCTGCTGCTCGCCGCGAGCGTGGACGCCTTCTCCCGGCGCCGTTCCGCGGCGACCGGCACCCGCTGACCCCCGCGGTACCGACGTGGCGACAGTAATGCGCGCAGGGCCGAGCCAGGACGAGATCCGCCGGCAGAACCTCGGTGCGCTGCTGCGCTACGTGCACGTCCACGGGGCGACCACCCGCGCGGAGCTGACCACCGCGCTGGGGTTGAACCGCAGCACCATCGGTGCGCTGACCGCCGACCTGGCCGGCGCCGGGCTGGTCAGCGAGGGGACGCCGAAGGAGACCGGCCGGGCCGGACGACCGTCGCTGGTCGTCCGGCCCGAGTCGGCGCGGGTCTACGCGTACGCGTACAGCATCGAGGTGGACCGGCTGCGGGCCGCGCGGGTCGGTCTCGGCGGCACCGTGCTCGACCGCCGGGAGCTGGACCGCCCCCGCGACCTGACCGCGGCGGAGGCCGCGCCGCTGCTGGCCGGGGCGGTCAA
This sequence comes from Micromonospora desertarenae, assembly GCF_056150265.1. Classification (NCBI taxonomy): domain Bacteria; kingdom Bacillati; phylum Actinomycetota; class Actinomycetes; order Micromonosporales; family Micromonosporaceae; genus Micromonospora; species Micromonospora desertarenae. The sequence continues at coordinate 537,740 of NZ_JAXCFQ010000005.1, forward strand.
GGAGATGCAGCACGGGGTGCCGGGCGAGTCGATCTGCGTCGGCGCCGGGGTCGCGGTCTGCGGCATGGTGCGCCGCGCCGACGGCCTGGTCCGGCTGGGCCCGACCACCGGCTGGGTGGACGAGCCGATCGGCGCGGCGCTCGGCGCGGAACTGGGCTGCGAGGTGCCGGTCACGGTCGGGAACGTGGCCGACGTGGCGGCGTTCGCCGAGCACGCCCGGGGCGCTGCCGCCGGCTGCGACAACGTCATCTACCTCTACGGGGACGTCGGCGTGGGCGCCGGCATCATCGCCGGCGGCCGGCGGGTGACCGGGCACGGCGGGTACGGCGGCGAGGTCGGCCACATGAAGGTGGTCCGCGACGGCGAGCACTGCGAGTGCGGCTCCCGGGGCTGCTGGGAGACCGAGATCGGCGAGCACGCGCTGCTGCGCCACGCCGGCCGCTCGGACGCCCGGGGGCGGGAGGCGCTGCTGGCCGTCTTCGACGCCGCCGACCGGGGCGACGCCCGGGCGCAGTCGGCGGTCCGCCAGGCCGGCGACTGGCTCGGCTTCGGGGTGGCCAACCTGGTCAACATCTTCAACCCGGAGATGGTCATCTTCGGCGGCACCATGCGCGACCTCTACCTCGCCGCGGCGGCCCAGGTGCGCAGCCGGCTCAACTCCAACGGGCTGGCCGCCTGCCTGGAACACGTCCGCCTGCGCACCCCCAAGCTGGGCGAGGACGCCGCGTTGATCGGCGCGGCCGAGCTGGCCTTCGAGCGGCTGCTCGCCGACCCGCTCGACGCCGGCTGACCGGCGGCACCGGCCGGGCGAACACTCGGCTGTCCGGCGGACCCGCGGGCGCGCCGTTCCTGCGTAGCCTGTCCCCCGTGGACGTCCAGTTGCGCGCCTCCGACGACGACCGGCACCGGGTGGTCGCCGAGCTGCAACGGCACACCGCCGCCGGCCGGCTCACCCTCGACGAGTTCGCCGAACGGGCCGGTGCCGTCTGGACCGCCCGTACGCTCGGCGACCTCGCCGCGCTCACCCGGGACCTGCCCCCGCCCGCCGCCCCGGTCGCGGCCGACCCGTCCGCCGAGCACGGCCGGCGGGAACTGTTGGTGATCTTCGCCGCCGCCGCGCTCACCCTGCTGCTGCTCGGGCTGGTGCTGGCCGCCGTCCACTGACCCCGCCGCCCCGGCCGAATGAACTGATCGGGCGATCAGCCCGTACCAGTGGGCGGACGGGCGACCGGCGGGGACGCGATCGCCCGGCGGACGCGTACGGACCGAGGAGGCAGCACAGTCATGGCATCGCTCAGATCCGCCCGCCGTCGGCAGGGGCACCGCACCCGTCGGGTGGCGGTGCTGCTCGTCACGATCGCCGCCGGGCTGGGCGTGCTGCCCGGCGTGGCGGTCGCCGCGCCGGCCGGACAGCAGCTCAACGCCGCCGACGCCGCCCTGCTCAACGGCGTCCGGCTGGCCGGGCTCTGGGAGATGCCGGCCGGGCAGATGGCCGCCGAGAAGGGCCAGTCGGCCAAGGTACGGGAGATCGGCGCGGCCATCGCCACCGAGCACGAGGAGCTGGACCGGCTGACCGTGGAGGCGGCCAACAAGCTGGGCGCGACCATCCCGACCGACCCGACGGACGAGCAGAAGGGCTGGTTGAAGGAGATGCAGAACGCCTCCGGCGCGCGCTTCGACCAGATCTTCGTCACCCGCCTGCGGGTCGCGCACGGCAAGATCTTCCCGGTGATCGGCGCCATCCGGGCCAGCACCCGCGACCCGATCGTGCGCAAACTCGCCGAGGACGCCAACCGGTTCGTCATGCACCACATGCAGATGCTGGAGAGCACCGGGCTGGTGCGCTGGCCGGAACTGCCACCCGCCGCGCTGCCCGCCCCCGGCAACGACGGGCTGCTCGCCGCCGCCTCGGCCAACACCGGCCCGCAGATGGGCGTCAGCAGCACGGTGGTCTGGCTGGTCTTCCTCGCCGCGCTGGGCACCGGCGGGATCGCCACCTACCGGATGCTCCGCCGCACCTGAGCCGGCCCGGCCGCTACTCGTTCTGGGTCGGGCCGAGCAGGCGGATCTCCTCGATGTCCAGCACGGCCTGCACCTCGCGCAGCACGATGTCGTCGATCTGGTTCGTGTCGCGCAGCCGGGTGACCTCCCGGCGCTTGTGGTCGAGGATGGCGAGGCGCAACTGCCGGTCGAGTTCCCGGGTCTGCTCCGGCGCCTCGCCCCGTTCCTCGGCGGCCACCGTGTCCAGGTGCTTCTCGTACTCACCGCGCAGCCGGTCGACGACCTCCTGCTCGATGCCGAGCCGGGCGGCCACCTCGGGCAGCGCCGCCAGCCCGACCTCGGTGGCCCGCCGCCGGGCCAGCCGCACCTCGTTCTCCCGCTGGACGTCGCCGACCAGACCCGCCCAGCGGACCACGGCCGGCAGCGTGGTGCCCTGGATCAGCATGATCAGCACGATCACCACCACGGTGGTGAAAATGATCAGATCGCGTTCCTGCACCGGGGCGCCGGCGGTGGTGGCCATCGGAACCGCCAGGGCGGCCGCGAGGGAGACGGCGCCCCGGAAGCCGGCCCAGCCGGCCGCGGTCCGAACCCGCCACGGCACCCGCATGGCCCGCCGGGAACTGCGGCGGTCGACCGCCTGGATCAGGGCCGTGGTGACGTGGACGTAGAGCAGCCGGGTGGCGATGACCACCCCGGTCACCCCCACCGCGATGGTCAACGCCTGCGCGGTGGAGGTGCTGGTCAGACTGCGCAGGGCCCGCGGGATCTGCATCCCGAGCAGGATGAAGAGGCTGCCGTTGATCAGGAACGTGGACAGGTCCCAGAAGTCGTACGCCATGATCCGGGAACGGGCCCGGATCACCCGCGGACTGGCGTAGGCGAGCATCAGCCCCGCGACCACCACCGCCAGGACGCCGCTGGCGTGGAGCAGCTCGGCGAGGAAGAAGGCGGTGAACGGGGTGAGTACGCTCAGCCCGCCCTCGCGCAGCGGGTCGTCGAGCCGCTTGCGGATCAGGATGACCAGCAGTCCGACCACCAGGCCGGCGGCGATGCCGCCGGCCGACGCGACGAGGAACCGCTCGGTCAGGGCGAACAGGCCCGGCTCGACACCGCCGACGACCAGGCCCACGGCGACCGAGAAGAGCACCAGCGCGGTGCCGTCGTTGATCAGGCTCTCCGCGTGCAGGGTGGTCAGGATCCGGCGCGGCATCCGCTTGGCCAGGCCGGAGACCGCCGCCGCGTCGGTCGGCGCGAGCACCGCGCCGAGCACCCAGGCCGCCGCCGGGTCGACGCCGAACCGCTCCACGAAGATCGTCACCGCCACCATGGTCACGATGACCAGGCCCACCGCGAGCAGCGCGATCGACAGCAGGTTGGCCCGGATCTCCCGCAGGCTGGTGGTGATGCTCTCCCGGTAGAGGATCGCCGGCAGGAAGAGCAGCAGCACCACCTCGGGGTCGAGCACCACCTCCGACAGCGGGGGCAGCAGCGCGAGCAGCGCGCCCATGGTGATCAGCAGGACCGGCGGCGCCACGCTGTACCGGCCGCCGAGGGTGGTGCCGACCAGCACGGTGGTGCCCAGCACCACGATCAGTACCAGCGCCTCCACGCCCCACCCCCGCCACACATGGTGGTATGGCGGACCGGCGGCGCACGGCCGTTCGTCCGAATTGCCGCGCGCCGGGTCAGGGCCGGTCAGGGCCGGTCGAGGCTGGTCAGGGCCGACCAGGGGCGTGGGTCAGGGCCGGTCGCCGTGCCAGGAGCGCCAGAGGGCGGCGTACGGGCCACCGGCCGCGACCAGCTCGTCGTGCGGGCCGAGCTCGGTGATCCGGCCGTCCTCGACCACCGCCACCCGGTCCGCGTCGTGGGCCGAGAAGAGCCGGTGCGCGATCGCGATCACCGTCCGGCCGGCCAGTACGGCGGCCAGCGAACGCTCCAGGTGCCGGGCGGCCCGGGGGTCGATCAGCGAGGTGGCCTCGTCGAGCACCAGGGTGTGCGGGTCGGCCAGCACCAGCCGGGCCAGCGCCAGCTGCTGCGCCTGCGCCGGCGAGAGCGGGTGCCCGCCGGAGCCGACCACGGTGTCCAGCCCGTCCGGCAGCGCCCGCGCCCAGTCCAGCGCGTCGACGGCGGCCAGCGCGGACTCCACGGCCGCCTCGTCGGCGCCCGGCCGGACCATCGCCACGTTCTCCCGGAGGGTGCCGATGAAGACATGGTGCTCCTGGGTGACCAGCGCGACGTGCGAGCGCAACTCGTCCAGGGGCAGCTCGTCCAGCCGCCGGCCGGCCACGGTCACCGAGCCGGAGTTGGGCGCGTGCACCCCGGCCAGCAGCCGCCCCAGGGTGGACTTGCCGGCGCCGGACGGGCCCACCATGGCCAGCTTCTCGCCCGGCTCGGGCACCAGGGTCACCCCGTGCAGCACGTCCCGACCGGGCCGGTAGGCGTACCGGACGTCGCGGGCGGCGAGCCGCCGGTCCGCGCCCGGCCCCGTCTCCCCCGCCGGGCCGGCGGGGGCGGTGGCCGTCGTGGTCGGGGCGGCGGCCGGGTTGGCTGGCTGGTTACCGGCCACGCCGAGCAGTCGGGCCATCGAGGCGCCGCCGACCTGGAACTCGTCCAGCCAGGAGAGCAGCCGGTCGACCGGGTCCACGAGCTGCTGCACGTAGAGGGTGGCGGCGGTGACCTGACCGAGGCTGACCCAGCCCTCCAGGTAGAACCAGCCACCGATGAGCAGGGTGGCGGCCACCGGCACCACGTACCCGATCTCGGCGACCGGGAAGAAGATGGTGCGCAGCCAGAGGGTGTACCGCTCGGCCGCGTACGACCGGCGGATGTCGGCGTCGATGCGGGCCCGGCGGCGCGCCTGCTGCCGCAGCGCCTCGGTGGTCCGCGACCCCTCGACGGTCTCGCTGATCCCGTCGGTGATGTCGGAGTAGGCGGCGTTCTCCCGCAGGTAGCCCTGCGGGGCGCGGCGCAGGTACCAGCGGGTGCCGGCCCAGAGCACCGGCACCGCGATCAGGCAGGGCAGCGCGAGCAGCGGGCCGACCAGCACCAGCGCGCCGATGATGAAGCCGGCGGTGACGATCGCGATGAGCGTCTCCGGCACCGCGAAGCGGACCGTGCGGGACAGCGCCGAGACGTCCCGGGAGGTACGGGTGAGCAGGTCGCCGGTGCCGGCCCGCTCGACGGTGGCCAGCGGCAGGGCCAGCACCCGGTCGACGAACTCCTCGCGCAGCTCGGCCAGCACCCGCTCGCCCAGCCGGGCGGAGGCCAGGTGGGCGAAGCGCACCAGCACCGACTGCACCACCACGAACCCGGCGATGAGCAGGGCGATCCGGTCCACCGTGGTGCCGGTGGTGCCCCGGGAGATCCCCTCGACCAGGTCGCCGAGCAGCCGCGGCGCGACCAGGCCGGCCGCGGCGGCCAGCGCGTGCAGGGCCAGCGCCGTGGCGAGCGCGCGCGGGTGCCGGCGGACCAGGCCGCGCGCGTACCGGCGCACCTGCGCCGCGTCGGCGACCGGCAGTGCGGTGCCCATCAGTCCTCCTCCCGGCTCACCGTGGCCCGGTAGCGCGGTTCGCTGTCGAGCAGCTCGGCGTGCGTCCCCTCGGCCACCGCCTTGCCGTCCTCGACGAAGATCACATGCTCGGCGCGGCCGAGCACCAGCGGGCTGGTGGTGCAGACCAGGGTGGTCCGGCCGGCGCGGGCGGCGGCCAGCCGGTCGGCGATCCGGGCCTCGGTGTGCGCGTCGACAGCGCTGGTCGGCTCGACCAGCAGCAGCGTCTCCGGGTCGGCGACCAGCGCCCGGGCCAGCCGCAGCCGCTGCTGCTGCCCGCCGGAGAACTCCCGGCCCCGCTCGGCGACCGCGCTGTCCAGCCCGTCGGGCAGCGCCTCGACGATGTCCGTCGCGCTGGCCGCGGCCAGCGCCGCCGCGATCGTCGCGTCGTCGGCCGTGTCGTGCGGGTCCAGCTCCGCCCGGAGCGACCCGGTGAACAGGTGCGCGTCGTTGTCGGCCACCATGATCCGCTCGCGCACCGTGGCCAGCGGCAGGTCCCGCAGCGGTACGCCGTGCAGGGTCGCCTCCCCGTCGACGTACCGGCCGAGCCGGTCCACGATCGCCGCGGCCTCCTCGGGCGCGGTAGCGGCGAGCGCGGTGAACCGGCCGGGGCGCAGCGTCACCCCGGACTCGACGTCCACCAGCTCGCCGGGACCGTCCGGCAGGCGGGCCGGACGGGCCGGGTCGACCAGTTCCGGGGTGAGCCGGAGCAGCCGGACCACCCGCCGGGCGGCCACGTGGCCGCGGGTCAGCTTGTCCACCGCCTCGGTGAGCTGCCGCAGCGGGCTGACCAGGAACGCGGTGTAGCCGTAGAAGGCGACCAGCTGACCGGCGCTGATCTCGCCGCGCAGCGCGAACCGGGCGCCGAGCCAGGTGACCAGCACCAGGAAGGCGCCGGGGAGCAGCACCTGCGCCGCCTCCAGCAGCGACTCGACCCGGGCCACCCGTACGCCGTCGGCGCGCAGCGCCTGCGACTGCGCCCGGTAGCGGGCGGAGAGCACCGGCTCGCCGCCGACGCCGCGCAGCACCCGCAGCCCGGAGACGATGTCACCGGCCCGGGTGGTGAGCGCTCCCTCGGAGTCCCGGTACGCCTGCTGCTGCCGGTGCAGCGGCCGGATGAGCAGGCCGACCACCGCCATCAGCAGCGGTACGCCGAGCACCACGACCAGGCCGAGCGGCACCGAGGCGCCCAGCAGGATCACCGCGACGGTGACGATGGCGACCACCGCGCCGGTGCCCCGGGCGGTGATGTCGATGGCGTGGCCGATGTGGCTGATGTCGGCGGTGCCGATGCTCACCACCTCGCCGGCGGCCACCCGGCGGGGCAGGGCGGCGCCGAGGCGGTTGGCGGTCTCCACGGTCAGCTGCACCGTCCGGTACGCGGCGGCCAGCCAGTTGAACACCGCGCACCGGTGCCGCAGGATCCCGGCGACCGCCTGGAGCACGCCCAGGCCGAGCAGCACCAGCCCCCAGGCGACCAGGGCGCCCTCGTCCCGGCGGGTGAGCCCGTCCACGGCCCGGCCGACGGCGGCGGGCATCAGCGCCTGGGCGACCATCCAGAGCACGCCGAGGGCGATGCCGGCGCTGAACACGGCCTTGTGCCGCATCGCCAGCCAGACCAGGTAGCGGGTGGCCGACCGCGCGTCGGGTACGCCGGGATCGCCGGCCGGTAAGGAGCGCATAGCCCCTCGAAGCTAGACGGACGGCCATCCGTCGCGCGAACCAATTACCGCCCGGCGGTCAGCGGTCGACCTGCGTGAAGTCCCACGAGTGCGGGGGCCGGGCGAGCAGCGTCGGGGGCGGATCCGGCAGCGCCCGCGGGTTGCCCCGCCACTTGGAGATGACCACCACCCGGTGGTCGGTGGAGGAGAACACCTCGCTGGACAGGTGCAGCGGGTCGTGGTCGAACTCCGGCAGGGCGGTGTCGCAGACCCAGGTGATCAGGTCGGCCACCCCGTACGGCTCGGCGCGCGCCTCCCACATCCGGACGATCACGTCGGCCCCCGTCACACGCTGACCGTGGTGAGCGGCATGGCGGAGTCGGCGGGCAGGTCCAGCCGGCTCGGCGCTACGCCCGCCGCGACCAGGTGCGCTCCGAGGGCGGCCACCATCGCGCCGTTGTCGGTGCAGAGCTTCGGCCGGGGCGCCCGGACCCGGATGCCGTGCTTGGCGGCGCGGTGCTCGGCCATCGCCCGCAGCCGAGAGTTGGCCGCCACGCCGCCGCCGATCACCAGCGTGTCGATGCCGTCGGCCCGGCAGGCGTCGATCGCCTTGGCGGTCAGCACGTCGCAGACCGCCTCCTGGAAGGAGGCGGCGACGTCGGCGACCGGCACCGGCTCCCCGGCCCGCTGCCGCGCCTCCACCCAGCGGGCCACCGCGGTCTTCAGCCCGGAGAAGGAGAAGTCGTAGCGGTGGGCGGCGAGGTCCTTGGCGGCGGTCAGGCCGCGCGGGAAGGCGATCGCCGCCGGGTCACCGGCCCGCGCCTCCCGGTCGATCGGCGGGCCGCCCGGGAACGGCAGCCCGAGCAGCCGGGCGACCTTGTCGAACGCCTCACCGGCGGCGTCGTCGATGGTGGCGCCGAGCGGGGTGACGCCGCGGGCGAGGTCGTCGACCCGGAGCAGGGACGAGTGGCCACCGGAGACCAGCAGGGCGATCGCCGGCTCGGGCAGCGGGCCGTGCTCCAGGGTGTCCACCGCCACGTGCGCGGCGAGGTGGTTGACCCCGTAGACCGGCTTCTCGGCGGCGAGCGCGTACCCCTTCGCCGCGGCCACCCCGACCAGCAGAGCGCCGGCCAGGCCCGGACCGGAGGTCACCGCGATGGCGTCGATGTCGGCGAGGGTCACCCCCGCCTCGGCCAGCGCCCGGTCCATGGTCGGCACGATGGCCTCCAGGTGGGCCCGGCTGGCCACCTCGGGCACCACGCCGCCGAACCGGGCGTGCTGCTCGACGCTGGAGGCGAGCGCGTCGGCGAGCAGCGTGTGCCCGCGCACGATGCCGACACCGGTCTCGTCGCAGGAGGTCTCGATGCCGAGGATCAGTGGTTCGTCAGCCACGGTCGGTCCCATCTCCGGTCGCCGCCTCGACGCGCTGCATGACCAGCGCGTCGGTGTTGCTCGGTTGGTAGTAGCCGCGCCGTACCCCGATCGGTTCGAAGCCGTACGCGGCGTAGAGCCGCTGGGCCGGGGCGTTGTCCGCCGCGACCTCCAGCAGGGTGTTGCGGGCGCCGAGCCGGGCGGCCTCGGCGAGCAGCGCCTCCAGCAGCAGCCGGCCGATGCCGCGACGCTGGGCGTCCCGGCGGACGGCGATGTTCTGCACCCAGGCCTCGTCGGGCAGGGCCGCGGTGAGCCCGGCGTAGCCGAGCACCGCGCCGTCGTCGTCGCGGGCCACCCGGTAGAAGTGCCCGTTGGCCAACTCGTTCCAGAACATCGCCGCGGACCACTGCTCGGGCCCGAACAGATCCGCCTCGATCGGCAGCACCTCGTCGATGTGCCACCAGCGGAACGGCTCCAGGCGGACCACGCTCACGGCAGGACCGGCTTGCGCGCGGTCGCCGCCACGGCGTCCGGGCGACGCAGGTAGAGCGGGGTGAGCCGCTCCCCCGGGGCACCGGCGCGGACCCGCTCGGCGGCCAGGGCGGCCAGCGACGCGGGATCCGGGTAGCGCGGCTCCGCCCGTAGCGGCAACCCGAGCGCGTCGGCGTACCGGTGCGCGCCGTCGCCGACCGCCACGGTGACCGCCAGGCCCCGGGCCTGCTCGGCGGCGACCGCCGGCGCGGAGACCTCCGGCCCGGCCAGCCGCTGGCCGGCGCCGTCGTAGACCGCCCAGTAGATCTCCTTGCGCCGCGCGTCGCTGGCGGCCAGCACCGGCTCGCCGGCGGCCGCCGGGTGGCCGATCGCGTCCAGCGAGCAGACGCCGTACGTGGGGATGCCGAGCACCTGGCCCATCGTGGCGGCGGTGACCAGCCCCACCCGCAGCCCGGTGAACGGGCCGGGACCGAGGCCGGCGACGATCGCCGCCAGGTCGCCCGGACGGGCGTCGACGTCGGCGAGGACCGCGTCGACCTGCGGGGCGAGCAGTTCGCCGTGCGCACGGGCGTCGACCGTGCACCGCTGCGCGCGGAGTGTGACGCCGCCGGCCGAGACCTCCACCAGGGCCGCGGTCACCGCGGGGGTGGAGCTGTCCACCACGAGTACGAGCACGGTATGCCAGCCTAGCCGCCCCGCCCCCACCCCCGACGCACGCCCGCCCCGCCCGTCCAACTCTCGGCACGGCCCGCGCCGCCCCTCCGCTCACCCGGCCTCCCGTGCCACGTCCCGCGCACGCCCGGACCGCCCCGCCACCTCCGCGCATGCCCCTATCGCCCCAGCGCCCCGCCGAACCGGCCCCGCCACCACCTTGAGCTGACGCCGTGCGCCGCCCTCGCCCCGCGCCGGCCCCGTCCGGCATCAAGGCTGGCCGACCGCTCACCGACCACGCCCTGTAGAGCCACCGCAGCTGACGCCGACCCCCACCGCACCCACTGGGTCGTCTGGCTCTTCCCGCGCCTCGGCTGGTCGACGGTGGGCGTGTCGTCGGGGTCGGCAAGCTGTTGTGCGAGGCCGATACCTCACAGTCATAATGATGACTCTCAGGTATCAGGCTCGTTCGCGAATGGCCCACCCTGCCGGGATGTCATCCCGTCTCGTCACCCTCCTCGGCACCACCGTCCGGCGACAGCGCGAGTTGCGTGAACTCAGCCAGCGTGAGCTGGCCGAGCTGGTTGGAGTGAGTCAAGCGGCGGTCGCACGCATCGAGCGCGGCGACCGCTCGCCCAGCGTGCCGCTGCTGGAGCGGCTGCTCGCGGCCATGGACCTGCAGTTGGCGGTCGCGGTGGAGCCGCTCGACGCGCAGCTCGACGCCCGGATGGCCGAGCTGGCCGCCCGGCCGCTGGCCGAGCGGGTCGACGCCCTGGGACTCGACCGGCTCCTGGACCGCCTCGGCGACCTGCCGCACGTGCTCACGGGTGGCACCGCCGCGCTGCTGCAGGGAGCGCCGGTGCCGGTCGACGCCGTGGAGATCGCGGTCCGCTGGCGCGACTCGGCCCGGTTCGCCGCCTGGCTGCGGGCCGCCTACGGGCAGCGGTGGCACGACCGGTGGGGCGAGTTCGGCGGAGTGCCGGTCGAGCCCGAGGAACCGGGCGCCCACCGGTGGCTGACCCGGTACGGGGAGCTGCGGGCCGTGATGTGCGACGAGCTGCCCGAGACCGTCGAGGTGCGGCACGGCGACCGCGGCTACCGGGTGGTGCCGCTGGTCGCCCTGGAGCTGACCGACCCGGCCGCCGCCGGGCTGCTGCGCCGTTACCGCCACCGCGCACGAACCGCCACGAGCGGCCAGGCCCCCTGACGGGCCGGCGATCCGGACCCGCACCGGCGGGCCCAGCCCATCAGCCGTCAGCCGTCAGCCGGCCGAGCGTTCCCAGTCGATCGTGGGCAGGCCGGCGTCGGCCAGCGCCTTGTTGGCCGCGCTGAACGGGCGGCTGCCGAGGAAGCCGCGGGGGTTCATCGGGCTGGGGTGGCCGGCCTCCAGCACGACGTGCCGGGGGTTGGTGACCAGGGCGGCCTTCTTGCGGGCGTAGCCGCCCCAGAGCAGGAAGACCACCCGGGTGTCCAGCGCGTCCAGGGCCCGGATGGTGGCGTCGGTGAACTCCTCCCAACCGGCGTTCGCGTGCGACCCCGGCGTGCCCTGCCGCACGGTCAGCACCGAGTTGAGCAGCAGCACGCCCTGCGCGGCCCAGCCGTCGAGGTTGCCGCTGCGCGGCTTGGGCACGCCGAGGTCCTCCCCCAGCTCCTTGAAGACGTTGCGCAGCGACGGCGGCACCGTCACCCCCTCGCGGACGCTGAAGCTCAGCCCGTGCGCCTGCCCGGCCCGGTGGTACGGGTCCTGCCCGAGGATCAGCACCCGGCAGCCGCCGGGCGGGCAGAGCCGGTAGGCGGAGAAGAGGTCCTCGACCGGCGGGAAGACCGTCGCGGTCGCGTACTCGCGGGCGACGAAATCGGCCAGCGCGGCGGTGCGGGCCGGGTCGAGGTGGGGGGTGAGCACGGCCCGCCAGTCCGCCGGCAGCAGCGCCAGCAGGTCGAGGGTGGGGGCGTCGTCGGGCATCGGCAACCTTTCGCCGGTCGGTTCGGTCGGCCGAACTCTAGGCAGCGGGTACGACAGCGCTCAGCCCAGGCCGGCCAGGCGCTGCGCCCAGTCGCCACCGACCGGCTCCAGCTCCACCACCCGGGTGTCGTCGTCCCGCCGGTCGATGCGCACCCGCAGGTGGGCGTCGACCAGCTGCTCGACCATCCCCTCGCCCCACTCGACCACGGTCACCGACTCCTCCACCGAGGCGTCCAGGTCGAGGTCGTCGATCTCGGCCCGCGGGTCGGCCGCGTCCCCCAGCCGGTACGCGTCGGCGTGCACCAGCGCCACCCGGCCGCCCCGCGCCCGGTCGGGCTGGTGCACCCGGGCGATCACGAAGGTCGGCGAGGTGATGTCGCCGCGCACCCGCAGCCCGGCGCCGATGCCCTGGGTCAGCGCGGTCTTGCCGGCGCCCAGCGGGCCGGTGAGCAGCAACAGGTCGCCGGCGCGCAGCACGCCGGCCAGCCGGCGGCCGAACTCCTGGGTGTCGGCGGCCGTGGGCAGCTTCACCACGTGGGTCACAGTTCCTCCATGCTCACAACGATTCGAGGAAGCGCGCCAGCGCGGCGTTGACCTCGTCGGCGTGCTCCAGCATCACCACGTGCCCACTGTCGTTGATCTTGACGAACTCGGCGTGCGGCAGGCGCCGCACGATCTCCTCCGAGTGGGTCACCGGGGTGATCATGTCCTTGTCGCCGACCACCACCAGCACCGGCGTGTCGGCCAGCGCGGCCAGCGCCGGGAACCGCGAGTGGGTGGCCAGCGTGCGCAGGTAGCGGGTCACCGTGTCCGCCGAGGTGCGCGAGTTCATCGTCTCCACGTACGAGACCAGGGCCGGACTCGGGTTCCGGGCGCCGAAGCCGTACCGGCGGGTGAGCAGCCAGGCGACGTTGGTGGTGGACTTGCGGGCCCGGTCGATCACGGTGCCGCCGTAACGGGTGACGTTGCCGACCATGTAGAGCACCGGGGCGCCCACCCGGCCGAGCAGCGCCGGCGCGACCAGCTTCGTCTCGGCGAGCAGGCCGCCCGAGGTGGCCATCAGCACCGTGCCCACCACCCGGTCGCCGAACATCTCCGGGAACAGTTCGGCGAAGGCCATGATGGTCATCCCGCCCATCGAGTGGCCGACCAGCACCAGCGGCCCCTCCGGGGCGGTCCGGTCGATCACCGCGCGCAGCGTGCGGCCGAGCGCGGTGAGGTCGTACTCGCCGGTCTCCAGCCGGCCCGACCGGCCGTGGCCGGGCTGGTCGTACGCGACGATCCGGTGCTCGCCCCGCTCGGCGAGCATCTTGCGCTGGAAGTGGAACGTGCCCATGTCCAGGCAGAAGCCGTGCACCAGCACCACCGTCGGGTTGCCGGCCACCGGCCGGGTCGGCTCCACCACCTCGACGTGGATGTCGGTGCCGTCCGGCATCTCCAGCCGGAACGACTCGTCGTACCGCTGGTCGCCGAAGACCTCGTGGGCGTACCGGTCGGTGGGGTCGGCCTTGAGCCGGCGGACCAGCGCGCGCTCGGTGGCGACGCCGGCGGCGAGCCCGGCGGCCGCCACCCCGACCGCGGCCCCGACCAGCCCGGCGACCTTGCCGGTTGCGGTACGCGGACGCGGGATGCGGTGTTTCTGACCGCTCACGCCGCCACCCTGGTTCGCGACCGCGGGGCTCGCAAACCCGGCTCACTCCTCGCGCTCACGGCGCCACCCTGGTTCGCGACTGCGGGGCTCGCAAACCCGGCTCACTCCTCGCGCTCACGGACGCTCGCCGTCGTAGACCCGGGGCACCCGGCTGCCACCGAACCGGGTGACGATCTCGTAGTTGATGGTGCCGACCGCCTCGGCCCAGTCGTCGGCGGTGGGCTCGCCGTCGGCGCCGCTGCCGAAGAGCGTGACCACGTCGCCGGCGGCCACCGGGTCGTCGCCGCAGTCGAGCACGAACTGGTCCATGCAGACCCGGCCGGAGATGGTCCGCCGCCGCCCGCCGAGCTGCACCGGGCCGCTGTTGGAGGCGTGCCGGGGCACCCCGTCGGCGTAGCCGAGCGGCACCACGGCCAGGTTCGCGTCCCGCTCGGTGGTGTAGGTGTGGCCGTACGATACGCCGGAGCCGGCGGCCACCCGCTTGGTGAGCATCACCCGGGCCCGGGCGGTCATCGCCGGGCGCAGCCCGTAGGTCTCGCCGGCCACCGGGGAGAGGCCGTAGACGGCGATCCCGGGCCGGACCAGGTCGAAATGCGTGTCCGGCCGGGTCAGGGTGGCCGCCGAGTTGGCCAGGTGCCGGTAGCGGGGCCGCAGCCCGGCCCGCTCGACCATGGCCAGCCCCTCGTGGAAGACGGCGAGCTGCCGGTCGGTGGTCGGGTGCCCGGGCATGTCGGCGTAGACGAAGTGGCTCCACACCCCGACCACCTCGACCACGCCGTCCGCCTGGGCCTTGGCCGCGGCGTCGAGCAGCGCCGGCCAATCGGCGACGGTCGCGCCGCCCCGGGAGAGCCCGGTGTCGATCTTGAGGTGCAGCCGGGCCGGACGGCCGGCCCGCCGGCTCGCCTCGATCATCTCGTCGAGCTGGGACAGGCTCGCCACGCCCAGGTCGACCCCGGCGGCGACCCCCTCGTGCAGCGGCAGCCCCGGGGCGAGCAACCAGGCCAGCACCGGGACGGTGATGCCGGCCGCCCGCAGGCCCAGCGCCTCGTCCAGGGTGCAGACACCGAGCCAGTCCGCGCCCCCGTCCAGCGCCGCCCGTGCGGCCGGGACCATGCCGTGGCCGTACCCGTCGGCCTTGACCACCGCCATCAACTCGGCACCGGTGCCGGACCGGAGCCGGCTCACGTTCTCGCGGATCGCGTCAAGGTCGACGCGTACCTCGGCCTGCCACATGGGCCCAGCCTACTTTCCGGGTCGATCCCGGCGGCCGGGGCCGGCCGAGCCCACCGCCGCGCCGAGCCGGGCCAGCACCGGGCGCAGCGCGTCCGCCACGTCGGGCGCGGTCACCGGGCCGCCCCGGGCCGCCTCCCGACCGGCCAGCCCGTGCAGGTACGCGGCCATCGCGGCCGCCCGGTCCGCCGGCACCCCGGCCGCGAGCAGCGAGCCGAGCAGCCCGGCCAGCACGTCCCCGGTGCCCCCGGTGGCCAGCGCCGGGGTGCCGGTCGGGTTCACGTACGCCCGCCCGTCGGGCGTGCCGATCACCGTGCGGTCCCCCTTGAGCAGCACCACCGCGTTCATCCAGGCGGCCAGCCGCAGGGTGGCGGCGACCCGGTCGGTGCCCGGGCTCTCCCCGCAGAGCCGGGTGAACTCGCGGTCGTGCGGGGTGACCACGATCGGGGCGTCCCGCTTGCGCAACCGGTCGGCGAGCGAGCCGTCGACCAGCAGGGTGAGCGCGTCCGCGTCGAGCACCACCGGCACCGGGGCGGCCAGCACGGCCCGCAGTTCGGCCGCCGCCTCCTCGCCGGTGCCCAGCCCCGAGCCGCAGACCCAGGCCTGCACCCGGCCCGCGTCGGCGACCCGGCCGGTGGCGATCACCGACGGGTGCTGGTGCAGCACCTCGGCCCGGGCGCCACCGGCGTAGCGGACCATCCCGGTCGGGCCGGCCAGCGCGCCGCCCACCGAGAGCACCGCGGCGCCCGGGTAGGTCGCCGAGCCGGTGGCCACCCCGACCACCCCCCGGCTGTACTTCTCCGACGCCGCGCCCAGCCGGGGCCACCAGTCGACCAGGTCCGACCACTCGGTGACCCGCAGCGCCGGGGTGCCCCGCAGCCACGGCGCCAGCCCGATGTCGACCAGCTCGACCTGGCCGGCGAGCGGGGCGGCCGGGCCGACCACCAGTGCCGGCTTCAGCGCGCCGAAGGTCACCGTGACGTCGGCGCGGACCGCGTTGGGCCGGCCGGAGGCGGCCAGCGGGACGTGACCGGTGTCCACCGCCACCCCGCTCGGCACGTCCACCGCGACCACGCTGGCCCGGTCGCCGTCCCGCCCGCAGTGCCGCACCAGGCTGGCCGCCAACTGGTCGGCCGTCTCCCGGAGCCCGCCGCTGGCGCCGATCCCGACGATCCCGTCCAGCACCAGGTCGACCACGGCGGGCGGCCGGTCCACCAGCCGGCCACCGGCGGCGCGGAACGCGGCCAGCCCGCCGGCGTGCGCCCGACCCGGGCTCAGCAGCAGCGCGGACACCGCGGCACCCCGCCCGGCCAGCCGCGCGCCCGCGTAGAGGGTGTCGCCGCCGTTGTCGCCGGAGCCGACCAGCAGCAGTACCCGGGCTCCGTAGACCCCGCCCCGATCGGCGAGCAGCAACGCGCAGCGGCGGGCCAGCCCGGCGGCGGCGCGCTGCATCAGCGTCCCGGGCGGCAGGGTGGCCATCAGTCCCGCCTCCGCCGCCCGTACGTCCGCGACCCGCCACACCGGTCTCATGCCACTCCGTTCCGGCGTGCCGGCGCGGCACGCCCCCGATCACCGTTCCGCGACCACCATGGCCGAGGCGATCCCGCCGTCGTGGGACAGCGAGAGGTGCCAGCGGCTGACCCCGCGCTCGGTGGCCGCCGCGGCGACCGTGCCGGAGACGGTCAGCCAGGGACGACCGTCCGGATCCGGCACGATCTCGCAGTCGTGCCAGCTCAGCCCGGCCGGCGCGCCGAGCGCCTTGGCCACCGCCTCCTTCGCGGCGAACCGGGCGGCCAGCGACTCGGGCGAGCGCGGATTGCCGGAGCGGGTGAACCGCTCGGCCTCGGTGAAGAGCCGGTCGGCCAGCAGCGGCGTACGCGCGATGGCCCGGGCGAACCGGTCGACCAGCACGACGTCGATGCCGACAGCCACGATCACGAGCTCACCCTACCGGCGTGGCGGGCGGCAGATTAGCCACCGGCGCGGTCCGCGGCAATGCCTGTGGACAGCCGCAGCCGGCGGCCGGGGCCGGTTGTCCACAGGGCCCCCGGCGCGGTGCCGCCGCCACCTAGCGTCGGGTCCGTCGATGTTTCCAGCGCGAGGCGGGGGGCCGGATGAGCGACGAGGCGATCAGCGTCCGACCGGAGGTGTTGCGGCGGGCCGCGGGCCGGCTCGCCGACGAGGGCTACCGGCTGGCGCACGGGCTGGCCGGGGTGCCCGGTCTGGTGGTGCCGGCGCCGGGCTGGTCGGCCGGTGCCGCGCTGGCCGGGCTGGAGTCGGCGGTGCACGGCTGGTGCGGCCGGCTCGGCGCGCGGGTGGCGGCGACCGGCGACGCGGTCTCGGCGGCGGACGAGGCGTACCAGGCGGCGGACGACCGGGCCGCCGCCCGGCTGGCCGCCCTGCCCCGATGACCCGGCCGAGGCCGGCTCGTCCGGCGGGCCCCACCAGGCCCGCCGGGCGACCGCTGCGGGCCGGCGGGACGGGGCCGGCGGGGCGACCGGCGACGGCCGTCGGCGGCGTCGGCTACGCCCAGTTGTGGGCGGCCGATCCGGATGCCTGGCGGGCCGCCGGCACCGCCTGGGCGGGGCTCACCCGGCTGGCCGAGCGGCGGTCCGCCGCGCTGGCCGGTGCCGCCACCGCGCTCCGGGGCGGTTGGTCGGGCGGGGCCGCCGGGGCGGCCGACGCCCGGCTGGCCGGGCTGCGGGCCGAGCTGACCACGCTGCGGCCCGCCCTGATCGAGGCCGACCAGGTGCTCGCCGAGTTCGCCGCCCGGCTGGCCACGGCCAAAGGGCGGCTGGCCGCGGCCGTGGCGCTGGCCGACGGCTCGGGGGTGCTGGTCGACCGGCACGGCCGGGTCCGCGCCGATCCGGCCCGACCACCGACCGAGCGGGCCGGGCCGGCGGCCGCCCGGGTGGGGGCGGGCATCCGCGACGCACTCGACCTGGCGAGGGCGGCCGACCGCGAGGCCACGGCGCGGCTGGACGGGTTGTCCGCCGCGGCGGGCACCGGCTGGGCGGACGCCCCGCCCCCTGGTCGGCCCGCGCCGGGCGGCGACCCGGCGCTGGTCCACGCCTGGTGGGCGGGGCTCACCCCGGCGCAGCGGCGCTGGCTGGTGGCGCACGAGCCGGGGTTGGTCGGCCGCCTCGACGGGGTGCCGGTCGCGGCCCGCGACCAGGCCAACCGGCTGCTGCTCGGGGCCCGGCGCGACGAACTGGTCGCCGAGCGGTCGCGGCTGCTCGGCCGGGTGCCGCGCGGGCCGGTCGAGGTGGCCGGGCTGCTCCGGGTCGGGGCGGCACTGTCCGGGCTGGACGCGCTCGACGCCCGGCTGGCGGCGTCCGGGGCGCCCCGGGCGTACCTGCTGGGGCTGGAGCCGGGGGGGGCGAGGGCCGGGCGGTGGTCGCGCTGGGCAATCCCGACCGGTCGAGCGGCGTGCTGACGTACGTGCCGGGGATGACCGCCGGCCTCGACGACGCCCCGGGTGAGCTGGGCCGGGCCGGCCGGGTGCTGGCCCGCTGCGCCGCCCTCGACCCGGGCGCGGAGACCGCGGCGGTGCTGTGGCTCGACTACGACGCCCCCGACTTCCTGCACGAGGCGGTCTGGCCGGGGCAGGCCCGGGACGCCGGGCCGGCGCTGCACCGGTTCCAGGAGGGGCTGCGGGCCACCCACGAGGGGCCACCGGCCCGGCAGACCGTGCTGGGGCACAGCTACGGCTCGCTGGTGGTGGGCAACGCCGCCCGCGAACACGGGCTGGCGGCCGACGCGCTGGTCTTCGTCGGCTCGCCCGGGGTCGGCGTCGCGCACGCCGCCGAGCTGGGCCTGCCGGCCGGCCAGGTCTGGGCGAGCACCGCGGCCGACGACGTCATCCGGCTGGCCAGCCCGCCGGACGAGCTGGCCCGGCGCGCGGTCCTCGGCGCGTCACCGCTGGGCCTGACCGCGGGGGTGGCCGGCGGCCACGAGCTGTGGTTCGGGCGCGACCCCACCGACCCGGGCTTCGGCGCGCGGACGTTCCCGAGCGGCCGGCACGGCCACACCGGCTACTGGGAGGCCGACAACCCCGCGCTGGACGGCATGGCCCGGATCGTGCTGGGCCGGTGAAGCCCGCCGACCGCCGCCAGCACAGCCGACCGCCCGGGCGGCGAGGGCACGGGTGGGCACCCGGACACGTCGACGGCTTGGGGCCGACCAGCCCGGCACGAACGGCCTCTCGCCGACCAGCCCGGCACCGACCGGCCTCTCGCCGACCAGCCCGGCGCCGACCAGCCCGGCACCGACCGGCCCGGGACCGACCCGCGTACGGGTCGGCCCCGGTCGCCGCCGACGCGACGGACCGGGGCCGGGTATGCCGCTGGCTGCTACTCGACGGTGACGGACTTCGCCAGGTTGCGCGGCTGGTCCACGTCGTGACCCCGGGCGGCGGCGATCTCGGCCGCCAGCACCTGCAACGGCACGGTGGTGAGCAGCGGCGCGAGCAGCGTCGGCGTACGCGGCACGTAGATCAGGTGGTCGGCGTAGCGGACCACCGCCTCGTCGCCCTCCTCGGCGATCACGATGGTGCGGGCGCCCCGCGCCCGGACCTCCTGGATGTTGGAGACGACCTTGTCGTGCAGGATGCCCCGGCCGGCCGGCGACGGCACCACGCAGACCACCGGGGTGCCCTTGTCGATCAGCGCGATCGGGCCGTGCTTCAGCTCGCCCGCCGCGAAGCCCTCCGCGTGCATGTACGCCAGCTCCTTGAGCTTGAGCGCGCCCTCCAGCGCCACCGGGTAGCCGACGTGCCGGCCGATGAAGAGCACGGTCGGCTCGCTCTTCAGCTCGCGGGCCAGTTCGCGCACCGGCTCGATCCGGTCCAGCAGCTCGCGCAGCTTGCCCGGCACCTCCTGGAGCTGGGCGACCACGGCGGCCACCTCGTCGGCGTACTTGATCCCGCGGACCTGGGCCAGGTGCAGGCCGATCAGGTAGCAGGCGACGAGCTGGGTGAGGAACGCCTTGGTGGAGGCGACGGCGATCTCCGGCCCGCCGTGGGTGTAGAGGACCGCGTCGGACTCGCGCGGGATGGTGGAGCCGTTGGTGTTGCAGATGGCCAGCACCCGGGCCTTCTGCTCCTTGGCGTGGCGCAGCGCCATCAGGGTGTCCATGGTCTCGCCGGACTGCGAGATCACCACGATCAGCGTGGACCGGTCGAGGACCGGGTCGCGGTAGCGGAACTCGCTGGCCAGCTCCACCTCGCAGGGGATCCGGGTCCAGTGCTCGATGGCGTACTTGGCGACCAGGCCGGAGTGGTAGGCGGTGCCGCAGGCGACGATGAAGATCTTGTCGACGTCGCGCAGGTCCTGGTCGCTGAGGCGGACCTCGTCGAGCGCGATCTCGCCGGTCTCGGTGAGCCGGCCGAGCAGCGTGTCGGCGATGGCCTGCGGCTGCTCCTCGATCTCCTTGAGCATGAACCAGTCGTAGCCACCCTTCTCGGCGGCCGAGGAGTCCCAGTCGATGTGGAAGTCCTTGCCGGCGGCGGGCTGACCGGCGAAGTCGGTGATCTCGATGGTGTCGCCGGTGATCAGGACGATCTGGTCCTGGCCCAGCTCGACCGCGTCCCGGGTGTGCTCGATGAACGCGGCGACGTCGCTGGCCAGGTAGTTCTCGCCGGCGCCGCGGCCGACCACCAGCGGCGAGTTGCGCCGGGCGCCGACCACCGCGCCGGGCACCCCGGCGTCGACGGCGAGCAGGGTGAACGCCCCCTCCAGCCGCTGGCAGACCACCCGCATGCCGGCGGCGAGCAGCTGCGGCCCGTCCGGGTGGCCGGCGGCGCGCAGGTCGGCCAGGGCGGCGGAGAGCAGGTGCGCGGCGCACTCGGTGTCGGTGTCGCTGGCGAACTGGACGCCGTCGGCCTCCAGCTCGGCGCGGAGCTTCGCGAAGTTCTCGATGATGCCGTTGTGGATGACCGCGACCCGGCCGTCGGGGGCCAGGTGGGGGTGGGCGTTGCGGTCGGTGGGGCCGCCGTGGGTGGCCCAACGGGTGTGGCCGATGCCGGTGGTGCCGTCGCCGATGCCGATCGGGCTGGCCGCGCAGGACGTCGGGTCGTCGGCGGCCCGCTCGGAGAGGACCTTCTCCAGATTGGCCAGCTTGCCGGCCTTCTTCTCGGTCAGCAGCTCGCCGTCGCAGACGACGGCCACCCCGGCCGAGTCGTAACCGCGGTACTCCAGCCGCCGCAGTCCGTCCAGCACGATGCCCAGCGCCGGGCGCGAGCCGGCGTACCCCACGATTCCACACATGGGTGGCAGCCTAACCCAGTATCGCTCACCAGGTGTGCTCGAAAGCCGGGTAAACGATCACTGAACTTGAGCAATCAGGTCGAAATACGGGATCAATCGGGCGAATATCCCGACCCATCCGGGCCGGCGCCGGGGACCGGGTTGCGTACCCCGGTGGCGGTACGACAGGCTCGCCGGGCCGGCGTCGTCCCTGGGCCCGCCGGCCGCGCACCTGACCCGGCACCTGGAGCGACCGTGTCCGAGACGACCCCGCCCACCGATCCGCCGAGCCCGCGCCCGGCGGCCGACCCGCACCCCTGGGCGCCGCTCGACCCGCGGCCCGATCCGGGGTACCCGGCACAGCCCGACCCCTGGATCCCCGCCACCCCGCTGTACGCCACCCCGCCGACGCCGCACGCCGCTCCCGCCGAGCCGGCTCACACCGGCGGTGCCGTGCGCCGCCGACGGCCCGGCCTGGTGGCCGCCGTGCTCGCCGGGGCGCTCGTCCTCGCCGCCGGCCTCGGCTTCGGCGGCTACCAGCTGCTCCGCCCCGACGACCGGCCACGGGCCGCGCCGACGATCGACGACCTGGGCGCCGAGGTCGACGGCGCGGAGGGCCCGGACGCCTCGCCGGCACCGGGGGAGAGCCCCTCGGCCAGCCCGGCGGCCACCCCGTCGCAGGGACCGGGCCGGATCCGGGTGGTCTACGAGGTGACCGGGCGCGGCGCGGCGGACATCCTCTACCACGACGCCAACGGCGCGCCGATCTGGCTGGACGAGGTGCGGCTGCCGTGGCGCACCAGCGTGCGTACCGACCGGCTCGACCTGGTGATGGTGCAGGCCAGCAAGCCCGACGACGCGATGTGGGCGGTCTCCTGCTCGGTCAGCGTGGACGGCAGCGCGGCGACGACCGAGACGGCCGGCCGCGGCGCGTGGCGGGCCAGCTGCTTCGGCGCCGCGTAGGGACCCGCCGGCCGGCCGCAGATCGGCGGCGGTTCCGGGCGCGGAAGCCGCGGGCCAGTGCGGCGGCGCTGTTCGCCGGGTTTCGGGCGTCGCGGTGCTGCCCACGGCGGCGGCCGTCCGCGTACATTGAGCCGCCGGCCCGGAGCGCCGGCACGCCGCCACCCCCGTCGCGGACGCCCACCCGCCCCACCGGAGCAGACCGATGTCCGAGGCCCCGCCACCCCCCGACCCCACCCCGTCGACCGGACCGGCCGCGCCCGACCCGGGGCCGTCGACCGGACCGGCCGCACCCGACGCCGCCGCCTCGGGAACGCCGACGGCACCGGAGCCGGCCGCGCCGCCGTCGTGGACCCCGCCGGACCCGACCCCGCCGCCGCAGCCCTGGGTGGCGCCCGACCCGTGGACGCCGCCCGGCACGCCGGGCCTCCCGCCGCCGGCCGGTGCTCCCGGCCCGGCCTGGTACCCGCCGGGCCACCTGCCGCCCGGCTACCTTCCCCCGGGCCACCTGCCGCCCGGCTATCCACCGCCGTACGCGCCGGCGGCCCCGGCCCGCTCGGGCAACCGGTCGACCGTGGTGGGCGTCGTCGTCGCCGTGGCCACCGTCCTCGCGTTCGGGCTCTGCGCCTGCCTCGGCATCGCCGGCCTGGTCTACAGCGCCGACACCCCCTACCCCGACGACCCGTACGCGCAGGAGACCTACGACCCGTACTACGACTACGAGGAGCCGCAGGTCTGGCCGACCCAGGCGCGCCCGACGGTGCGGCCGGCGCTGACCCCGTCCGACGGGCCGGGCAGGGTCACCGTGGTCTACGAGGTGACCGGCCGCGGCCCGGCGGACCTGGAGTACTACGACGCCAACGGCGACTTCATCCAGGTCGAGCAGGTCACGCTGCCGTGGCGGCGGAGCCTGCGGATGCCGAGCGCCGAGCGGGTGATGGTCCTGGCGGACCACGGTCAGCCCGATCGGATCAGCTGCCGGATCACCGTGGACGGGCGCACCGTCGCGACGGACGAGGGCGCGTACGGGGTGAACTGCACCGGCTGAGGCGAGGGGTTGAAGCCGCGCCGGCGGTCCGTAGGCTGGCGGGCGTGACGACCACCCCCGCCCGGGTCGACCCGCTGGTGGCGCGGATGCGCCCGTTCGGCACGACCATCTTCGCCGAGATGTCCGCCCTGGCCGTGCGCACCGGTGCGGTCAACCTCGGCCAGGGCTTCCCGGACACCGACGGCCCGCCGGAGATGCTCGCCGCCGCGGCCGAGGCGCTGCGCGCCGGGCAGAACCAGTACCCGCCCGGTCCGGGCGTCCCGGCCCTGCGTGCCGCGGTGGCCGCGCACCAGCGCCGGTTCTGGGGGCTGGAGTACGACCCGGACGGCGAGATCGTGGCGACCGCCGGCGCCACCGAGGCCGTCGCGGCGAGCATCCTGGCGCTCTGCGAGCCCGGCGACGAGGTGGTCTGCTTCGAGCCGTACTACGACTCGTACGCCGCCTCGATCGCGCTGGCCGGCGCGGTCCGGCGCCCGGTCACGCTGCGCCCCGGCCCCGACGGGCGGTACGCGTTCGACCCGGCCGCGCTGCGCGCCGCCTTCGGCCCGCGTACCCGGCTGGTGCTGCTGAACTCGCCGCACAACCCGACCGGCAAGGTGTTCACCCCCGCCGAGCTGGCCCTGGTCGCGCAGCTGTGCCAGGAACACGGCGCGTACGCGGTGACCGACGAGGTCTACGAGCACCTGGTCTTCACCGACGCGGCCGCCCCGCACGTGCCGCTGGCCACCCTGCCCGGGATGCGCGAGCGGACGCTGCGCATCTCCTCGGCCGGCAAGACGTTCTCCTGCACCGGCTGGAAGGTGGGCTGGGTCAGCGGCCCGGCCGCGCTGGTCTCCGCGGTGCTGCGGGTGAAACAGTTCCTCACCTTCGTCAACGCGGCACCGCTGCAACCGGCGGTCGCGGTGGCGCTGGCCCTGCCGGACGACTACTTCGCCGGCTTCCGGGCCGGCCTGCAGGCCCGCCGGGACCAACTGGTCGGCGGGCTGACCGACGCCGGGTTCGAGGTGCTTCCGCCGGAGGGGACGTACTTCGTCACCGCCGACGTCACCCCCCTCGGCGGGCGGGACGGGGTGGAGTTCTGCCGGTTGCTGCCCGAGCGGTGCGGCGTGGTGGGCGTACCGACCCAGGTCTTCTACGACGACCCCGAGGCGGGCCGGCGGCTGGTCCGGTTCGCCTTCTGCAAGCGGCCCGAGGTGCTCACCGAGGCGGTCACCCGGCTGCGCCGCCTGGCGGGTACGCGATGAGCGACGGGTACGCCGAGCGGGTCCGCCGGCTGACCGCGCTGCGCGGCTGCGACACGGTGCTCTCCGGCGTACGCCCGGACTCGGTCGCCGAGCAGCTCGCCGCGTTGCGCGCGGTGGCCGCGGACGACGCGCTGCCGGACTACTACGGCGAGGGCGGCGCCGTGGCGGAGCTGGAGCGCCGGGTCGCCGAGCTGCTCGGCACGGAGGCCGCCGCCTTCTTCCCGACCGGCACCATGGCCCAGCAGGTCGCGATGCGCTACGGCGCGGAGCTGACCGGCCGGACAGCTGTCGGGCTGCACCCGCTGAGCCACCCGGTACGGCACGAGCGGGACGCCTACGCGGTGCTCGGCGGCCTGCGCGCGGTGTCCACCACCGACGCCCCGCGCAACCCCACCGCCGAGGAGGTGGCGGCGCTGGACGAGCCGATCGGCACGCTGCTGCTGGAGCTGCCACTGCGCGACGCCGGGTTCGTGCTGCCGAGCTGGGCGGAGCTGGTCGCGGTGGTCGACGCCGCCCGGGCCCGGGGCGCCCGGGTACACCTGGACGGCGCCCGGCTCTGGGAGTCCACCACCCACCTCGGGCACCCGCTGGCCGAGGTGGCCGGCCTCGCCGACAGCACCTACGTCTCGTTCTACAAGTCGCTCGGTGGGCACTCCGGCGCCGCCCTGGCCGGCTCCGCCGAGCTGGTCGCGTACGCCCGGGCCTGGCGGCACCGGCACGGCGGCACGCTGTTCCAGCAGTGGCCGGCCGCCCTGGCCGCGCTCGCCGGCCTCACCCACGAGCTGCCCCGGCTCGCCGGTTACGTGGCACACGCCCGCACCGTGGCCACCGCGCTGGCCGGCCTGCCCGGCGCGCGGGTGTTCCCGGCGCCGCCGCACACCCACCAGTTCCGGCTCTGGCTGCCGCATCCGGCGGACGCCCTGAACGACGCCAACCTCGCCCTCGCCGAGGAGGAGAAGGTCTGGTTCGTGGGCGGCTGGCGGAACACCGAGGTGCCCGGCGTGGCGACGGCCGAGGTGACCGTCGCCAGCCCGGCCACGGAGCTGGACGCCGGCCAGGTGACCGCGCTGGGCGAGCGCTTCCTGCGCCGGCTGCCGGTGGACTGACCGCCGCGGGCCGCCGCGCGTTCCCTTGCATTGCCGCAATGTATCGCGCAGAGTGTGGTGCAGCACACGGGGAGGCGCGACATGTTCCGAATGGTGTGGGGACAGCTTCGTGGCCGTGCTGGCCGGTCGGTGGCGCTGCTGGTCGGTGTGCTGGTGGCGACCACCGGGTTCGTCGTCCTCACCGGGACCACCACCACCTCCCGGCTGGCGGTGACCGGCGCCGTCGAGCGCGAGACCCGGTCCGCGTACGACATCCTCGTCCGCCCGACAGGGGCGCGTACCGCGCTGGAGGCCGAGCACCGGCTGGTCCGCCCGAACTACCTCTCCGGCATCTACGGCGGCATCACCCTGGAGCAGTACGAGCGGGTGCGGGCGGTCGCCGGGGTGGAGGTGGCCGCCCCGATCGCGATGCTCGGTCACTCGACGTCGCGCGTGCCGATGTCGGTCGACCTCACCGACGCCGTCGACCGCACCCTGGACCGCCAGGTGATCCGGATCGACCGGACGTACGTCGCCGAGCGCGGCCTCTCCACCGCCCCGGGCCGTCCCGAGTACGTGTACGTCACCCGGTACCCGCTGATCTATCCGGTCATCGAGCCGGACACGATGGACTCGGCCCGGTACACCGACGGTCGCGTCTACTCCTGGTCCGACGAGTGCGGGGCGGTCCCCCGCGAGGTCCAGCCGGACGGGACCAGCCGGCCGATCTGCGACCCGCGGAGCGCCGTCGTCGTCGGCAACCCCGGCTGGTCGGAGCGCGAGATCTGGCGGGTGCTCGCCGCTCGCCTGCTGCCCGACGGCCGCTTCGAGGTAACCCACCGCGCGCTCGGCGCGCCCGTCGGCGCCGTGGATACCGGCCCCACCACCGCCGAGCGGCTGGCGCTGGAGGAAACGCTGACCGTGCCGTTCCTGATCGCCGCCGTGGACCCGGACGCCGAGCAGCGCCTGGTCGGCCTGGCCGACGCGGTGGTCGACGGCCGCCCGCTGAACGCGGCGGACACCCTCGCCGACACGTCGGTTCCGGGCTTCGTGCCCGACCGGAGCGTCCCGGCGTTGGTCCCGAGCCGGCCCTTCCTGGACGGCGCGGTGCGCACCCGCCTCACCCGGCTGCCGACGGCCCGCCCGGCGGGGCTGGCGCCGGACGTGTTGGACGGGGCGTTGGGGCGGGCCGAGGGGACCCCGGCCGGCAGTGCCGAGATCGACCTCGCCGAGAGCTACCGGGGCATGCTCGCCGCCGGCCTCGGTGACGACGCCTTCGACAGCTGCTGCCGGGGCCAACTCCAGGTGCTCGCCCAGCCGGCCCCGGTGGACTACGAGCGCGCGGCGGACGGCACCCTGCGCATCGCCCGGGTGTCACCGCCCGATCCGGCCATCTTCGGCGACCGGACGGAGATCAGCCTGCTGCCCCGGCCCTGGCTCAGCGACGACACCGGCGCCCGCCGGGTGGGTCGGCTGGTCATCCCCAGCGACGAAGCCCTGCACGACTGGCGGGCGGTGGGCGTGTTCGATCCGGAGCGGCTGACCGGCTTCGGCGAGCTCAGCAAGGTGCCGCTGGAGACGTACGAGCCGCCGACGGCCGAGGGAGCGGACGACCGCAGCCGCGCCGCGCTCGGTGGCGAACCGCTGCTGCCCAGTGGCAACCCGGCGGGCTACCTGTCGGCCCCGCCGCTGGTCCTGACCACCCTGAACAGCGTCCCGAAACTGCTGGAACGGGCGGGCCCGCAGCGTGCTGCCCCGATCAGCGCGATCCGGGTCCGGGTCGCCGGGGTGGACGGCTACAGCGAGCGGTCCGCCGAGCGGGTCCGGCTGATCGCCGAGCAGATCAACCGGGCGACCGGTCTGGACGTCGACATCACCCTGGGTTCCTCCCCGGCCCCGCAGACCGTCACGCTGCCCGCGGGCGAGTTCGGGCGGCCCGAGCTGCGGCTGACCGAGAACTGGTCGGCGCTCGGGGTGGCTTCCACCATCACCGAGGCGGTGGACCGCAAGAGCGCGGCGCTGTTCGCCCTGGTGCTGGTGGTCTGCGTGCTCTTCCTCGGCAACGCCGTCTCCGCCGCCGTCCGGGACCGCCG